>CADALT010000003.1:0-113747 GCA_902788785.1 uncultured Ruminococcus sp.
TGTACACAGGGCAAGATCAAGCTGGTATCCCACCTTATTAAAGTAACCGAAGCGTAAGCAGGGAGGTGCGACACATGAAGCTTCACGAATTATCACCTAATCCCGGCGCTGTAAGAGACGTTAAGCGTGTGGGCAGAGGTCACGGTTCAGGAAACGGTAAGACTGCAGGCAAGGGTCATAAGGGTCAGAAGGCTAGATCCGGCGGCAGCATCAGACCCGGCTTCGAGGGTGGTCAGACCGCTCTTGCAAGAAGAATTCCTAAGCGTGGATTCAATAATATATTCGCAACAAAGTATGCGATCATCAACGTATCCGATCTTGAGAAGTTCAAGGATGGCACAGTAGTTGACACAGAGCTGCTGAAGGCTGCGGGCATCATCAAGAAGGAGCTCGATGGCGTAAAGGTCCTCGGCAACGGCGACCTCACCAAAAACCTTACCGTCAAGGCTGCTAAGTTCTCCGCAGCAGCTAAGGAGAAAATCGAAAAGGCAGGCGGGAAGGCTGAGGTGATGTAATTGTGATAGAGACATTTCGTAATGCCTGGAAGGTCCCGGAATTAAGAAGAAAGCTTCTATTTACATTTTTCATCATCGTAATCTATAGGATAGGCGGCACGATCCCCGTGCCCTACCTTGACTCCGCAGCACTGAACGATTGGTTTCAGGCGAGCAAGGACTCGGGTGACATATTCAGTTACCTGAACGTCCTCTCGGGCGGTAATTTCTCGAAGGCAACACTCATGGCGCTTTCAGTCGGTCCATACATCAACGCACAGATCATCATTCAGCTTTTGACCTATGCGCTGCCTCCTCTGGAGAGACTCTCCAAGGAAGGTATGGAAGGCAGAAAGACCCTGAACAAGATCACAAAGTATTCTGCACTTGCCATCGCTCTTTTCCAGGGCTGGGTATACTACAGAACACTTATGAATGTAAACGGTCAGCATATCGTGCTCTACACAGGTCATACCTTTGAGAGATATTTCACAGAAGTTATCATTATCCTCTGCTTCGTAGCAGGCGCTTCGCTGACTATCTGGCTGGGCGACAGGATAAATGAAAAGGGCATCGGCAACGGTATATCAATGCTGCTGTTCGCAGGTATCATCGCAAGAGGTCCTGAAGCTGTACTCAGTCTGTTCAAACTGATGGAGTCCGGCGAGACCAAGAATATGATACTCGTGCCCATTATCATCGTAATATTCATCCTCATGATAGCATTCATCATCTTCATGAACAATGCCGAGAGGAGAATACCGATACAGTACGCTAAGCGTGTGGTAGGCAGAAAGCAGTACGGCGGCCAGAACACCTTCATCCCGATCAAGATCGCAATGAGCGGCGTTCTCCCCATCATCTTTGCGATGAGCTTTATGGCTATCCCCCAGACACTCAAGCTCTTCACAGGCGAGCCCAAGGCAGGTTCATTCTACGCAGGACTCCTGAAGTGGTTTGAGTACACTCATCCGTTCTACGCTTGTCTCTACTTCGTTCTCATCATTGCGTTCAACTACTTCTATGTAAGTATGTCATATAACCCTGTTGAGATCGCTAATAACCTGAGACAGAACAACGGCGGCGTTCCCGGTATAAGACCCGGTAAGCCTACCAGCGATTACTTCCAGAGGATACTCGGTAAGATCACTCTGGTGGGAGCTGTGTTCCTCGGTGTCATCGCTATCTTCCCGATCATCTTCGGTGCTATCACCAAGATGCCACTCGCAATGGGAGGTACCTCGATACTCATCGTTGTAAGCGTTGCGCTTGAGACCGCAAGAACTCTCGAATCTCAGATGATGATGCGTCATCATTCAGGATTCCTTAAATAAGCAAGTCTGATCGAGAAAGGAGTAAGACTATGAACAACATCATTCTTTTGGGCGCTCCCGGTGCAGGCAAGGGCACTCAGGCAGAGAACATCTGCAAGGAGCTGAACATCCCTACCATCTCCACAGGCAATATGCTCAGGGCTGCTGTCAAGGCAGGCACAGAGTATGGTCTGAAAGCTAAAGCAGCTATGGACGCAGGCGCTCTTGTTTCCGACGATATCGTAATTGGTATCCTCAAGGACAGGATCGCAGAGCCGGACGCACAGAACGGCTTCATTCTCGACGGATTTCCCAGATCTGTTCCCCAGGCTGAGGCTCTGGACGCTATGGGCGTTCAGATAGATAAGGTCATCGAGATAGATGTTCCCGATGAAACTATTCAGCAGAGACTCTCGGGCAGAAGAGTATGCCTCGACTGCGGCGCTACCTACCATGTGGACTACAAGCCCCCTAAGGTAGAAGGCGTTTGCGATGTCTGCGGCAAGCCGATAGTTATCCGTAAGGATGACCAGCCCGAAACAGTCCTCAGCAGACTGGCAACATATCATGAGACCACTGAGCCTCTTAAAGGCTATTATGAGAAGCAGGGCAAGCTCACCACCGTCAAGGGCCGTGAGACTGTGGAGGAGACCTCCGCAGCTGTCCTGGCAGTTCTCAAGGCTTGATATTTATATAGAAAGCGTAATTTGCAAATGATATGTATAAAATCCAATAAGGAAATAGAAAAGATGCGCAAGGCAGGTATGATAACTGCAGGCGCACTCCAGGCAGCAGGTGAAGCACTCAGGCCGGGTATGACTACCCACGAGCTTGATAAAGTGGTCGAGAGATATATACTCTCCCACGGTGCAAAGCCGGGATTTAAAGGTTACGGCGGATTTCCCGCAGCAGCCTGCATATCCGTGAACGATGAGGTCATCCACGGTATCCCCGGTTCAAGGAAGATCATGGAAGGCGATATAGTATCTGTAGATACAGGCGCTTATATCGACGGCTACCACGGTGATTCCTGCAAAACATTTGCCTGCGGCAAGATCTCGGACGACGTTCAGGCACTTCTTGATTCTACCGAGCAAAGTCTTTACGAGGCGATCAAAATGGTCAAGCCCGGCGTAAGGATAGGCGACATCGGTGCCGCTATACAGAAGTATAACGAGGACAGAGGTTTCTCAGTCGTAAGAGAATTTGTGGGCCACGGACTTGGCAGAGATCTCCACGAGGATCCTGAGGTGCCGAACTTCGGCAGAGCAGGCCACGGCGTGAGACTCCAGGCAGGTATGGTCATATGCATCGAGCCTATGATCAATATGGGTTCACCCGAAATAAAGGTGATGCCTGACCACTGGACCGTAAAGACCAAGGACGGTAAATGGTCCGCTCATTTCGAGCACGCTATAGCAGTCACACAGGACGGCTGTGTAATACTCAGCAAACTGTGATGACAAGCTTGGCAAATATATCAAAAGGCTCATTGGTATGGGCGCTGGCAGGCCGTGAGAAAGGCTCCTGCTTTGTTGCGGTGGGAGTAGACGGCGGCTTTGTGTATCTGGCGGACGGCAGACACCGTAAGGTGGAAAGCCCCAAGCGCAAGAACATCAAGCACATTTCACCTGCTGATGCACCCGTGTATACCGGAGAGCTGACGAACAAGAAGTTAAGACGGCTGATATATCAGTACATGACCCAGACTGGTATCAGCAGACAAGACCTTTGAATGGGGAGGTTTTTTAATGTCGAAAGAAGATGTACTTGAAGTCGAGGGTACAGTTGTGGAGGCACTGCCTAACGCAACATTCAAAGTTGAACTGACAAACGGTCATAAAATTCTTGCTCATATTTCGGGTAAGCTGCGTATGAACTACATTCGTATCGTGCCCGGTGATAAGGTCACAGTCGAGATGTCGCCTTATGACTTGACAAAGGGAAGAATCACATGGAGAGCTAAGTAAGCAAAGCGGTTGCGGCAAAGCTTTCCCTATAAGTGCAGAGCAAGGGGAACATCCCCTGAGCTCCGATAATCGAAGGAGGTATTTCAATGAAAGTAAGACCTTCAGTTAAGCCTATCTGCGAAAAGTGCAAGATCATCAAGAGGAAGGGCAAGATAATGGTTATCTGCCAGAATCCTAAGCACAAGCAGCGTCAGGGCTAACAAACCAATAATGGAGGTGCAGCTAAATAATGGCTCGTATTGCTGGTATAGACCTGCCTAGAGATAAGAGGATCGAAGTTGCTCTTACCTACGTATATGGCATCGGTCAGAAGACTGCTACAAAGATCATCAAGGAAACAGGCGTAGATCCTGATGTAAGAGTTAAGGATATGTCTGAGGATGACGTAGCAAAGCTTCGTGAATATATTGATCACAATCTGACAGTTGAGGGCGACCTGAGAAGAACAGTTGCTCTGAACATCAAGAGACTGACAGAGATCGGTTGTTACAGAGGCCTTCGTCACAGAAGAGGTCTGCCCGTAAGAGGACAGAGGACTAAGACGAATGCAAGAACTCGTAAGGGTCCTGTTAAGACCATCGCTAACAAGAAGAAGTAAGGGAGGGTATGAAGCATGGCTCAGGCTAAGAAGAAGACGACTGTACGTCGCCGTCGTGAAAGAAAGAACATTGAACAGGGACAGGTTCATATCCAGTCCACATTCAACAACACAATTTCTTGGGCATCCGCAGGCGGACTCGGTTTCAGAGGCTCCAAGAAGTCTACTCCTTTCGCTGCTCAGACAGCAGCAGAGACAGCTGCAAGAGCTGCTAAGGAGCACGGTCTGAAGATCGTTGAGGTATTCGTAAAGGGACCCGGCGCAGGACGTGAAGCTGCTATCAGAGCACTGCAGTCCGAGGAGCTGGAGGTAAGACTCATCAAAGACGTTACCCCCATCCCCCACAACGGTTGCCGTCCCCCCAAGAGAAGAAGAGTGTAATAACATACGATTTGAGTTTACAGTTTAACTCAAAGTCGGGTAAAGCGGCAGCTGCGGCTGCATAAGACTTAGGACCCGATATAACATTGAAAACGGAGGTCATTAAAAATGGCAGTAAACAGAGAACCTATACTCAAGAGATGTAAGTATCTGGGCATCAGCCCTATGGTAATGGGCGTTGCTAAGGAGACTAAGCGTGATCCTAACGCAAACAAGCGTAAGAAGGTAAGCGAATATGGTCTTCAGCTGAAGGAGAAGCAGAAGCTGAGATTTATCTACGGCGTTCTGGAGAAGCAGTTCAGACACTACTTCGACATCGCTCAGAAGATGGAAGGCCAGGCAGGTACAAATCTGCTTACTATCCTTGAGTCAAGACTTGACAGCGTTGTATTCAGAATGGGTCTGTCTATGACAAGACGTGAGGCTAGACAGCTGGTAGTTCACGGTCACTTCGAGGTAAACGGTAAGAGAGTTGATATCCCCTCTTACAGGATCAAGGAAGGCGACGTTATCTCCCTGAAGGAGAACAGCAAGAAGAGCCCCAAGTTCAAGCAGATCATTGAGGCCACTGCCGGCAGAACAGTTCCTACATGGCTCGACATGGATAAGGAAAAGCAGGCAGCTAAGGTCATTCGTATGCCTGTAAAGGAAGACCTCGATTATGAGATCGAGGAGCACCTGATCGTAGAGCTGTATTCTAAGTAATCAAATAGCGGTTCTCCGTGCGCTGTACCGTTTGGGTCACCCCCATCGGTCAGCACGCAGAGACTGTGAAGATCACAGGATACATCAAACACAAATAAACATTGTTTGAAACAGGAGGGTTATTAATGCTTGAAAAGATAGAAAAGCCAAAGATCGAAACACCTGAGCTCAAAAGCAACGGAACATACGGCAAGTTTATTCTGGAGCCTCTGGAGCGTGGGTATGGTATAACTCTCGGCAACAGTCTGAGACGTGTACTGCTCTCCTCTTTACCGGGTGTGGCTGTAACATCTGTTAAGATCGACGGCGTGCACCACGAACTCTCAACTATCCCCGGAGTAAAGGAAGATGTAACAGAGATCATCCTGAACCTCAAGGGATTGACTGCAAAGCTTTACGGTGAGGGTCCTAAGACCATCTACATTGAAGCTGAGGGCGAATGCGTAGTAACCGCAGGCGACATCAAGGCTGATTCTGAGGTGGACATACTGGTGCCCGATATGCATATAGCGACCCTGGGTGCAGGCGCAAAGCTGTATATGGAGATCACTATCGACAGAGGCAGAGGTTATGTCTCCGCTGAGAAGAATAAGTCTTATATGCAGAATGCACCTATAGGTATCATCGCTGTAGACAGTATTTATTCGCCGGTACTGAAGGTAAACTACACCGTGGATAATACCCGTGTAGGCCATATTACCGATTTTGACAAGCTCACCCTGGAGGTTTGGACAGACGGAACTATCTCCGCAAAGGAAGCTGTATCAATGGCAGCCAAACTCCTCAACGAGCATCTTAATCCCTTCGTTGATCTCTCCGAAGAGACCAATGTAGTGGAGATAATGGTCGAAAAAGACGACCAGGGTAAAGAAAAGATCCTTGAGATGACCATTGAGGAACTTGACTTATCCGTGCGTTCATTCAACTGTCTGAAGCGTGCAGGTATCAACACAGTCAACGATTTGATCGAAAAGTCAGCAGAAGAGATGATGAAGGTACGTAACCTCGGTAAGAAATCCTTCGATGAGGTACGTGAGAAGCTTCATTCACTGGGCTATGAGCTCAATTCTGAGGAAGATAATTAAAGTAAGGAGTGAAAATCTATGCCAGGCACAAGAAAGCTGGGAAGGACCAGTGACCAGAGAAAGGCAATGCTCAGAGCTATGGTCACATTCCTTCTGGAGAACGGTAAGATTGAAACCACTGTAACCAGAGCAAAGGAAGTTGCTGCAATGACCGAGAAGATGATAACACTCGGCAAGGCAGGCGACCTTCATTCTAAGAGACAGGTACTTTCTTATGTAACAAAGGAAGCTGTCGCTAAGAAGCTGTTCGATGAGATAGCTCCTAGCTATGCAGAGCGCAAGGGCGGTTACACCAAGATCGTAAAGATCGGACCCCGCCGTGGTGACGCTGCTGAGATGGCTATCATTCAGCTGGTTTAATATAATCGCTATTGCCGCACTCCGCAACAGGGGTGCGGCATTTATATTGCTATAGTAAAGGAGAACCTATGCAGGGATATAATTGTATCATCGTGTTGACCCCAGAGGGCGATAAATGGCTCATGTGCCGCCGCAGAAAAGACCCATATAAGGGACTTTGCAACCTGGTGGGCGGAAAAATCGAAAAGGACGAGGATCACCTCCATGCGGCTTACCGTGAACTTTGGGAGGAAACCTCCATCACCTCCGAACAGATAGAACTGGTCAGACTCATGACCTTCGATTATCCGCTGGATGGCTGCTTTGTGGAAGTGTACTCGGGTCAGCTGAATGAGATGTGTGAGGTCAGCGGTGATGAGAACGACTTGCTTTGGGTCGAACTTACCGAGGATTTCTTCGATATGAAAAAGTATGCAGGCGAAGGCAATATCGGCCATATGCTCGAAATACTTAAACTGCACCCCGAAAGATATAATATCAAATTGCAGAGATAATGCATTTTGCGGCAGCTTTCACCATATTCTCCGCCTTGACACGAGGGCGTATTTGTGGTATAATTGATATGCTCAAAATAAAGTCTGCGAAAGGAGTTTTGCCAAATGGCTATTGACAAAAAAGGTACAAAACAGATCGCCGATAACCGTAAGGCAAGACACGATTATTTCATACTGGAAACTATCGAGTGCGGTATCGAATTGGTAGGCACCGAGGTCAAAAGTATCCGTAAGGGCGGCGTTAACCTCAAAGATAGCTGGTGCAGCGTTGATGACGGCGAAATGTGGGTCAAGGGTATGCATATCAGTCCCTACGAACAGGGCAATATCTTCAATAAAGACCCCAGACGTGTGCGTAAACTGCTGCTGCATAAGCGTGAGATAATGAGGCTTTTCGGTAAGGTACAGCAGGAAGGCCTTGCGCTGATACCGCTGGCACTGTATTTCAAGGGCAGCAGGGTCAAGATGGCGCTGGGACTGTGCAAGGGTAAAAAGCTCCACGATAAACGTGATGATATGGCTAAGCGTGCCGCCGACCGTGAGATCGAAAGAACGCTGAAAGAGCGCAATAATATATGATGACTAAATGGGAATTATCAAACTATGGATGGTAATAATATATCAAGTACCTCGCAGGCAACATCAGTAAAGCCGATGTTTATAATATATCCGGGGATGTAAAGGTTTCGACGGGGGTCTTGAAGGGTGATAAGCGAGTGGAGGAGCGCACTCTCCTAAAACGGCGTACGTTTTAAAATTAGACGACAACAATAATTTTGAACTGGCTGCTGCCTAAGCGCAGTGCCCGTCTTGCCTGAGAGTACCACGGCTCGGGTAAAGGCGTCGACTTAGTGGTGAACGTCATCGGGCAATGACTGTAGCCCCCTGATGTATCACAGTCTACCGAACCGCCGGGCGTGTCTGTTTGCCTGACGGTAAGGGAAACGGCGCAAGCCAAAATAACCGACTAAACTCGTAGAAATTCATTTGGATGGGCTTTCGGACAGGAGTTCGACTCTCCTCATCTCCACCAACATAATCTCCCTCACCTCATGGTGGGGGAGATTTTTTGCGCTGTTGACAATCCCGTGTTTATGAGCTAAAATATATTTAGGCAGTACCGCAATAACAGGGAAGTGCTGCCTTTATGTCATTTACTATAAAACTGTATCGGAGGCGGTAAAATGGCAGAATATGAGCATATAGTACATACCTTTGAACCCGTGTATGATAAAAACAGCAAAGTGCTTATCCTGGGCAGCCTGCCCTCGGTAAAGTCCAGGGAACAGGGCTTCTACTATGGCCACCCGAGGAATAGGTTCTGGGCGGTCATAGCCGCTGTTGCAGGGCAAAACGTACCCGTGACTATCCCCGAAAAACGTGCCATGCTGCTGCGCTCGGGTATCGCTGTGTGGGACGTGGTGTCTGAGTGTGATATTAAAGGTTCGTCCGATGCCAGCATTAAAAATGTGGCTGCGGCAGACCTTAGCATTATACTTGAAAACTGCGACATAAAAGCCATCTTCGCCAACGGCAGCACAGCGGCTAAACTGTATAAACGTTTCCAGCACGCTAAAACAGGCCGTGAGATATCCACGCTGCCGTCCACCAGCCCCGCAAACGCCGCATATGGTCTTGAACGTCTTACAGATGAATGGAGAAAAAAACTTGGAGGTCTGTTATGAGTATAAAAGTTGTGGTTTTCGATATCGGCGGAACTTTGATGGAATACCGAGATATGCCGAATAGCTGGGTGGACTTCTATCCAAAAGCTTTCGACCATGTAAACGAAAAACTCGCCCTCGGACTCACCGAGGACGAACTTGAAAAGTCCCGTGAGATCCTGCTGACCTATAATCCCAGACTTCATTACCGTGAGCGAGACTTTTCTCCCGAGCATATCTTTAAAGATGTCACAGCTGACTGGAAAGGCGAGTTTAACATAAATGACGTTATAAATGCGTTCTTTGAGTCCATGAAACTCGTGCCTTACCTCTTCCCCGAGAGTATAGCCGTGCTTGAAAAACTGCATGAACAAGGCATAAAGACAGCCGCCCTCACAGACGTTGCCTGCGGTATGCCCGATGAGATGCAGATAGGCTATTTCTCTGATGTGATGCCTTATTTCGATGAGTATGTCTCCTCGGTGAACTGCGGTTACAGAAAACCCTCGTCCGTGGGTCTTGAACGTATTGCGGCTCGCTTCGGGGCGGATAAGAGCGAAATGATATTCGTAGGCGACGAGGAAAAAGATATAAAAACCGCAGATCGCTTTGGCTGTATATCGGTCCTCATCGACCGTAAGCACAGCGAAAAAAACTTCGGGCAGGCTCACACGATAACCAAGCTGACCGAACTGTTTTCTATCTTGATATGATGCACAAAAGAAGCTCTCGGTTTTGTGGAGACCTACAAAAATCAAATCAAGATGCGAGGTATTATTGATTAGATTGCAGATGTGTGATATAATTATATATACCTACAAAAGAGGGAGAAGTCTGTAGGCAGTCATACGGTAAAGAGATATAGTAGATAACATAAAAATTTTCCCATAGACCGACGGCTGCAAAATAGGGGGTAATATTGTGAGCAGAAAGATATTTTCGTTCATCACAGCCGCTGTACTGATGCTCGGTGCGTCATCGGCAGCTGTGGGCGCACCGTACATTACGGGAATGGCTGTTGCAGCAGCGCAGGAAAACGGGCTGTATGATAATAATCTTGTTCAGCCGAGAACACAGGACGAGATACGTGCATATATCAAAGATCATCCTGCAATGTTTATGGATCATAATTTCATAGAGGTCGATGGTAAGAAGTATGCACAGACAAAGGAAGTTTCAAAGTTTTCATATTATGCTGACAAGTATGATGTTGAGCCTGTGGTAGAGCCCGGAAAATACGCCATCGGCAAGGTCAGCGATGAGTCATTGCAGCACGCTTTGAATGCGCTCAATATCGAACGCTATATCGCAGGACTTGATGAGGTCGCTCTCAGTGACGAGTATACCAATTTGTGCCAGACGGGCTCGCTGGTAAATGCAGCCAACGGAATGATATCACATACCCCATCTAAGCCCGAGGGTATGGACGAAAGTATGTATAATACAGGCTATACGGGAACAAGTAAAAGTAATATCGCTATGGCGTCCTACAGCTATTCGGGCAGCAGCTCAAGCTATGCCTCATCGGGCTACGGCACTCTGACCTATGCTGTGATACATCAGTGGATGTCCGATGCGGACAGCTCAAATATCGACCGTTTGGGACACCGAAGATGGTGCCTTAATCCAGCCATGAAGTATACGGGCTTTGGCTGTGTGGGCAGTACGAAAAAAGAGCAGCAAGGCTCATTTAATATGACTACGACCCAAAGCTTTACCTCGATGTACAGCTTTGATAATTCTTTCGGTGCAAGAAACACATCATATATGGTTGCGTGGCCGGGAGCTAATATGCCTGTGGAGCTTTTTGGCAAAAATGAACCCTGGAGCTTTACAACAGGACGGAGCTTTTCTTCGGACACGACAGTCACCCTGACAAGAGCATCAGATAATAAACAGTGGCATTTCAGCTACGGATCATCTGATGACGGATATTTCAATGTGGATAACCAGGGCTTCGGTCAGGGCGGATGTGTATGCTTCAGACCAAGCGATATTGATGCCTATAATGACGGTGATGTATTTACCGTGCAGATAAAGGACGGCAGTTTTACAAAGAATTATCAGGTAAACTTTTTTGCATACCACCATTATACCTCAAAGATAGTCAAGAAAGCTACCTGTACCGAGTACGGTGTGGAAAAGCTGACCTGTTCTGACTGCGGCGAAAGCTTTGAATACAGGATACCAAAGGTGCCCCACACTATGAAGGAAACCGTTATCCCTCCTACCTGTAATGAATCGGGATATACCGAACATAAATGTACAGTCTGCGGTTATGAAAGCTACAAGACCGATTATAAACCCTATCTCGGCCATGACATCAAGACTTCGACCGTCAAGCCCACTTGTACAGATATGGGCTATACTTTGCATAAATGCTCACGCTGCGACTATTCATATAAAGATAATTACGTGTCTTCACTAAAACATGATTATAAAGCTGTAAAGACAGTCGCACATACCTGTACCGAGGACGGCTATACTCTGATGACCTGTACAAGATGTAAGGATAGCTATAAAGACCATATATTCCATGCTCCGGGTCACAGCTATACTGTTAAAGTGATAGCTCCCACCTGCAAGGATAAGGGATATACCGAGAAAAAATGTTCGGTATGCGGCAATATCGTCAAGGAAAATTACAAAGATATTGATAAGAGCAAGCATAAGTATGTAAAGACGAAGACCGTGCCCCCCACCTGCAAAGATAACGGCTATACCGAGTATAAGTGCAGTGTCTGCGGTGATGTCAAGAAAGACGATCATACCGATGCAGATGCTAAACTGCATAAGTATACCTCAAATGTTGTCGCACCGACCTGCACAGCGCAGGGCTATACAGAGTATACCTGTACCGTCTGCGGCGACAGCTATAAGGGCAATTACAGGAACGCCGCAGGACATCATTTCGATGAGGGTACCGTTACTAAGGAACCCACCTATGATGCAAAGGGCGAGAAAACATTTACCTGTAAAGATTGCGGCAAGACCTATACAGCGGCTTTGCCTCAGCTGATAAGACCCGACGGAAGTTCTCTGTCAGATGACAGCCGCACAACTTCAAAACCCGATGAAAGCTCGGCCGTAGGTGACAGCAGCTCGTCCTCAAAGCCCGAAGAAAGCTCGGCTGTAGGCGACAGCAGCTCATCTTCAAAGCCCGATGACAGTCAGCCCGAGGTCCGCCCTCAGCCCATCTCAGCAGGTACAGTTAAAGTCTCCGAGGACGACAGGAGCATTACCGTTTCTCCCGAAAAGGATACCGACGGCAGCATAACCTCAGCATATGCGGATATGACCACATTCTCCGATATAAGCGATGAAACTGCCGCTGCCTGCACAAAGCTCGTCATAAGCGAGGGTGTCACAGCCCTTGACCTTGATGCGGTAATGAAGAAATTCCCCGCACTGACCGAGATAAAACTCCCCAAGACCGTTGAGGAGATATATACTGTTTCGGCTGATACCTCAAAGGTGAGATTTACCTGCATAGAGAATTCCTTTGCAGATATTTTTGCCAAGTCAAACGGCATCAAGTCCACATACACCGAGGCTGACCCCGAGTATATCAAAGGCGATGCCAACGGCGATAATGAGATAAATGTCACCGATATCGCAATGATAGCCGCACATATCAAAGGCATAAAACCTCTGGTCGATGTAAGGTTCATAGCATCTGATGTTAATGGTGACGGAATGCTGAATGTTACCGATATCGCACTCATAGCTTCCCATATCAAGGGTATAAAAGCGATCGTATAAAGGCACAAACAAAAAGCAGGGTGATGAGCCCTGCTTTTTTATATATTAAACGACATAAATTTCTTATGTATGTGAAAGTGAAGTTTCCAGCTCTGCCGCCAGCGCCTGCATCGCACAGGCTGTCTCATGGTCGCCCGATGCCGCCTTGCCCTTCGATGCCGCCGCAAGGCGCTTTGCCTGCCTGAGAAGATATTCACGTCCATCTTTACTGTCAGGACTGACAAGACCGCAGTATAAATATCTCAGGTCGCAGGCATATGGCGGAGTTTCCCCCGTGTAATGGGTCTGCATCACCGAGTATACGAACCTTCCGCTTATGCATGGCAGTTCCGCCGTCACCGTGAAGCCGTTCTCGTAGAGCCAGCTTCGCAGGGTGTCCCATTTGGTCATGGGCTGAAGTACCAGATTTATCGGCGGCACAGCATTTTTCAGCTTCGTACAGCTTTCCAGTATGCGCAAGATGAGCTCGCCGCCCATACCTGCAATGACGATGTCGCTCAGCCCCTCCAGCGGAACTTTCTCCAGTCCGTCCGAAAGTATGCACCTGACCCTGTCACCCAGTCCGTTCTCAGCGATATGCTTGCGTGCGCTGTCCAGCGGCATAGGTGCAGTGTCACAGGCGAGGGCTGTATCGCAAAGCCCCTCCGCCGTCATATAACATGGCAGGTATCCGTGGTCTGTGCCGATGTCGGCAATATGTCTCCCCACACAGAGCGAAGCGCAGGTCAGTAGCCTTTTATCCATAGTGTCCTCCGATAATATCTTCCGATGATATAAATAACAGATGCCGCAGAACCTGCCTGCGGCATCACGATCTTTACTGCTTTGATGCAAAGTGAGCATTGAGCTTAGCGACAAGAGCCTCGGGGTCTGTGCCGTGAACCGCACAAGCCTGTTCGATAGTCTCGCCTCTTGAAGCAGGACAGCCCAGACAGTGCATACCGATCTCCATGAACAGAGGAGCTACGTCAAAATCATTGTCCAGGATATCGCCGATAACTGTATCCTTGGTTACTGAATATGCCATTGTTTCAAACCTCCTTTACACGTTTTGCTACAGCTCTATTATAACCTATTTTGCAGAAAATTGCAATAGGTAAATTATATTTTTATAGTATACTTTTATTGAACGTACTATTATTCACATTTCTGCCCGTACCATGCGGCTTCGCTCAGGCGTATATAGTATCCCTGCGGCACTCCGCAGACAGGGCACTGCTCGGGCGCAGACTCGCTTTCCAGTATAAATCCGCAGTTCAGGCAGGTCCAGACCTCGGTCTTGTCAGACTTATACAGCCTGTCCTTTTCAAGCAGGTCTGCAAAGGCGCTGAAACGTCTTGCGTGCAGGGCTTCTATCTTTGCGATGTTCTCAAAATCCCTTGCGATGTCGCCAAAGCCCTCCTCACGGGCTGTCTTTGCAAATTCGGGGTAGATGCTCTCGCTTTCGGCAGATTCATGCTTCGCCGCCTCATGCAGAAGCTGTGCTATATCATCGGTGACGGTCACAGGGTAGTCGGCGCAGATCTCTATCTCCTGCCCCGAAAGTTCTTTCAGGTGCTCGTAAAATACCTTTGCATGGGCTTTTTCCTGATCCGCAGTAAATCCGAACTGTGCGGCTATAGCGTAGTGCTGCTGCGCTTTCGTCTTAGCCTGCGCCATATTATAGCGGTTCCTTGCCTGACTTTCGCCAGCGAATGCACGCATGAGGTTTTCCTTGGTCTTTGAGTTCTTGAATTCCATATGATCCTCCTTTATATATCAAACGGTCAGTGTACCGTTTTGGTTTTCTTCCAGCAGAAGTACCTGTTCTTCGTTGACAGTTTCAGCATTTATATAGACCAGTACCTTTCTGCCGCTGCCCGAGGTGCAGGTGAATTCATAGCACAGCACTTCATTTGCGCCGTCTGTGGGTATCACCGCAAGGCGGTGTGTCTGTACCGTCAGTTTTGGCGAGACTTCTTCTTTTGCACGGTTCACGGGATAAAGCTTGTTTTTATATTCACGCTCATGGTGGTTCACAAGAAAACCCCTGGCATCATACCCCAGTATCTCGCCCGTGTCCATGGCAACGCTTACCTTGACTAAGTCGGGGTATATCCTCCTGCCCGTGTCTTCATAGCAGAAATTCACGGTCATCACACCGTTCTGTATCTCGTAGTAGGTCACGTCCATCGACTTCATACCCAGGTATCCCAGATAATTCTTTGCATTGGTCAGGGCGGTGTCACGGCTTATTTTTTCGTAGCCCGTATTTCGCATATTGAGAAAATACGAGATATATCCGCCCTGTTCCGTCACCTCGCAGAACACTCCGCCTTCCTCATCTGAAAATCTCCAACCGGGCATTTTGCCGCCTATGCGTGAAGTCTCGGTCAGGTCCCCCACATTCATATCCAGCGCCATAGCCGCCTTTTGCAGGCAGTAATCACGGCTGACCTTTTCGGCTTCGGCAGTCATGCGTGGTGTCTGTTCCAGTATATTGTCTGAGAACGGACCATCGTAAATAAGCTTGGGATAGTTGTCAAATCCGCCCTCGAAATCGGTAAAGCCCTCGGTCACATGGGGCGGTTCTTTGTCAGCCAGCATACTCTCGTTATTATCAAAAGTCAGCTCGCCGCCGCTTATCTCACCCTCAAGCGTCCATATCTCGTCGCTGAGGGTCTTTGAGAAAGCAAACAGTTTTGAGATATTGCTGTATTCCTCGGGCGAGAGCTCTTCGCCGTCCATCAGTTTCTTCGAGAGTGACAGCGAGTAGTTGCCCACCTGCGACAGAAATTTGTTCGTGTTCTCCAGATCAAGCTGCGCCACAGGCAGCCTTGCAAGCGCCGCCTTAGCAGCGGAAGCCTCCTTGTAAAGGTCTACCGCAAGGCTTTGCTGTACCTGCCCCGAACCTGCGTAAAGCTGCTTTTCCAATACCGTCGAGAGTTCCTCGCAGGAATGGGCAAGTTCTTCAACGGCGGCAGTGTAGCTGTTGTTCACCGAGCGCTGCGCCGCCTCGGCACGCTTCATAAGCTTGTAGTTCTTCACTGAAAGCGTAACTATCGCCGCCAGAGGAATCATCCACAGCCGCATCAGTCTGCGTCTTGTCATGGTCATCTGCATCATCCTTTCTTCTGCTGTTATCCATGCTGTTTGAAATACATGGTAATAGTCTGCCGAAAAAAAGAGATAATATTCATGGCAAAGTCCCCGATGTTCATAGAAATCGGTTGAAATCGCTGTCGGAATGTGTTATAATAAAATTTATGTTGAATTAAACGAACGTAATAAATATGAAAGGAATGACTTCATTTGATCTATCTGGATAATGCTGCGACCACAAGACCCTGCGATGAAGCGAAAGCAGGTGTTGTAAAAGGGCTTGAGACCTTCGGTAATCCCTCATCGCTGCATAGTTGCGGTCTGGAGGCTGAACTGCTGGTGCGTGATGCAAGGCAGGCTGTGGCAGATAGTCTCAGCTGCCTGCCCGAGGAAGTATACTTCACCTCCTGTGCCACCGAAAGCAGCAATACCGCCATATTCGGGGCTTATAAGTCACAGGGCAAGCGTCTGCACAGGGTCGTTACCACTACCATCGAACACCCTGCCACCGCAAGACCCATGGACGAACTTGAAAGGCTTGGGGTCGAGGTGGTACGTATCGCACCCGATGATAATGGCGAGATAACTCCCGAAGCTGTCATGGCAGCGGTCAATGATGATACCTTTCTTGTGAGTATTATGATGGTCAATAACGAGACAGGTGCGCTTCTCCCCGTGGATAAGATATTTTCGGCAGTGCATAGAAAATTCCCGAAGATCATCACCCACTGCGACTGCGTTCAGGGCTATCTGAAATTCCCGATCAAGACTAAAACTCTCGGGGCTGATATGATATCGGTCAGCGCCCATAAGATCTGCGGACCCAAGGGCATAGGCGCACTTTATATCCGCAAAGGGCTGCATATACCTGCGCTGCTTATGGGCGGCGGTCAGGAGAAAGCCCAGCGTTCGGGCACTGAGTCCGTGCCGCTTATCTGCGGTTTCGGCGAAGCTGTAAAGAAGTACAGTAAAGATATTTCAAAGCGTCTTGAAAAAGCAAGGGCGCTGGAAACTAAGCTTCTGGAACTCTGTGAGAAAAACGGCGGCATCAAGCTCAATTTCACGGGCACAAAATCTCCCTATGTCACCAGTATCTCGGTGGACGGGCTGAAGTCCGAGGTGCTGCTGCACTATCTTGAAAAGAAAGATATTTTCGTATCCAGCGGCTCGGCTTGTTCCAAGGGCAAGAAAAGCGGAGTTCTGGCGGAGTTCGGCATATCTCCCGCAGATATGGATACTACCCTGCGTGTAAGCATCGGTGCGGATACTTCCGAGGACGATCTTATCGCCTTTGAAGCTGCGATATGTGAAGCCCAGCAGGAACTGGCAAGGCTGAAATAAGTGTAAACATATGTTTTATACTATTATAATAGAGAATGTTAACAGTACGTATACAAAATGTAAAAGATCAGAGCTGACGGTCTTTGACAAAATTTTCAAGGAGGAAAGGTTATAATGAAGGAAATAATCCTTTGCAAGTATGGTGAGATAGCGCTGAAAGGTCTTAATAAGAGCACTTTCGAGAGCATGATGGTAAAGACGATAAAGCGCCGTCTTCGCAGCGCAGGCGAATTCAAGGTAACAAGGTCTCAGTCAACACTGTATGTTGAACCTCTGGGTGAAGATGTTGACGTGGACGAGTATATGGAGCGCCTTTCAAAGGTGTTCGGCATAGTAAAACTCTGCCGCTGCGGTGCGCTGGAGAAGGATATCAGGGTCATCTGCGAGAAAGCCCCCGAATATGCGGCTGAGGCACTGGAGAATGCCCGTACCTTCAAGGTGAACGCAAAGCGCTCCGATAAGGCATTTCCTTATAAGTCTCCCGAGATATGCAGTGAATTGGGCGGTGCGATACTTGATAAGTTCCCTCACCTGAAAGTCGATGTGCATGACCCCGATGTTACCGTTACGGTCGAGGTCCGTGAGGATCACGCCTTCGTACATACCGACCCCATCGACGGTGCAGGCGGAATACCCGTAGGTTCCAGCGGACGTGCCATGCTGCTGCTTTCGGGCGGTATAGATTCCCCCGTGGCAGGCTATATGATGGCAAGGCGTGGCGCTGTGGTCGAAGCTATCCACTTTGAAGCACCCCCCTATACCTCCGACAGAGCAAGAATGAAGGTCGAGTCTCTTGCAAAGCTTATGACCCCCTGGTGCGGCGATATCAAGTTCTTCTGCGTACCTTTCACCGAGATACAGCTGCTGCTCAAAAAGAACTGCCCCGAGGAGCTTTTCACTATCCTCATGCGCAGGCTCATGATGGAGATAGCCCAGCGTGTATGCGATAAGGAAGGGGATATTCAGGCGCTGATAACAGGTGAGAGCCTGGGTCAGGTCGCAAGCCAGACCATGTACGCTATGGTCTGCACAGATGCTGCGTGCAGAATGCCCGTTTTCAGACCCTGCGTTGGTATGGATAAGTCGGAGATAGTCGATATAGCCCGTAAAATAGGCACTTTCGAGACTTCGATACTGCCCTACGAGGACTGCTGCACAGTGTTCACACCCAAGCACCCCAAGACCAGACCTTCGGTGGAAGAGGTCGAAAAGGCACAGAACAGCTTCGACTTCGAGCCCTATATACAGAAGGCTGTGGAAGAGACTACAGTAACTCTTATAAAGAACAGGTAATTTTTGGCTTGCACGTAGTGTAGTTTCACCATAAACGAAGACCGGCATGAATAAACTCTCGATTTGTGAAAATTGACGATGAGCGATTTCGGTTACACACGGGTTACGTTGTTTCCAAATTTTAAGATTTAAGTCCGAAAAATCGTACACGTCAATTGTGTAAAATAAGTGACAGATATTGTTAAATGTCCGAAAATTCGGGATTTCAAAAAACACAAAAGTACAAAAAAGATAACACTAAATCATCATAAATGTAACAAAAATGTAACATTATCGGATCAAAAATCGCTGAATTTTAGGTTAAAAATATTACTTAGATTTACAAAGTGTTCAATAAGAGGACGAAAATTTTGTATGAAGTGTCAGTAAAAATAAGGAGCGAAAGATGAATTTTGCGGAAGATAACAAAGTGGTAACAGAAACTATTGACATTGTAACAGGCAGTGTAGTAAAATATATGTTAAAGAAGTCTATGACCGTAACTGCGGCAGAAAGCTGTACAGGCGGTATGTTCGCAGAAACGATAACTTCTGTATCGGGCGCTTCGGGTATGTTCAAAGGCAGCGTGT
The DNA here is from genome assembly GCA_902788785.1 of uncultured Ruminococcus sp. Classification (GTDB taxonomy): domain Bacteria; phylum Bacillota; class Clostridia; order Oscillospirales; family Ruminococcaceae; genus Hominimerdicola. The sequence goes on from CADALT010000003.1 coordinate 19,111, forward strand.
GCTGCTACAGCGAAGAAATGAAAATGAAGATACTCGGTGTGAGCGCAGAGACACTTGAAAAATATACAGTGTATTCCGCAGAGGTCGCAGGCGAGATGAGCCTCGGGGCGATGAAGCTTTTTGAGAGCGATATCGCAGTGGGTATAACAGGTATCGCAGGACCCGGCGGCGGCACAGACGAAAAGCCTGTGGGTACGGTGTATGTTTCGGTGAGAGATAAGGAAAGAGAGCTGGTCAGAGACCTGCGGCTCTATGATGAATATGAAGATCCTGATAGAGGAATGATAAGAAAACTGACTACGCTCAAAGCCATGCAGATGATCTGTGAGCTTTGCGGTATTCCCGAGATCGAGGAGAGTTTTTAAATGGCAATGTCGAATGAAACGATGAACCTGACAGAGAGGGATGACTCAAACTTCTTTATAAGGTTCGTAAAATATTTTATACCCTGGAAGGGCGACAAGAGCAGCGAGGTAGTAAGGAAGATAGTTTTCATGTGCTCCATAGTGCTGTTCTCCATGTCGATAAATCAGCTGAAGAATTATCTGGTGCCCAGCGAGGAAGCCAAGTCCTATACCAAGGACGTGGTCGAACAGTATGAGCCTAAGTTCGATGAGAATGTGAACTATGAGGAAAATTCGGGCAGCGATGATGTCGAGATAGCCCAGCCCGAGGTAAAACAGCAGAAGCGTGAAGTTCAGGAATGGGCAAAGGATCTGCTGGAAAGAAATGATGATGTGGTGGGCTGGATCAAGATCCCCGGACTTGAGGATTACGACGGCAACGAGTACATCAACTTCCCCGTACTTCAGGGCGAAAACAACGATTATTATCTTTATAAGAACATAGATAGAGAATACTACGAATCGGGCAGTATCTACGTCGATGCATGGAGCAATATAAATGCCGAGGAACAGACGGATAACCTGACGATCTTCGGTCACCATATGGGCTACGTCGGCACGAGCTTCACACACCTGTCTGAATATAAGCAGGGTGCGGATTTCCTTAAAGAACACCCGATAATCGAGTTCAACTCGATCTATGAGAACAATTGCAAATATGCGATAGTCAGCTGCTTTATGATAAATACCAAAGCAGAAGACGATGACGGCAATCTTTTCGAGTACATAGGCTACAGAGATTTCAACGACGAGGACTATAAGTTCGAGACCTGGTACGATGAGATCACTAAGCGCAATTGGTATACAAACGATATCAAGTGTACTGCGGATGATAAGTATATCACGCTGTCAACGTGCTCTAAGCTCATTGAGGAAAACCTCAGATGGGTAATAGTTGCAAAGAAGCTGACACCCGAAGACGATATAGATCATATCGTCGAGTCCTATCAGGATAAAGATGATAAGGACATCTACTTTCCCGCCTTCTGGAGAGAGCGTTATGGAAATAACAAGGTCGATCAGGGGTGGCAGTTATAAAGCGTAAGGCTTTATAACAAATATTCTCCCGTCAGGGATAGTTGCTTTATGCCTATTACATCGGGGCAACTCGGTGTAAAATATATAAAGCTCCGCAGCAACTCTCACGGCTGCGGAAGGGAGTCTCCTCACAGAGGTTCCCGGAAAGGTAATGTGATAAAAATGAAGCAGAAAAGATCAAGGGCAGCTAAGCAGAATACTGCGAAGCCGTCAGTGAGAAAGGTCGGAACGATGCTGGGAAGCGGAGCTATCTGCGTGCTGACAGTCGGTATGATAAGTGTCATCGGACTGCTCGGAAACAACGATGCGAAGGCGAACAGCAAAGGCAAACGAGCTGCGAATGTAAACACCGCCGAAACGGAGAGAGAGGAATGTGCGTATACCGCACTTGATACTGTCACATGGAGAAAGGCAAGTATCAATGAGTACGAGATCGCCGAGGTCTCTGCAAAGGAGAAGAAAAACGCTTCTGACGCAGAGGAGAAGACCTCAGGCACAGAGACGACTACATCAGCCACGGAGAAAAAGACAGAGACAGAAAAAGAAGAAAAGAAGGATGCAGAGTCAGGCAAGGCTGAAGCTGACAGCTCTGCGGAGACCAAAAAAGCAGAAAACAAGATCAATAAGATCGCAAAGACTTCCCTTTATGCAGTATCACCCGTAAACCTCAGATCTGAGCCCAGCAAGAGCGCTGCGGTCATCGAGGTAATAGATGCGGATGAGAAGGTAGTCGTAGACGGCTGCACGGTAGACGGCGTATGGTATTCTGTTAAGCACGGCAACAGTAAAGGCTATGCACTGACAGAGAACTTCACCGGAACATCACCTGAAAGCAAGACGGCTGCTGAAAAGGACAAGAAGAGCGAAGACAAAGTCGTGATCGAGATCAAGGATGACAAGAATGCCGATACAACTAACAAAGGCACCATTGAGTATACCGATGAGGAATACGAAATGCTTTGTTACGTGCTTCAGGGCGAAGTCGGAGATTGTTCCGAGGCGAGCAAGATCGCTGTAGCAAATGTTATCATCAACAGGGTAAAATCCAGCCAGTTTCCAAATTCTATTTCGGGCGTGCTGACAGCTCCCTCACAGTTTGATGCAATATACGGCTACTACAACGGTTCCACTACTCCAACTCAGAACACAAGAGACTGCGCAGCAAGAGCGTTGGCAGGGGAGGATAATACAAACGGTGCGATATATTATTATGCACCATCGTATTGCGGCGGCTCCTCAGCATCTTGGTTCGAGAGCCTTCAGCTGTGTCTGGAGGTAGACGGTCAGAGATACTTCAAGAACTGGTAAAGTGCATAAGCAAAGAGATCGGTTTTTGTGCAGTATTTGGTAAGACATACGAAAAGTCAGGACAAAAACAGCTTTTGTCTTGACTTTTTTTCTTTATTTGGTAAACTAGGTAGAGTAGGGAAATATGCCCTTTTTTAGACGAAAGTGGAAAGATCTGCATTTGAGGTATTTAGCCAATGAGCAAGAATAAAAAGAAAAGCAATGACAAAAATCCCCGTGACCTGGGCAGGGCGGCGGCACATATCAGACTGCTGGCAATGGGCGTGCTGATAACAGGCGGCTGCGGTATGCTGCTGATGACGGATAATGCTTATAATCTGGAAGAGCACGTTATCAGGACTTCGGCGATGGTAAAGGCTTCAGCGGAAACAAGACATGATGTGGTGAGAGCCGAGGACAGCGTGACCACTGATGAAGAAGTGACAGCGGCTGAGGTCATCGAAGTGATGGCTCCCGAGGCTGAAAAGCCCGACTTTGTTAAATTCAATAAGGCTGCTGTGGGCGAATACGACCTGTCAACCCCGGAGACTAAGTCAAAGGCGGTCAAGGTGGAGAATAAGGGTATAACAGACCCCAATGATTTCACGGTGCCATTCCCGGAACAGGATACGCTCATTTATGAGCCGCAGAAAAATCCTCCCCAGAACCTTACCGCTACAAGAAGCGTGGCAGGGGAGTATTACAGGGTGCATGATGAAAATTCGGGCTCGACCATGAGCCTTAATGCCCATGAACTGCTGTGCCTGATGGTAAATAATGAGATAGGCGACAGCTGGGACGAGGACGCTATAAAAGCGCAGATAATCGCAGCGTACTCGCACCTGAGATACCATAAGGAACATGGGCTGACCCCGACCATAGGTCTGAAATACGGCTATTCATCGAAGCTCGAAGGCTGCGTTAATGCAGTAGAGGGTCAGGCTATGATATATGACGGCGAGGTCATAAATGCGGTGTATTCCGCATCGAGCGCAGGCTATACCACCACAGCACTCGATATCTGGAACATGGATCTGCCTTACCTTAAATGCGTTGAAAGTATATACGATTCTCAGGACCCTAACTGGGGCGTTGAGAGAAAATTCTCCAGAGATCAGGTCAGGAATATGCTCCAGAGCAGATTCGGCATCAGCCTTTCGGACGATGTGACCAAGTGGTTCACTGTGGAGAGAGCGTACAGCGTGCGCTATATAGACTCCGTCATCATAGACGGCAGAGACAGCTGCAAGCTCACAGGCATACAGCTGTGCAATATGTTCGACCTGAAATCCAATGCCATCGAGATAAGGTATAAGGACGGCGAGTTCACATTCATCTCCTACGGCTGGGGACATGGTGTGGGTATGTCACAGTGGGGCGCTCATTACTATGCGGAGAACGGCTGGACTTACGACCAGATACTGACCCATTATTATGTGGGCGCAAAGCTTGAGCTTTCACAGCCTGCGGCAGGCGCTTCCGAGGAAGAAAACAGCGACAGCAGTTCGAGCAAGGCAGAGACCGCTGCCCAGACACAGGAAACTGCTCCCGCACCGCAGGATACAAATACAAGCTACGATAACAGCGACCAGTGGACACAGACCACAGCTCCCGAGCAGCAATGGACTCCCGAGACCCAGTGGCAGACCGAAACACAGTGGACTGACCCGAACGCTTACGGTACACAGGACCAGAGCTATGCTTCATGGGATGGTCAGACAAGCTGGAGCTGACAGGAGGATAAAAGGTGAATATTAAAAATCTGATGATGGAGTATGATGTGATACTGGCTTCCGCTTCGCCCAGGCGTAAAGAGTTGATGCAGCTTATCTGCCCGGGGTTCAGGGTGATACCTGCGGACTGCGGTGAGGAAGTTCCCGAAGCGATGAGCGCAAAGGACGTGCCGGGATTTCTGTCATATCAGAAATGTGAGTGCATATCGAAGGTGTTTCCGAAAGCTGTTGTCATAGGCTGTGACACGGTAGTGACCACGCAGGACGGTATCATACTGGGCAAGCCCGTGGACGAGGCTGATGCCAAGCGTATGCTCAGAATGCTTTCGGGCAGACCGCATACGGTGGATACGGGCGTTTCTATCAGCCACAACGGCAGGACAGAGACCTTCACCGAGACCACTAAGGTCTGGTTCAGGGAACTGACCGATGAGGAGATAGATGACTACGTGGCTACAGGTGAGCCCATGGATAAAGCGGGTGCTTACGGCATACAGGGTGAGGGCACGCTGCTGGTGGATAAGATAGAGGGCGACTTCTTCAATGTGGTGGGTCTGCCTGTATCCAAGCTTGCGGTAAAGCTCCATGAAATGTTGGATGATTGATGATATCAAAGCGGATGGGGACAGCCCGTCCGCTTTTTGTTTAACGGATAAAAACGCAATGTATATTTGATTTTCAAGATGCTTATCTGTCTCCATAGTATGACACTGTCGCTGTACAGGCATCTGTCAGTCTATGCTCTGTTTTGGCGGCAGCCTGCCATCGTGCATGTGGAAAGACTTTTATATATACAGCCGATAATGCATCAAAAGTTGTACGAAAATGTACAACTTTAAATGGAATATGTCCGGGTAAAATATAAAAACATATGTTTGCACAAATATCAGGCACATACTATGTGCATAACAGACATATAAATGCTCTGCCGAAAAAAGTATGACAGGACGTTTTCGGGGCATGATATACTATATCACTTTATCAAGGTGCTAAATTTTAGCTAAAAATGTACTTGAAATAGTGTGCGAAATATGGTATGATATATCTATCTAGTTATGTTAAAGACTATAGGTCTTGAGGAAAGGTTTGCTATGGAACAAAGAAACGCAGCTATCAGAAAAAAGCGTGTACGTGCGCAGCAGAATCTGGTCACCGCACTGTGCCTGGTGTGCATGGTGTTCACGGTGGGCTGGTCTGCATATGCGGCTGTGCTTGAAAAAAATAAGCCTGTGGCTGAGCCTGTTAAGGAGAAAACAGCCCCCGTGCAGGAAGAGCCGACACCTACGCCCGAGGAGGAAACATCATCGGAGGATGAGGATCTTGCACTTAATGCTTTTGCTCCTTACGCAACGGGCGAAACTGCCGAGGCACACCCCTATGCGACGGCGGCGGATACGGCGGACGACCTGAGCGATGCGGTATTCATAGGCGACTCGAGAACGGTCGGTATGATGAACAGCACGGATAAGCCCATGGCGACATTCATCTGCGCTGTAGGACTTGATATAGACAAGGTGCTGACCTCGACCGATATAATGCAGGGCGACGGCACTACGGGTACTTTACAGCAGGCACTCAGCGCAAAACAGTTTGGCAGAGTGTTCATAAGCTTCGGTACCAACGAGATGGGCTGGCCCTATATAGATACTTTCAAGGAACATTATACCGAGATGGTCAAGACTATAAAGGGCTATCAGCCGAATGCCAAGATATACCTCATAGGCATACTGCCCGTTTCGGCATCACAGGACGCTAAGGGCGAACTGGTCAACAATACCAATGCATCGACCTTCACAAAGGCTATCGAGGAGATAGCAGGTGAACTGGGCGTGGAATATCTGGATTGTTCCGAAGCTGTGGTCGGTGAGGACGGCAAGCTGCCCGATGAGGCTTCACCCGACGGCATACACATGACAGCGGATTACTGCCTGTACTGGCAGAACTATATAATCGACCATACCTGACGGTCGGTAAGGAATCAAAAGGAGAGTTTGAAATGAATTTTAAAAAGACACTTTGTATCGTGCTTGCAGCTGCGGCTGTAGCTTGTTCGTTCGCATCATGCGGTGATAAGCCTGCGGCAGATAACGGCGGCGATACTGCACAGGCACAGGCTCAGGCTGCAAACGTTGATGTGACAGCTGTTGCAGACCAGCTCAAAAATGATATAAGCTATGAGGACTCACTGGTAGAGTTCGATGCAGGCAAGATAGAGAAGATACTGGGCGTGCCCGCAGCAGGCTATACAAAGGCTAAGGTATATGCAAGCTCCACAGGCGCTACTCCCGAGGAGATAGCTTGCTTTGAGGCTACCAGCGAGGATATGGCAGCTACCATAAAGACTGCTATAGATGCAAGACTGAAGGCTCAGAAGAGCACATTCTCCGACTACAAGCCCGAGCAGGCTCCCAAGCTTGACAGCGCAGTTATTGTGGTAAAGGGCAACTGCGTATTCTTCAGCGTATCGGGCGACAGCGCTAAGGCTAAGGAGATAATAGGCTAAGGCTATGCTTTTTTCAAGTACGACCTTTCTTTTCGGCTTTTTGCCGCTGGTGCTGATAACATATTTCGCTCTGCCGAAGCTGGTATCTTTCGCAGTACCGAAGACTTTGCAGGGCTCGGCGGAAAGAGTGTGCCAGAATGCGGTGCTGTTTTTATTCAGCTTGGTGTTTTATGCATGGGGCGAACCTGTGTACATATTGCTGATGGCAGCATCGATAGTGGTCGCCTACGTGACGGGTCTGCTGGCGGACAAGAAGGCGCTGCCCGAAGAAAAGAAGGACAGCAAGGTGCCTCTTGCAGCCATGATAATAGCGGTGGTCTGGAATATGGGACTGCTGCTGTTTTTCAAGTATACGGACTTCTTCATAAATACCATAAACGGTATCGCAGGCACGCAGATAAAGCCCACGGGGCTGGCACTGCCCATAGGCATATCTTTCTACAGCTTCCAGACACTTTCGTATGTGATAGATGTGTACAGAGGAAATGTGAAGAGCCAGAAAAATATACTGGACCTGGGTACTTATGTGGCACTGTTCCCGCAGCTTATCGCAGGACCTATCGTAAGATATGTGGACGTGGCTGAACAGCTGGCGGACAGGCAGGAGAGCATCGAGAAATTCTCGCAGGGCGTAAAGCGCTTCTGTGTGGGACTGGGTAAAAAGGTCATCATCGCAAATGCGGTGGGCGAGCTTTTTGACACTATCTCGAATGCGCCAAAGGGTGACCTCAGTGTGGCTGCGAGCTGGCTGGGCATAATCGCCTATACTTTCCAGATATACTTCGATTTCTCGGGCTATTCGGATATGGCGATAGGTCTGGGAAAAATGTTCGGATTTGAATTCCTGGAGAACTTCAACTATCCCTACATCTCGGACTCCATCACGGAATTCTGGCGCAGATGGCATATCTCGCTGTCAAGCTGGTTCAGGGATTATGTGTATATACCCCTTGGGGGCAACCGCAAGGGCATGAAAAGACAGTGCATAAATATCATGATAGTCTGGTTCCTGACGGGCTTCTGGCACGGGGCTAACTGGAATTTCATGATGTGGGGCGTTTACTTCGGCTGCATACTGCTGCTGGAGAAGAACTTCCTGCTGAAGGTGCTGAACAAAGCGCCTAAAGCGATAAGGCATATATATGCGCTGCTGCTGATAGTCATAGGCTGGGGAATATTCGCCTATGAGGATACGTCGGCACTGATCTCAAATCTTAAAAATATGTTCGGCTTCGGGGGACTTCCTCTGTGGAACGAACAGACTGCTTTCTGGCTTTCACAGAACAGGATACTCTTCCTGCTGGCGATAGTGTGCTCGACACCGCTGATGAAAACGGTCGGCGGATATATCGAGAAGAAACACTCCACGCTGTATTCGAGTATCTTTGTGCCCGTGGGCTGTACAGCGCTGCTGATAGTATCTGTGGCGTATCTGGCAGGCAACTCGTTCAACCCGTTTTTGTATTTCAGATTCTGATATGACGGAGGCACGGCATGAAAAAGTGGTATGATGAGGAATATGAATTCAATATAGAAGTCACGGGATTTCTCAGGGGAAACAATACCGAGAGGTATTGCCGCAACGGTGAGGAGATAGGCGACACCTACACCTGCACCTACGGCTGCCCCGTCAACAAGGACGGACAGGGTATCTGCTCAAAGACCATGATGATGCTCTACCCGTTGATGGAGGCTGTGCGGAGCGGCGGAGATCTTGAGAATCTCGGCGGCGACAGCAAGTATACCAAAACGATAGTCTGTCCCGACGGCTGTGTGATGTTCAGATTGACAGCAAAGCCGCTGGGCAATGAGAATTTTCATAAAGGCGGATTCTGGGACTACCCCGGCGATGAAACGATAGAGGGATAAAAATGAACAGTGAATTATTGAGCCTGTTGGGACCGCTGGCAGTAAAATGCTGTATAGTTATGGCGTTTATTGTGCTGGCTTGTCTGGTCACGCCGAAGCTGGCAAAGTGGCTGCAGAAGAGGAACCCCGAACTGGCTGAAAAAATAGAGCGTGGCGGACTTGGCGCTCCCGAAAGGGTAGATGATGCTGTCACGGGACATTCTCCCCAGGAAGAATATGAAGCGCACAGCGCTTTTGAGTCCTCAAAGGACGATAGCTTCGACCCGAACTATAAGATCTATCATGAGGATATCTACGCACTCGGGAAGAAGAAAAAAACCGATAATGATACAGGAGTTGAAAATAATGGCTAAAAACAAGAAGATGGTCGATGCCATCACTTCAATGGACGAGGATTTCGCAAAGTGGTATACCGACATATGCACAAAGGCTGAACTCATCGCATATACGAGCGTAAAGGGCTGTATGGTAATAAGACCCTACGGCTACGCTATCTGGGAGCATATACAGAGACTTTTGGATACACGTTTCAAGGAACTGGGTCATGAGAATGTATGTATGCCTATGTTCATACCCGAGAGCCTTCTGCAGAAGGAGAAGGATCACGTTGAGGGTTTTGCGCCCGAAGTTGCATGGGTAACTCACGGCGGCAGCGAGAAGCTGGAGGACAGGCTGTGTGTAAGACCTACTTCCGAGACACTGTTCTGCGAGCACTATGCCAATATCGTACAGAGCTATCGTGACCTGCCCAAGCTGTACAACCAGTGGGTAAGCGTTGTAAGATGGGAAAAGACCACAAGACCTTTCCTGAGATCACGTGAGTTCCTGTGGCAGGAGGGTCATACTATCCACGAGACAGCTGAGGAGGCTATCGAGGAGACAGAGCGTATGCTGAACTGCTATGCTGATTTCTGCGAGAAGGAGCTGGCTATGCCTGTGGTAAAGGGCAGAAAGACCGACAGCGATAAGTTCGCAGGTGCAGAGGCTACATATGCTATCGAGGCGCTCATGCACGATGGTAAGGCTTTGCAGGCAGGTACATCACACTATTTCGGCGATGGCTTTGCAAAGGCATTTAATATACAGTTCACAGGCAGAGATAACAAGCTGGCATTCCCCCACCAGACATCATGGGGCGTTACCACAAGACTCATCGGCGCTATCATCATGACACACGGCGATGACAACGGACTTGTACTGCCTCCCGCAGTTGCACCTATACAGGCAGTCATCGTGCCTATCCAGCAGTTCAAGGAGGGCGTGCTCGACAAGGCAAGAGAGCTTTATGAGCAGCTCAAGGCAGCAGGCATCAGGGTTAAGCTGGACGACACAGACCAGTCGCCCGGATGGAAGTTTGCTGAGTATGAGATGAAGGGTGTGCCTGTTCGTATCGAGCTGGGTCCCAAGGACATCGAGAACGACCAGTGTGTAATAGTCACCAGACACGACCGTGAGAAGGCTTTCGTAGCCCTCGGCGACCTGGTGAATGCAGTAAATGAAAAGCTTGAAGCAGTTCGTGACGGCATCTTCAAGAAGGCTCTGGAGAACCGTGAGAACAAGACCTACAGCTGCAAGACCACAGACGAGATCATCAAGGCTCTGGAAGAAAAGGGCGACGGTTTCGTGAAGGCTATGTGGTGCGGCGAAGAAGAGTGCGAGGACAAGGTAAAGGAACTGACAGGCGTTGGTTCACGCTGCATACCTTTTGAGCAGGAAAACATCAGCGATGTATGCGTATGCTGCGGCAAGCCTGCAAAGAAGATGGTACTCTGGGGCAAGGCTTACTGATCATTCATAACTTTTAAAATAAAAATAATAGTGCGTCTGCGGAATGATCCGTGGACGCACTTTTTTGTTCTGTAAATTATTGCAGGGCGATCAGAGCTTTGAGTAGCCGAAGCTGTTTATCAGCGCATCGACCTTCTGACCGTTCTTGCACATGGGGCATTCATTAGCCAGGTAGTTCTCGTAATGGGGCAGGTCACTGTCGGTAAACAGCGAGTGTACCTCGATGCCGTTAAACTCACGTATAGCCGAGAATATAGCGCCGATAGCCACCAGCTTGCCGCTGTAATACTGCAAGCAGTCCACAGCCCTGCCGATACTCTTGCCCGTTGATGCGGAGGAGATAAGCAGCAGTACCTGCTTGCCCCAGATCTTCTTCTGAGTATTGTCACGGAAGATCATCTGATTGACCGCATTGAGCTCGGGTGTGATGAGGTTGATGTCTTCGTTCTGGTTTATGCCCGACTGCGAAAGCGCTTCCGCCAGAAAACCGCCCAGTATCTCAGTGCCCTCAAGGCAGATTATGGTCTCGACATGGGTGTTTGCATAGGTGACAGCCAGTTCACGGGCTGCTTCCTTAGCCATCTTCATGCTGGTCTTGATAGATGTCATATCAACGTAGAAATTTACGTGTGAGTGGTTGGTGGCATAGTGCCCCGGGATGACACCGATCTGTATCTTCTTGTTTTTGCCTGATTGTATGGTCTGCATACGATCTTCCATTATATATTCCTCCTCTTTACGGCGTTAGCCGTTGATTTATCACACCATTATTATACCACAATAAAGCTTGTTTGTAAACAGGATGTTAAGATTTTTTTCTCTGCGTTTTCAACAATATTACCATAGAATTTTTGTTTCTCTGATATGCCGCAAACTGCACAAAATGGTGAAACGTCGAATTATAGGGGAAAACAGGTGCAGCAAGAAAGGGACGTATTTAAGCGCTTTATTTTAGGTTACAAACGATTAAAAAACGGTAACAAGAATTTTTTTGGACAGTTGAGAAGTGGGTTTTCAACGTTTGAAAATGTTGAAAACTCTGTTGAAATTGTTTAAAAGTGGGTGTATGAACTTGATATAGGGGCAAATAATGTTGAAAACTTTTCAAAGTTTCAACAGCCGTCCTGTTTTTTACCCTGAAATGTAACCCGTGTGTAATCCTTCGGTTACAGAAAACGTCCGCAAAAATGTACTCTAAGCATAGTGTACAAAATTTTCTGAGGTCACCTGCTGTAATCATTTAGTAATAAAAATCACGAACAAAAAAATGGGCGGAGCTGTGATCTATGATGTGATCTTATACGGCAGGGCATGATACTTTAACTGTTGCTGACTGCGGTCATGGAACTTAGATCAAACGACATGGATTTTATTTACTATAATTTTGGGAAAATAAAAAGTACGGCAAATATGAATAAAGTATATTTCTTTAATAATTGCGGCGATAATATACATAATTTGGCAAAGAAAACTTTTTCGTTAAAAGAAAAACTTTGAAAGCCTCGCTTATGCCCGTAAAACCTGCATTTGAGCTTGCGTGAGATAATTCAAAAAACATTTTGCCAAAAGTTTATTTGTATTAAACAGTATGCACAAATGTAATGCGGGAAAAGTATATGGAAATCATGCAAAGTAATTCTTGAAAGTTTTTGTGAAATGTGCTATAATAAATTCAACTCTTAAACTAGATGTAAAATCCTTCACTCCGATTTAACAAAAACAACATTTAACGGATAATACAAATCCGATAATGCACGTGCCGTGCGGCATCGGATAAAGAAGGGGTGGTCTGAAATGGCGGTAATGCTCGTATTCACATTGTTGACAAATATTGCAGCATGGGTGCTTTTTGCGCTCACTGACGTGCTTGCGGGAAACTATTCGGTAGTTCACATCATTGTTCTGGCAGAATGGCTGTTGTTGCCGCTTGCCGCATCTGCGTTCTACCGCTTTGTTATAAAACGCTATGTTAACGAGAAGTCGGGCGGTGTTGAAAAGACCAAGTATATGCTGCTCTGGTTTGTTATAGGGACGGGCGTTGCAGGCATAGTATGCAGATTCATGAACGCCGATCACTGGGAAAACTGGTTCGCAAGGACCGATTTTAATAGGTATGAGTACTTTTCTTTCGCAATAGCACTGGTCTTTGGTTTTATGATCCTTTCCGCTGTATACGAGATGATAGATTTCATCGTTGACGGCGGTCTCACAGCTCGCAGGTCTGAAAAGAAGATGAGATCTGCGGCAGTTAACGGTTAATAGAACAAAATAATGTGTAGGATACAAAGGGGCTGCCACAATATGTTGGGTAGTCCCTTTTGTCTGCCGAAACCTCTGAAAAATCCTGAAAAAATTGTTAAAAGCGCTTGACAAATGTGACAAAATTGTGTATAATAATAATGTATATAAAATAAGATCAGGAGGTGTAATTTTTTGGAGGGAAGCGCATTTTTATCCGGGAGGACATGGTGCGCCGAAGTGATAAGTTTAACGAAAGGCAATGGTAATTATGGGGGAGGTCAGTCCAGAAACCGACAGACTTGGGAGTATTTACTTTGAACGATATGTGCGCTCTTTCCTGTGCCGGCTTATCGGGTCGGTGAAAGATGACATATCATCTACACAACAAATGCTTTATGTTATGAAAGGGAATCGTTGGCTTTCGCAAAACGCAAAATAATAAAAAAGGAGTGAGGTAAAATATGATCAGAAATCCCTTTAGTAAGGGTAAGCACGTCAGCAAGTTCGGCAGGATGCTGTCAGGTATGACCGCAGGTCTTATGGCTGCAACGAGTATCATAGGAACAAATGGCAATTTCCTGGTCTCGAATGCTCTTGTTGATCTGGGTACATTTACATATGCTACGGAAACTGATATGGGAAGTGCCAATAAGTATGCTGCTTTTGCATATTCTTATTATCAGAGCAACCATATGGAAGGTACTTTTGCCTGCGAGAACTTCCACCCGTCGGGCAATGATGCCTTTGGTACATCGCATAATGTAGATAAATATGTTGACCCGAATGAGAACTTCCTTTATATAGGCAACTCATTTGGTAATGTTGATGGCCTTTCAGATGAGCTGAAAATGGTGCAGCAGACCAACGGCATGGACGGAGAAGATCTGCAATGGATCATGATAATACCCGATAACGTAAGGATCGTTACCGAGGGCATAAATAACGGACATGGTATACAGCTCGTGTCAGAGGACGGTTCTTATAAAAGTAACGCTTTCAATGAAAAGAAAAATCTGGCTAAGGAAATATACCATAAAAACGAAGTGACCTACAATATCGATTTTCTCCAGGCTCTTACGTCATTACAGACATATCAGCAGTATTGGAAAAATGTAGATACCCGTGGAGATGAGGTAGGTCAGACAACGGTGACTAAGTCTCCCGAAACTGTAGATCCTAATGACAGAGTTCTTGATATTGCTTGTGCAGAGGGCGGTAATGTGGTAACACTTACCTCTGAGGAATTACGTGGCAATAATATCAATATCCACGCAAAGGACGGCGTTCAGGATTATTCGCTCATTATAAATGTTACCGATCTTTCTGACGGTGATACATTTATGAGAAATATAAAGATCGATGACTCTGAAGCCAGCTATGGACCGCAGGCACAGAAACTGCTGTTCAATATGCTTGGTGATGACGCCGAAACATATACCTTTGGTCAGACAGACCAGGGCGTTATACTTGCACCTGTAAATCAGATAAAGATACAGGATGGTTCTCACAATGGTAATGTAATGGGATTTATAGTTGAGAACGTAAACTGTCAGATACACCAGAATGGTTTCAGACAGCTCCCTGTAAACGGTGCAAAAGCTAACGTTGTTATCTCCAAGAAGGCTGTAAACGGTGAGGACGAGCTCCCCGGAGCAAAGCTGACACTGACTAACAGCAATATCTCTTCAAACGACTGGGCAGCTATACTGACTGCTACTGCAAATGCCAACGAAGGCATACAGTTTACTGCTGTTGACGGCGGTATCTCCTGGGTATCGGGCAGTAAGGAAGTTACTGTAACAGGTCTGCCCGACGCAAGAGGTTATACTCTTAAAGAGACTGCCGATAACGGCGCAAAGGTATTTGACTCGAATGGTACACCTTATAAGGTGATCGACTCCGAGTTTACCTTTGATCTGGTGGACAACAAGGTAACTAACGTTACAAACGGCGCTCCTGCTGCTGCATCAGGCAGCAACGAGAAGGGTTACTTTGATGACTCCGAAACCAATACAAACAAGATCACTATATGTGATGCTGAAAAGTTCTATGCTAATGTAGAGCTTGGCAAGATCGATATCGGCGGAGAGCCTTTATCAGGTGTTTCTCTGGAGCTTTCTGCTAAGGACGACAGCAACAGAACTGTTGCGCTTAGCCGTGATAACTTCCCTGAGAATGCTAGCGGTTTCTCTGTTAATAATGGTGTTATAAAGTGGACATCCTCCACATCGGCATTCACATTCAGAGATCTGCCTGACGGCAAATATACCTTTAAGGAGCTTGTGATCCCCGAGGGCTACACTGCACCTAACGGCACTACCGTATCGTTCACTGTAAAGAACGGTAAGGTATATGATGCAACAGGCAAGCCAATGGCTGAACCTTATCATTTCGATATAATCAACGAGCAGGCAACTGCTAACAACAAGACCAATATCGTTATCGATAAGAAAGCTGTTACAGGCGGCGGTGAGGTCGTTGGCGCTAAGCTGACACTGACAAACGAAAATGTTGATAACTGGGACGATATCTATAATGATACCAATGATTCTTCTCACAATGTGACTAAGGTCACAAAGGGCAGAAAGACCATCGGTATAACATGGGAATCTAATTCAAACGCACTGACCATCAAGGGTCTGCCTGCTGAAAAATCAGGCTATGTACTGAAAGAAGAAGCAGCAAATGGCGGCACACTTATAGATGGCAAGTACACAGTTATCCCCAGCGAATTCAAATTCTCTATCGACGATGAAGGATACGTAGAATTTGATACAGACGAAAATGCTCCCACAAATGAAAACAGGCCTGCAAACGGCGATGGCTATTTCGGCGTTAACGGCAAGACCATAACTGTATGGGATGCACAGACCACAGATATCGTGATCTCAAAGACCGATATAACAGGCGAAAAGGAGCTTAAAGGCGCTAAGCTGACACTGACGGGCAATGCTGATATGACAAATGTCAAGAAGGCAGAGGGCTGCAATGTTGCTGATGCCAACATCACATTCAGCGCAGCTAATAACTCTGTACAGTGGACATCTGACGGTGTTAACGAGCTGAAGCTCACAGGTCTGACAAACGGCACTTATACTCTCGAAGAGACAGGTGCAAACAGTGACGGCACTGTTGAACTTGACGGCGAGACTTATAAGGTAATACCTTCCAAGGTAACATTTACCGTTGATAACGGTAAGATAAAGAATGTTAAGCTCGGCACAAAGGCTGCTGCAACTGCATTCAATAAGAGTGCAAAGGACAGCTATGTTGTGGCTAATGCTCAGAATAACAAGATCACTGTATGTGATGCTGAAAAATATCCCAAGGCTGATATATCCGTTAATAAGACAGATATAACCGGTGAGACAGAAGTCAAGGGCGCTAAGCTGACACTGAAAAACACAGCACTTAGCGGAACTGATTGGGCAAATATCGTAAGAAAGACCAACGAGGGTCTTACCACAGCAGTTGTAAAGGCTGTAAACGGCGGCGGTATCGAATGGGTATCCGGCGACAGCGCTGTTCAGCTCAAGGGTCTGCCCGAGAACGGAACATACTCACTGGCTGAGACAGCTGCACAGGATGAGATCAATGTAGGCGGCAAGACCTACACTATCATTCCTTCCGAAGTTAAGTTCACTATCAGAAACGGCAAGGTAACTAAGGTAAGCGGTACCACATCCAAGGATGCAAAGGGCAACGGTTACTATAAGCTCGGTACAGATACCATAACTGTCTGCGATGCTGAAAGAACAAACTTCAAGCTCAACAAGACAGACGTTACAGGTCAGAAAGAGGTAAAGGGCGCTACTATCACTATCACAAGCAGTGATAAGACTATCAGCTGGAATAAAATGAAGTCATACAACGCTGACAATACCCGCCTGACATGGACGACCAACAGCGTATCCTGGGTTTCCGACGGAAAGGCTGTTGACCTGGTTGGTTTCGAGAACGGTACATATACTCTGAAGGAAACTGCAACAGCAGGTCAGAAGATCACTGACGGTACTGATGAGTATGAAGTTATCGATTCTGCATACACATTCAAGGTCGAGAACGGTAAGGTCACCGTTACAAACGCAAAGACTGCTTTCAATGCAAATGCATTGGAGGGCTATGTAGTTAACAATAATAAAGTTGTAACTATCTGCGACGCTAAGAAGATACCCGAGAACACCGATGTACTGATCGACAAGGCTGACATCACAGGTGAGAAGGAACTCAAGGGTGCTAAGCTGACTATCTTCGCAGAAGATGGAAAGACAGTAGTTATCGACGAATGGACTTCTGACGGCAAGACCGCTAAGAAGGTAAGCCTGCCCAACGGTACATATGTACTGAAAGAAACAGGCGGAGAGTTCACAGTTGGCGGCAAGACTTACAAGGTACTGACAAGTGAAGTTGCTTTCACTGTTAATAACGGTACTGTAACTGCAAGAGGCGCTAAGACAACTGCTGACAAGAATTCCAGAGAAAGCTATGCGCTGTTCGACGGAACAAACAAGATCATTATCTGCGATGCAGAGAGAATACCTGTAGTTCTGAACAAGACAGACATCACAGGCGAAGAGGAGATCGCAGGCGCTAAGATCACTATACGCAGAAAGAACGGTACAGCAACATACAGCTGGAATTCTGTTATAGGTGAGACAAAGTCCTTCTATCTCGATGACGGCGACTATGTTCTTATTGAAGAGGCTGTTGAAGGTACAAAGATCGTTGACAGGGACGGTAAGGCGTACACAGTAATAGCTTCCAAGGTTGAGTTCTCAGTGAAGGATGGCAAGGTAACTTCCACATCTGCCAAGACCGCATTTGACAAGAACGCAACAGAGGGTTATGTAGTTGCTAACGGCAATAAGCTGACTATCTGCGATGCAGAGAGAACTGCTGATGTAACTATCAGCAAGACAGCTGTATCAGGCGAGGACGAACTCCCCGGCGCACAGCTGACACTGACAAGTAAGACCGCAGACATAGCTAACGTTACAGTTGAAGGCGTTAAACCCTCGACACAGAACGCTAAGACTATCGTTTGGACATCAGGAACAAAGCCTGCACAGATCAAGGGACTGCCCGACGGCGAGTATACTCTTGAAGAGACAGGCGGCGAATTCACAGTTGATGGTGTTACTTACACAGTTATCGACTCCGAGATCACTTTCACAGTGAAGAACGGTGAGATAACAGATGTATCCAAGAATGTAAAGGATAATAAGGACACCACATCAGAGACAAGCTACGCATACGCAGACAAGGCTAACAACAAGATCACTATCTGCGATGCAGAAAGACCTGCTGATGTAACTATCAGCAAGACAGCTGTATCAGGCGAGGACGAACTCCCCGGCGCACAGCTGACACTGACAAGCAAGACCGCAGACATAGCTAACGTTACAGTTGAAGGCGTTAAGCCCTCGACACAGAACGCTAAAACTATCGTTTGGACATCAGGAACAAAGCCTGCACAGATCAAGGGACTGCCCGACGGCGAGTATACTCTTGAAGAGACAGGCGGCGAGTTCACAGTTGATGGTGTTACTTACACAGTTATCGACTCCGAGATCACTTTCACAGTGAAGAACGGTAAGATAACAGACGTATCCAAGAATGTAAAGGATAAGAAGGACACCACATCAGAGACAAGCTACGCATACGCAGACAAGGCTAACAACAAGATCACTATCTGCGATGCAGAGAGACCCAACAACATAAAGATCAACAAGTTTGAGATCACAGGCGAGAAGGAGATCGCAGGTGCTAAGCTGGTAGTCACAAATGTGGATACACAGGAGACTCTGGAGTGGACATCAAAGCTCAAGGAAACTTGGGAGTTCTTCCTGGAGGACGGCACATATACTCTGGAAGAGACAGGCGAGACCTTCAAGGATGATAAGGGCAGCGAGTACGAAGTGATCGATTCTGTTCTGAAATTCAAGGTCGAGGACGGCAAGGTAACAGTTACCGAGAACAAGACCGAGAAGAACACAGAGACAGGCTACTATGAGTACGACAGCAAGACCGATATCATCAAGGTTTGTGATGCACAGAAGATCACAAAGAACAAGGTCATCATCAACAAGTTCGACATCACAGGCGAAAATGAAGTTGTTGGCGCAGTTCTCACACTGAAGGACAGCAGCGGCAGCGTTATCGGTGAGCCTTGGACTTCCACAGCTAATAAGGCTTGGGAGGTACAGCTGGAAGACGGCACATACACTCTCGAGGAGACCGGTACAGAAGATATAACCTATAACGGCGTTACTTACACAGTTATCGACTCTGCACTGACATTTGATATCGTTGACGGCAAGGTCAAGGTATCCGATGCTAACAATGGCAGAACTAATGTGGGTGAGAACGGCGAGGGTTACTTCGATGTTACAGGCAACACCATAGTTGTATGCGACGCATTCAGAACATCTGTAACACTGGACAAGACAGACGTTACAGGCGAAGAAGAGGTAACAGGTGCTAAGATAACCATTACAGATTCCAAGGGCGAGGTAGTTGATACCTGGGTATCCGATGGAACAAAGCACGTTGTTAAGAATCTGGAGAACGGTACTTATACTCTGACCGAGACTTCCGACGAAGGTAAGCCTATTACCGACAAGGACGGCAATGAGTACGAGGTTATCGACTCTGAGATCAAGTTCACAGTACAGAACGGCAAGGTTACTGTAACAGGTGCCAAGACCGAGATCGACAAGAGCGCAACAGAGGGTTATGTAGTATCCAAGGGTACTGAGATCACTATCTGCGACGCTAAGAAGATATTCAAGACCACTGTAACACTGGACAAGACAGATGTTACAGGCGAAGAAGAGGTAACAGGTGCTAAGATAACCATTACAGATTCCAAGGGCGAGGTAGTCGATACTTGGGTATCTGACGGTACAAAGCACGAAATCAAGGATCTGCCGGACGGCGAGTATACTCTGACCGAGACTTCCGACGAAGGTAAGCCTATTACCGATAAGGACGGCAATGAGTACGACGTTATAGATTCCGAGATCAAGTTTACCATCAAGAACGGCAAGGTAACTGTAACAGGTGCCAAGACCGAGCTCAACAAGGACGCAACAGAGGGTTATGTAGTATCCAAGGATAGCGAGATAACCATCTGCGACGCTAAGAAGGTCGGCGGTCCTGAGAAGACCACAGTCAAGATCAACAAGTTCGACATCACAGGCGAGAATGAGCTGCCCGGTGCAGTACTTACACTGATCGACAAGGATGGAAATACAGTTGAGACATGGACATCTAAGGTCGGCGAGGTTTGGGAGACTGAACTTGAAGACGGTGAGTACACACTCAGAGAAGAAGGCGATCAGATCGTAGTCGATAACGACATCTATGATGTGATAACTTCCGAACTGAAATTCAAGGTCGAGGACGGTAAGGTAACATTTACCGATAACAAGACCGAGAAGAACGACAAGACAGGTTACTATGACTACGACGAGGCTAGCGAGATCATCAAGGTCTGCGATGCCAAGAAGACAGTCAAGACCACTGTAACACTGAACAAGACAGACGTTACAGGCGAAGAAGAGCTTGCAGGCGCAACACTTATCATCAAGGATAAGGACGGCAATGAGGTCGCAAGCTGGACATCCGTAATTGGTGAGACTAAGACATTTGAGCTCGAGAACGGCGAATATGAGCTGATCGAGACAGGTGACAAGATCACTGATAAGGACGGCAATGAGTACGAGGTCATCGACTCCAGCCTGAAATTCAAGGTAGAGGACGGCAAGGTCATCGTTACCGAGGGCAAGACCGAACTCGATACTGACAAGGGTTACTACGATTTTGATGAAGCTTCCAACATCATAAGAGTAAGTGACGCTAAGAAGGCTGTCAAGACCACTGTAACACTGAACAAGACAGACGTTACAGGCGAAGAAGAGCTGGCAGGTGCAACACTGACAATCAGGAGCACTGACGGCAACACTGAATTCAGCTGGATATCTGTAATTGGTGAGACTAAGACATTTGAACTCGAGAACGGCGAATATGAGCTGATCGAGACAGGTGACAAGATCACTGATAAGGACGGCAATGAGTACGAGGTCATCGACTCCAGCCTGAAGTTCAAGGTACAGGACGGCAAGGTCATCGTTACCGAGGGCAAGACCGAACTGGATACTGACAAGGGTTACTACGATTTTGATGAAGCTTCCAACATCATAAGAGTTAGTGACGCTAAGAAGGCTAAGAACATCGACAACGATGATTCCGAGCGTGACCAGGATACTACAACAGGTGAAGATGATACATCTAAGCCTGATGACTCCAACGGAACAGATAAGCCTGAGGAGAGCAGCAGAGTTCCTTCTTACGAGGAGAGCTCTCGTCCCGCAGATGACGACAACAGCAAGCGTACACCCGATCTTGATGATGACTCCAAGGGCGGCGACACTACTCCCGATTCCGAGAGCAGCAAGTCTGAGGATTCTTCAAATGGCGATTCGTCCAAGCCTACACCTGTAAAGGATAATTCCGCTAAGGATAATTCTGCAAAGGATAATTCTTCCAGCAAGGCTACTGCAACTACCACTACAACAAGGACCACAACAACTGCGACCAGCAACGGCAACCCCGGAACAGGCGCAAGAGTAGTGATCAACTCTGTAGAGCTTATCGCAGCGATAGGTCTGTGCTTCGCAGCACTGAACCGCAGGAAGAAGGACGATGACGACGAAGACGAGCGTTGATCATCTGAAAGCTGAATAAAAGCGAAACGAAAAGAGCCACCCTTCGGGGCGGCTCTTTTTTTTGCATATAGGCAACACCGCACAACCACCGACTAAAGCCTTTGCGCACCATACACTTGCAGATTTTCCGTCATCTTTCCCAAATTTTCCTTGAAAGGCGTCAGCCTTCCTGTGTCAAATTTAGAAAACCTGACGAAAAATCTGAAACATCAGTTTCACTGATGTTGGGCGTATCCGGTACACAATGATTGTGCGGTGTTGCCTATAAAAAACCGAACTGTAATGTACGGTTCGGTTTGTGATTTATTTTACCATTATTACGGCATTCTCCGTGGGGGCTTCGTAAAAATCACGCCGCACTCCGGCGGGGGAGAAACCGAGGGACTCATAAAGGGCGATGGCTGCGGTGTTTGACTCACGGACTTCAAGCACCCAGCTTTGGGCATCGGGCAGGAGTTCTGCCAGTTTATCGAACATCGCTTTGGCTATGCCTTTTCTGCGGTGGTCGGGAAGCACGCAGACATTGTTTATCTCAGCCTCGCCTGCGATGCACCAGCAGCTTAGAAAGCCCACTGCCTTGTCAGCCTCAAAGGCGACCAGCGTTGTGTCGTTGGGGTTTGTGAGCTGTTTTCTACAAGTTTCGACGCTCCATGCCTCACGCAGGCACTGTGCAGCGACCTGTGCCGCCTGCTCGACATTCTCCTCATTCATTTTAACGATAGTCAGCATGGCTTATCACCTGTCAGCAGATACATACCCTCATTCTTCATGACTTTTACGGTGACGTTCGCAAAGCCTGCGTCACGAGCCTGTGCACGGAAATTCCTGGGGGGAGTGCCCTTGCCGCTGCGGTCATCAAAGCTGAACACGCACAGGAACTGTCCGCCTGCTTTAAGCACACGAAGTATCTCCGCAAATGCAGCTTTTTTATCCTCCCACAGTACGGGAGTATCCAAGGTAACGACACAGTCGAAAAAGTCATCGTTATAGGGCAGGTCATCGATACCGGTCATGCCCATCAGCGCTATCTCGTCGATGCTGCGCTCACGGTCGGCGGCGGAAATATCCACCCCGTAGAGGTTAAGCCCCATATTGCTAAGCTTTTGCAGCAGTTCATCACTGCCCGTGCCGATATCCAGCAGTTTGCCGTCCTTCGGCGCTTTCAGGAAACGCCTGACAGCCGAATATATCTCGGTGCGGACATCATGCTGTCTGTATCTGTCTTTCAATGCGCAGAAGTCGTAAAACATAGTTCACCTGCTTTCGATAAGCTCCTTTACTATTTTTATGAGTGTTTCCATCTGCTCCTCAGTACCAATGGTTATGCGCAGCCAGTTATCTATGCGTGGTTTATTGAAATAGCGGATAAATACGCCTTTTTCACGGGTATACTCAAATATTTCCTTAGCGGATATTTTGGGGTGTGATACGAACAGGAAGTTAGTTTCGCTGTCGGTGACCTTAAAGCCCATAGCCCTGAATTCCTGAGCAGACTTATCACGGGTCGCTTTTATCTTTTCGACGGTACTGATGAAATACTCTTCATCCTGCACGCTGGCGATACCTGTTTCTATAGCCAGCTGGTCAAGAGGGTAGCTGTTGTAGCTGTCCTTGACTGCCTGCATATAGCTGATAAGCTCGGGCTGTGCAAAAGCCATGCCTATTCTCATGCCTGCCAGTGAACGTGACTTCGAGAAGGTCTGGGTAACTATCAGGTTATCGTACTTATTTATGAGTTCGACGCAGCTGTACTTGCCGAAATCCACATAAGCCTCGTCGATAATGACGATAACATCGGGGTTATTATCAAGCAGGTCGGTGATGAAGTCCTTGCCGACACCTATGGCTGTGGGCGCATTGGGGTTAGGTATGACCACGCCGCCGTTCTCGCAATAGAAGTCTTTCACATTTATCTTGAAATCCTCATCAACGGGCTTGGTGATGTAGGGTATTTTCAGCAGCTCGCACCAAACGGGGTAGAAGCTGTATGTGATATCGGGGAAAACGATGGGCTTATCGGAATTGAAGAATGCTCGGAATGCAGTGGCGAGGACATCGTCCGAACCATTACCGCAGAACACATTCTCGGCACTGAGACCATAGCGCTTTGCCAGTGCTTCTTTCAGCGGTACAGCATCTGCCGAGGGGTACTTTTTAAGCTCTGTTGCAGACTTAGAAGCCAGCACCTTCGCCACACCGGGGGCAGGCGGATATGGGTTCTCATTGGCATTGAGCTTGATTATATTTTCGTTCTTGGGCTGTTCGCCTGCCACATAGGGCTCGATATTTATAAGATTTTTTCTCCATGCTTTTTCAGACACTTTGATGCACTCCTTACATTTATAATGATTATAATTTACCGTGGTAAAGTGATACTATGCTATCAACATGAAATAGTATAACATATATTTCTTCAATTGTCAAGAGGGGAGCGCAACATTTGCCGATGCTGATACGGCGCTTAGCAGCATGATCATACCTGCCGGAAAAGCCGCACCTATCTTTTTTAAATTCATCTTACTGCCTCCGAATTGATATTAGGGTGATGAGTTCAGTCTGTATGCGCTGACTCGTTATTGCCGCCTGCCTTGAGATATTCCTCTGCACTTTGTTTCAGGAAGCTTTCAGCAGGGGCGGCAAGCCTTATGAATTCCTGCTCGGCAGTTATCTCATTGAAGCCTATTTTCAGCCTTATTGCCTGTTTGAGGTTTTCTATCACGACCTCTTTGTGAACGCCGCCCGACTCACCGTCAAGCGCCCAAGCGATGGGCTGTTTGCCTGATATTTTTACCTTGGAGGTCTTGAATGTAACGAAGTTGGGACCTGTAAGTTTATTTATCGCAGCTTCTGCCAGTATTGAGCTTAGCTCGATGGGATTTTTTGGAGTGCGTATCAGGCAGACCTCGAACAAGCCGTCGTCATAGCACACGCCGTCCTGAATGAAGTTTTTCATGCCTGCCACGGACTGCGAATTTGAGATAAGTCCCAGCACAAAGCTGCCTTCGATGACCTCGCCGTCATGTTCGATGGTCAGGTCATAGCCACGTATCTCAGTGACCCGACGCATGGCTTCTGCCAGATATGCCGCATGGCCGAATATGTTTTTATACTCCTGGGGAGTTTCGTAGGACACCTCTGTGAACGCACCGAAAGCTGCCACATAGACGAAATTTGTGCTGCCGTTGAATCTGCCGATGTCGTAATCGAAGTATACTCCATCGGCGATGGCTTTTGCGCATTCTACGGGTTTAAGGGGAAGTCCCAGTGACATGGCGACATCGTTGGTCGAGCCTGCGGGGATATAGCCCAGCGGAACACGTTCTTTAAGCCCCAGCATGGCGGACACAGCCTCGGAGAGCGTGCCATCGCCGCCGCTTGCGACTACGAGGTCGTACTGTGCAGCGTCTTCTATTATTTTTCTGCTTACGTCACCTGCATACTGGCTGGGATAGACCGTAACGTCATAACCCTTGCGTGTAAAAGTATCGACGATGTTGAAAAGTTCGTTTTTCAAAAGCCCCTTGCCTGCCACGGGGTTGAATGTAAAAAGCAGTTTTTTCATAAATTGCCTCCGTAAGAATATAAGATATGATTATCGGTTTAATTTACACCCGGTGCATATTCCTCCAAGCTAAAAAAGCCTGAGCCGCCTTCTGCGAAAAAGTATGAAACCGATGCAGGGTGCTTATCCATTGAGAATACATAACTTTTTATATAGCCTTCTTCGACCAGTTCATCCATTACAGGTGTAAGAATTTCCTTTTTCTCATAGATATCTAGCTTTTTAAAATCCGGATCATTATCATACGAAATAAGAACATCTGATATATGTTTAAGCGCTTCTTCCAAAGTGTACGAACTGTCTTTGTCATGAGCGGTCGTTGAATCTTCATCAGATGTTATATTTGCGTCAGCGGTACTCGTATCATTTATTTGTACGTTCTTATCTACTTGTCCGCACGCAGCGGCATTTAAAGCGGCAATAGCACATAGTGTACAGATGATGGCTTTTTTCATAAATTGCCTCCGTAAGAATATTTGCCTTTATATAACCATATTAACACTAAAGGCTCTCAAAGTCAATGGTTTTCTTGTGAAAATGAGGTCATAATAAATCTAAAAAAGTCCCGATGGGGCACATCGGGACTTCATTTGCGGCACAAAGCCGTTTGGGGTCAGGTCCTTACGAGTATCTCAGGGTCGAGGATAGATATGCGCTCTTTTCCGTCACGTATGACAAAGCCTTTGACCATGCCGTTTTCAACGGGTGAACGTGTTATGTCCTCGGGGCGGATAAGTTCAGCGTCCAGCACCCTGTCAACTCTCAGTCCGCACTGGAGAGTGTTTATCTCCAGCACGATGATGCAGCTGCGCTCATCAAATTCACCCTCGGGCAGACCGAGCCTGAGTCTGAGGTCCATCACAGGCACAGCTTTGCCTCGGTGGTTCATAAGCCCCAGCACGAAATCGGGGGCGGTAGGTATCTTTGTAAGCTCGGGTATCTCGATGATATCAGCCACATCAAGTATATAGAAACCATAGCAGTTTTCAGCCGCACTGAATGTCAGCAGCTGACCGCCGTTCTCAAAAAGCTCGTTAAGATCAGCCATTTGCGCCCTCCTCTCCCGTTTCGCCGTTAAGTACGGAATTCATATCCAGTATGATGGTCATGCTGCCGTCGCCCAGTATCGAACTGCCTGCAAGCCCTGCCTCTTTAAGGTGCAGCCCATCAAGCAGCGGTGAGAACGGTTTTACTACCACCTGCTGGTCGCACACCAGTTTATCTGCTAACAGCACCGCTTCATACCTGCCCTCACGGCAATAGATGCATATGCCCTCTGTGGGGTCGGTGACGGAGTTTTCAAGCTTTAGTATGCTGCCCAGCCTGATAAGCGGCAGGCATTTGTCACGCAGGTATATGAACTCGTTGCCCTCGGGGTCGATGATGAAGCTGTCCTTATCGCAGGAGAAGGCTTCTCTGACCGATGATGCAGGCACCGAGATGCTGCTGCCGCCCACCTCAAAACTCAGCACATCAACTATCGAGAGTGACAGCGGTATCCTTATGGTGAAGGTGCTGCCCTTGCCCAGTTTGGAGTTAACGGTCAGCTTGCCGCCGACTTTTTCGATGTTTTGCTTGACCACGTCCATGCCGACGCCACGTCCGCTGTACTGGGTGACAGTCTCATTGGTGGAAAAACCTGCCGCTACAACGAAATTGAATATCTCACGCTCGGTGTATTCGTTTTCGGGCTTGGTGAGCATACCGTTCTTTTTTGCCTTTGCCATTATCTTGGCAGCGTCCATGCCTGCGCCGTTGTCCTTGCAGGAAATGACTACCTCGTTGGACTCATACCCTGCGCTGAGGGTAACTGTGGGCGGATGGGTCTTGCCTGCGGCGGCACGTTCCTCGGGGGACTCTATGCCGTGGTCGATGGCATTCCTGACTATATGCATTAGAGGGTCGCCCAGCATATCTATGATGGACTTATCGACCTCGGTATCTTCACCACGGAATACCAGCACAGCATTCTTTTTAAGGGTGTTGTTCATATCTCGCACGACACGGTTCATCTTCTGGAAGGCTGTGGAAACAGGCACCATTCGTATGGACATGACCACGTCCTGAAGTTCGTCCGTGAGTTTTTTCAGTTCACGGGAGGATTTATTGAACCTGTCCAGCTTAGTCTCCATTCCTCGCAGGTCGGGGGAGGAGATGACCGCACTTTCGGTTATGACTATCTCGGAGACCAGATCAAGCAGTTTATCCAGCTTTTCCAGCTTGACGGTCAGCAGGCTTTGCTCCTTATGCTCTTTTTTGGGAGCTTTCGGGGCAGCGGGCTTTTTCTCCTGCGCTTCCTGCGGCTTTGCGGCCTCGGGCTTGGGTTCGGCAGGCTTTACTTCTTCCACGGGTTTAGCCGCAGGGCGCTTCACGGGTATGACGCTTTCAACGTTCCTGCCCTCGTCGAGCACCTGTTCCACCGCCTTGACATCGTCGGTGATGAGTTTTATGAAAAGTCCCTGCTTTTGTATTATGTCATCTGCGCCCTCGTCGTCCAGATCGGGCGGAACTGTTCTTGCGACCTCGGCAAAAGCGCCAAGCTTGCGCAGCATGACCATTGCCCTTGCGGAGGGCATTGCGCAGGTGCTTGTAAATGTCACCTGATAGGTCAGCAGCTTTTCGTCTTCATCGGGCAGGAAAACTCCGTCGGGCACATTTATCTCGGGCTCGGCAGCTGCCCCTGCACCGCCGCTTTTCAGGTCATCTTTGACGAAAGGCACAGCGCTTTCCACATTAAGACCCGATGCAAGTATCTTTTCCACCGCAGCGGTATCATCGGTTATCAGCTTGATGAACAGACCGAATTTCTTGATACCGTCATCGGCATTATCGTCATCTAAGTCGGCAGGCACAGTGCGGCAGACCTCAGCCACTGCACCCAGCTTGCGTATGAGCACCATTGCCCTTGCCGCAGGCATAGCGCAGCTTTCGCTGTACATGACCCGATAGGTCTGCATATTCTCGGGCTCGCCGTTTTCAAAGATATTATCGGGCAGCGCAGGGGCATCGGACTTGTCCTCGCCGCCTTCGCCCTCGCCTTTGAAGTAAGCCGCCAGCTTATGTATCTCATCTATCTGCTCGGTGAAATCCGTAAGCGGGATATCCTCATCGGGGAGGTTTTCAAGCTCGTTTTTCAGGCTGTCGGAGCTTTTATACAAAAGGTCGAACAGCGCACCTTTATCCGTGCGGACATAGGTCTTCTCACGGATTATGAAGAACATATCCTCCATGGCGTGGGCAAGGGTAGACATATTTTGCAGACCCATCATTGCCGCCGAACCTTTGATGGTATGCATCGTTCGGAATATCTCTGCGATGTCATCATCTTCGATGGAGGCTATATCCTCCGCTTGTTCGGCACGCATGAGTATGTCATCAAGGTTCTGCAAAAGCTCGCCCGTTTCAAACATAAAGGTATCAAGCATACTTTCCATGCTTTCGTCAAATTTTGGCATTTTTTCTCACCACCTGATCGTTGATCTGTTATGCGTTATTCCATATAGTCGAACATACCCACAGCATCGGAGGGCTTGGGCTTTTCGCCTTCTTTTATAAGATACACTCTGTCGCTGCCTGCCATCATGCCTGACTGCACTGCATTTTCCATTGCACCTGCACAGCACATTTTATAGCCGCCGCTCAGCAGTTCATCTTTAAGCATTTTAAAAGCCGTGAATGTGTCCTCGTTTTCTGATGAGTATTCTTTTCCCTCGACATTGGTGCTGAAAGCAATGGTGTTTCCGTCATCTTTCAGCCATACTGTAATATCTGTATATCCTGTGTCGTTCAGTCTTTTAAGACGTACAGCTATATCTTCCATAATTTACCTCCTGATAATACGATCATCGTACTCTGCCATGACCCTCTCGAACCGGGGATATCTCACGGGCTGCACATTTCTGCGCTGTTCTCGGCATCTTCCGTTACAAGGCTTTTATCCACCTCAAACAGCTGCTCGCCCTCATCATCTTCGATATCATCGGGATATTGGAGGGATATGGTGCAGAAGTCTGCATTTTTATCCATAATGGTACACCGTGCGATGCCTTCTTTCGGGACGGTCAGATCAAGATCGTCCTTTGAGAATACAGGCAGCTTGTCCCGTAGGATATGTACCTTTCCGAAACGGTCGGTAAACTCTGCCACGGCAAGGTCGGGGTAGGTGTTTGCCTCGATGATCTCGGTTATCGTAACTTTCAGTTCAGCCATAGTTTATTCTTCTATACCGTGTTCTGCACGCCAGCTATCAGTATATTTATAGATGCTGTCGAGATAATCCTCCATATTATCTGTGTATACGTATTCCTCTGTACCATCGGCATGATGCAGCTTTCCGAGCACACTTGCAAAGAATATGTCCAGCTGTTCACCGTCATGAGTGTCTATCACATACGCAACAGTCTCGTCGCCAAAGTCTTCATCTGAAAGATCTACAGCATAATAAGGTATCGACTGCATTTTTTTCAGCTGTTCGGGGTCTGTGACTTCTGACGAGTTGCCGTTCTTGTCCGTAACGGTCATCTTGTCCGAGGTAAGGTATCTGTATACATTTTTATCGTTGTATTCCTGCGCAGTACGTTCTACGATGTCCATCAGCTCGGCAGGGAATTCAAACATATATCTATGGTCACGATCCATACCGTATTTTTTGCCGATGAACATATAGACATCGTCGTTGACATTCAACTCGTAACTGTCCCAAAACTCGTGGGACATCATATGCTCTTCTTCTTCGGATAATTTATCCTTATCTATCTTTGTCAGACCCGGGAGCTGTTCCTTGAACTTCTCCAGATCGTCGCCTGTGATCTCAATTGTATAGCAGGGTATCGAATCTTTGATAGCATCACCTGTTGCGATATTGTAGCCGATATAATACCTGAACGATACGGACTTTACATCTTCCGGAACTATCTTTCCGTCGTCGGAGGTCTGCTCGCTCTCTTCCTTAGAGGTATCGGGTGTGCTTTCTGCATTGCTCTCGCTGAGGGAGCTGCTTTCTTCCTCTGTAGTGGAGGTTTCGCTGACGGCTTCGGTCATGCTGCTTGATCCTGTTTCTGCGGCAGGGCGTGAGTTTGTTTCGCCCTGTTTGACATTTCCGCAGGCACACAATGCCAGCATCGCCGTCATAAGTACGAGAGCATTTTTGGTTTTGTTCAGTTTTTTCATTGTCGTTATCTGCCTTTCTTATATATATTAAACTATTGAACGACTTAGATCTCTGTACATGGTCACTCATCGAAACAAGTATCCATGTAGAAATCTTAAAGTCAGTTACTATAGTTTTCTTCCTTTATTTCTTCATTCTCCCACAGACCCGCATTCCGCATAGCCAAGATCAGCGAATCATAGTTCAAACACTTTATGATATGGCAGCTTGAACTTTCCGCCGAGGTGTACACTCTGAGATGGCAGGTGCCGTTCATACGCTGGAAGGGGTTGCGGCTGACCTTTATCTTGCTTATGCGGTCAAGCTTTACCGAGGCACGGTGGAAGCGGTAAAACCTACAGTAGGACAGCACGCAGTGTTCGCCGTCAAAGCCTATGGCTGTGTTGAATGTGGCTTGGAACTTCACTATGACCATCCAGATAAGCGGTACCATGGATATGACCGATAGGTTTGTAAGGGCGCTTTTCCAGTCGGGTATGGTCTTGACCACCAGCTCAAAACTTGGTATTATCCTGCACAGCACCGAGTAGGCAACTCCGGGCAGCAGGCATATTATCAGGGGCATTGTTATGAAGCGCCACACATCTCTGATGCCTGTGCGCACATCA
Source organism: uncultured Ruminococcus sp. (assembly GCA_902788785.1). Classification (GTDB taxonomy): domain Bacteria; phylum Bacillota; class Clostridia; order Oscillospirales; family Ruminococcaceae; genus Hominimerdicola. The sequence continues at coordinate 50,043 of CADALT010000003.1, forward strand.
TAGCCCACCGTAGGCACGCCCGGCATAAGCAGCCTGACAGAAGTTTCTGCGGAGATGTTGGTGGTGATGGGTACAAGGGCTGAAAGTTCCAGCCTGCGCTTGCCGTAGCCTGTACAGTGTACGGACACAGAGCATATGCCGAACAGCTTCATCAGCATGGACTGCTGATAGTCGATATAGTTTATCCTGTCACGCATGATGATGTGGCGGCGCTTTGTGCCTTTGCCGCTGCTGATGAGCAGCATATCCTCACATCTTGTACAGGTGAAGTTCCAGTGGCGCATCAGGTTCGACAGGAAAGACACCAGCCAGCTGCCCATTACGACCAGCGCTGCGACTATCAGATATTTGGGTATGTGGATAGTGAGTTTTTCCAGCTCGCTGTTCACTCTTTCAAGGAACTGCTCCTCTATCTCTCTGCCCACTATGCGGTAAGCCTGATATATGAAAGTCAGCGTCAGCAGCATACCCGAAAGGGTAGATGAGAACAGCAGCGAGAATATGATGAGGCTGCCTTTCTGGGAATTGAAGATATATTTCGGCTTGCTGCGGCATTTTTTTGTAGCAAGCTCGTAGATATAGAATGCCTGTTTCTGGCTGATATCCAGCCGTATATCAGTGTTTTGTATACTCTTGGCATCTGTATCTATATATACTGTACAGGCTCGCATGAATCTGTAGATATATCCCTGGCACAGTGACATGGACGACATCTCGCTGAAATACACTCTGGTCTTTTCGATGCCGAAATAGCCTGTGTGGGAGATTATGCAGTCATCTTCTATCTCGAAATAGATGAACACCCACCTTAATATGCCGTAGCCTATGACGAATGACAGGGTGAGTATATCTATCCAGTTGGCACGCAGCCAGCTCTCAAAATCGAACTTATTGGCTATGAGGTATTTCGCCAGCGGGATAAGCAGCAGCCAGAGGTATTTTGCGATATACGTAAGTATCTTTATGGGGTGCTGGCGTTTTCTGAAAAAGCCGCGTATCCCTTTGTATTCGCCGCTCATTGCTCACCTCTGCTTCTGATGGAATTATTTACCTGATCGGCGATCTCCTGCGCATCACGCTTTGAGAGGAAAGGCATCACGAGCCTTGAACCCAATGCATTCAGCACGATGAAATTCATACCTGTGAACCTGCCAAGCGGCAGGAATATGGCAGTTACGGATTTAACGGCTGAGGTCAGCATGAACTGTTTTGAGGTCACTATCAGTCCGCTTTTGGCAGTTATCTCTTTGTTTGACACGGTGAAGCTCGCCTTATGGAAATAAAATGGCAGCACCAGCACCGCAAACAGTGCAGCGATGACCCAAAGAGGCAACAGCACATAGTAGTCTGCAAAGCCGCTGTACCCCGGTACGAAACGCTCCACCAGATCAAGTATAAGGTTAAGTGCAAATCTTATAAGCAGCAGTATTGCAGCCAGCAGCGCATATATCAGTGCCAGCGGCCGCTTTGACAGCTTATATACTTTCATATTCGATATTCTCCAAAAAAATGTGATTTATTATAGAAATAATTGTACATAATAATTATAACACACAATGCGATTTTTTACAAGCCCTGCCAAGACTTTTTAACGTGAAAAAAAGCTCTTCCCGAGAAGATATTTGTCGGGAAGAGCATATTTTTATCGTATAATATTATTATCAGTAGTTCACGGTGAACTCAACTCTGTGATTGCCGTTTTCGTCGGGGTCGATCATTTCAGCCTTGACGATGGTTATTGGTGAACTGGGGACAGAGACCTCACCTGTCTGGCTGACACCTCTTGTAACGGAGGTAAAGCCGTCTACCACGTCCATACCCTCGGTCACTTTACCGAAAGCTGCATACTTGCCATCAAGGTTCTCGCAGGTATCGAAGCAGATGAAGAACTGGCTGGATGCGCTGTCGGGGTCTTCAGCCCTTGCCATGGATACTGTGCCCTTAACGTGCTTGAGGTCGTTATCCACACCGTTCTCGGTGAACTCGCCCTTGATGGTATCGGTCATTTCCTCTGCGGAAGCAGGTGCGCCGCCCTGTGCCATGAAGCCGTCGATAACTCTGTGGAAGTTTGAGCCGTTATAGAAACCGTCGTTTACGAGTTTCTCGAAATTCTCGCAGGATATGGGGGCTTTTTCGGCATTAAGGGTGATGATGAACTTACCTTCCTTGAACTCATGCTCGGTGAAATCCATAGTGAACTTTGCTCTCTTATGACCGTCTGCATCGGGGTCGATCATTTCAGCCTTGGTGATGGTGATGGGCTGTATAGGCTCTGCCAGTTCATAGCTGGAATTGAGCTTTCTGTCAACGTTCAGGAAACGGTCTACAACCTCCATGCCCTGAGTTACCTGACCGAAAGCGGCATACTGACCGTCAAGGAAGCTTACTTCATCATAGCAGATGAAGAACTGGCTGGAAGCGCTGTCGTTATCCTGTGCCCTTGCCATAGAAACGATGCCCTTCATATGTTTGAGGTCGTTCTTCACGCCGTTGGCGGAGAACTCACCCTTGATATTTGTGCCGGAGCCGCCCATGCCCGTGCCTTCGGGGTCGCCGCCCTGAGCCATGAAGTCATTAACGACTCTGTGGAAGGTGGTGCCGTCATAGAAGCCTTCGCTGACAAGCTTTTCAAAATTCTCGCAGGTGATGGGAGCTTTATCCTCACGGAGGGTGATTATAAAGCTGTTCTCACCGATGTCCTCATCTGATGTGGGCAGCAGGTCTGCCACAAACTCGGTATTAGCGGCATTTTGAGAGCCGCTGTCATCCTGTGCGGAAGTTTCCTGCGTGCTTTCATCTGCGCTTGGTGCAGAAGTTTCAGCGCTGCTGTCGGTGGTTTTTGTGTGACTGTTTCCGCAGGAAGCGAGTGTGCCGCACATCATCAGCACAGCAGCCATTATACAGACTGCGCTTTTCCTGACACGGTTATCGGTATTTTCGGATATTTTCATTTACTTTCCGTCCTTTCAATATTTATAAACAACCTTAATTATAGCACCTATTCCCCAAAAAATCAAGGCAGACAGCCACATTTCACCGAACTTTCACCCTAGCCCCCTAGCCCGGGTCGCCAACTCGTTACGTTGTTTTGTTTAAAAGAATAAACAGGCGCTCGGTAGCGTTCAATAGTTGGTCAGCAAAGGTAGTTCACCCTAGCCCGGGACGCCGATTCGTTACGGCTGTTTGTTTAATAGAATAAACAGGCGCTCGGTATCTCAACATAGTTGGTCAGCAAAGGTAGTTCACCCTAGCCCGGGACGCCGATTCGTCACGGCTGTTTGTTTAATAGGAAAAACAGGCGCTCGGTATCTCAACATAGTTGGTCAGCAAAGGTAGTTCCCTAGCCCGGGACGCCGATTCGTCACGTAGTTTTGCTTAAAAGTAAAAACAGGCACGCGGTAGCGTTCAATAGTTGGTCGGCAAAGGTAGTTCACCCTAGCCCGGGACGCCGATTCGTTACGGCTGTTTGTCGTTACAGTTAGATGGAGCACGTTCAGGGATTTTGTTTCATCGCCGCCCGATTTAATAGTTTCATTCTCCTGATTTTGTGGAGAACGTATTTTTTGTGCCTTGATGTGAGGGCTCTGCCCTCACGCTCCCGCAAGCCTTTCGGTGAACAATATCAAAATCAAAGATTTTGACATTTGCTTGAGCCAAAGCTTGCCTCGTCACCGCTTTTTGCTTTGGTGCATGGTTTTGCGCTCGGAGCTTTCTTTTATTTCTTTACTTTTTGTCTGTTTTGTGGTATAATATATCCGATAACTTTTCGCTAAAGGGAGGCAACCAAATGAAACTGCTTTGTATCGACGGAAACAGTATCATGAACCGTGCATATTACGGTATAAAGGTGCTTACTAACTCAAAGGGCATAAGCACCAATGCCATCACGGGATTTATGAATATATATCTTAAAGAAATAGCCGAGGTAAAGCCTGATTGTGTGGCTGTGGCTTTTGACCTGAGGTCGCCTACGTTCAGGCATCTGGCAAATTCTGCCTATAAAGCAAACAGAAAGGGTATGCCCGATGACCTCGCACAGCAGATGCCGCTGATACGCAAGCTGCTCAAACTATTGGGTATAAAGACCGTGGAGTGTGAGGGTTTCGAGGCGGACGATATACTGGGTACTCTTTCGAGGGCGGCGGCTGACAGCGGCAACGAATGTTTCATACTCACAGGTGACCGTGACAGCTTTCAGCTTATAAACGATAAGGTCACGGTAAGGCTGGCAGGCACTAAGGAGACAAAGATATATACTCCTCAGCGGATACGTGACGAGTACGGGGTCGAGCCTTTGCAGATGATAGAGGTAAAGGCGCTGATGGGCGATACCTCGGACAATATCTCGGGCGTGCGTGGTATAGGTGAAAAGACTGCGCTCTCGCTGATACAGCAGACGGGCAGTGTTGACGGGCTTTATGACAGCATTGACGAACTGACTTTGACGAAATCGGTGCGCAGCAAGCTGGAATGCGGCAGGCAGGATGCGCTGGACAGCCGCTTTTTGGCGACGATACGCCTTGATGTGCCCATAGAGAAGTCCATGGAGGCTTACAAGCTGCAGCGTCCCGACAGCGAGGCGGCACGAGAGATGCTGACCGAGCTGGAGATGCTGAGGCTGATGGAAAGACTGGGGCTCAGCGATACCAAGATGGCGAATACAGATCAGGAGACCAAGGTGAAGCTGAAGGATCTGCCAAAGTACGAACTCGATCTGACGCTGAACGATGAAGTTATATCGACAATGACCGAGGGGAAAAAGGCGGCTTTCATATTCGATGGGGCAAGCATACAGGTGTTCTTCGAGGAGAAGCTTTACAAGCTGGCACAGGGCGACTGGGATTTCGATGGTGTGGTACTGAGATTCTTCGAGAGCGGCTGTGAGAAGATCACTTTTGAGGGCAAGAGGGCGCACAAATTTGCCTTTGATAACGACACCCATCTGAACGGGCTGACTTTCTGCTGTGATCTGGCAGGATATCTGCTGAATTCTCAGGCAGGGGAGTACACGGTGGAGAATCTTTCGCTGACCTACAAAGTGATATACCGTGCGGACCTTGAAGAATATGCGGACGTGGCAACTCTGCCCGCACTGGCTGAAAATCTCAGGACACAGCTGGAAACGACGAATATGATGCACCTTTACAACGATATCGAGCTGCCGTTGTGCGAGGTGCTGGCTTCGATGGAACACTACGGCGTGCGTGCGGACACGGACGGTATACGTGAATTCGGCGAGGGGCTGAAAAAGGATATAGGCACCATCACGGCGAAGATATACGAGCTGGCAGGGGAAGAATTCAACATCGCTTCCACCAAACAGCTGGGCGAGGTGCTTTTTGAGAAACTGGGTCTGCCCGTCATCAAAAAGACAAAATCGGGCTATTCCACCAATGCGGAGGTACTGGACGAGCTATCGGACAAGCACCCGATAGTGCCGCTGATACTGGATTACCGCACCCTTACCAAGCTCAATTCGACCTATGTGGACGGACTGCTGAAAGAGGTCGAGGCAGACGGCAGAGTGCGCAGTGTCTTCAAGCAGACGGAGACCAGAACAGGGCGCATATCGTCCACCGAGCCAAATATGCAGAATATCCCCGTGCGCAAGGAGATAGGCAGGAATATGCGAAAATTCTTCATTGCGGGCGAGGGCTATACTCTGCTGGATGCGGACTACAGCCAGATAGAGCTGCGTGTGCTGGCGGCAGTCTGCCACGATGAGAATATGCAGAAGACCTTTGCGGAGGGTACTGATATACACACCATGACGGCTTCGCAGGTATTCGGGGTGCCTGTCAGTGAGATGACACCCGAGCTCAGGAGTGCGGCAAAGGCTGTAAACTTCGGTATAATCTACGGCATAGGACCGTTCTCGCTCTCGAAGGATATAGGTGTTACCCAGAAAGAAGCAAAGCAGTATATACAGAACTATCTCGATAATTTCCCAAAGGTATCGCAGTTCATGGACAGCACGGTTGAGGACGGCGAGAAGAACGGCTATGTTACGACTATTTTCGGAAGACGCAGATATATCCCCGAGCTGAAGGCGGCAAACAAGATAACCAAGGCATTCGGCAAGCGTGCCGCAATGAATGCGCCTATACAGGGTGCGGCGGCAGACATAATCAAGATAGCTATGGTAAAGGTCTACAACAGGCTGAAAGCTGAAAAGCTCGATGCAAGGCTGATATTACAGGTACACGACGAACTGATAATAGAAGTTTCGCAGGCTGACAAGGACAAGGCTGCGGCTGTACTAAAGGAAGAGATGGAAAATGCGGTGAAGCTTGATGTACCTATGGAGGTCTCTGTAGGGGAAGGGCAAAGCTGGTATATAGCAAAGGGTTAAGATATGGGGGTGAACCATGGATAAGTATATGAAAATTGCGGTCGAGCAGGCAAGAGAGGGCATCAATTCAGGCCACGGAGGACCTTTTGGCTGCGTGATAGTCAAGGATGGCAAGGTCATAGGCAAGGGACACAATGAGGTCATCAGAATGAATGACCCTACCTGTCACGGTGAGATGATGGCGATACGGGATGCCTGCAAAACTCTGGGGACGTTTGACCTTTCGGGCTGTGAATTATATACAACAGCAGAGCCTTGCCCAATGTGTCTGGGTGCGATATTGTGGGCGAATATCGAAAAGGTATACTATGGCTGCAATATATCGGATACAGATGCCATAGGTTTCAGAGATAAGATATTCTTTTCGGAGTCCCATAATATCTCACAGGAACTGGACAGGGAGGAATGTCTGGAAGTTTTCCGTGAATATCAGCAGATAGAGGATAAGAAGAGCTATTGATAAGGCATACAGAAAAAGAGCTGTTGCGTGATGCAGCAGCTCTTTATTTTATACTTCGATTTCGTTACTTACAGATACTTCTGAAGGTATCTCGTCTATGGGTGCGGACTCAGTTGGCTCGGTAAGCTCAGCTTTAAGGGCTCTTGCCGCTTTGCGTTCTTCTTCAAGCGACTCCATAAGCTTTTTCTCAGCCTTTTTCTCGAAAAGCATCTTGATGACCTTTTTATCCGCAGGTGAGGCTATCTCCTCACGCAGGGTATAGAAAACGAACGCTATGTTCACTATCTGTATCAAGGTCAGCCATCTCATATCCATTGAGTCGTGACCGTAGAGAAATCTCGAAAGGCACTGAACGGTGCAGTACTGCGAGGTCGCAATGAGCCATGCACGCTTTTTGTAGTAGAAAGCGAACAGCACGAACATTATCTCGGTGAGATACATATACCTTTCGTGCATATGAGGGAGCACAAAGGGGACGATGAACGAGGACATCATTGCCATGCCTATGACCGTGCTTTTGGTTATGGTCAGCTTTTTGTCGGTGATATAGTAGTACATCATGATGATGACCACTGCACCTGCGAAGAATATGCCCGCAGAACCAAGCTCGGCATCCTCCATACCCTCCCATAGCGCCCAGATGTTTGACAAGGAGAGCGTAAGCTGGGGATACTGACCCGACTGGAAAAGGTATACGGTCAGCAGTCTTTTGAAATCGCCGCCTGCGATGGTCGCAGGGATTATGGACATCACATATACCGCAGGTATCCACAGTAGCGTCCGCCAGCGTACCTTGCGCTTCATGATAAGTATGCCTATAAGCGGCAGCAGGAATATGGACTGGATCTTGAATGAGAATGATATGCCCAGCATTATCAGTGCCAGGCTGTCCCTGCCTTTAAGGAGATAGTACAGGCAGATCACTAAGAACGTGGTGTATATGACATCACACTGTGCCCAGGCAGATGAGTTTATCACCACCGACGGCAGGCAGAATGCCACGCCGAAGGCTATCTCGGGCAGGTGAGAATCGTGGGGTTCTTTGAGCTCGACTATCTTCATCACATAGAAGGACATGATAAAGTCAAACACTATGGAGATAAGTTTCAGCCCCACATTTATATCAAGCTTGGTATAGGTGAGTGCCGCCATGAAGTAGTAGTACATCGGCGTATAATCGCCTATCTTATCACCCGTTGCTCTGAAACCGCCGTGGTCTTTGATATAATTGTACCACGGTATCAGGAAGCTGTTCACATCTCCCGAGACCTTCGGGAAAAGTTTGTATCTCAACAGCATACCGCAAAAGCATAGTGCCAGCAGGAACAGGACCCTCAGTATCGTATACTCATTTTTTTTGTAAAAAGCCGCTATCCTGCCTGAATAACTGTTTTTTTCAGACATTGTCTCGTTGACCTCCATATTTTACAATAACTCTTTTTATTGTAACCCAAATATCGGCTTTTGTCAAGCTTTTGTGCCCTTTTTACTTTTGGGAAACTGTCTTTACTTTTGGCAAAATATGTGATATAATGTATATAACAGATATATTGAGTCATAAATAGGGGGGATGCGGATGAACCTGCAAGCAATAATCGTAACGAATTCCATGGGTGTGCTGATACTGGCGGTGCTGATGATAAGCAGCAGCCTTGTGAGACAGCGCAGGCTTTTGAGCGACAGGGTGTTCACGGTAATGTGTATACTGACGGCACTTTCATGTGTGGCTGATACCATAGGGTTTCTCTGTAACGAGCAAACGGAAAAAGCTACCGTGGTGACAGCATTTATCATGGATACATTCACCTATGTGACAAATATCGTTGTGTGCATATTGTGGTGCCTTTATGTTGACCTGAGACTTTATGCCAGCAACCGTCATGTGATATCGACCTTGAAAAAGATATGCTTACCCGGGGCGATAGGGCTTGTGGGGCTGCTGATAAACCCCTTTACAGGCTTGGTATTCGTGATAGATTCAGAGGGAGTATATCAGCGAAGCACAGCGGCGCCCTACTATTTCATGCTGACATACTTCTATCTTTTCGCAAGCGTATTCATACGCAGGTCGCACAAGAAGAAAATGGGCATGACAAAATTCGTGCCTGTATGGATGTTTTTGATACCTATACTTATCTGTGCGGTGATACAGATGTTCGTGTACGGCATATCGCTGACCTGGTGTTCTGTGGCGATAGGACTGGTAAGTATGCATATGAGCCTGCAAAATGAGCTTATGTATCTTGATCCGCTGACAAGGCTTTACAACCGTAACTATCTCAACCACACCATAAACCAGTACCGCAACAGCAAGCTGAACATACTGGGCATTATGCTGGATATGGACGGTTTCAAGCAGATAAACGATACATATGGTCACAGCGAGGGCGATGAGGCGCTGGTGGAGATGTCAAGGCTGCTTGAACGGGCAGTACCCGGCAAAGCCATACCGATACGCTACGCAGGCGACGAGTTCATGATACTTATTCCCGGGGACAGCAGGAATGAGCTTGATGAGGTGGTCAATGCGGTAAGACGTGAGGAAAAGGAATTCAATGAGAGCGGCAAGAAGCCTTACAAGCTGTCATTTTCGCTGGGCACGAGCACCTTTGTGGGCGACTCGGACCCCGATGCATTCCTCAAAGAGATGGACAAGAATATGTATCTCGAAAAGAAGCAGAAGCATGGTGAGGTAAATATCGAACTGCGTGATATATATTAAACGACATAAATTTCTGTACATTTCACACTCATCGAAACAAGTATCATAGTTCCGACAAGTGTGAAATGTAGAAATTTTAATGTCGTTTACTATAAAATGAAACGTCATAAACGGCCTGTGACATGAGCGCAGGTCGTTTTTGGTGATAGATGAAAGTGGGAGGCAAACTATGGATAAGAATAAGATAGAGGCTTTTATCGGGCGGCAGAAGGTAGCTTTTATATGCTCTGTGGATGAAGAGGGATACCCGAATGTGAAAGCTATGCTGAAACCGAGAAAGATGGAAGGCTTACAGCACTTTTATTTTTCGACGAACACTTCTTCCATGAGAGTAAAGCAATATCTGCAAAACCCGAATGCGTGCATATATTTTTATCATAAAGGCATTATCAGGTATGAGGGGGTTATGCTGAAAGGGAAGATGGAGGTTCTCACCGATCAAAAAACAAAGGATATGATCTGGCGCAGGGGTGACACGATGTTTTATAAGGGCGGAGTGACAGACCCCGATTACTGCGTTTTGAAATTCACGGCAGATAGCGGAAGATACTATTGCGATCTGAAAACAGAGAGCTTTACTATTAAGTGAATGGTATAATATCATCATATCGGGCATATTTTTTATGGAGAAACGGACATGAAAAGGATAAGGAAGCATTTTATTTTTTACGGCGAAGTTCAGGGCGTGGGCTTTCGTTTTACCGCATACCATGCGGCACAGCGCAGCGGTATCACGGGCTGGGTGAGAAATCTGTATGACGGTTCGGTGGAAGCTGAGGCTGAGGGTACAGAGGCAGACATCGACAGGATGATACAGGACATAAAAAGCGCAAGATTTATCTATATAGAGCGCATGGAAGTTACGGAGATACCAACGGTGGGGGACTCATCTTTTCATATAAGATGATGGGGGACACTGTTTGTTTCTTACAAAATTCGGGCGGATTTCGGTATTGGAAATGTGCACAATGATGAGTGCGGAAGTTTGTAAGATGTGATATCGGAAGTCTATTGCTATCAGTTTAAAATTGTGATATAATATTAGTGTAACAGATGAGATCAAAACGAAATATTACGGGGCAGGGGCTCCGTGAGAAATACATAAAAAGGCTGGTGATCGTATGAAAAAGATCAACATCAATAAGCTCAACCGCAGGATAGCGGAGCAGGGCGTTTTCATTGAAGAGAGCAACGAGAAGTACGAGAAGAAGCTGCGCAGAGCCGCAGAGCGTATAGCAGATGAACATAAAGAAAAACCTATTATACTGCTTTCGGGACCATCGGGTTCGGGCAAGACAACATCTGCACTGAAGATAGATAATATGCTGGATAATATGGGCATACACACTCATACTATCTCGATGGACGACTATTTTTTGCCGAAGGGATATTTTGAGCATATCGTAAATGAGGACGGCTCGCCCGATTACGAGTCGCCCATGAGGATAGATATAAACAAGCTCAACGAGCATATGGAGAAGATCTCACGCTGTGAGGAGGTCATGATACCTAAGTTCAATTTTGCCGAGCAGTCATCTTCGGACGGCTTTTTGTTCAAGAGAGGCAAGGACGACATCATCGTTTTTGAGGGTATCCATGCGCTCAATCCGCTGGTAACGGGGGGCGCAGGGGATTTCGCAAGATGTATGTATGTCAGCGTAAGAACGAGGATAGAGCTTCAGGATGGCACACTTGTGCACCCTTCGATGATAAGGCTCATGCGCCGCCTGATAAGGGACGAAAGGTGCAGAGGACGTGGTCCTGCGGAGACCTTTGATATGTTCAAGAATGTATCAAAAGGCGAGGAGCAGTATATACTGCCCTTTAAGTACCGTGCGGAGGAAGAGAAGGAATTCTCGCTGGATACCTACATAGCTTACGAGCCTGCGGCTTACAAGGGTCTGCTGCTGGACGAGATGCGTAAGCAGAGCACGAGCTATAAGGATTTTGATAAGTACGCAAGCATACTCTCGCTGCTGGAGGAGGTAGAGCCTCTGGATACGGAGCTTATCGGCAATGATTCGCTGGTAAGGGAATTTTTGGGCGGAAGTATATACACAGATTAAGGAGAGAAAGGCACTATGCTGGGCAAGCTGCTTTCAAGGGAAGAATGTGCGAAATGCAGGCTGTGCTGCTGTTTTGACAGCTACGACCTGTGGGAGACACCCGTAATAAACCGTGAGACACATGACAAGATACTGGGTGAGTTCAAGCCCGATCAGGAATTTCTGGAGCTTGAGGATCACTATCTTTTGAAAATGGAAAAAGAGCCTGACAGAGATCTGTATTACTGCTCGCTGCTCGACCATGAAAAAGGCTGTCTGATGGGGACGGAAAAGCCCTTTGATTGCAGGATATGGCCTTTCAGGGTAATGAAGCTTGACGGACGCAGGGTGATAGTGCTGTCAACGGTGTGCCCCGTAGTGCAGACAAGACCGCTTTGCGAGATACAGGCGCTGGCAAAGGAGCTTGCACCAGAGATCTTCGCATATGCGGACGAAAATCCCTTTGCAGTGAAAAAATATATGGAAGGCTACCCTATAATGGTGGTCGAGGAAGGCAGGTGAGTGCAGGTGGCTGAAATAGAAGTGGCGTGCCCTATGTGCGGCGACATAAACCCCGTGGACAGTGAATTGGATACAGCGGTATGCCGAAGCTGCGGTGCGGCATTCGCTGTGCCGAAAATGATGGACGAGCCGCCTGTATATGATGAAAGACCTGTGGTGGAATTCGATATACGCTCGGGGGTGCTGGAGGCTTACGGCGGCACGAGTCCCGTGGCGGTGGTGCCGCAGGGCGTGACAGCCATCGGCGGACAGGCTTTCAAGGGCTGTGAGGGTCTGCGCAAGGTCGTGCTGCCCGAAGGTGTCACGGAGATACAGAGCTCGGGCGAGGGCAGATGGGGCGCATTTTTCGGCTGCCGCTCGCTGGAAACGGTGGAGCTGCCATCGACGCTTACGAGGATAGGCTCGAATGCGTTCAACAGCTGTGTGCAGCTGGCTAATATCGACCTGCCCGACAGTGTGACCATGATAGGTCCGGGGGCTTTCTGCGGCTGTACAGCGCTGGCTGCGGTGAAGCTTTCAAGGGGACTGCGTGAACTGGCAAACGATATTTTCCGCAGCTGCGCTTCGCTAACGGATATAAAACTGAACGGCAATATAAAGACCATAGGCTCCTATGCTTTTGCGGACTGCTGTGAGCTAAGGGCGCTGACCATTCCGCCCGGGGTCAAGACCATAGGCAGCTTTGCATTTTCGGGCTGCACAGGGCTTACGGACATGGTACTGCCTGCGACGCTGGTATCCCTGGGGGCATCGGCTTTTTCGGAGTGCAGGAACCTGAGTGCGATAAACATTCCTGCGGCGGTGGAATTCGAGACAGACGGCTCGGGGGTGCGCACCTTTGCAGGGTGCAGCTCACTGAAAGATGTGAGCATAGGCAAGATCCCCGATAATTTTGCAGAGATATTCGCTTCTACTCCGTGGCTGGAGATATATCTGCAAAAGCAGGGACGGTGCAGGCATTGCGGCGGAAATTTCAAGGGCGTGTTCAAAAAGGTCTGCGAGGTCTGCGGTCTGCCAAAGGATTATTAAAATAATATGATCGGCTGCTGCATTTGTTCGGCAGCCTTTTTTATGCCTTGACGTTTTGAGGAAAATGTAGTATAATAGTCCTGTTGACGAAAGGACGGAGAGTAAATGGAGAATAACGAGAAAGATATTTTTGACAGGATAATGGGCTGGGGCTTTCTTAAAGTTTTTGAGCCTTTTTACAAGAAGAACAAGGAGGTACTGCTGTATCTGTTCTTCGGAGTGATGACCACTGTGGTCAGCTTCATCACAGCAGGCATCGTCAAGGCGGTCATGGAAAGACTGGGCGCAGGCAGCGGTGCGGTTGCGAATATAAGCTCGGTGATAAGCTGGATAGTTTCGGTCACTTTTGCTTATATCACAAACCGCATATGGGTGTTTGAGTCAAATGCGCAGGGCAAGGCGAACATTGCTAAGGAATGCGCATCGTTCTATGGCGGAAGAGTATTCACGCTTCTGGTGGAGATGCTTATCATGTTCGTGGGCTATTCAAAGCTGGGTTTCAATTTCTGGCTGACAAAGATAACGGCGAACGTTATCGTTATCGTACTCAACTACGTCATCAGCAAGCTGCTGGTGTTCCGCAAAAACAAATAAAAAAATAAACGCTGTCCCGATGGGCAGCGTTTTTCTTGTGTTTGGGAGCTTTTATCAGATAATGAATTTCTTTGCCTTGTTAACTATGCTCCTGTCGTTCTCGTAGGCGAGCACCTGTCCGCAGCGGTCTATCTCGACCCAGCGTATCTCGGCTATCTCGTCCTCCTGAGGTCTGTAGTCAGTATTTTTGGCTTTGCCGATAAAATAAACTACGATCTTCTGCGTGTCCTTTCTGGGAGAGTACGACACTATCTCCCTGAATGTGGTGTCAAGATTGACTTCGATACCTGTTTCTTCAAGTATCTCACGCTTTGCCGTTTCTTCCTCGGTCTCGTCACCCTCGACGTGACCTTTCGGGAAGGACCAATGACCGCTGTTGATATGCTTTATCAGCAATATTTCCGTGTTGCCGTGGTACTTTCTGTACACTATGGCACCGCAGGATTTTTCATGCAGCATTGTGAAAGCATCCTTTCTCTAAGATATATCATTACTATTATATCACAGTTGCATGAATTTGTCCAGTCTCAATTTGTACAAAATGACATTATTCTATTGTCTGGCGATAACCCGAGGGTGTGCAGCCTGTCAGGCGCTTGAACACTCCCGTGAAATAGTCCACCGAGGAAAAGCCCAGCAGTTCGCTGATCTCGTTTATGCGGTAGCTGCCCGAGGAAAGCAGCTGTTTGGCGTATTCTATGCGGAAGCTGTTATAGAAGCTGTTGAAGGTCATGCCTGTTTCCTGCTTGAAAAGCTTGCCGAAATAGTCTTTGTTGAAGCTGAAATATTCCGCAGCGGAACAGGTAGTGGCGGTCTCGCCCTCGCAGCTGGCTATGAAGCTGCGAAGTTTGCCCATGAACTCGCTGTTTATGTTTTTGCCCTCCAGCAAGGCAAAGGCTTTTTCTCCTGCAAGGCGGTATTCCTCACTGGTGCCCTTGCAGATCATTCTATGGGCTTTCAGCAGTGCACGGCGCAGTCTTGAACGGGAGGGCGGTTCGACGATGACATCGCAGGCGCCCAAGCCGAAGTAGTGTCCTACGCTTTCGCCGTTTTTACGGGGGAGTATCACCAGTGTGGGGATACCAAGTTCCTTACAGCGGCAAAGGATAGTCTCTGCATCGGTCTCGGGAGGGCGGCTGACCAGCACGGCAAATTCGACTTCACCGCTGTCAAGCTTATTCAGAGCCTCCAAAGTATCGCAGGCGGCGGCTGTGACCTTATAGCCCATCTCGCCCCATAGGGACATTCTGCCGTAGCGGTTCAGTTTTTTAGGGTCACTGTCTGTTAGCAAAGTTCTGATCGGGGCGCTCATACCCCATCACCTCCAAAAGATCAAATACGCAAAAAAAGACAAAGACGCCATAATAAAATTATAGCGTCCTTGCCTTCGGTTATTTTATTAACATAATTATTTTACCATATCGGTGAGGCATTTGTCAACGTGAAATATAGAAAAAATTACGCCGTTAACAGCAGGCTGATTTGGTGATTTTCCGTGATATCACCTGTCCAGCTTCATGCTTTCGATGAGTCTGTCGAACATTTCGGCAAGACCTATCTCGGCTTTCCAGCCCAGTGCCTGCGCCTTATCGGTGGCGAGGTTCATCTTGACCTTGGGGTTATAGCCCAGCTTTGTAACGTCTTCTGCTATATCAAAAACCAGCTTTGTGCCGCTTTCGGGGTAGTTGTCGATAAGCATCTGCGCCATATCCCTGATGGAGATAAGGGTATCCTTATTGGCGATATTGTAAGCCTCGGCGGTCTTGCCTTTGAGCAGTACGGTGAGTATGCCTGTGACTGCATCGCTGATATAGCAGTAGTTGCGCTCGGTGCTGCCATCGGTCTTGAGGACTATGTCGGTACCCTCTATGATGGCACGGGCGAACTGTGCGAACACTCTGCCGTCATTATAGCCAACGCCTGCGCCCATACTCTGGCAAAGTCTTGCGACCTTTACGGGCACACCGTATTCGTGGGCGTAGGAGGTACACAAAGTCTCGACGATACGCTTGCCCTCGGAGTAGCTGCTGCGCACGCTCATGGGGTCGATGCTGCCGAAGGTCTTCTCGTCAACGGAGCTTATGCCGAAATCCACCACACCGTAGACTTCAAGCGAGGACAGGTATACCATGCCCGATACCTTTTTGTCCTTAGCAAGTTCCAGCAGGTTCTTTGTGCCGTTTATGGCTGTGAAGATGGTTTCAACGGGATAGTCCACGAATGCCTTGGAGCTTGTTATGCTCGCACCGTGGATAATGTAGTCGATATCGCCCTCATAGGTGTAAGGGTCGGTAACGTCCTGCACCAGCAGTTCAAGAGCGTTCTTGTCTGCGTAGCTGAACAGCTTTTCTGCCTTATCCTTATTGCGCACAGCGGCAATGACCTTCATGCCCAGGTCTTTCTCAGCATTTGCGTTGAGAAGTGTCATGACTATCTGTCCGCCTATGAGGCCTGTTGCGCCTGTTACAAGCACGGTCTTGCCCGAAAGCTTGTTCCAGTCTATAAGTGTTGATGCGGATGCTCTCTCAACATCCTCCTGCATTATCTTGTTATCCGATAGCTTCATTATTATTCCTCCCTCGAGATCACTTTAGCTGCCAGTTCTTCTGCCTGTTCAAGGGTGCAGAGTTCTCCGCACTCAGCCCTGAGTTTAGCCGAATTCGGCAGACCTTTTACGTACCATGCCACGTTTTTGCGGGCTTCCTTCATGCCCCTGACTTCGCCCTTATACCTGCACAGATACCTGCAATGGCGCAGCATTATATCCATGCGCTCTTTGAGGTCGGGTTCAGGGAGCTTTTCGCCTGTTTCAAGAAAATGTTTTATCTCACGGAACACCCAGGGCTTGCCGTAGCTGCCCCTTGCCAGCATGACCAGGTCGCAGCCTGTTTCATCGTACATCTGCTTGCAGCTTGCGCCGTCCCGTACATCTCCGTTTCCGAAAACGGGTATGCTGACTGCCTGCTTGACCTGTCTTATTATATCACGGTCAGCCTCGCCTGAATAGAACTGCATACGGGTCCTGCCATGGACTGCCATGGCTGCAATGCCTGTCTGTTCCAGTATCTTAGCGAATTCCACAGCGTTTTTGCTGGTATCGTCCCACCCTGCACGGAATTTCACCGTTACGGGGCAGCCTGCATTTTTGACGGTTTCACGGGCTATCCCGGCTGCACGCTCGGGGTCTTTCATCAGTGCCGAGCCTGAACCGTTGCCCACTATTTTCGGCACGGGGCAGCCCATGTTGATATCAATGATATCGGGCTTGAATTTTTGCAGCAGGTATGCGGCTTTGCCCATGAAATAGGGGTCTTCGCCGAAAAGCTGCAAAGCGTAGGGGCGTTCCTCAGCCTCTATCTCGCAGAGTACGGCGGTCTTTTTATCGCCGTAGCACAGCCCTTTTGAGGATATCATCTCGCTTACCATATACGCCGCACCGAACTCCTTGCATAGAAGCCTGTAGGACTTATCCGCCACGGATGCCATGGGCGCAAGTGCAGCTGTCCTCTCTATCTTCACTCCGCCGATATCTATGTTATCCATATTCCACTCCTAAAAACGGAGACCATGCCATGGTCTCCGCCAGATATTATAGTAAGTTATAGTAAAGATAAGATCAAGCCTTTACCTTCAGCCATGCGCAGGCTATATCCAGTGCCTCGTAAAGGCTGTCGGTGTCGGTCTGCTTATCTATGGTGGGCTTGCTTATGTCGGTGGACATTTTTCTTATCTTGACCTTGTCAGCGACCTCGATGCCGCCTACGGTCTTGGTGTGCTTTATCTCCATCCATACTACAAAATCGTCATACATATTGCCGTAGTAAAGCTGGTTGCCCTTCCTTACCAAAGGAAGTCCCTTGTATGTGAAAAATGATTTCTTATCGCTCATGATCTCTCCGCCTTTCTTGTAGGTCTTGGGTTTAGTAATTTTCGTTGATCTTTCCGCCGTTTTTCAGGCTTTCAATATTTTCATCCAGAGTCTCTGTCCAGGTACTCGGTATCCTGAATGATGGCTTGCCGCCCAGCTTAACGATATAGCGCCTTGCACTATCCTTGTAAAGCTCGATAACATCGGTGCTGCCTTCATTATCGGTCTGGGTGATGATGTATTCGGGCTCGCCCGACGGTTCATCAAAGCAGATCTCGGTGGTGGGGCAGGTTATGATGTACTGGAAAAGCTTCTTGAATTCCTGCACATCAAGTTCCTTGCCGTCCTGTGTGACTTTTGTCAGCTCCGCAGGGGTCTCATCTGCGCTGCTGCCGTTTGAGGTGATCTCGTAAACGGTCTTAGTACCATTCTTTTCCACAGACAGCTCTTTAAGATCGACCACGAAATTCGCAGTTATCAGATTTGAGAGCACATCTTCTACTTTGAATGTTACCCAGGGCAGTGACTCGGTAGGTATCAGGTAGACTGCATCGCAGCCCTCTGCGCCCTTTAAAGTGCAGTAATAACCCAGCACCACGGGGGTATCCCCCTCGGGGATATCGGGGTCAAATGCCTGACTGCCCACGGTAAGAGTATAGTCGTAGCCCTCGCCCGAAAGCTCGACCACGCAGCGTGGTTCATCAAGACCGTACTCCTTCAGGCTTTCCTCATCGGGGAAGGGGAGTATACAGTCAGATGCTTTGAGTCCCCACATACCGTGGGTAACATCGGTTGAACCTGTAACGTTAAGATATGCAAAAACGGGCTCGGTCATTACCTGTGCTGCAACGATGCCCTCGTTATTGCCGGGGTCATTCTCGAAAACAGCCTTATAATCCCAGTCGTTTCTGGTGATGACCTCTTTGCCGTATTCGGGCCAGGAGTTCTCATCGGGCTGGGGGATCAGGGTAAGGTCGGCGAATACTGTGGCAGGCTCCAGAAAATGTGTGAGCGTTGCCGTATTCATCATATACACAGCGTTGCTGCTGTCGGTCTTTACATAGGTCTTGTTCTCATCATAAGCCACATCGCCTATCTCGACCTTAGCGGAAGTGCCGTCGGTATAGCTTATCTCTATGGTGCCACGGGGGTTTGAAAGTCCGTATTTTTCAAGGTCTGAGGCGTTCTCTTCCACCATTTTTTCTGCGTCCATGCAGCCGCAGCAGTCGATAGCGCCGTTTGTCAGGTAATCATCCTGTGAGATCTCGCCCAGTTCCTCCACACGGAAAAGCTCGTTTTTCTTTTTGAGAGTATAGCTGCCGTTCTCGTTTGTGACCTTGACGGAGTCTATCTCATCAGCGTCTTTTTCGAGTATGAGCACGCTCTCATCAGCGACCAGGCTTTCCGCAGCAGGAATCTCCGACGATGTTTCGGCTGCGTTATTGTTATCATCCTTGGGGTTTAAAAACACAAGTGCACCTGCAAGACCTGCGGCTACTATACCGCAGGCAATCGTCCCCTTGACTTTACCGTTCATTACTTATTCTTTCTCCTTAGCCATACTATGATACCCGCAGTGACTACTGCCATCGGTATTATCACGATGAATGTCCACATAAGCACTGCTCTTTGCTTGGCATTTATATCGAAATGCTCGCTGCTGATGGTCTTGGGCTTGATGAACACGCCCTCGGATTTATGGGATACCTCGCCCAGCAGGCTGAAAACATACTCGCTGTTATTATACTGTTCAGCTGAAAGTATATTATTCTGGAGCATATATTCAGAGCCGAAGCAGATGATATTGCTTGTGAGCAGCGTGCTGCCGTCGTCTGAGAATTTGGATTTTGTACCCAGCGCCATGTAGCACTGTTTGCCCTTTGTAAGGGGAGTGCCCGGGACCATCTGATACTGCTCGTCATAGGTAAGCTCCGCAGTATATGCATTATCTGTGGACATTACGCACTTTTCGGTGAAGAGCATATTCTGCTCATCGAAAAGGGTATTGACGGGACGTGAATAGATGGTATTTATCACGGGAGACTGTGTTATCATATTATCTCTGTGATTTTCGGAGACCTCTGCTGCGACTGTCAGGTAGGGCGAATTTATATAGTTTTCGCCGTAGGTCTCGCAGACGACACCCTCGCCTATCTCAAGACCGTATTCTGCCAGAAATTCATCCAGCACGGGGGTCTTATCCTGGCTGTAGGAAGCCACATAGATAAGCTGTTTGCCCAGGTTTCCACCGTTTTGCATAAAGTCGCTGACCTTTGCAGCCTCCTCGGGGAGATAATCCACGGTAGGTGCGGCGATGACAGCCACATCAGTTTCCTTGGGGATTTCCTCCTTGGTGATATCTATGGTATTGACCTCATAGCCGTTAGCTGTCAGCAGTTTTTGGAAATACTCCAGCGGTGAGCCTTTTGTAACGGGGTCTGTGGCTTCGCTGCGTCCTGTAAGGAAGGTCACATAGACAGGGTCGGGGTCGGTAACGGTCATCAGTGCCGAGGTGAAAGCCTGTTCGGCGTTTGAGGACTCGACCTGACCGCTGTATGCCGAGAAGAAACGCATATCTCCGCCCATCTTCTCCTTAGCCATATCAACGGTGTAGCCTGCCTGCGAAAGCTGGTCGATGAATTCCTGTCCAAAGTTGACGATATCTACAACGCCCAGTCTTCTGGTGCGCTTGACTTCTTCACCGTCAACCTTGGCGGAAGTCTCGAACACGATATCGAAAGCACCTATCTCATCGCTGTAATTCTTTATTACATCGGGGTTTGAGTCGATGTCGATAAATCTGTAGTTTATCTTATGGTTGAGCTTGCAGTAGTTTTTGAGCAGTTCTGCCGCCTGCTTTGTGTAGGGCGAAAAGTTAGTGTATTCGTCCTCTTTTGCAAATACTGTCACCAGCACATCTGTATCCACGTTTTTGACGTAGTTTTCCGATTCATCGCTGACGGAGTATATCTTATCCTTTGTAAGGTCGATATTTATGGGATAGCGCTCGAAAAGGGTGGTGGCAACTATGTTCACCAGCACCAGAAGTGCCAGGAACACCAGCGTGAACACCGCAGCCTGTGTGCCGTGTTTAACTCTTTTGCCGGTACCTTTCGAGGGCTTGCTTTCTTTTTTGCTTTTCTTATCCTCTTTTAACGAGGAAAGATTCTCTTCGTTATTTTCCAAAGCAGACACCTCCTAGCTCCAGCGGCGCTTTTCAAGCACTCTAACTGTCAAAAACAGGAAGGCTGCTGCAGCGCTTATAAAGAAAACAACGTTGGAAAAATTGAATATGCCGAAAGTAAAATCATAATATCTTTCGCTGAACGAAAGCTTGTTGAAGGCTGTTTTTATACCGCCTATTATATCGGTATACCACTTGCCCTCCTGTACCGCAGGTATCAGTCCGCCTATGACAGACATGAAAGATGCGGCGATAAGGGCAATAAAACTCATGACCGCTGCCACCACCTGGTTTTCGGTGAGGGATGAGCAGAATATGCCCACTGCGATGAATGCACCGCCTGCCAGCAGCAATGCCACGATGTTGCCCACGATAACATTCCAGTCAGGCTGACCGTATACCGATACGACCACCGCCATGACCAGTGTTATGGAAACAGCAGCAGCGTATACCACAAAAGCCGCGAAGAACTTGCCCAGCACTATTCCGCCAAGGCTTACAGGTGCTGTAAGCAGGCACTGGTCTGTACGGGTGCGCTTTTCTTCTGCGATGGTCCTCATGGTAAGTATAGGTATGAGGACTATCATAATAGTCAGCAGTGAATAGAACATCGAATCCAGCTTGGCGTAGCCGCCTGCCAGACTGTTTATCGAAAACATGATACCGCTGTATGCAAAGAAAGCGGTGATGAATATATAACCTATAGGTGAGGTAAAATAGCTCCTGACCTCACGTCTGAAAACAGCGCCCATCAGCCTATCGCCTCCTCATTTTCCTCTGCTGCGGCATCGGGTATGCTGCCGCCCATGGTAAGGCGCAGGAAGATGTCCTCAAGGTTCATCTCTGCGGACTTGAGTTCCAGCATCGTCCAGCCGTTCTTAGCTGTTTTTTCAAAGAGTTCATAGCGTATCTCGCAGCCTTCCTTGGCTTCGATCCTGATATCGAAGATGCCGTTTTTGTGTTCGGCATCGCAGAATGCTCTGTCAACTCCGTCTATACTTTTTACCATACGCATCACGTCGTCGTTCATATCCTTGCCTGCATCTATGCGGCACAGGAACTTATTATCGCCCGTGAGTTTATGAGAAAGGTTCTCCTCGGTATCGTTTGCCACGACCTTGCCCTCATTGATGACGACTATCCTGTCGCAGACAGCCTGCACTTCTGAGAGTATATGTGAGGAAAGTATAACAGTATGGTTCTTTCCGAGCTTTTTTATAAGCGATCTTATCTCGATTATCTGTTTAGGGTCAAGTCCAACGGTAGGTTCATCCAGTATCAGCACGCTGGGGTTGCCCACCAGTGCCTGTGCCAGCCCGACACGTTGTCTGTAGCCCTTTGAAAGGTTCTTGATAAGCCTGTTATAAACATGGTCTATCTTAACAAGGCTGCATATATCCTGCAAATGGGATATTTTAGGCAGCTTGCATTTTTTCAGATCGTATATGAAATACAAATACTCCTTTACAGTCATATCGGTGTAAAGGGGCGGTATCTCGGGGAGATAGCCTATGCTGCGTTTTGCTTTTATGGGGTCTTCGAGTATATCCACACCATCTATAAGTGCTTTGCCCGAGGTGCATGAGATATATCCCGTGAGGATGTTCATGGTAGTGGACTTGCCTGCGCCGTTAGGTCCCAGGAAGCCCAGCACTTCGCCGTCCTCCGCCTTGAAGGATATATTGTTCACGGCTTTTTTATCGCCGTAATGTTTTGATAAATCTATGACTTCTATCAATACTTTCTCCTCCCAACGGAAATAAAAAATGCTCATAGTAACACAATATATGTTACATCACGAGTGTGTAATATCTGTGACAGCAGCATGAACTGCAAATGGTATCACATTGCCGGTGCTCTGTCCTCATAGCTTCCGCCAAGTTTTGCGTAGATGTTGCCTGCCTCAAATTCAGCAGGGTCGGCTTCTTCGCCAAGTATGGAACATACGTAATGAGACGGTGTTTCGGTATCTGTAGGACCATACAGTGTAAAGCAGTAGTTCTGAGGTTCGCCCGTGTAGGACTTGTATGCCTCGGTAAATGCATCAAGCTTCGATTGCACCTCAGCAGTCTTGTTTATATCAGCGATATCGATAATGATCCTGAGAGTCATGGTCTTGCCCGAGGCGCAGGTCTTGAGGTCGCAGGCGGTGTATTTTTCGCCGCTTGAAGGATCGAGTATCTCTCCGAAAACGCTTGTGTCCTCCCAGAAAATACTCTCCAGTCTTGTGATGGCAAAGTCCAGGTCATAGCCATCGCCTGCGTAGTAGATATCACCGTTGTTTTCAACGGGTTTAAGGTCGGTGAACTGTGCTTTGATAAGCTCCATCAGTTCTTCTTCGAGCCTTTTATTCTCCTGGGTCATTACAAAGTTCATAACAGCCCAGTCGCACTCGCTCTTCAAAAAATCACTGTCGTAGGTCTCAAGATAGGTCAGTTTAAGTTTATCTGAATGCTCTTCGCCGTCCTTATCTTTGTAGCTTACGTCCCAGCTTTTGGTTATGTAGCCGTTTTCATCGGTGTTCTCCTCGAGAGCGCCCACGGAATAGTTGCCATCGAAGGTATAATCCAGGTAGCTTTTGTAATCATCAGGGAGATCGGGTGAACTGCTCTTGCCGCAGGCAGCAAGCATCATTGCCGCCATCACAGCGGCTGCTGCGAAATGTTTTTTCATTTGTCGTCAACTCCGTAGAATAGCCTAACTTTTTGTGTGTCCTTTGCGATCTGGGCTCGCAGTTCATCAAAGCTGTCAAAGCCCTTCTCGGGTCTTATGAATTTATCCAGTAGTATCTCGGCTTCCTTGCCGTAGAGGTCTCCGCTGAAATCCAGTATATAGGTCTCGGCAAGCGGCGCATCATGGGCTTTGAGCGTAGGCTTTACACCCACATTCGTCACCCCGCAGCGTTCCTCGCCGTCTATCATCACTCTGGTGGCATATACTCCGAATTTCGGCAGTATCTGACCCGGGGGGATATGCTGGTTTATGGTGGGGAAGTTCCACGTTCTGCCCAGCTGCCTGCCATGTTCGACTTTTAATCGCAGCCCGAATATGTACCCCAGCAGTTCGTTGGCTTTTTCGATCTCGCCGCTGCGGATATATTTTCTAATGATGGTCGAGCTTACTTCCTCGCCCTTGTATCTGAGTTTATCGCAGATATGTACATCTATGCCGTATATCCTGCCCAGCAGTTTAAGACTTTCGCAGTCTTCCGCAGCGCCTTTTCCGAAACGGAAATCGCTGCCGCATACCACAGCCCTGCACCCCAGCATATCAGAAAGGATATCACGCACGAATTCTTCGCCGCTGAGATCTTTCAGCTCTTCAAAGGCAGGGGAGTACAGCAGATCGACACCGAGTGCGGCAAAATGTTTGCGCTTTTCGTCGTCTGTCAGTATCATCTCGACTCTGCCGTCATGACCCTTCGAGGTAACGGTATCCGTCCTGAAAGTCCATACCGCAGAGTAAAGTCCCATATCCTGCGCAAGCTCTATGGCAGTATTTATAACCAGCCTGTGTCCTCTGTGGACTCCGTCAAAAAGTCCCAGTGCGCAGACTGTTCCTTTATCGGGCACAAAGCCCTTGCCTATCTCTTTCAAATGAAGTCATCCTTAAATCTTTGCCGTTTATAACACCGTAATACGGTATAAACGTTTGTCAGAAAAAGTTCTTGAAACAGCAGAATTCTTCGCCTTTGAAGTTACCGAGCCCCAGAAAGCCCGATACTCCGTAAACACGGTATATCCTGTCATCGGGCTGTCTGCTCACCTGATCGGAGCGCAGCCTTACGCCGTTTTTGTAGAGCTTTGTGCAGTGCTCGTCCAGTGTGACTTTCGGGTAGTCGGGGAAGCATCTGTCCAGCGGAGTGAGCACGCTGTCGAGCCCATCTTCAATGACTTTACTGCTTATCTCTTCTATCCTCATGCAGTCATCTATAGTCAGACCGCCTGAATACACCCTCACCAATGAGGTCATCACACCGCCTGTGCCCAGCTGTTCGCCCATATCATGGATTATCGTGCGCACATAGGTGCCCTTGCTGCAAAGAATGGTCAGGTGACCCGAGCGTGCATTCTTGTCATAGTCGATAACATCTATCACATCCACATGGATAGGACGGGGCTGACGCTCCACGGTCTTGCCCTCTCTTGCCAGTTCATACAGACGTTTGCCGTCTATCTTCACCGCAGAATACATGGGCGGTATCTGCATGGAGTCTCCGAGAAATCCGTTCACGCAAGCCCTGACCTCGTCATCGCTCACGTCATCTTCATTACGTGAAAGCTCGGTACCTGTTATATCCTGTGTATCTGTGGTTATGCCCAGCCTGAAACCTGCGATATAGCCTTTTTGCTTATCGGGCAGTATGTCACAGGCTTTTGTGGCTTTGCCCACGAATACGGGCAGCACGCCCTCAGCCATAGGGTCAAGAGTACCCCCATGCCCTATCTTACGGGTATGCAGCACGCCCCTGAGTTTTGCCACCACATCGAATGATGTCCAGCCACGGGGCTTATATACGGCGACCACGCCGTTTATCTCATCGGTCACTTTCATGCATTTATTACCTGTTTTGCTCTTTCCAGCAGTTTTTCCTTGACTTCTTCAAGCGTACCCTTCAGCTCACAGCCTGCGGCTCTGATATGTCCGCCGCCGCCGAACACGCTGCAGAATGCCGAAGCATCTATCTCTTCGGTGGTCCTGACGGAGATCTTATACACTCCCTCATGGCGCTGTTTTACGGTAAGGCCCAGCATAACGCCCTCTGCTGACAGGGGGATGGAAGCCAGTCCGTCGAATTCAGCCTGATCTACGCCGCAGCTGTTCATAAGCTCGGTGGTTATGACGATCATGCAGCACCTGTCTTCAAGATAGTATTCCATTGCTGCGGTGACTATCTGCTCTATTTGCAGTCTGCCCTTGCTCTTCACATCGAACATTCTGCGGTTCACGTTGGCATAGTCGATGTTGTAAGCCATGAGTTCAGCCGCTGCATTATGTGCATCGGGAGTGGTGTTCTCGTACTTGAAGCAGCCTGTATCCGTGGCTATGCCCGTATAAAGGCACTTTGCGATAATATCGCTTATGGGTCTGCCGGACAGCTTGAATATCTTGTAGAGTATCAGCGCAGCAGCCGAAGCATCGCCTTCCACATGGGAAAGCTTAGCATAGTTCTTGTTTGAAAAATGGTGATCTATGCACAGGTCTACCGCATTCGTCTCCTGATATTCAACAAGATTTTTGCCCATGAGGGCGGGGTCTGCGATATCCACCGCTATGATATACTCGGGCTTGAAATCCTGCTCGGTATACTCTGCGTACATATAATCATACCTGTCGGGAAAACCGTCGGAATTGACCACGTTTGCCTGCTTGCCCATATCCCGAAGAAAATAGCACAGACCAAAGCCGCAGCCCAGTGTGTCACCATCGGGACTTTTATGAGTCAGTATCAGGAATTTATCATGTTGTTCAAATATATCCAAAATCTCTCTGTACTCCATGCTATTTCTTCCTTTCTGCTAGTTTATTCTTCATCCGTATCCGCAGGCGTATCTGCTGCAAGTTCACGGAGTTTTTTTGTGATAGCCGCTGAATGCTCGATGGAGTCATCAGCGATGAATTTGAGTTCGGGGCACTTTTTAAGACCCAGAACATTCGATATCTCACGCTTTAAGAAGCCTGTCGCAGACTCAAAGCCCTTGACCGCCTTCTTAGCCTCATCAAGACCCTTGAAGCTTGAGATATACACCTTACAGAAGGAACCGTCTCTCGCCACATCGCAGCGCACGACTGTCAGGAATTCACCGCCGTTTATGCGGGGATCTTTAAGATCCATCATTTTTCCCGATATTATCCTTCTTATATCCTCGGACATACGTCCTGCCTTATGTGAAGCCAAAGTCATTCTCCTTCCAATGCTTGCCCTGTTGTCTTTTTAAGCCGCATACCAATACCTGCGCCTGCTCATGGGATCTATGCAGGCGCATATAGTCATAACAGATCCTTGTTACATAGTTCTTGTGTAATTAGTCACGGTATTCTTCCATGATGTAGCCCTCGAAGATATCGCCTTCCTTGATGTCAGCGAACTTCTCGAGAGTGATACCGCACTCGTAGCCCTCGGAAACTTCCTTAGCATCGTCCTTGAATCTCTTCAGTGAGCTCATCTTATCATCAGCTACGATGATACCGTCACGAACGACTCTGATAAGGTCGTTTCTGCCGATCTTGCCGTCCAGTACATAGCAGCCTGCAACGGTGCCGACGGAGCTGATCTTATAGACCTGTCTTACCTCGACTCTTGCAGTCTCGACTTCTCTGAACTTAGGTGCGAGCATACCCTTCATAGCATCGGTGATCTCTTCGATAGCGTCGTAGATTATACGATACAGTCTGATCTCGACGCCGTCCTGCTCGGCATTAGCCTTAGCAACGGGATCGGGACGAACGTTAAAGCCGACGATAATGGCATTTGAAGCGTTAGCCAGCATAACGTCGCTCTCGTTTACCGCACCTACTGCGCCGTGGATAACTCTTACTCTTACTTCCTCGTTGGAGATCTTCTCCAGCGACTGCTTAACAGCTTCAACGGAGCCCTGAACGTCTGCCTTTACGATGATAGGCAGTTCCTTCATCTCGCCCTCGGAGATCTGAGAGAACAGGTTATCCAGAGTTACCTTCTGATACTTTCTGAACTCGTCTTCCTTAGCCTCGTGCTTACGCTGCTCGACCAGTTCTCTTGCCAGCTTCTCGTCCTCTACCGCATTGAAGGTCTCGCCTGCGGTAGGAACTTCGCCAAGACCTGTTATCTCAACAGGTGTGGAAGGACCTGCCTCGGAGATGGGCTTGCCGTGGTAGTCTGTCATGGTTCTTACCCTACCTACGGAAGTACCTGCGATGATTACATCGCCCGAGTGGAGAGTACCGTTCTGTACCAGCAGTGTAGCCACAGGACCCTTGCCCTTATCGAGTCTTGCCTCGATAACTGCACCCTTAGCCAGTCTGTGAGGATTAGCCTTGAGCTCCTTGACCTCAGCTACCAGCAGTACGTTCTCCAGCAGTTCGTCGATACCCATGCCTGTCTTAGCGGATACAGGCACTGCGATAACGTCGCCGCCCCATTCTTCTACTACCAGTTCATGCTCGGTGAGCTGCTGCTTTACTCTGTCGGGGTCTGCGCCCTCTTTATCCATCTTATTGATGGCAACGATGACGGAAACACCTGCTGCCTTAGCGTGGTTGATGGACTCGATTGTCTGTGGCATGATACCGTCATCAGCCGCTACGACCAGTATAGCTATATCGGTTATATTGGCACCTCTTGCACGCATGGAGGTGAAAGCCTCGTGACCGGGGGTATCCAGGAAAGTGATCTTCTGACCGTTGCGGGTGACCTGATAAGCACCGATATGCTGTGTGATACCGCCTGCTTCGCCCTCTGCAACGTTAGCGTTTCTGATCCTGTCGAGTATGGATGTCTTACCGTGATCGACGTGACCCATAACAACGACTACAGGGCAGCGATCCTCCAGGCTTGCGGGATCGTCAGCTTCGTCTTCGATAAGTCTTTCCTCGATGGTTATGTGTACTTCCTTCTCAACCTTTGCGCCCAGTTCTTCTGCGACCAGTGATGCGGTATCGAAGTCAACTACCTCATTTATTGATGCGAACACGCCCAGACCCATCAGCTTTTTGATGACCTCTGTAGCTGTTACTTTAAGTCTGCTTGCCAGCTCCGATACGACGATCTCATCGGGGATCATTACCTTGAGCTGCTGCTTTCTTGCCTTTTCAAGAGCCAGCCTGTTGAGCTTATCCTGCTCGGTCTCCTTCTTGTGGGAGTGCTGCTGCTTCTTGTACTGCTGGGATTTCTGGGTGATCTTCTGCTTTTTGCGGAAGTTATCGTTCTTATTGCCCTGCTTGCTGGTAGCCATATTGTCATACTTCTCGTTGTACTTATCCAGTTCGATATAGCTGCCGCGGGTATCGACAGTTCTTCTTGAACCTGTCAGCTCGCCCGAATTTTCGGAGATAGTATAGCCCTTATCGTCGTTGGAGAAGGAGCTGCCGCCGCCCAGCTGTGTCTTGACACCGTGCTCCTGCTTCTTGGCTTCCTTCTTTTCCTTCTTCTTATCGGGACGCTTTTCAGCCTTTTTCTCCTCGGGCTTCTTCTCGGTAGCCTTTACCTCGGCAGGCTTTTCTTCGGGCTTATTTACCTCAGCCTTCTTTTCCTCCGCCTTGGGAGCTTCCTTAACGGGCTCTTCCGCCTTGGGCTGCTTTTTCTCGGGAGCCTTAGCAGGCTCAGCCTTCTTGGCAGGCTTCTTCTCTTCGGTCTTCTTTTCCTCAGCAGGCTTTACATTGTTTGCAAAGTATGCATCGAAGCTTTCCACCTGATTGTTCTGGGTATAGTACTCCATAACATAGCTTATCTCCTCGGGTTCGAGGGAAGCCTGTGTCTTTCTGGTATTTCCGTCCAGCTTAGCCAGACATTCTATAATATCGTTATTGTTAACATCCAGGCTCTTTGCCAGGTCTGTCACTTTGATCTTGGACTTGCTTGTTTTCGTACTCATAGGCAATTAGATCCTCCTTCTGTTTACGATAGCCTCATTTTTTCCTTACATATATATTGATGTTTTATCAGAAAAACTCATCCATATCGGTTTGTATCTGTGTGAGTCCCTTGGCGCAGGACTTTGCAAAGCCGCTGTCATTCACCGAGATGATGCCTGTGCGCTTGCCGATGCCATCGGATATCTCGTCCATGGTCATATCCAGCGCAAACAGCTTGACGCTGTAGCGTGCGCAGGTGAACCTGACCTCTTTCAGGGATTTTTCCGAAAGGTCCGATGCCACGAAAACGCCCTTGGAATTTCCCACGGCGCAGGCATCCTTCATCATATCCATACCCATGGAAAGTCTGCCTGCCTTCCTGCACATGGACAACAGTCCGAGCTTGTTGTTACTGCTCATTTGCATTCAGCTCCTTTTCCATAGCGTCATAGATCTCATCATCTATCCTGCAGGCAAAGCTTTTTTCAAGACGTTTTGCTTTGCGTGCTTTTCTGAGACATTCGGCATCTGCACATATATATGCACCTCTGCCTGCCTTTTTGCCTGTAAGATCAAGGCTTATCTCGCCCTCCTTGGTCTTTACCACCCTGACAAGCTCTTTTTTCGGCTTCATTTCAGAGCAGCCCAGGCACATCCTCATAGGTATCTTTTTTGTTTTCATAGGCATATTATTCTGCCGTATCTTCGGCAGCTTCCTCATCCTTGCTCTCGGGAGCGTTCTCGGGGATGATATCTATCTTATAGCCTGTCAGACCTGCTGCAAGCTTAGCGTTCTGACCCTTATTGCCGATAGCCAGGGAGAACTGATTGTTCGGAACGATGACTCTGCACTTCTTGATGACACGCTCGAACTCTTTTTCCTCACCCTTATGTTCTATCCTTACCTCGGGCTCGAGGAGCTCTACTTTGATGACCTCGGCAGGTGCAAGCGCCTTTGCGATGAACTCAGCC
Source organism: uncultured Ruminococcus sp. (assembly GCA_902788785.1). Lineage (GTDB taxonomy): Bacteria > Bacillota > Clostridia > Oscillospirales > Ruminococcaceae > Hominimerdicola. The sequence continues at coordinate 80,344 of CADALT010000003.1, forward strand.
TCATCCTCTACCCAGTTGATAACGTCGATCTTTTCGCCCTTGAGCTCCTGAACGACTGCGGATATTCTTGACTTCTTGGGGCCTATGCAGGCGCCCACTGCGTCAACGTTCTTATCCTTTGACCATACGGCGATCTTGCTTCTTACGCCTTCTGTTCTGGATATAGCCTTGATCTCAACAGTACCGTCTGCGATCTCGGGAACTTCCAGTTCGAACAGTCTCTTTACCAGATCCTTATGTGTTCTGGAGAGCTTGACTACAGGCTGTCTCTTTTCGGTGCCGCCAAGGCTCACGATATAGACCTTGATCTTATCGCCCTCTTTGAGTACCTCACCGGGGATCTGTTCGCTGCGGTAGAAATAATGCTCGTTCTTATCGATGGTGATGACTGCATTGCCTGTTGCAGGCTCTACCTTCTGTACTGTAGCGGTAACGATCTCGTGTTCCTTATCCTTATACTGCTCGATGAGCTTATTGCGCTCGAAATCCTTGATATCGTGCTTTATGGACTGCTTTGCATTCTGTGCAGCCACTCTGCCTATCTTAGCGGGATTAACAGGTATCTCTACCCAGTCGCCGACCTTTATGTCGGGGTCATAGGTCTGTGCCTCACCGATGTATATCTCATTCTCGGGGTCATCAACGAACATTACCTTCATGACCTCTTTGAGTATGCACATTTCCAGCTTGCCGCTGGCAGGGTCGATATCGACTCTGATATGTTCGCTCTCGGGGTATTCCTTCTTTATAGCCTTGATTATGCCTTCCTTTATCTTTTCGATAAGAAGATCCTTGTCGATCTCATTTTCGCTGGCAAGGTCAGCCAGTGCATTAAAAAACTGCTCATTCATTTTTTTGACCATTCCTTCCTCATATACCGAATATTGTGTTTACTTTCATTATTGATCGAATTTAGCGCCTGCCAGTTCTTCCTCCAGGTCGCCGTCATCGTAGAGCTTGACGAAAGCGCAGTCGTTCAGCTTGAACTGCACGTTCTCCACGCCGTCGCCGTTTTCATCAAGGGTCTGACAAGCGATGAGCTTTTCTTCCTCGTCGTAGCCCACCAGTCCCACGATGAACTCACGCTCACCGTTCTCGTCGGGTCTTATGAGCCTTACTCTCACCACATCTCCTATGCAGACCTCGAAGTGTATGGGCTTGCGCAGTTCTCTGCCCAGCCCGGGACTACCGCATTCAAAGACATAGCTCTGTGAGATGGGGTCAGCCTCATCCAAAATCTTGTTAAAGGGTCTTGTGAAGTTTTCGCAGTCCTCCATGGTAACGCCGCCGTCCTTATCTATCAGGACTTTCAGATACCATGTAGCGCCCTCTTTCTCGAACCTTACGTCCCACAGGAACAACCCCAGTTCATCTGCCAGAGGCTGTGCCAGCTCAGTGACGATATCCACTGTGCTCTTTTTGGAGCGGTCGCTGCCGCCCTTGCCTTTACTCATGCGCTGTCCTCCTTCGCATCATAGTCAACATCGTGTGTTGTCTATACAAACACAAAAGACCGGAAGTTTAAGTTCCAGTCTTTCGTCAAGCCTATTGTCAATATTATACCACAAGCTGCGGCATTTTGCAAGGGCTGACGAGGATTTTTAAGCTGAAATCAGAAATATTCATTGTATATTTTGTAAATGTTTTATTAACTACTGGTTTCATCCTTATCATTGCCTTGTTCTGCCGATCTCGGCTCGAACCGCCGCTTGCGTCTGCCTTCCACATAATCCAAGGGCACAGTGAACATAATGCCCGTGTTGGCATGGGAAAGGTCACCGACTGTATTATACACCACTCGTCTGGCGATATCCAGCTGGTCATCGTCTATAACGGAGATTATGGTCTTGTTATCGTCCTCATCGCCGCTGAACATACCACGGATGGACGAACTGATGAAGCTTGAATTCATTTTGGACAAAGTCATAGCCATACCTGCGCTGGGGAGTATGGTAGCGCCGCCTATGCCTGCTGCCGACATACCCTCTAACAGGTACTCCAGAGCCTCTGTTTTATTCAGGATAATAACCAGAAGTTTCATCAGTCATCACTTTCCTTAGATATCTCGATAGGTCATTCTGCTGCTGTTTCTGCGGGTGCTTCCTCCGGGGGAGCTGTTTGCGCTTGTGTTTGCGCCTGAGTCTCAGCCTGAGTTTCCTGCGGTGCAGGCTCGGTCTGTGCCTCGGTATCGGCAGGTTCTGCCGCAGCTTCCGTTGGTTCTGCCGCAGGCTGACCGTTCTCATCTGTCTGTACAGCTGCACTGTCCTCGGCGGCTATAGCTTCACCGCCGCCTATCTCGGGAGCGGTTTCGGCAGCTCTTTCCTTCAGCGCAAGAACGAAGTCGGGACTGATGGAGAATGTCTCGTCGTTCTGGCTCCATGTGCCCTCGGGCACCATCTTGGTAGCAGGAGTCAGTCCGCTTGAAAGCATTTCCTTCAGGTAGGACTTTTGCAGTTTATAGTCATCTTCATTGAAGTCTGTATCGCTGTTCGTCGTGATTATGCTGTAGAGATTGTCTATATTGTCCTGAGTTATATAAGCCTGCTGGAACATACTGTTTATCAGTGTTTCCACTGCAAGTCCCAAAAACTCGGTATTTCCTTGTCTGCCGTTTGAGAATACCAGCTGCTGGGTCAGCTGCAGTACCTGTCTGCCGCCCAGTGTGACCAGTGTGCCCTTGGCGATGGAGATGTCGTTCTCGTCATTGTCATGGGAGAGCTTATAAAGCTCTTCGGGTGCTTTATATGTGATACCGCCGTAGATATCGAAAAGTCTCTCGAAGGAATCGTTGCTGAGGCTGGCGTAATTATCCACCGTAAGACCCAGCGTATCCTCCACTGCGGTCTTTACGCCTGCCATGCCGCCCTGATCGTACAGGTCACGGAAGGTGGTATTGTTCTTGGGGTCGATGGTCTGTGGAGACATTGGCACTACAAGTATGCTCTGACCCGCAGGATCCATCCTTACCAGTGTTACATCAGCAAGCACGCCGTTGGTGTTTACCCTGGCAAACATATCATTGAAGGACTGCACCGTTACCACGGGCTCTTCTTCCTTCTGCACGCCTATTATCTTGAAATTCTTCAAAAGGTACACCGAAAGCATCGACAGCAGCGCCATTGAGATCAGTGCGGTCGCCACATATACCAGCGCTACGGGCGCTTGTGAACGTTTTTTCTTTTTTCTTCTTTTCTTTACAGCAGATGACATAGATTTTTTTCTCCTTACTGATTCCATAAAATTCTGTATAGGTTCAATCGCAGTAGAACTGCGGATTATTATCAAGGTCTATCATATGCAGATCGAGCCCCTGGCGTTTTGCCATATTTATGGTCTGCAAAGTGCCCGAGCCGCCTTGCTTGGCTTTGTATACGGCTATGAGTGCCGATGAATGATCCACCATGAAAGCGTTGCGCTTTTTGTAGCGGTCACGCTCATCAGCTCTGCCCGTGACGATGACAGCATCGGCATTTTCCAGCAGTATGCCGTGGTAGTATCTGTCCATCATATCATGGAGCTCACGGCGCTGTTCTTTGTAGGGCAGCACGCATACCAGTTTGATATCGGGGTATCTGCTGTCGTTTTTGATATCCAGCAGCACCGAGCCGCAGAAGATATCCGTGCCCTCAGCCATACCCGTCAGGAAAGTCCTGTAGCCTGCCTCATAAGCCTGTATGCAGCAAAGCTGTATACTGCTCATCAGGTTTTTCATGCCCTGCTTTTTAACATTTCCGAAGAATGGCAGGTCTTTCCTGCGATGTCCTGTGAAGCAGCAGGTCGTGCTTCTGTCGGTAATAAAATTTTCAGCAGACACTGTTACCATACACTTCACCGCCTCACGATAACACTTAAAATCATTATAACACACCTTTCCTGATTTTTCAATACCTAAAAACCAATATTTTAACATGGTGCGGTCTTCGGCAGCATTCATGACCCGTCTGATATAGTTTTAAACTATATCTCGCTATATTCTTTTGATATATTTTGCGGTGAGCAAACGATTTGGGCGGACTTGAAAAAATCATACCGATATGATATAATTATAAATGTTTATAAGGTATCATATCGCAAGTGATGCCGAAAAAATCAAATCAGAACGGAGAGATGTAAAAATGAGAAGAAGACCTGCAAAGTTTTTGAGTGCCTGCTGTGCGGCAACGCTGGCAGTCAGCTCCCTTTCGATGGGGGCATCGGCAGAGAGAGCCGGATTTAATAAGCCCGAAGACGGCGTGATTTACTGGGCAAACAAGTTCGGCGGAGATAAGCTGGATGATTGGGGATTCCCATCGAACTACCCCGGCAATATCGGGATTGACGGGGAGAACAACGTTTATTTCTATGTTGAGAATGTTCTTTACAAGCTGGACGGCTATACCGGCAAGACTCTTGCACAGGGCAAGATGGCAGGAACAGTCAGCTATTCCACAAAGGGCCCCGTTATCGCTGACGGCAAAGTTTTCGTAGCACTGGACGGCGGCAAGATACAGGCATTCGATGCTGAGACTCTGGAGTCTCTCTGGATATACACAAACAAGAACGGCGGCGGTGCGAACTGCGATATAATCTATAACGACGGCGCAGTATACACTGGCTTCTGGAACGGTGATGAGGCTGATGCGGATTACGTTTGCGTTGATGTGACCACCGATGACGAAACAGCTACCGATGAGGAACACGCTGCAAGGTGGACCTACACCAATAAGGGCGGTTTCTATTGGACTGCACCTGCATTTGAGGACGGCATTGCTGTTTTCGGCACAGAGGACGGTGCAAAGCTTGGCGAAAAGGGCAGTGCGGCACTGGTAGCTGTCGATGAAAAGACAGGCGAGGTCAAGGACACCACTGCTATGGCTGATGATGACGGCGATATACGCAGCAAGATAGTATATGATAACGGCAGATTTTTCTATACCTCATCGAACGGTGTTGTGGCTATTTCCGAGAAAGAAGATGGCAGCATCATAAAGCGTGGTTCATATCTGGATCTCAGCGAGATACTGGCTAAAAAGGGCTATGAGGGTCTTAACTGCACATCGACACCCATCGTTTGCGGCAATAGAGTTTATGTGGCAATGAAGGGCGTAGGCTTCAACGGCTTCGGCGGCGCAGGCATAGCTGTGCTCGATCTTTCGGTAACAGAGCCTGCTGACAATATCCCTGCGCACGGTCATCTTGAGCTGGCATATTATGTCGAAACTACAGGCAATTGCCAGGCTGACGGTATCTTCATGGGTGTTGATGATGAAGGATACAACGTTATATATTACGTTGAGAACAATGCTGAAGGCAGCATACGTGTACTGAGAGACAAGGCAGGCATGACAGGACCTCTCAAGACTGTTGATGAGGTAGAGACTGTTTATGATGCAAACTATAAGCCTGTAAGTACGAAAAAACATCAGTGCCTGCCTGCTGTATTTAAGTTTGGCGACACCTACAAGCAGTACTGTGCAACTTCTCCTCAGTATGACAAGGAGTCGGGCATCATATACCTGAGAAATGACTCCTGCCATATCATGGCTATCGGCGCTAAGCCCAATGTAGACTTCTACAGTGACAGCCTGATACATCAGGGCAAGAACAAGACACTGGTCGTAAAGAACGGTCAGAAGATTGGCGAGATCAACTATGAGGTGGCAGTTGATGGCGGCATCACAGGTGTTACCGATGGAGAAGACCTGGTATTCAGCATTGACGAGTTCACAACAGCTGATGAGATGCTGACAGTTTCTCATAAGTTCTTCCCCGTGGCTGACGGCACAGGCAGTGATGTGACAAGCGCACTGGCATCAGAAGATATAGCTCTGCTGGTGACAGAGACCGATGACCAGTACAAGAGAGCCCTTGCAGACAGGGGCGACGTTGACGGCAGCGGCGTGGTAGATGTTTCGGATATCGCTAAGGTGGCTGCACATATCAAGGGCGTGAAAGCTATCGACAAGTACAGCCTGAATGCGGCAGATGTCAACAACGACGGCGATGTTAATGTTACGGATATCGCTTTGCAGGCAGCACATATCAAGGGCATCAAGGCTATTGATACACCTAAGTAAGCAAAGGTACATTTTAATATGATAACTAAGGGCAGAGTGGCCGTTGAGCCATTCTGCCTTTAGGTGTAGTATAGGCACATCTTCGGAGGGTTGGATCATGGCGGACAAGGGCAGGCTACAGACCGTTCTGGCGGCTGCGGCTGCCGCAGTTATATGCGGCGGTGCGGCTTTGTTCGGCGTGGGCTTTTATCGTCATGCCCCGAGGGAGATACCATCTGCCGAGATAGTTCACAGGCAGGCGCAGCTGCCGGAAGTTACGATGCAGGGCGGAAAAGCGGAGGATAAAAAGGAAGAATACAGCAGCTCTTCCGACAGCAGTCGTGAGGACAGCAGACCCGATGATAGCGTGCAGGCTGATGTGCAGACCGTGAGCGAGACAAGCTCATCTTATGCCGAAAAGCCCGACAGGGAAGTGCGCACCGTCACATGGGAATATGAGGATGAGCAAACGCCTTCGCCCGAGATAGTTACTGCCCCTGCCGATGCGGATACGCCCGTAAAGACCGTGGAGGACGGCACTAAGGCGGACAGAGAGTATTTCACGACCTCCATAAGGGACGGCGAAAAGGTGGAGGACAGCACCTATTTCTTCACGGTGACACATCTTGTGCCCGAATTGGAAGTCGTGCGGTGCGATGTGGAACTTGACGGCGCTGTGCTTACGGGCGATGCAGGCAGGCTCGAACTTAAAGAGGGCGAGAACATGGTGCGTGTCAGCTGTACCTATAAGGACAGCAAGGGCAGGGTGTACAGGGCTTTCCGTGATTATACCCTGATACTGGAAAGTCCGCAGGCAGCCATATTTACAGACCTTACGGACTGCACGGTGTATTCCGATGCTTTCACATTCTATGCCGAATGTGATGAGGGGCTGGAAGTAAGGCTGAACGGTGTGGTCGTTGAGGGCGGCAGGGATTACAAAGTCACCCTTGGCGAGGGCGAGAATATGATAAGGCTCAGTTCGGGAAAGAACGAGCTGAATTTCTCCGTGACCTATATACCTATTAAAGCGTTGGATATAGTCACTGACCTGACGGACTGTGCGGTATACGGCGAAACTCTGGGATTTGGCGCACAGGCAGTGGGCGGAAAAGCGCCTAAGCTGATGGTGCAGGTCAACGGTGTTGCGGTAAAGGGCAGCGGCGGAGCATATACTGCGGTGCTGAATGAGGGCGAAAACTTGATAAGGCTGCTGGCAAAGGACGGCACGGACAGCATCGAGCGCAGTTTCAGGGTGACAAGGCTGCCCGAATATGATGAAGCTTTGCAGCCGTATATCGAAAGCATCAGTCTTACAGATAATATGACCGTAAAGGGCAGCACTTATACCCTGACCCTGACAGCTGCCGACCATAACGGTGAGCGTATATACTCGGGCGGCATCGAACTAAGCTGCGGCGGCGAGATATTCAGCCGAAGCTGGGAAGATGTGATGTGTACGGGCTACCTGCTGCATCTGCATCAGGGCGAGAACAGCATATGCATCAAGCTGACCGACCACGAGGGCAGGCAGAGCGAGTTCTGGTATACGCTGTTCAGCGAGGGCGCACAGCAAGGCGAAGAAACAGGCAGGATAGCCATAAGCTGTCGGGCTGATGTGGTGGGGCTGGGCTTGCTGTGTGAGGACGCAGATTACCCCGTGCTTGAGGGCGAGAGCGGCTTTGATACGGTGGAGAGATTTTTGAATGAGCACGGCTATGAGGTGCAGTACAAGGGCGGCGGAAGCAGCAGATATCTGTGCAGGATATCTGCGCAGGGCGGCTTTGCGTCGGCATACCTTACCGACGAAGCGAGTGCATATCTTGAAAATTCGGGCATAGCTGTGCGCAATGACGGCGACCCCGATTCGCTGGGAGAATTCGATTACACCTCGGGCTCGGGGTGGATATATTCACGAAACGGCAAGAAGCCCTCATATGCCATGTCTTCGGCGGTGTTCGATGACGGCGATATTGTGGAGCTCATGTTCTCGCTGGATCTTGGAAATGATATAAGGGGAGGAGCAGATGAATAGGTGTACAGCGTTGTTCTGTGCGGTGGTTATGGCGGTATCGCCCATAGGTGTACGTGCCGAAAAGCAGGACAAGAACACGGGATATGCCCGTGGTATCGTGGCATTCGAGAAAAAGCACAACGGCATTAAGGACAGCAGCAGTCTGCTCTCGGGAGATATAGCCAAAGATGCAGGTACGGACAGTTCGGACTGGCTGGCGATAGCTGCGCTGCGCTACGGGCTGGAGGACAGCACGGGCGAATACTTTAAAGCGTGGGAGACCTACATCGTCAATTCATATGCGGAAAATGACGGGCTCGATGAGGTAAAAGCTACAGAATGGCACAGGGCGGTGCTGACTTCTCTTGCACTGGGCTTTGACCCGACAGATATACAGGGCATCGACCTGCTGGCGGACGGAACTTATGAACGTGATGAGAAGCATCCGCTGGACGAACAGGGGCTCAACGGCGAGATCTGGGCTTTGATAGCGCTGGACAGCTGCGACTGGAAGATACCCGGTGATGCAAAACTCAGCCGTGCAGAGCTTGTGAATGACATTATCTCGGCACAGCACGAGGACGGCGGATTTTCGCTGGACGGTACAGTGCAGGAGAGCGACCCCGATATTACGGCGATGGCGGTGCAGGCGCTGGCACCGTACCGTGGCTGCAGGGAAGTTTCGGAGGCTGCGGAGAAGGCGCTTGATGAACTGGCGGCACAGCGTGGCAGCTTATCTTCCTGCGAGTCAGTGGCACAGTGTGTGTGCGCTTTGTGCTGTATGGGTATCGACCCCGAGAAAGATGAACGCTTTGCGGGCATCACTGAGGAGCTTTATTCTTATGCCTGCGATGACGGTGGATTTGCCCATGAAAAGGGCGGCGCAAGCAGTGAGGTGGCTTCGGCACAGACTTTGATAGCTTTGTGCAGCCTTGACAGGCTTGAAAAAGGCGAACGCCCTATTTATGATTTTATCCCCGAAAGACCTGCACCCTTGCAGGAGGGCACTCTGGCAGAGGTGACAGCAGCGAAGGACCTGAACACCGAATGCCCTATAAAAGATGCAGACCCCATGACCCTCGAAAAAGGCATGAGCCCCGTGAAGATGATGGTCACAGGTATAACTGTGGCTGTGGTCGCAGCGGCATTCGTGGCAGGGGGAATGTTCCGCAAAAGAAAGGAAATTAAGAAATGAATGCTATCCCGTCAAAGATAAAAGAACAGCTGACTAAGGTCATAATAGGCAAGGACGAGCTCATCGGCATGACTCTTGCCGCCATATTTGCAGGCGGCCATGTGCTGCTGGAGGATGTACCCGGTACGGGCAAGACTACGCTGGCGCTTGGCATATCAAGGTCGCTGGGGCTGGATTTCAGGAGGATACAGCTCACTCCCGATACGGTGGCATCGGATATAACAGGGTATTCCGCCTTTGATTCGGGCAAGCAGGAGTTTATCTATCACCCCGGAGCTGCCATGACAAATCTGCTGCTGGCAGATGAACTTAACCGTACCTCGGGCAAGACTCAGGCGGCGCTGCTTGAAGCTATGGAGGAGGGCAGGATGACAGTTGACGGCATCACCTACGACCTGCCGAGACCTTTCAATGTGATAGCTACGCAGAACCCATCGGGCACCGCAGGAACTTCTGCCATACCTTTGTCACAGCTGGACAGGTTCATGGTAAGACTGCGTGCGGGAAGTCCCGACAGGGCGGCGCTCAAACGCATACTTTCGGACAGGAGCACAGGCGACCCTCTTGACAGCGTGGAATGTGTATGTACCGCTGAACAGCTGAGTGAGATAGTCAAGGAGTGCAGTCTTGTAAAAGTCAGCGGAGAGATATATGATTATGTGTGCGACCTGGTTCAGGCGGCGCAGGACGATGAGCGAATAGACGGCGGCATCTCCCCGAGAGGTGCGCTGGCGCTATGCAGGCTGGCGAAGGCTGTGGCTTATCTTGCGGACAGGGATTACGTAGTGCCAATGGATATAAGGAGCTGCTTTGAACCTGTGTGCGCTCACAGGATAGTCCTGACCCGTGAAACGAGAGCATCGGGAAAAAGTGCGGAGGATATACTTCACGAGATCGTGGAAAAAGTGCCGTGCCCCGAGAATGGAGGTAAAAAATGAGAAGAGCAGTTTTTGCTGTACTCCTGGCGGCAGCGGCGGTGCTGTGGATATTTTCGCCTGTGGGAGGGTATGTGTTCTGTGCACTGCTTGGTGCAGCGATAATTTCGGCGGCAGAGAATTTCATTGTCAGCTACAGATGCCTTGTTAGTATCGAGAAGACCATATTACATAAAGGCGAAGCGCCCGTGCTTGTATTTTCGGGGAATAAGCGCCTGCGTGGTGAGGTCTGCGTGGAGAACCGGGTGACAGGAGATATACAGCGTATCAATGCGGATATCCTCAAAAACAGGGAGCTTGTACTGCCCGAGCAGGAACACTGCGGCACACTGCTCATAAGATTTTTTACTTTCAGGAGATACGATCTGCTGGGGCTGACATCAAGGACGGTGGTGTGCTATGCCGAGGGTGAGCCTGTTACCGTTATGCCCGATACCGAGAGCAGTGCGCTTTCGGAATTATTGGAAGACTCTTTCGGTGAACAGGAGCCTGACGGTGCGGCGGAATATCGCCCGGGAGATCAGCTGCGCCACGTGAATTTCAAGCTGACACACCGTTTCGGGAAAATATACATCACAAGATATGTGCCCGAAAAGGGCGGCGAGCTGTGGCTTTATGTAGAATACGGTCATGGAGAGAATGCCGAAAAAGCGGCAGAGGATATGTGCGCTCTGATGACGGCGCTTTCCGCAAAGGGCATAAGTTTCGGGGCGGCATTCATGATGGACGAGATAAAGCTTTATCCGAATGCGGATTGTGATGAGATGATAATGGAGCTGATGAGGTATCCGCTGTATCACGAACAGGATAACAGCAGGCTTGCGGAGTTCCTCGGTAAGATAGCCGAAGATTCGCAGGTCATAGCGTTCACACCCGAGAAAACAGCGCAGGATGACAGGGTAACTATAATAACGTGTAATTAAGGAGAAACTATGGAAAAGGGTCATAAGGACGGCTTTGGCGCACTGGCTTTCGGGCTTGCGGCAGGGCTGCTCATATTCATGATTTGGGGAGAGCTGTCGGCTGTACCGATGGCTTTTGCTTTGTGTACCCTGACAGCCTTTATCTGCGGACGTTTTGGCAGATGGTGGGGTTTCGTGCCTGCGGCTGTGGGCGCAGCGGCAGCTTTGCTAATGCAAGAAGAATTCATCGCAGAATGTTCTTTTGCCGCCGATGAGACAGCCTATCTGCTGGCATACAGGACGAAGGAGCTTTACCGCCCTTTTGAGGGTGCGGCAGATTCGTCACCGCTCATCATGCTGATAGCCGTGGGGATCTTTTGCGTAGTGTATTCGGCTGTGGGCATCAGAGGTTTTGCGGTGTTTGCGGCATTGCTCTCGGCGGCATGGGGAGCGCTCACGGGCGGCAGCAGTACGGCGGTGTGCCTTGCTGTGGGGCTGAGCGTGGGTATTCTCTGCTTTGGTGTACGGGACAAAAGATCGGCGGTGCTGGTGCTGTGTACGGCTGTAATGGCGCTGCCTGCGGCTTTTATCAGGCTGCCCGAGATACACCTTGACGGTGAGGTAACAGCATCGGGCGGTCTGCCGCTGTATCTGGCACAGGAAACACAGCAGCCTTATATTTCAAAGGAGACATACGCACGATGCTCGGCTATATATGAGGCGTTGTATGAACATGGCTTTTATCCTCAGCAGCAGACCGCATATCTTCTTGAAGCCGCAGGAGAAACATTTGATGCGGACAAGGTCACGGTCAGCGGAGGTCTTGTGCCGCAGGGAGTATGTGGGGGCGAGCCTGATGAAATAAGCCTTGGCGGATTTAGGTCGGGAAATTTCACCGTGTACCGACAGCTGCCCGAAAATGTATTCACTCTTCTGCCTGAACTTCAAGACGGTGATTACATCGACTGTGAGGGTCTGTACAGAGAGTGCGTGTACGCTTGTTACGGCAGTCTTACCGCTGATGAAGCGCAGGAGATGGAACAGCGTTTCTCCATTGACGGCAGTCTGCCGCTTGATAAAAAGCTTGAAGCTGTAAAAGCGGCAGTGTCTTCCGAATACGGCAAGGGCAGTACAGATGAAGATGAGCTGACCGAGCTTACAGTCCGTGCAGCGAAAAGCTGCGGTATAGCTGCACGACAGGTCAGGGGAGTGTACTTTCCCGTTTTCCCCGAAAGCGGCAGAGCGAAGCTTTCCGACGGGATATACCGCAGCTGGGCGGAGGTATATATCGACGGCGCAGGCTGGGTAACGCTGGAAACTTCTCCCGAATACGAGGGCTATTCGCCCTTGCTGCCCGAAAGTGCCGAAAACGGCGATGAAACAAGCATCACAGAGCGTGAAGAAAAACTGATATATAAGGTATCGCCCCCGAGGACGGCGGCGGAGATAATCCCCGAAAACGAGGAAAAAAAGCCCGACGGACATTTGCTTGCCTGCACCCTTGCGACAGCTGCGGCGGCTTTGGCGGCATTGGTCACAGCAGGCAGGATAAGGGCAGGCATAAGGCGGCATAAGCGGAGTTTATCCGTGGGTGCGGCGCATTTTCAGGGCAGAGAGCTGATGGCAAAAGCCGTGGGCGCAGGTGAGGTATCGCCCGAGAGATTTTACGAGCTTGTATCGGAGAAAATGGGAAGTGCGGCTGCGGAAAGCTTTGCGGCATCGGAGAAGATATATGAACGCATAAGGTTCTCGTCAAATGCAGATGAAAGTGCCGAAGATAGGGCTGCGGCACAGCATTTCTACGAAACGGCAAAGGGCTGTATGAAGTCGCTGTCCGTGGGCGAGCGTCTGGCTATGTGGCTAAAAGGAAAATACTGATGAAGAGGAGAGTGGTAGTATGAAGTTGAAAGACACAGCGCTGATAGCGTGTGCGGCAGCTGTGCTTGGGATAACAGCGCTGAATGTGGATATAAAGACACCTGCGCAATACTACGCTCTCCACCCAACAGAAGTCACCGAGGACGGCGCATTCATCACACTGAAGGTTGAAAATTCAGCCGAAGATGATGTGATACTTGAAGGCAGATATGCCCTGGCATCGGGCGAAAGCGTATTCGATGTGGCGAACCGTGTGCTGAACTATGAGGGCGTGCCCTTTGAATACAAGGGCGGAAGGAATGTTTATGTGCAAAGCATCGACGGCATTGATGAATTTGAATACGGGGCGCAGTCGGGGTGGCTGTATACCGTAAACGGCGAAATGCCCGAGGTCAGCTGTGCGCAGTATGAGCCTGTATCGGGGGACGAGATAGTTTTTCTTTATGTGGACGAATTTTACAGCAAGGGGGTACAAGGATGAGAACACTGCACCCCTTTTCAAGACTTGCATCGGTGGTCGGCGTGTTGATGGTGCTGATGTTCTGCCGTTCGCTTGCTGCGGCAGGTGTGGGCATGGTCTGCGGACTGGCGTGTATAGCCATGCAAAACGGCATGAGGTCTTGCTTGAAAGCGCTGGGTCTGACTTTGCCGCTCTGTGTGCTTTCAGCACTGGTCAATCCGCTGGTATCTCACCGTGGCATGACGGTCCTGCTGTTTGTGAACGACCGTGCATATACCCTTGAAGCTTTGCTTTTCGGGCTGGAACTCGGGCTGTCCCTGAGCGGTGCGGCACTGTGGTTCATGGTAATGAGGGCGGTGCTTGATGAGCGTGAGATGCTCTATCTTTTCGGACGGCTGTCACCGAAACTCGCTTTGACGGTCAGCATGACACTTGGGTTTATCCCGAGACTGCTGGCAAAGCACCGCCGTATCCTGTCGGCACAGCACGGGTCGGGGCTGATGAGGGATAACAGCATCAGCGGCAGAATGGAGAGCGCATCGGCGGTGTATCTTGCCTGCACCTCATGGGCGGCGGAAAATGCGGCAGCGGCGGCACAGTCAATGAACGCACGCTGTTACGGCATGGAGCGCCTGACTTATTCTGACAGGCGAAAGCTCAGAAAAGGCGATGTGGTATTTTTGTGCCTGTATTTTATCTTGGTGACAGCGATAGTATATTTCGCTTTAACGGGCGGCACGGACGGCTATTACCCCGTATATGAAATGAGCGGTACGGGGCTGACTGTATCGTGTACGGCGTGCTGTCTTATGCCTGTAATTTTCATCGGAAAGGAGAGAGCCGCATGGCTGTACTGCACTGCGAAGGGCTGAATTTTTACTATAATAAAGCTGATGAGCCTACCCTCAACGACGTTTCCTTTTCGGTGGACGAGGGCGAATTTGTTATGCTCATGGGAGCTTCGGGCTGTGGAAAAACTACGCTTCTTCGGCTGTTAAAGCCCGAGATAGCGCCGCTTGGCAAGCTTAGGGGCAAGATCGCTGTTTTTGGAAGATCACAGCAAAAGCATGAGCCGACCATCGGCTATGTGCCGCAGGACCCCGAGAGCGGATCTGTCAGTGATACTGTACGGGGCGAGGTGTGCTTCGGGGCGGAAAACCTGGGGCTTTCGCCCGAACAGGTCAGCCGCAGAGTCGCTGAGACTGTCAGTTTTTTCGGCATCGGCAGACTCATGATGCGCAAGCTCAGTGAACTGTCGGGCGGCGAGAAACAGTTGGTCAGCCTGTGCTCGGTGATGGCGATGCGCCCCGAGATACTGCTGTTGGACGAACCGCTGAGCCGACTTGACCCATTGGCGGCGGCGAATTTTTCGGAGCTTCTGCGCCGTGTGAACCGAGAACTGGGCACGACGGTCATAATTGCCGAGCATTGCGCCGAACAGCTTTTTGCGGACTGCGATGGTATCATCTTCATGGAGAAGGGCAGGATAACAGAGAAGATGTCTCCCCGTGAAGCAGCAAAACAGCGCAGTTTTGCAAGCTTTATGCCTGCGGCGGCACAGGTGTTCACGCAGGACGAGTCTGTTCCTCTGACCGTCAGAGAGGGCAGAGCGGCACTTTTGGCGGCACCGCATCATGACCTTGAACGCAATGCATCTGCAACTTTAGGTGATGAGGTGCTTTGCTGCTCCGGGCTGAGATTTGCTTACGACCGCAGCGGTGCAGAGCAGGTCAGTGATGCGGATATTTCTCTGCACAGGGGCGAACTGCTGGCGCTCGCAGGTGCTAACGGCAGTGGCAAGACCACTCTGCTGCGCTGTTTATCGGGTGAACTGCGCCCCTTTGGCGGCAGTATAAAGCTTATGGGCAAATCATTGAAAAAGCGTGCGGCAGTGCTTGCGGTCCTGCCGCAGGATGCGCAGGATGTGTTCTTGCAGCCGACGGTGGGTGAGGATTACCGCTATGCACTAAAAGCCATGGGACGCTCCCCCGATGAGGCTGAAAAGATGCTGGAAAAGCTGGGTATAGCCCACCTTGAAAATATGCACCCCTATGACCTTAGCGGCGGTGAACTACAGCGCTGTGCTCTGGGACGGGTGCTGCTGTGCGAGCCTCGGGTGCTGCTGCTTGATGAACCCACAAAGGGTCTTGACCCCGAAAGCGAGGCTGAAATTGGCAGACTTCTGCGGCAGCTTTGTGCCGAGGGCGTGGCTTGTCTTGCCGTGACGCACAGCCTGAATTTCGCAGCGAATTATGCCGATACCTGCGGTATATTCTGCGGCGGAAGAGCGCAGAGCGTATCACCTGCGGCAGAATTTTTCGCCGATGCAGGCTTCTACACCACGGAATCGGGCAGGATAGCACGGGGTATCTCGAAAAACGTATATACCGTGGAACAGCTGCGCCTGGCGGCAGGGAGGACGATATGAAAAAGTATGTACTTTGGGCGATATTCCTGCTCGGACTTGGGCTTACGGCGGCGGTCGGAGTATTGTTTTCCGACAGGGGGCTGAGCTGGGCGGCGACCTCTGCGGCGGTGATGGTGTGCGGAGGTTTTTTTGCACACTTCGAGCGCCGTGATGTGCCCTCGGGTGAGATAGCGCTTGCGGCGGTGATGACGGCGCTGGCGGTCACCGGCAGGGTGGTATTTGCAGCCTTGCCTGCATTTAAGCCCTGCGCTGCGGTCATAATACTTGCAGGGATATACTTGGGCTCGGGGCAGGGCTTTATGATAGGTGCACTGACGGCGCTGGTCTCGAACTTTTTCTTTTCCCAGGGGATATGGACACCTTTCCAGATGATAGTCTGGGGGCTTACGGGGCTGATCTCGGGGCTTTTGGGGAAGTATCTGAAAAAGAAAAAGCTGCTTTTGTGCCTGTACGGAATGCTGGCAGGGCTGTGCTATTCGCTGTCCATGGATATGTGCAGTATGTTCTGGATGGACGGCAGCTTTGAGCCCGAACGTTTCATTGGGCTAACACTTACTTCAGCTTGGTTCACGGTTGGTTATATTTTTTCTAACTGCGTTTTCCTTCTCATTTTTGTACAACCTGCTGAAAGGATATTTTCGAGACTGCACGACAAATACGGCATTGGAAGCATATCTTCTGATGCATAAACCATGTAAACGATAACATGGCGAAAAATCTTGATGTTGAAATTTTATCCTTTTTTATTGCAAATCGGGTGTTGCTATTTTAACCTGATTTTTAGCTTGAATTTAAGCGCTTAACGGTTAACGAAGATTAACTTTATGAACAAATAAAGACAGGGCAGGGGAGCCTTGGGTCAGGCTTGCAGCGAGACCCTTTCCGAAACGCTGCAAGCCCGTAACGAGTGCGTTTTCGGTAAGCTCCTCTGCCCTGTCTTCATGACAGGGCGGTGTGACTAAGCTGCGTCGGCAAGCAGTTCTCTGTCCTTGAAGAACAGAGAGATGCACCATACCGCAGAGATAGCCACCAGTGTGTAGACTATCCTCGACAGGAAAGCGCCCTGTCCGCCGAAAATGAAAGCTACCAAGTCAAATTCAAATATACCCAGCAGACCCCAGTTCAAGCCGCCGATTATCAGAAGCGCCAGTGCTATCCTATCCAGCATCAATGATCATTCCTTTCTTTCGGCGTATTTACGCCGTTGCTGATTATAGTATGGTCGGCAGTCAAAGGTTTATTCATAAATTGCACAGCAATTTTTGGTAAGTTGATATTACTAAAACCTCATGTACCTGCAAAATATATAAAAATATGAAACTAAATTCGATGCCCTCATTTGTTAAGAAATATAAAGAAATAAATCATATTATATGGATAAATTCGGAAGGGTATGTGATGTGCATACGCAAAAAAATGAAATTTGTGCATATTGCCGAATTTTGCGAATCCCGAGATTTTTTTCGCAAGAACTATTGACTTTTAGAGCAAAATAGTTTATACTATAGATGGTGTTAAGGACATCAGATAATATTTGATCGATTTAACATCCGTTTTGTTGTCTCCTTTCTTTTGTTCTACACATAGTTTTTTTGTTTTATTTTCCGCAGGTCACCGTTGACCTGCTTATTTTTTTGTCTGAAAAAATTATATGCATTTATCTATAGTATATACGAACGTCCCCGAACTGCCGCACAGCAGTCCGAGGACGTTTTTTCAAATGATTATTCTTTGTGCCATACCGTGGCTGATGGCGACACGTTCGTTTTTGACGGTCACTATTAGGTTGCCGTCTATGGTGTTTATCACCTGCACCGAGCTGCCCGGTTCAAACCCCAGCAGTTCAAGATGCTTTTTCATCTCGGGCGCACCGCCCAGTTTCTTTACCGTGTAGGTCTTGCCTGTATCTGCCAATGAAAGCGGCATTGATGTATCCCTCCGTTTACTGTAAGTATCCAAACCTATTTTCATTATAGTTAGTTTTAACAAACTAATCGTATTATACTACTTTTTTGAAATAAAGTCAAGAGACTTATGCTGCATTTTGGAAAAAACGGATACTGTCAGCTGAAAAACAGTATCCGCTAGTCGGCATTATTCTTTTTGGGTATGGTCATAAATATGCGGAAACCCTCGGGGGAGGGAGTGAAATTTATCACGCCGCCTGCGCTGCGAGCCCTTTCCTGCATATTTTCAAGCCCGATGCCCGTCTGCGATATTTTGGTACAGCTGCCGTTATCCTGTATCAGCAGCCGATAGAAAGCAGGGTGCTCCTGTACGGAGATAAGTATTTTGTCGCCGTTAGAATGCTTTACCGCATTGGAAAGACTCTCTTTGATAACCCCCAGTATGCACAGCTTTATCCTGCCGGGCATATCGCTGTCTGTATCCATATCCAGCTTTACCTCAAAACGTTCGTCAACGGTGCGTATGCTGTCCTTGATGCTTTTTTCGAGGTCGATGGAGTCGTCGTACAGGTCGTGTACACTGCTGCGGATACTGGTCATGGCGGTATCCAGGGTATTTTTCAGGCTTTCGAGGGGTTCTTTCATATCCTCATCTTTGTTTATTACTATCAGCGCACCTGCCTGCAAAAGCGAACGTGTCAGCATATGCCCCACGTTGTCGTGTATCTCACGGGCGATGCGGTTGCGCTCTTTTAGGGTAGCTATGTGTATCTCGCTGTCCTGTGCCAGAGTGATGGCTTCGTTGCGGTCACGCAGGGCGAGGTTGTTCTCGGCGGCATCGTCCCTCATCTGCTGCAGGGTATCGACTTTTTTCTCCAGTTTTGAAACTCGGCTGAACATTATAATAGCCACCGCAAAGCCCACCACAGCAAAGCATATCCTGCTGACATTCAGCGGATGTATCATGAAGGCTGCCGCAGGAAGCAGGAGTATTGGCTTTTTCTCCCACAGGGCATCATACATCAAAAGGGGCATCATATTCAGCATCTCGGGCATGATGCCGCATAGTGCGGCGCAGCAGGCGATGAGTACCCATGCGGCTTTTCTGCCTGCCCAGACCTGTGCCAATGATGACACGGTCACTGCAATGAGTGCGGCGATGATGAGCGTTATATTCTGTGCCGAATAAATCAGCCCCATCAGGCAGACCAGCAATATCCCTATTTTTTCAAAAAGTCTGTTAATATGCACTCACCCCTTTCCATAGGATATTATACTATATTTTAATGCAAAAGTAAAGCTGTGCCTTGGCAAAAAAAGTCTCCCCGTGCAGGGAGACTTCTTCTTGTCAGACTATTGCTTTTATGCCCTTTATGTGGGACGCTACCAGTGCTATATCCGTAACATTTATATAGCCGTCGCCGTTGACATCTCCCTTGTTGAAGCTTTCGTCCTCGCCGGATGTGGTATCCTGATCTGTGGTCTGGGTATCGTCGGGCTTTGATGTATCATCGGGCTTGCCGTCGCTCTTAGAGCTGCTGTTATCAGCCTTGGAACTGTCGTCCTTCTTGCTGTCGTTATTTGAGCTGCTGTTGTCAGCCTTGGAGCTGTCGTCCTTCTTGCCGTCGTTCTTTGACTCGGTACTGTCGGTCTTCGATGTAGTGCTGTCATCATTCTTATCTTCGTCAAGAGGAATGAATTCCAGCTCATTGTCCTTGGCGTACTTTTCGGCTGCGGTGTTCTTGTAGCCCTTTATGGCTGTTTTGACTTTATCTTCCTGACCGAACAGGCTGTAATATCCGATAGATCTCTCGCCTATATCCGTAACGCTCTTGGGGAGAGTTATCTCGGTGAGATTTGCGCAGTTGATGAATGCGTTTGCACCGATCTTTGTAACGCCGTCGGGCACGGTAATGGTCTTTGTGCCTGCCACGCCCATAAATGCACCATCTCCGATGGCGGTAACAGCATTATCCTCCAGCTTATCGGGGATCATCACATCGCTGCCGTAGCCTGTAAACTTGACTATCTCTGCGCCGTCTTCGGTAAGCTTGTACTGATAATCACCTGCGATATAGACGAAGGTAAAGCCGTTATCCTTGGCGTAGGTCTCGGCAGCGCTGTCCTTATGACCGTAGATGGTGAAATTTTTGATCTTGACAGCGCCCATCTTCAGGGGTATCACGCTTGTTATGCCTTGCCTGTAGCCTAAGGCTTTATCGCCTATTTCCGTTACGCTCTGCGGTATGGTTATGTTCTGCATATTCGGGCAGGCATAAAAGCTTCTTTCGCCTATTTTTGTAAGAGTTTCGGGCAGTTTCACACTGCTGAGTTTTATATCTGTGTTTGCAGACTTTGTGCCGTCGAAAGCATTGTCAGCTATCTCTTTGACCTCGTCGCTGCTGAAATCATTGGCTATATTTAAGCTTTCGGCATTGCCGTTATATTTCATTATGACCACGGATTTATCGGGGTTTGAACGGTACTCGTAGTCGCCGTGGACGTAGTTTAGGTATTCGTAATCAAATTCGTTGTCTTTTGCATAAGTCTCGCCTGGTGAATTCGGATAGCAGAATATCTTGAAATCGCTGACCTTAGGGTAAGTGACGGTTATGCCATGACCGCTTTTCTTCGGAGTAAGCTTTATTGTATAACCGAAAGCCCTTGTGCCTATCTCTGTGCACTGGTCGGGTATCTTCACGGATTTAAGGCTGGGGCAGCTTAAAAAGGCTGAGTCACCTACCGATGAAAGAAATGTTGGCAAGGTCACGTTCTCCAGTGCGGAACAGCCGTTGAAAGCGTTCTCCATGATGTATCGTACACTTTCGGGTACGGTCACGCTTTTGATGTCGGTATTCGATTTGAAAGCCTCAACACCGATGATGGTGACCTTCTTGCCGTCTATGGTGTCGGGTATCGATACATCGGTATCTGTGCCCTTGTAGCCTCTGATGGTGATGCTGCCCGTTTCCTCAACAGTGTATTCAAATCCGCCGTATTCCTCCAACGGCGCAGCGCTTGCAGTTACCACGAACGGTGCGGCATCTATACTGCCGATAACGCTGCCTGCTCCGAATACCATCATAAGAGCCATTACACTTGCCACAATCTTTTTGCTTCTCATAATAATTTACCTCCGATCTGAATTTATAATAAATTGTGTCCAGTTTATTATAACATATATCACAAATTATGTCAATGGTGAATAAATTGTTACGGGGATATTCCGTATCGGGCGGCATGGATATAGAAATTTTAATATGCAAATACATATAAAAAGACTCCTGCGGTTCATCCGCAGAAGTCTGATGACATTATTTAAAAAGCTTATCCCTGAACCACACGTTTTTGACCTCAAAACTTCTTCCGTCCAGATAGGCAAGTATGCCTGCATCGGTGGTGAAGCGGAATTTCAGCTTGTATGCGCACAGCGCCTGAGTTTTTACGCTGAAACTGCGGTTGACACGGTTTATGCCGTATTTTCCGTCGCCCAGCAGGGGATAGCCCTCGTGCGCCAGGTGCGCCCTTATCTGATGGGTGCGTCCTGTGACCAGATCGACTTCCACCAGCGCCAGACCATTCTGCTTGTCCTCAGAAAGCACCTTGTAGCGTGTTATCATGGTCTTGCTGCCGGGGAAAGGCTTGTCCTCGACCATGACCACCTTTGTCTTCTCATTGCGCTGATGGTAGGCTTTCAGCTCGGCGGACTTCTGCTTCGGTATACCCACAGTCACGCAGAGATAGGTCTTCTCCAGTTCTCTGTCTTTGACTTTCTGATTGAGTATGCGCAGGCTCTCGGCGTTCTTTGCGCAGATAACGATACCCGAGGTATTGCGGTCTATGCGGTTGCACAGGGACGGTGTGAAGCTCAGCTCGCTGTCTGGGTCGTATTCGCCCTTGTCGTATAAGTAGTGCAGTATGCGGTCGATAAGCGTGTCCGCCGAACCGCTTTCGTCCTCGTGTACGACCAGTCCGCAGGGCTTATTGAGCAGCATTATGTTCTCATCTTCAAAGACTATATCCAGCTTTGCAGGTGCATTGCAGAACTTCGGCTTGCCCGTATTTTCAGGAAAAAACTCGTCATTGATGTACAGCTGTACCTTGTCGCCCTCACTGAGGCGTGAGCTTATCTCACAGCGTTTGCCGTTGAGTTTTATGCGCTTTAGCCTTATGTACTTGTAAAGCAGGTTCTTTGGGAGCGCAGGCACAGCCTTCGTCAGGAATTTGTCCATGCGCTGGTCTGCATCGTTCTTATTTATGGTAAATTCTTTCATAGTGTTCCTCTCTGTGGTGTAACTATCATGATGCTTGAAATATATTATACCATTATCTTGTCAACATTGCAAGGGGGATAAAATGCCGGTGGTCGGCTCTTGATATTTTTGTAAAAATATGCGGCGCTCCACTGTTCATAATATGAGATAAGGAAACATTTGCTATCCTCTGAAAGCCCTTAATTTACGAAAATTCTCTTGACATTATATAAATATTGTAGTATAATATTAGAACAATTGTTTGAATGGGCAATGCTGTACTTAGTGTGCGGTGTTGCCCTAAAGTTAATGACATTGTTTTTTTGCTCATGGTGTGAGTGAGGGATATAATGTTTATTATAGATGCAGGTCATGCCTGCGGAAGGAGATATGATGGATCATTTTCAGCTGGTCTCGGATTATAAGCTGTCGGGCGACCAGCCCGAGGCTGTTGATGCTCTGGTAAAGGGCGTACAGGACGGTCTGAAGGAACAGACCCTCATGGGTGTTACAGGTTCGGGCAAGACCTTCACCATGGCTAATGTTATCGAAAGGCTCAACCGCCCGACTCTGGTGCTTGCTCACAACAAGATACTTGCAGCACAGCTGTGTTCGGAGTTCAAGGAGTTCTTCCCGAACAATGCGGTGGAGTATTTTGTCAGCTACTACGATTACTACCAGCCCGAGGCTTATGTGCCAAGCACAGATGTTTATATCGAAAAAGACAGTTCGATAAATGATGAGATAGATAAGCTGCGCCATTCCGCCACGACTGCCATCGCAGAACGCCGTGATGTTATAATAGTAGCAAGCGTTTCGTGCATATACTCTCTGGGCGACCCCGAGGAGTATAAGTCGATGGTCGTTTCCATACGCCGTGGTGCGGAAAAATCCCGTGACAAGCTGATTGCAGAGCTTGTGGGCATACAGTATGAGCGCAATGACATAAACTTTGTCAGAAACAAGTTCAGGGTGCGTGGAGATGTGGTGGAGATATTCCCTGCGAATTCTACTGACACGGCGCTGAGGGTGGAATTCTTCGGCGACGAGATAGACAGGATAAGCGAGGTCAATGTGCTGACGGGCGAGGTGCTTTCAAACCTGAGCTTTGCGGCGGTATTCCCTGCATCGCACTATATCGTGGGCAAGGACAAGATGCGTGATGCCATCGAGGAGATACGTGAGGAACTGGCAGAACGTGTGAAGTATTTCACCGACAGGGAAATGCTCATAGAAGCCCAGCGTATCCAGCAGCGCACGAATTATGATATAGAAATGCTGGAGGAGATAGGCTTTTGCAGCGGTATCGAGAATTATTCGAGAGTGCTTGCCAGAAGACCCAAGGGCGCTGTACCCTTTACTCTGCTGGACTTCATGCCCGATGATTTTCTGCTGATGGTGGATGAGTCACACGTATCGCTGCCGCAGGTAAGAGGAATGTTCGCAGGCGACAGGGCACGTAAGCAGACCCTGGTGGATTACGGTTTCCGCCTGCCATCGGCACTGGATAACCGCCCTTTGCAGTTCGATGAATTCTACAGCCATATAAATCAGGCTATCTTTGTTTCGGCTACCCCGGGACCGATCGAGAAAGAAAAGTCACAGCAGATAGTTGAACAGGTCATTCGTCCCACGGGACTGCTCGACCCGCTCATATCCGTAAGACCCTCGGAGGGTCAGATAGAAGATCTGCTGAGCGAGATAAATATGCGTGTTGAAAAGGGTCAGCGTGTACTTGTGACGACCCTTACCAAGAAAATGGCGGAAGATCTGACCTCGTACCTCAAAGGCTTTGAGGTGAAAGTCAGGTATATGCACCATGATATAGATACCATCGAGAGAATGGAGATAATCCGTGACCTGAGACTGGGCGAATTCGATGTGCTGGTGGGCATAAACCTTCTGCGAGAGGGCCTTGATCTGCCCGAGGTGTCGCTGGTGGCTATACTGGATGCGGATAAAGAAGGTTTCCTGCGTTCGGAAAGCTCCCTGATACAGACCATAGGCAGAGCCGCACGTAATGCGGAGGGCATGGTAATAATGTATGCGGACAGCGTGACACGTTCCATGGAAAATGCCATCAGGGAGACTGAAAGACGCCGTGCCATACAGATGAAGTTCAACGAAGAACACGGTATAGTCCCCAAGACAATAGTTAAGGATATACGTGATGTCATTGAGATATCCACCAAGGAAGAGGTGGAATATTCGGCTCGTCAGAAGACCAAGCTTTCCAAGGCAGAACAGCAGAAGCTCATAGACAAGCTGACAAGAGAAATGAAGGAAGCCGCAAAACTTCTGGAATTCGAGCACGCAGCATTTTTGCGTGATAAGATTGCGGAGCTTAAAGGAGAAAAGAAGTAATGAGCGAAAAAAAGAAAAGTTTTTCTGCCGCCTATATGATTCTGGCAGGTATTATATTGGTACAGCTGCTGTATTCGACTTTTATGTTCGTTTACAAAAAGAATGGAACTCATTCTGATGAGATCTGGAGCTACGGCTTGGCTAACAGCTATTACAAACCTTTCGTGTACCTGCCCGATGGGATCTATCAGGACGAATACAGAGGCGGCTATGAGGGTTCGGATATTACGGGCAAGTGGATAGACGGCAAGGTCATGAACGACTATGTCACTGTTCAGAAGGGCGAACGCTTTACCTATGATTCGGTATATCATAATCAGGTGCTGGATCACCATCCTCCGCTTTATTATTCCATATTGCACACTATCTGCTCGTTTTTCCCTGACAGATTTTCACTATGGTATGCTTATGCGATAAATATCGTCAGCATGGTATTCATACAGATATTCTTATTCAAGATCATGAAAATGCTAAGCGGCAGTGATAAGACTGCGTTTATATGCTGTCTTCTCTACGGCGGAGGTGTGGGAGCGCTTTCCACCATGATGTTTTTGAGACAGTACGGCTTTATGACCATGCTTATAACCATGATATGGTATTGGAATTTAAAGATGTACCGCAGCTATGATAAGGAAAAAGGCTTCGATCTTAGGCATAACGTGCCATATATATCGGTGCTGTCATTCCTGCTTTTCTTTACAAATTATACGACCTGTATGGTGGTCGGGATATTTACGGCTTGTATGTGCTTGTATATGCTTATCCGCAAGAGGATAAAGCAGATTTTCATCTACGGCATTTCAATGGTGGCTGCCCTTGGTGCGTTCATTGCGGCTTATCCGTATGCGTTCATGCACGTCGGACTTTACAGCGATGCAAATAATAACACGTCTTATAAATGGGGATATATCCAAAGACTTAAATATTTACTTGATCTCCTGCTGGGAGATTCCATAGGCATACACTTTTCTATTTTCAATATGGGCAACAGTATATATGTATTCACGGCGCTGGTATTCATTATAGCATTGGCTGTACCGCTGTGTTTTCTGTTCCGCAAAGAGAAGTGGTTCATAAGCTTTAAGGATAAGGTCATAACTAGGATAAAGGGTATTCCCGAGTGGATAAAGAGCTTCGATATCTTTTTGCTGATATTGTTGATACCCAATGCCGTATACGTCTTTGCTCTGCCCGAGATGAGTGATATAATCGTGATGGGTCCGGCTGTGGCAAGATATATATTTATAGTTTATCCTTTCATATGTCTGATAGCTGTGTATATCGTTCATAAGCTTGTGGGAGCATTCACTCAGAAATATATGACGCAGGTTATGGCAGTGATGGCTGCTGCACTTCTTGTATATGTGAATATGAGTTCGACTTGCCCTTTTATCAATACGCAGATGAAAGGTTACAGAGATCCTTCAACAGCAGCAACAGGGAAAAATGTGCTGTTGTTTGCCAGCGAATCAAATCATATGGTATGGCTTACACAGTGCTTTCCTGCATATCTTCGCAATGCAGAGAGTGTATTTATTACGTATACAAGAGCCGATCTGAGCTCTATGAGCAGTCTTGGCGAAAAAGATCCTGATCTTATTATAGTTCCTTTGAATGCATTCGAGCCTGAAGGCACATGGTATAACAGGGTAAGGGATCTGGATGCCGAGTATTTTGATGAGCTGAAAAAAAGAAGAGGAAACACTGTCAGTGAGATCGTTGGCGACATTGGCAGAGAGAATAAAACTGCTTATATTGACAGCTTTGTTGACAGCCTGAATGAGAATGCTGAGGTGTCATTCAGTGCGATAATACAGGGTGATTGTTATGTATTTATTCAGTTGAATAGCTAAACTTTTGGAGATGAAAATATGCCTATCAATGAAATAGTGATAAAAGGTGCGAAGGAGCACAATCTTAAAAATATAGATATAACCATCCCCAGGGACAAGCTGGTGGTCATGACGGGACTTTCGGGTTCGGGCAAGAGTTCGCTGGCTTTTGATACTATCTATGCGGACGGTCAGCGCAGGTATGTGGAGTCGCTGTCGTCCTATGCGAGAATGTTCCTGGGTCAGATGGATAAGCCTGATGTGGAAAGCATAGACGGGCTTAGTCCTGCCATATCTATCGACCAGAAGACCACCTCAAAGAATCCACGTTCGACGGTGGGTACAGTCACTGAGGTCTACGACTATCTGCGACTTTTGTATGCACGCATCGGCATACCTCACTGCCCTGTTTGCGGCAGGGAGATAAGGCAGCAGACCGTTGATCAGATAGTTGACCAGCTCATGGCGCTGGGCGAGGGTACAAGATTGCAGCTGTTAGCGCCTGTGGTGCGTGGCCGCAAGGGTACTCACGTTAAAGAGCTTGAACAGGCTAAGCGTTCGGGCTATGTGCGTGTGCGTGTAGACGGCATAGTATACGATCTTTCCGAGGAGATAAACCTTGAGAAAAACAAAAAACATTCCATCGAGATAGTGGTGGACAGGATAGTTATAAAGGATAGCATGAAGTCAAGGCTGACCGACAGTATCGAGACTGTATCATCGCTTACGGGCGGACTGGTGATAGCCGATGTTATCGACGGTGAGGAGCTGACTTTCTCACAGAGCTATGCCTGCCCCGAGCATGGTGTGTCCATAGGCGAGCTTGCTCCAAGGATGTTCTCGTTCAATAATCCATTCGGTGCTTGCGAGAAGTGTACGGGTCTGGGCGTTTTCCGGAAGATCGACCCCGACCTTATAGTGCCTAATAAGGAGCTTTCCATCGAGCAGGGCGCAATAAAGGCAAGCGGTTGGAACTCGCTGGATGAAAGCTCGGTGGCTATGATGTATTTCAAAGCCATTTCCGAACAGTACGATGTTCCGCTGGATAAGCCTGTAAAGGATATCCCGAAGGATAAGCTTGACCTGTTTCTTTACGGTACGAATAATGAAAAGCTTCACCTGAGCCGTGGAAGCAAGTTCTATAAAGCTGAGTACGATGCGGCTTTCGAGGGTATAATACCTAATCTTGAAAGGCGCTACAAGGAGTCCAACAGCGACTGGTCAAAGGCTGATATCGAGGCGAGTATGTCGGAGGAAGCCTGCCCTGCCTGCAAAGGCAAAAGGCTTAAAGCCGAGAGCCTGAGCGTTACCGTGGGCGGCAAGAATATTGCAGAGCTTTGTGATATGTCTGTGTCTGCGGCGCTGGAATTTTTGAAAAAGCTGGAACTCACCGAGCGTGAGAAGATCATAGGCGAAAGGATAATCAAGGAGATCAAGGACAGGCTGGGCTTTCTAAAAAGTGTGGGACTTGAATACCTGACGCTGTCTCGTTCAGCAGGTACGCTTTCGGGCGGTGAGAGCCAGAGGATAAGGCTTGCTACACAGATAGGCTCTTCACTGGTGGGCGTGCTTTATATACTGGATGAGCCGTCCATCGGACTGCATCAGCGTGATAACGAAAAGCTTATAGCTACCCTCAAAAGACTGCGTGACCTGGGCAATACCCTTATCGTGGTAGAGCATGATGAGGATACCATGTACGCAGCGGACTATATCGTGGATATAGGTCCGGGAGCAGGCATACACGGCGGCGAAGTCGTTGCTGCGGGAACTGTGGACGATATCAAGGCTGAGCCTAAGTCAATAACGGGTCAGTACCTCAGCGGTGCACGCAAGATACCCGTGCCCACCGAAAGGCGCAAGGGCAGCGGCAAATTCCTGACTGTCAAGGGCGCAGACCAGAACAACCTGAAAAATATCGATGTTAAGATACCGCTGGGCACATTCACCTGTGTTACGGGCGTATCGGGCAGCGGAAAGTCATCGCTGGTCAACGAGATAATCTATAAGCATCTGGCAGGCAAACTCAACCGTGCAAAGATCAGGGCAGGCTCTTTCAAGGAGATGAAAGGCATATCTGCGCTGGATAAGGTCATAAACATCGACCAGTCGCCCATAGGCAGGACCCCACGTTCAAACCCTGCGACCTATACAGGCGTGTTCACCGATATACGTGAGCTTTTTGCCCAGACGCAGGATGCTAAGATGAAGGGCTACAACTCGGGAAGATTTTCCTTCAATGTAAAGGGCGGACGCTGTGAAGCCTGTGAGGGCGACGGCATATTGAAGATAGAGATGCACTTTTTGCCCGATGTGTATGTACCCTGCGAAGTATGCGGCGGTATGAGGTATAACCGTGAAACGCTGGAGGTCAGGTACAAGGGCAAGAATATCTATGATGTGCTGGAGATGACCGTTGAGGAGGGCGTTGAGTTCTTTGCGAATATGCCTAAGATACAGCGCAAGCTCCAGACCCTTTACGAGGTAGGTCTTGGCTATGTGAAGATAGGTCAGCCTGCCACGACTCTGTCGGGCGGTGAAGCGCAGCGTGTCAAGCTGGCGACCGAGCTTTCAAAGCGTGCTACGGGCAAGACCATATATATCCTTGATGAGCCCACCACAGGTCTGCATACGGCAGATGTCCACAAGCTCATAGAAGTATTGCAGAGGCTGGCTGACGGCGGCAATACTGTGCTTGTCATCGAACACAATCTCGATGTTATAAAGACCGCTGACCACATCATTGACCTGGGACCCGAGGGCGGTGACAAGGGTGGCACCATCGTCGTTACAGGCACTCCAGAGGAAGTCGCAGCCTGCAAGGAAAGCTACACGGGTCAGTATTTGAAGAAACTGTTGTAAGATGCCATTAAGGGGCAATAACATGACAAGAGAAGAATTTATAGAAAAAGCAAAACAGAAATACGAAGTCAAGATATATGAGAGCGATGAGAGCGACCGTGAAAGGTTCGTAAAATATGTTGAAAAAGACTCTGTGATAACCGATGTGGAAAAGTTTGAAAGTGTGATGCGATTTCTTGATGAGTTTTCAAATATCCGTCTTGTCAAGATCGACGGGTCGGAACGGGAAAACAGAGGTATAGGTCTGAGCGTCTGGGAGAGAGCTTACTGGCAGAACAGCTGGGAGGACAAAGAAAAAGCAGTCATCAAGGTGGCAAATATGTGGAACGCCTCTTGTGACAAGATAAACTTCTTTATGTCGGGCGAAGGATGCTTTTATGACAGAGGCCGTAATTTCATAACGGACAATGTCGATGAGTTTCTTGAGTTTTTCCTCAATGTCCCCTGCAGAGATCACGAGCAGCCATCCGGATATACTTATCAGCTTTTGCACGATGCAGGCTGGTACGAGGGCAGGGAAGAAGATATGACCGAGTTGATCGACAAATGCAAAGAAGAGGGCTATGCGCTGACCGATATACAAAAGTCCATAATATCCGAGTTTAGCGGACTGGTTATTGAAAATCCAAGAATAAAACAGACTTACCATAACCGTGTGCGTTTGAGGTCAGCCGATGACAGACTGAGACATCATGTATTTAATAATGACAGATTTATACCTGATGGTGTTGATGTCATCGAGATCGGACATTATCAAGATAACGTGGAGCTGTATCTTTCCAAAGATGGCAGAATATTCAACCATATGGGTTTCCCCGTCGGAATTGACTTCATGGAGGGGCTGCATATACTTCTTAATAAATAACTATATTTAACGACAAAAAAGGTGTCCCTGCTGTAAGCGTAAGGACACCTTTTTGTATTTGCTGTATCAATCGGGCTGCTGACCGTCGTGGGCTTTCCAGACACATTCTGTCAGCGCCATATGGGTGAATACCGCCGTGAAGCTTGACTCCTCGGGGCTGCACGCATAAATGCCGAAACGTATCTTGCCTGCGCCCTCGTGCATATGGCAGATGCGCATCTGCGAGAACTCTTTGCCGTCTGCCGAGCATTCGATGCAGTAATCGTCCTCACGTCTGCTGAACCTGTACCACATGGTCTTTACGTCCGCAGGTATGGCTGTAGTCGCCCAGTCGGAGTAGCCGTGGTTCGTCACCACCGAACCCAGATGCCCGAATTTCTCGTTCTCGTATTCCACCGAGGCTTTAAGCCAGTTCTCGCTGTCCAGATACATCACTATACCGCATTGGTCGAAACGATGAGCGCTATTTGAAAAATCCGTCTTCACGACAAAGGAGAAATACTTTTTCTCAGTCTCGGCTTGCAGCACAGGTGCATTGTCGTTGCGGAAATGGTAGTAAGTTCTCTGCCAGAGGTCGGTGTGCGGCAGGGTAGTTATCTCCACCCTGTCGGGCTCTATGCGGAAGTTTTCGGGCTGTCTTGTCCAGCTGAGTGTTTCTGTGAACATGGCTTTTCCTCCTTTGATGTATTGATTGTCGGCTGCGAATGTGTTGTTGAGAAAGATCAGAATAAATTAGCTGTATCTAATACCCATGGAAAATGATGGATCAATATCTCCATCTGAACAACAGGCTCGGGAAAATCTTTAGCCTTTAAGCCGATAGTATTTGTAAATCCCACGGAAAAGTTATCTGTTAACGAAAAGAATTTCTCCTCATCCAAGGATTGTGAAGTGCTGCCCTTGCTGTCGGTCTTAAGCGTCCAACAGTCCGTATCGGAAATAAGCTGACCGCATATATGATACCATCCGCCGTAATGTACCGCTTTTCCGTTATCTTCGGAACACCAAGCTATGATCTCGGCAGGCTTTAAAACATCGATCCCAAGTTTCTGAAAGAACTCCATGATCTCACGGTCTAATTTTTTTGCACCTGCTACGAAATTTTGGCAGCCTTCACACGAACAATCATCGGTAATGATCCTTGATGATCTATAGAAAGTCCTTGTTTTTTCAATATCTGCATCAATGACAGTATTTCCAAATCTAAAAATCATAATATCACCGTAATATCCGAATTATTTCAGCCGGCACTGAATGTAGAGACCCCGGTATCGTTTACTGCGAGAAGGGGTACTATTCCCACTTGCTCCAAATCTCGGGGCAGTAGCCCACGGTAGCCTGTCTGCCGTTGCGGACGATGGGTGCAGCCAGCAGGGAAGGCTCCTCCAGCAGCTTTTCCTTTTTCTCCTCATCGCTGCCGAGATACTTTATAAGGTCGGCTGTGCTGCCATTTGCCTTGGGGTCGATGAGCTTTTCGAGGCTGCCCACAGCTCTCAGCACCGAGTCCAGCTCGCCCTTGCTCAGTCCCTTTGTGTTCAGATCGACCGATTGGAACTTGATACCCCTCTCCTTGAACCAGCGCTCCGCCTTTTTTGTATCGAATGATTTGCTCTTTCCAAATATCTGTATGTTCATTTTTTCACCTCAGTATAATAGTAGACCGCCAGCTGGGTTCTGTCACGCAGACCGAGCTTGTCGAGCAGGGTGCTGATGTAGTTTCGTACTGTGCCCTCGCCCAAAAACAGTTCGGCGGCTATCTCTTTGTTGCTCATGCCCGAAGCCACAGCCTCCATGATATCACGTTCCTTTTCGCTGATTCCGTGGGCTTCGTAATCAAATTCGCTGCTCTTTTTCATAAGCTCGGGCAGACGGCTCACTATCTTGTCCCCGAAAACGCTCTGACCGCCTGCGACAGCTTCCAGCGCAGGGGCGATGCCCTCGAAATCCTGTTTGAGCATATAGCCCTTAGCGCCCATTTTCAGAGCTTTGACTATGTACTCGTCATCATTGAAGGTCGTAAGATACAATAGCTTTGCATCACTGAATTCCGAGAGTATCTTCTCGCCTGCTTCAAGTCCCGTCATGCCCTCCATGCGTATATCCATCAGCATTACATCGGGGCGCAGACTGCTGTATAGCGCTATAGCCTCCTCGCCGCTTGAAGCCATAGCTTCGACGGTTATCCTGCCCGTATTTTCAAGAATTGTCTTCAGCGACAGCGCCACCAGCTTGTCGTCATCAGTCACGATTATCCTCATATAGTGCTCCTTATGTCGAAAATATATACCCGAACATTTCGTTGTCCTGTGCTGTCTCGAGATCACCGTTCGTGTATTCTGTTATGACTCTGCGCCAGAAAGCAGCGGCGGGTTCATTATTGTGCATATGGCAGACTTCCCATTTGCCTTTGTGCCTTGTGAAAAGCTCCTTCGCAACATATTCGCCCACGCCGTTTCTACGGTACTTAATCATCACAAAAAACTCACCGATGCTGTGTGTGACCTCGTTTTCTATGAAGCGGCAGTGCGGGCATATCAGTGCAAACCCTGCGATCTTTCCATCGACCCTTATCAGGTACGGATACCGCCCGTCTTCATTCCAGTAATCGTCGATGTGTGCATAGCCGTAATATCCGTATTCGCTTATGTCCGCATCATCATACTGCGTGAATTCGTAGTTGTAAAGCTCCATTAGTCGCACGAGCAGGGGCTTATCCACTTCTTTTAAAAGTTCAAGTTTTATATCCATAGTGTTTCTCCTGAATTTATTACTGATACTATTATACCATATCGCAGTATAAATGTAAACCGCTGTGCAAACAAAAACGGGAGATGTTTTGTCATCTCCCGAATGCTTTAAAAATATACCCATATAGAAGTTTGGCCCCTTAGTGTTTCATAACACTAAGGGGCATTGTGCTTTTGGCTGCTAAGCTAGATCAGGATTTATCATATGAGGTGCTTGATCAAATTAAAATACTTCTCATCATCACTTTCAAAAATATCTTCTCCTGCAAGCATATAAGCACGCATAAGATATTCCACCGCATCATCTTTTCCTAATTCATGTGAACACTGTCCCAAGCGGAGCATTACAAAAGGATTCGTATAACCTTCACCCGAAATATTTGATTTTGCTTCCCACAAATACGAATATGCTTTATCATACGCTCCCAACATGAACCAAGCATCTGCAATAGATGATTGAAACCACACTGCTTCACTTTGAGCATTGAGCGGTTTATTCAGAGACTCCAATCCTTCCAGCCATTTGTGTATAGCTTGAGAATATTCTCCTTCATCAAACAACTTGTTTCCTTCTTCGGCATAATCATCACTGCTTTTCTTTTTGGTAAACAGTCCCATAATACAACCTTCTTTGGTACAATATTAGCATAGTCCTAACTGCTGACTACAGTGGTGACAGGCTATGCTTATTTTTGTATAATAAGAAGGTAATGGACTGACGATCACC
>CADALT010000003.1:113827-115224 GCA_902788785.1 uncultured Ruminococcus sp.
TAAGCTCCTGAGCGGAAACATTACAAATCTTTTCAGAAAGCAGGTATCATTATGATCAGTGTAGGTATTGATGTTTCAAAAGGTAAGAGTACGGTTTGCATACTGAAGCCAGGTGGTGAAGTTATTAAACCGCCTTTTGATATGGTGCACGCTGTTGAGAACCTTGATTTTTTGGTTTCTCTTATCAATTCGTTTGATGAGGAAACCCGTGTTGTCTTAGAAGACACAGGGCATTATCATATTCCTGTTGCTTCTTATTTATCATCGCATGGCATTTTTGTTTGCTGTGTCAATGCTTTGAGAATGAAGAAATTCTGTGCACAGAGCATTCGCCGTGCCAAGACCGATAAGATCGACGCTGTACGCATTGCATCTTTCGGTATCACATACTGGTCTGAGCTGACCAGAGCTTATGATGCACCGGATACATACGGTGAGCTGCGTTTTCTTGCCAGACAGTATTATCAGATCACCTCTATCCTTGTAAAAGCAAAAGTGAATCTCAGCAATCTGTTGGACCAGGTCATGCCCGATATATCCAACCTTCTTCAAAATCAGAAGGACAATCACAAGCTGACTGAATTTGTAGACCGATACATACACTTTCAGACTATCCTCGATATGGGTGAGAAGAAGTTTACTGCTGATTACTGCAAGTGGGCAAAGAAAAAGGGATACCGCTGTAATGAACGTAAGGCAGCTGAGATCTTTGCCCTTGCTCAAAACGGTATCCCATCGCTTCCTAACTCCCAATCCGTCAAAATTGCTGTTAGAGAAGCCATAAAGCTGATTCACTCAACAGAGGAATCACGCAATACCATTTTAGCACAAATGCAGGAAATTTGCAAGACCTTGCCTGAATATTCGGTTGTCAGAGATATGAACTGTATCGGAGATGTTCTTGCACCTCGCATCATTGCCGAGATCGGTGATGTGCGCCGTTTCAAAAACAAGCACTCACTAATCGCTTATGCCGGCATTGATGCTCCGCCTTATCAGTCGGGAGCGTTCAACGCTTCTGAACGTAAAATCTCCAAACGAGGCAACTCTTATTTGCGCAAGACCGGCTATGAAATCATGCAGTCATTGATCCAGCACAAGCCAATTGACGATCCTGTCTATGACTTTATACAGAAGAAACGCAGCGAAGGCAAATGTGGTAAAGAAGCCATGATCGCAGGACTGAACAAGTTCCTTCGTGTTTACTATGGTAAGGTCATGCAGCTTTACTCTAAGTAACGGTTGCCACAACTACATACACATCAGGCGTTTGAAAATCTGCTTTCATACGTCTGCTTTGCTATGCCTTTTTTATTCCCATTTCATCAATCACTTTCAACAAAGCTGCACTTTCAACTTTGGCTGTTTTGCCTATTGATTTTTCTTAGCAGGTTTCA
>CADALT010000004.1 GCA_902788785.1 uncultured Ruminococcus sp.
TACCTTAACTATTCACTATTAGTTATTCATTATTCACTTTTCATTTAGCAGCAGCACGCAACAGCTGTAGGTTTCAAATACTTCTTTATTGCTGCTGCGCTTAAGATCCGCTGCCGTTTTTGTGTAATGTGTAAATATATTAGCCCGACGATAAGTCGGGCTTTTTTGACGTTATCATTCACCCAGTGAAGCTTTGATGAAGCTGCGGAACAGAGGGTGTGCTCTGTTGGGACGGGATTTGAACTCGGGGTGGAACTGTACGCCCACGAACCATGGGTGTATATCTTTGGGGAGCTCAACTATCTCCACCAGCTCACCGTCGGGAGACTTGCCTGCGATGACCAGCCCTGCCTTGGTCAGTACCTCGGTAAAATCGTTGTTGAACTCCCAGCGGTGCCTGTGACGCTCGTGGATAAGCTCTTCACCGTATGCTTCACGGCTGTGGGTGTTATCAGCCAGCTTGCAGGGATAGCTGCCCAGCCTCATTGTGCCGCCTTTTCGTGTGACATCTTTCTGGGACTCCATGATGTCGATGACGGGGGAGGGAGTTTCACCGAACTCGGTGGAATTTGCACCCTCCAGTCCTGCGGCATGGCGTGCGTATTCGACCACAGTCATCTGCATACCAAGACATATGCCGAACATGGGAAGTTTCTGCTCCCTTGCATAGCCGATGGCTGTTATCATGCCCTCGATGCCCCTGTCACCGAAACCGCCCGGGACGATTATGCCGCCCAGCCCCGAAAGAGTTTCAGCCACATTTTCGGGTGTGATGTTTTCTGACTGTATCCAGCGTATATCCACATCGGCACTGTTCTCGAAACCTGCGTGGCGCAGCGATTCTGCCACCGAGAGATAAGCGTCCTCCAGCTCAACATATTTGCCCACAAGACCTATGGTGACTTTCTTTTTGCAGTTTTCCACACGGTCTATCATAGCCAGCCAGTCTGCCAGATCGGGCTTAGGGCTTTCAAGATGCAGGTGCTCGCACACCCTGTCAGCCAGACCCTCTTTTTCCAGCCAGAGGGGAACTTCGTACAGCGAGGGAGCTGTGAGGTTGGGGATAACGTCTTCTGAACGGACGTTGCAGAACATGGCTATCTTGTCACGCATCTC
This sequence comes from uncultured Ruminococcus sp., assembly GCA_902788785.1. Taxonomy (GTDB): domain Bacteria; phylum Bacillota; class Clostridia; order Oscillospirales; family Ruminococcaceae; genus Hominimerdicola. The sequence continues at coordinate 1,117 of CADALT010000004.1, forward strand.
CGAGGGTATCTCGGTCTCTGTGCGCAGTACCAGCAGGTCGGGCTGTATGCCGAGTCCCAGCAGTTCCTTGACCGAGTGCTGTGTGGGCTTTGATTTAAGCTCCTTTGAACCCGATATGTAGGGAAGCAGACAGACGTGTATGAACAGCGAATTGTCCCTGCCCAGCTCGATGGAAGCCTGTCTTATGGCTTCGAGGAAAGGTGTTGACTCGATGTCGCCCACGGTGCCGCCTATCTCGGTGATGACCACATCAGCGTTGCTGTGACTGCCTGCCAGATAGAGCCTTTCCTTGATCTCGTTGGTTATATGGGGCACTACCTGTACCGTGCCGCCCAGATAATCGCCCCTGCGCTCCTTGTTGAGCACCGTCCAGTAGATCTTGCCCGTGGTGACATTTGAGTTCACCGAGAGCTCCTCATCTATGAAACGCTCGTAATGCCCCAGGTCGAGGTCGGTCTCCGCACCGTCCTCGGTGACGAATACCTCGCCGTGCTGATAGGGCGACATGGTGCCCGGGTCTACATTTATATAAGGGTCGAACTTCTGTATGGTCACCTTGTAACCCCTTGCTTTAAGAAGTCTGCCCAGCGATGCGGCGGTAATGCCCTTGCCAAGTCCCGAGACAACTCCGCCTGTGACGAAAACATATTTTGCTGACATATCTATTACCTCCCTGATGTATCTGCCTTTACATTCATTTTATATGATAGCACATCAGGGCTTCACTAACAATAGGCAGGCGGTTTTTCCTCTGATTTTTCCTGTGTTTTTTGGTATTCGGACTTTTCCCGGGAAATATTTGTGACAGCTTTGTGTTCATCAGATGGCGGTAAATAGGGGATACTAACTCTTACTGTCCGAAAATTTGCACTGCCATTAGTTATTTTTTATAAAAAGTGAGTATTTTGCTATTGCAATTTTGACTAGAATGTGATATAATATATTTGGAATAATATGTTCGGAGGTCGGTAGACAAATGCTTAAAGATCTGGCAAAGCCCGTGATGTATCTCAAAGGCGTGGGCGAAAAACGCAGTACGCTCTATGAGAAGCTGGACGTGCACACGGTCTACGACCTGCTGTACCATTTCCCAAGATACTATATCGACCTGAACGACCCCATATCGCTGAAAGATGCACCGCTGAACGAACAGTGCGTGGTAAAGGCGAGGGTCGTGCGGAAAATGAACCCTGCAAGGATAAGGCAGGGGCTGACGGTGTATAAGGTCATCATGACGGACGACACCGCAGATATAACCGTGGTGATATATAACGCAGGCTATATGTATGACTCCATCGACCCCGAGGGCGAATATTACCTGGTGGGGAAGATAACGGGCAGCGGCATCAGGCGTGAGATGAATTCGCCCCAGATGTACAGCACATCCGATGCGGATATGGTACAGCCCGTGTACAGGCTGACAGAGGGCATCACCCAGAAAATGCTGAGACTGAATATGCATAATGCCCTCGAAGTCTTCAACAGCTTTATCTATGAACCTGTGCCGAAGGATATCGTCAGGGAGAACGGGCTTTGTTCGCTGGGCTATGCGCTGCAAAACATACATTTTCCAACAGATATGCATACCTGCGAGCTTGCCAAGCAAAGGCTGGTTTTCGATGAACTGCTGACACTGGCGCTGGGGATGCTGCTTATGAAGCGCCGCAGCCGTGAACGTGCGGGCTGTCCCATGGAAGATAAGGATATGAGCCCTTTCTATGAGGCGCTGCCCTTTGAACTGACAGGCGGACAGAAGAGTGCGATAGATGACTGCATAAAGGATATGCATAACGATTTCCCCATGAACCGCCTGGTGCAGGGCGATGTGGGCTCGGGTAAGACCGCAGTGGCAGCGGGCGCAGCGTATTTTGCATACCTCAACGGCTGCCAGACCGCACTTATGGCTCCTACGGAGATACTGGCGACTCAGCATTACGAGACTATGAAAGCCTTTCTGGGACCTCTCGGCGTTGAGGTCGTGCTGCTGACGGGTTCCATGACTGCTAAAAAGAAAGCGTCGGTCAAGGAGAGTATCGCAAACGGCGAATGTGCGGTGGTGGTAGGTACCCATGCACTGGTACAGACGACCACGGTGTTCAGTAAGCTGGGTCTGGTCATAACCGATGAACAGCACCGTTTCGGTGTTGAGCAGAGGGCGATGCTGGCAGGGAAGGGGGATAATCCCCATAAACTGGTAATGTCCGCCACACCTATCCCGAGGACGCTGGCGCTGATGATATACGGCGATCTGGATATCTCGGTGCTCAAAGAACTCCCCAGCGGCAGACAGCCTGTGGAGACCTATGCGGTCACGGGAAATCTCAGGGAACGTGCTTTCGGCTACGTAAAAAAGCATCTTGACGAGGGCAGGCAGGGCTATATAGTCTGCCCCATGATAGAGGAGAGCGACAGCGATCTGCAAGACGTTAAAAGCTACGCAAAACAGCTGCAAACAGGCTTTTTCAAGGACTACCGTGTGGGACTTCTCCACGGCAGGCTCGCTCCCGATAAAAAAGAAAAGATAATGAAGCAGTTCAAGGAACATAAGCTTGATCTGCTGGTGTCCACCACGGTGGTGGAGGTCGGTGTGGACGTGCCCAATGCGGCGATAATGCTCATTGAGAACTCCGACAGGTTCGGACTCTCGCAGCTGCATCAGCTCCGTGGACGAGTGGGCAGGGGACAGTATAAGTCTACCTGCGTGCTGCTTACGGATAAGCCCACAGAAGCGGTGGTAAAGCGTTTGAAGATACTTTCTTCCACCAACGACGGATTTGTTATCTCTCAGGAAGACCTTAAAATAAGAGGTCCAGGAGATTTCTTCGGCAGCAGGCAGCACGGTCTGCCGAAACTGAAGATCGCTGATATGTCACAGGATATGGAGGTACTGGTCAAGGCACAGGAGGCGGCGAAAGCTTTGCTGGCAGCCGACCCCGAACTCACAGCACCAGAACATACGGGTCTGCATGAACTGGTCGAGAGACTTTTTCAGCAAAATGTGGGCAGTGACTGACTTTGTACAAAATGAATAAATGTTTGTGTTAAAATAGTGAAATGTAAAGCAGATTTGCTTTGCGACAGGAGGTGATGCAACCATGGGACAGACTGGTTTGGATCGGCTGGGCTTCATGGTCGGTTATACGTTTTCAAGATTGGGACTGCTGCTTTCACTGGCAGCTTTTGGAACATTTTTCGGTGCGGTACTGCTGCCCTCGGCGGCAAAGCTTCTGCCTGTCAGCATGGCTGAGGTCAGCCGTGTGATAGAGGGTCCCGTGTTTGCTCCGGCAGCAGGCATGGCAGTGGTCTGCATACTGCTGGTGATAGCCTTCCGTGAGGACGGCATCGGCGGTACGGTCTGCGATGACAGGAGCATCGTCATGATACTCGGTGCGCTGATAACGGTGGGTATGATGTACCTTGCACCTGCGGTTTTACGTGACTATATCGGTCTTACCGAACTTGGCGAGATGCTTTTCGGAACGATCTATTATACCGCAGGCTGGCTCAGCGGCACAGGTGCAGTGAGCTTCACGGTGGCAGTGCTGATCTCTGATCTGGTCATGCTGGGAGCATCTTTTGCGGCCTATGTCGTGTCATACAAAAGACATCTTGGCAGACGCTTCCTTGTGTGCGTGAGAGATAAGTGACCGACTATCCGGTGCAACTTTGTGAGGGTCGCAGGACAGTCACAGATGTGAGCCGCTAATGTTTCAAAAAACAGAATTTGTCACAATGAGTACAAAAATAATCCCAGTAAATTGTTAATAAGTTAAATTTTTATTTCTAATAGTATGTATTGACCAAAAAAATCATTATTATTTTGTGAATAAAATTGCAAAAAAATTTGCATTATCACTTGATAAAAAATCAAAAAAATGATATAATGATAAAAATATGTTTTGTAGTCTAATCCCATGGTGGTGTGTCGATACACAGCTGAGTCAGAGGGCATAGGCAATGAAGCATTAAAATGGCGGAGGTGTATCTACAGAATGAAAACTTTTAGCTACGTAGCTAAGGATACCACGGGTAAAACCATAAAAGGTACCTACGAGGCTGAAAATGAACAGGAACTGCTTGATAAGATATATGAGCAGGGCTTGTTCTGCGTAAGTTATAGTGAGGCGCTTGGCGGCGGTAAGAAGACCGCACATAAGTTCAAGACCGCAGAACTGGCTTACTGCAGCAGACAGCTGTCGGCAATGATGTCGTCGGGTCTGACGATCGTAAAAGCGCTTGACATCCTCTATAAAGAGGAAGAGAACAAGGGCGCTAAAGCAGTGTGGAAGGCTGTATACGAGGATGTACAGAAGGGCGAGAGCTTCTCGAACGCTCTGGACTCCAAGCGAGGCTGCTTCCCCGACTTCTTTATCTCGATGGTCGATGCCGGCGAGATCTCGGGTTCACTGGATATCACGATGAAGAGACTCCAGGAATACTACGCAAACAGCAATAAGCTGAACAATAAAGTCAAGGGTGCTATGATATATCCTTGCGTACTGATGGTACTGGTCATCGTACTGGTAATAGGCATGAGTGTATTCATCCTGCCTATATTCAGAAGTATGATGCCCGAAGACAGCCTGAATGCGCTGCAAAGAGCGCTGTTCGGATTCAGTGACTTCGTAATAAATAAATGGTACATACTGATAATAGCGGTGGTCTTCATAATAGGCGGTGTCTATTATGCAATGAAGGTTGAATCGGTAAAGCTGAAGTTCGATTACTTTAAGATAAAGATGCCTTTGATCGGACCCCTGATGGTAAAGATCGCAGAGGGACGTTTTTCAAGAACACTTTCTTCTCTTTATTCCAGCGGTATCCCCATGGTCGATTGTCTTGAGAGATCTTCAAGGATCCTTAACAATTCATATATAGACCAGATGTTCGTACAGGTGGTCGATGAAGTAAAGCAGGGTTCACCTATTTCCACAGCACTTTCCAAGACAGAGATATTCGAGGGTATGTTCTGCTCGATCATCTATGTTGGTGAGGAATCCGGTGCGCTGGATGAGATCCTTGAAAAGACCGCAGACTTCTACGAGGAAGAAGCAGACTCCGCAGTCACAAGACTGGTAAGCCTGATGGAACCTCTGATGATCATCATACTCGGTGTCGGCATAGGTCTCGTACTTGCCGCTATCTTCCCGATGCTCTACGGTGGTATTGCGGAAATGGAAAAGGAATAATATATGCCAAGGCTCTGAGCCTTGCATATATCATTGCCGCAGAAGCAGATGCGGCACTAAAGAAGAAAAATTTTTATATTGAGGTGAAGGAATAAATGCTATCATTCGATTTTTCCGATAGACAGATCAATATCGTAAAAGGCGATAATGCAGCAAACAAGATCCGTATCGACAATTCGATCACAGTCCAGGTTCCCGAGGACATGATCGTAAACGGTGAGGTAATACAGCTTTCGGGTCTGTCCGATCTGCTGCTGACATCGCTCAAAAGCGAACAGATGATGGACAGAGATGCTGTTGTAACATTCTCGTCCAGCAATATCGTATTCAAGGAGCTTATCGTTCCTAAGGCTAAGGGCAGCGAGTTCCTGCAGATGGTACAGAACCACATGAGCCAGGAAATGGGTATCTCAGATGAGTATGCTATCTCCTACACAGTTGTAGGCGAGGCAGGTCAGGATAACCCCGGCGCTGTTAAGGTACTGGCTACAGCTTGCCCCAGCTCAATAGTTGAAGGCTTCAGAAAGCTGTTCACAGTAATGAACATCAACCTCAGAAGCGTAAACATCGGCTGTAACTCGATCTCCAGAATAGTTCTGGCAGATAAGTCCAATGTGGATAAGATGCCTCTGCTGGTTTGCCAGCTGGACAATAACTTCCTGGGTCTTACACTGTTCGAGAATGGTCAGATGGCTTTCGCAAGATACGTACCGATCTCTCCCGATGAGTTCGATGCTGATGACTACGTTCTGGAAGCTCTGAATGAGAACATATTCAGAATGGAGCAGTTCAATAAGGCAAGAGGCGGCTCGGGTCTGGCAAACGTAGTTCTCTATGGTTTCATCGAGGACTATATGAAGATCGTTGACGCTCTGGATGGTCTGGATATAAAGGCTTCCGTACTTGGACTGCCTGCACAGATCACAGGTTATGAGAACTTTGAGTTCACCGTGTTTGCAAATGCTATCGGTGCTCTCTACAGAAGAAATAAGCAGACAGAGAGGATAAACCTCCTGGAAGTTGACAGATCAACTTCCAAGGATCAGTCCGCAGGTATTTCTTCGATGCTGACAACAGCAGGTATACTTGCTGCTGCATCTGCTATACTGATCGCTGCTGCAACAGGCTTTATCCGTCTGAAAGCTGCAGCTATCGACAAGGAGACCGAAGGCGTTAAGCAGGAGTGCGAAGAGCTCCAGAAAATAGTTGATGCCAACCAGGTACTCCATAACAGAATGGATATCATCGTTAACTATACTAACTATGTTAAGACCGTTCAGCTCGATATCGATACTCAGCCTCTGCTCGCACAGGATAAGTACGATAAGATCGAAGGCGTTCTCAAGGATATGGATGCAACATACGAGAGCGCAGGCTTTGAGCTGAAGGACGGTACATACACGATAAACAAGATCACAGTTAAGGAACAGGACGATGTTAAGAAACTCGTAGATGCCCTTACAGAACTTGATTGTGTGGCTTACGTTAATTACACCGGCTACAGCGGCACGGGTGAAAAGGTCGAAGTTAACACAGGCGATAAGAAGGAAGAAAAGGACGATCCTGTTATTATCGACTCACTCGGTGTCATATTTATGGAAGAAGGTGAATAATCAATGAAGCTTAATTATCGTGATAGAATAATGTTAACTATCGTAATAGTAATACTGGTTTGGGCAGTAGGTATAATGTTCTTTATCAAGCCTTCTATCGAGGCTGTTCAGGATTCACAGGCAGCTCTTGATGATGCAAAGGCTCAGAGAGCTACTCTGCAGGCAAGAGTAGATGAGGACGCAGACCTTCCCGAGAGAATCGAGAAGGCATATAAGGAAGTTACCAAGATGACAGAGAGTTTCTATGATATTCAGGAGACTCAGGTAGCTACACAGAAGGTCGATGACCTGCTCCTCGATAACGAGCTGAAGAATCTGAATATGAATATCACAGACTACAGCGTTATGACTCTTAATCCTTATAAGTTCGTAAGCTCAAGACCTAAGACTGAGATAGATAAGACTATTGAAGCTTACAAGAACAATGAGGCTATGGCCAAGGATGATGTGCTCGTAACTCCTACAAATGCAGAGGCTAATGTCGATGAAAATGGTGAAGTTACAGCAGCTCCCGCTCTTATCGGTTACTATAATATCGAATTTGAGTTTGAAGGCAAGCTTGATGACTTCGAGGCATTCTGCGAAAAGATGAAGAATGAAAACGAAGAAAAGACAATGTTCATCGGCGAGATGGATTATGAGTTTGTTAAGGAAGAGTCAAAGAGCAATGACGGTAAGGAAGAGGCTAAGCTTTCCGAAACAGATATAACCGGTAATATGACTCTTCAGATGATGGTAGTTGAGAAGCTGCCCGATCCTAATACTCTTGCAGAACCTACACCTGCTGATATTGCAGCAGCTTCTGACGAAGCTAAGGAATCTGCAGATTCTCAGTAAGAGAATAATATCATGATAGTCCATTTGGTAGGCGGATATTTCCGCCTGCCAAATAGTGCTATAAAATCGTTGGGAAAAATTTTGATTTGCGGAAGGTGGTAATTATGAAAAGAAAAAGAAAAGTAAGAACCCAACGGCGAGGCGCAGTTCTTATGACAGTTACCGTAGTTACCTGCATGATGGTCATCATCGTTGCAGCAGGTATCTCATTGGTAGGTCATACGAATGCTAGGTCGAACAAGGAATATCGTATGAAACAGGCATACTTTGTTGCATCATCGTGCCTGGAATCATTCGTATCCGAAACGACCGGCTTAACTGTGGACGCCACACACCAGGAGAGCGAGATAGCAGCAGCTATCGAGAGCATGAAGAGCAAGGCACGTACAGGTGAGACCGTTACAGTACAGATAAAAGATGTTAGCGGTTCCTCAGTTGCAGCTACTCAGCCAAGATGGAACGATGTCACTTGTACACTGAAAATCGAGCCTGTTAATGCAGGTGACACAACCTTGAACGATCTGAAGGCTATTGCAACAGCAACTTATCTTGATCAGACCAAGTCGGTTGTAGCATATCTTTCAGTTCAGGAACTCTTTGCCGGCAAGTCTAACACCAGAGCTCTGGAAGTTATTGGTACAAACGGCGGCGGTAATGATTCCTACAACAATATGCGTGTTTATGGTAACGCAGGTGCGATCGCTGACCAGTCACACGATAAAAATACAATGTATGACTGCTCAACAAACGATTGTAAGTTCTACGGCGACGTTCTGGTCCGTGGTTCGCTGACATCCGGTGTTCAGATGCGTCTGGGCAGAAACCCTTACTATGTAAATGGTTTCAACGATGTTGACGGCGGCGGAAATGAAACTCCCGGCTGTACAATGACAGTAACAAGAACACTTAACATTGCAAATAATGAAACTAAACTCACCAGTGTTCTTGCAAAGAACAAGGATTCTGACTTTAAACCTATAGGTAATAACGCTTACAACTATGTTCAGACAGGTGAGGCTCTTCTGATGCAGAGCGGCGGTGGATCATACATCGGTGATAATGATCAATTCCAGGTGGATGTATACACCGGTCTGCTGTACATGGGTCAGGTAAGAAATAATGCAGACGTACTCGCTAAAGTAATGAGCGGCGTTGAAGAAGCGTATGCAAATGGTGAGATCACACAGTCTCAGAGAGACAGATATTATAACAAGATAGTAAACGGTGCTCAGGGCAACAGCCAGCATATCTACGGCAACGTTTATGCTATCAAAAGAAACGCCAATTTCCCCGGTGATGTTGTTGTAGATGGCATCAATAATGTTATCCATGGCGATCTTTGGGTAGAGGGCGATCTCTATGTTAATGGTTCGCTTGAGGTAACAGGTACAATACATTTTAAAAAGACTGCAGCGGAAAATCCTATGCACGGTTCGGTAAACTGCCCTAATGCTCCTCTGTATGAGCAGAACAGATCATCAAGTGATAGAGCTACTGAGCCTCCTATCAATGTTTCTGATCCCGATCCATATCGTTATTTCCCTGAGCATATGCTGCTGCTCGATGGTTTCTCTACTATCAAGAGCACATATACAGGAATGTATGAGGCTGATGGTGTTACACATAACCTGTCTATTCCTACAATAAACGATCCTCAGTTCAGAAATGGCAGAAACCCGGGTGATCCTGTTACAATGGGCGATGGAACCGTATTCACTCCTGATGGTGATGAAGTTGTTTATCTGATAAACAAGAGTGCAAGAATCGATAAGATAGGTTCTGATACAGAGAACCGAGTTTATGTTATTGATCTTGATTCTTCATACAGCGATTCGCCTACAGGTAAGAACCCCGATGGAAATAATGATATAGTTCTGCTGATGCAGAATTCTACACCTACACCTTGGGGCTTCAATCAGAGCGTAGCAGACAGAAAATCAACCATAGTTGTACATAATACTGATATTGATGCTGATAACAATCCTAACAGGATCTGCTATTTCGTAACAGATTCAGGCGCAAACGGTGTTTGCAACAATGAGACAGCCGGTGATCCTACCGCTGTATCAACATATGATCATGGTTCCTTCAAGCTTCCTTTGGAATCTGATACTTTACCAAAGGCTAGACAGATGTTTGAAAATTATATGTCCGGTATGGGCTATAGTGCTACACAGATAGCTGATGCAGCAACATATACCGATCCTTATAATCCTGCAAATACACATCACATGGTAGATGGTCCTGTATTCTATTGTGGAAATGGTAAGCTCAGGATATTTGATTACGGCACATACATGGCTTTCAAACTTAATCAGACTATCAATCCTACAGAGGATAGCTCAGTTCCCGCATCTTACCAGACAACCAATGGCTGCTCGGTATTCCTTGCAACAGAAGGCAGCTACCTCTACATTGGTCAGGAGAGTATGATACAGGCATCCGTTTATTGCCCAAGAGCAACATTCCTCTGGAACAATAATGGTGTTAACCTGAAGATCATGCCCGATCCTACAGTATCAGGCAACAGCCAGTCAATGAATATACCTGTTAACGTTTTCGGATGCTGTATTGCAGGTAACTTCCAGCCTAGTGCTAACAACGTACACGTAGTTTATCAGAAGGTTTCCGAGCATTCTATGATACAGAAGGCTAAGGGTCCCGGCAGACAGCTGGCAACCGAGAGCTTTAAGCTGGTCAAGTATGCTGCATCGTAATTAGAGGGAGGTAATACTTATGAAAAATAATAAACATGGTATGACTCTTGTCGAGTGTATAATTGCGATGGCAGTTTTTGCAGTTGCTTCAACCGGTTTCATAATGACAGCGACTGCTTGTTACAAGTCACAGGTCAAGGCTAAAAAGAGAATGGATACTGCTAATACCCAGACAACTAATCTGGAGCATTTTTCCAATTACTCTCAGGTAGTCGATCCCGAGGCGCTGAATGTTGAACCCATGAGCGGCGGTTCAAACAGATGGGTCATTACATTCCCATTCTCCAGTGCTTCAGGCGGTGAAATTTCAAATTCTAAGGTACACGGTTACTATTCAGTAGCCGATCCTGATGATCCGGTATTTGATCTGTCGTTCTTCTCGCCTATCGAGCAGGTGGATCTGACAACAGACGAATACTGGGTAACATTCACAAACGTTGGTTCTGATCAGAAGTGGCTGGAACTTAGTCTGGCAGATTCTACACACTTTGTATTTTTCGATAATGAAAAGAACGAAGCTAGCGGATCGACTCTTCCTGAACATCTCTGGGGTCCTAACGGCGGTGCTTTCCGTTTCGGTATAAAGAATAAAGGCGGCGGAGATATCACCGGTGCAGTTCTCACTGTGCATGATGTACAGAATGATAGGGATATCGGTACATATTCTATATCAGATTTTATTCTTCCCGATGATAATGGAAGCGTGGATACCTCCAAGGGCTATTGTGCATATTATATCAACGGTGATTCAGTAGTTAATGAAGCTGCACTTAATGCACAAACAGAGGAATAAGGAGGTGCCTATATGAAGAACAAGAAAAATCTTAAAGGTTTTACTCTGGTCGAGCTTGTTATTGTAGGCACGCTGATGGTTATCATCATGGGTATGGTGCTTAACCTTATCAGACCTATGAACAGGTTCTATCAGAGGACCCAGAATTTAGCTGACGCCAATGATATTGGCGGCATAGTAATGGATACTGTTGATAACAGTATCCGTTACGCTACCGATATGGTGATACTTGAGGATTACGAAGGTGTTCCTCTTATGAAAGACGGTTGTCTGATCGATGCAACAGGCGTTCAGTCGTTCAAATACAAGTTCACAAACGTTATAATCCTCGAAGAGGATATGCCAAGAGGTAAAGTATTGGACGATTATGATCCCAACGATTCTCCTGCTCACCGTAAGGGCGCAACAGGCAGCATCTTGCAGGCTCCTGTACTTACAACAGGCGATGGTATCGACTTTAGCAAACTCAGATATGTCGGCGGCGAGGATATATACAATGATTACAGTGCACGTTTCGATGCAGGACTTAATATTGTCGATGAAAGAAACAAGTGCGTATCACTTGACATGAAACTGCTGAAACCTGAGTATAGAAACGGTCAGTATGTTTTTGAAAAAGAAGTATACAACCAGCAGAGAGATATCGAACTTGTTAATATCAATCTGAGAAGATCAAGCTTTAAAGTTGAGTATTATTCTAATAAAGCAGGCACAAACGCTAATCCTATCGATTATAACAAGTTCCCTAAATCTGCTCCTACATCAACTGCAACTGCAAGTCAGCAGGAACTGTTCACTTCAGGTCTGCATACCTTCATCTTCTTCACTAATGCGGCTACAGACAGCACCTCTACAGAGGTACATGTTGGTGTGAAGATCGACGGTAAGACGGATTATTTTGGTCCTCTTACTTATAACAAAGGTGATATAATACCTGCTTCGGATATAGAAGCATTTAAGAACTTTGCACGTTCATTCGAGGGTGAGGAAGACAGAGGCGGTATACCTTTCTCTCTTACTTTAAGTAAGATAGAATCGACCTTGGGTGAGAATATCTCCGCATATGAAAGCGGAACGAAAACCGTTACACAGGATTTTGATTTTATAGCTTACTACACCGGTGTGCCTAATATTCCACCTCTCGGTTCCTACTCTTTCATTGACCATGACGGCAATGTTATCTCCAGCGGTAATATAGTGGCTCAGGCAATTTCCGATACAGGTGGAGAGATCCCTGCACCTAATGCAGATAATTACGTTGATAACTCAGGTGCTGAACCTGTTGAGATGATGCCTAACCGTGATCCTATGTTCCGTTTTGCTGAAGGAACAGAGTTCTTTGATCCTACAGAGGAGTATTCAGGAAATCACACATGGTATGTTGCATATGAAGCCGTTCCTATGGCTGATTTCAAATTCCTTGATACTGATGGTTCTGATATAACAACTCTTAAATTTAAGGCAGCATATGATTATCTTGATGAAGCACGTCAGCATAAGACTAATGTACCTTTAACAGGACAGGAGATCGGTGCTGATCCTCAGATAGGTGCTTTAACTGTTACTGTTCCTGCCGGTGAAAACTTTGAAAGGTGGGAGGTACACGATGTAACAGGTGGCTCTGATATTATTGTTGGTACCAACAATGGTAACTTCGATAATTCATGGCGTCCCGAGGAAGGTCATTCCTATGAGGTACATCCCATTACACAGCCTATCCCTGCGGGTGGCTTGCTGCCTCCCGGCGGCGGCTCATCACCAATTGTTGTAACTCCGGCTACCTACAATCCGTGGTACTGGCCAATGTGGAAATTTGATATTGATCTGGTGAATAATGAGTCTACTCCCATTAAGGGTGCAACATTTGAGGTAACCTTTAATGAGGCTATTAAAAATGATTTTGCAACATCTCAGGGTATGAACTGCTTTGGTTATACTAATGCTTCTGTATCTCTTGATCCAAGCGACAATAAGATACTCAGAGTTAACATTCAGGGTGCTGATTGGGGTCAGGTACAGCCGGGCGGATCGACCAGGATGACTTTACAGGTTCATCCTGATGACCAGAACTCAACATCGCTTGACATTGTAGATGTTAAATGTACAGGAACAACTCCTGTATAATATGCTGAATTTCACAAGCGGCTCAAAGTAGCCGCTTGCTGAAAAGATCCCCATGGCTATCATGGGGACCTTTTGAGCAAAGTGAATTACAGCTTTGCAAAAATATGCAAAAAAATACCGCTGATCGCTCAGCGGATATTTTAAGTATTTATTTCAGAACAGCCCTGTTATCAGTGCGGCAGTTTCTTCCATCATCTCATTGATGCCTGTGAAATCTGTGTACCACTGAGCTATCTTGTCGCCGTACAGAGCACTGACTGCTATGCCGACCGACAAATAAGGACCAAAAGCGAATACCGAGTCACCATTGATGCGCTTGAGTATTATGCCGCATATGGAACCTACGATCAGGGCTATCAGCATTGCGACTGCGATGTTCTGGGCTCCCAGGAAAAGTCCTGCGGCTGCCATCAGGTAAACATCGCCCATGCCCATTGCTTTTTCATGGCTGACAAGCGAGATTATCAGCAGCGGTATACTGATGATGAATGCGCCCAGTATCATGGAAGTCAGGGTCGTCGGACATGAACGCTGACAGAAGATGTATTTCGGGATAGCGAGCACGCCGATGAAGATCACAACACCTGTGTTTATCAGCTGTGTGTCCCAGTCCATGAAAAATACAACGATCAGTGCCGAGAACATCAGCGATACCAGTGATGCGTATAAAGGTGAGATCACCACATCAAAGTGCAGGAAGACCCAGAGATAAAGCACACCGTTGAGCAGCTCAACTACTGTGTATCTCGGTGAGATCTTTGCACCGCAGGCGTGGCACTTGCCCCTGAGCATACACCAGCTGATGACAGGTATCAGGTCACGCTTCCTGATAGGTGTGCCGCAGGTCATGCAGTGCGAGTTGCTCTTGATAAGGCTCTCGCCCAGCGGAAGACGGTAGATGCATACATTAAGAAAGCTGCCGATACATACGCCGAACAGAAATACAAAAATGTACATGATTGTGGTATAGATAAGGTCAAAGTTCATTTTTGAAAACTCCTTTCATAAGATGTTGATCTGCTAATGCATTTCATGTATTCATTTTATCACAATTCCATATAAAATACAAGAGCTTATTACTAATTTAAGAATTTATTCAAATATATTATTATTCCGCCGTTGCGGAGGACAGGAGTGTATCTATGAGAAACGGACCAATTGGACAATACCTAGTAGAGAAGAAACTCATAACCGAAGAGCAGCTTCAAATGGTACTCGAAAGACAGAAGACCGAAAAGGATAAGAAGTTCGGTGATCTGGTCATCGAGATGAAGCTGGTAAGCGATGTTGATTTTGCAAAGACCCTCGCTGAGAGAATGAACATTCAGTATGTTGATCTTGACAACCAACAGCTGAATATCGATGTGGTCAAGAGGATCCCCGAGACCACAGCTAAAAAATATAACGTAATTGCCATAAATAAGATCGGTAAGAGAATGATGGTCGCTACTAACGACCCCATGAACTTCTACGTTTTTGAGGATCTGAGAGTTATCACAGGCTGCAACATCACAGCACAGCTGGCTACCAAGTCCGCCATCACAAGGGCGATCGGTAGGATGTACTCTGAGGACCAGGCAAAGAAGGTCGCTGAAGAAGCTAAGCAGGAGAAAGAGGAAGAGTCGGTAAATCTCGAAGATATCGACCTCAGCTCCGACAGAGTTGATAATGCGCCTATCGTTAAGCTGGCAACTGCTATAGTTGAGCAGTCCTACAGACAGGGTGCTACCGATATCCACATCGAGCCTTTCAAGGATAAGACCAAGATACGTATTCGTATCAACAGTGACCTTATCATGCTGATGGAGCTCGACCAGAGACTTCACGTTTCACTCGTAACAAGATTCAAGATCCTCTCGGGCATGAATATCGCCGAGAAGCGTATCCCTCAGGACGGTCGTATGTCGCAGGTCATCGACGGCACAACAGTCGACCTCCGTGTATCCAATCTTCCTATGGTATACGGCGAGAAGGTCGTTCTCCGTATCCTTGCAGGCGACAGCTCTGTAAGAAAGATACAGGATCTGGGTATGACCGACTATAACTATGAAAGATTCGTTTCCTGTCTGAAGGTTCCTCAGGGCGTGGTACTGGTAACAGGACCTACCGGTTCAGGTAAGTCTACCACACTGTACGCCGCCCTCGGTGAGATCGCTAAGCCTAACCTCAACGTTATCACCGTCGAAGACCCTGTCGAGAAGAAGATCAATAATATCAACCAGTGTCAGATCAATGAGAAAGCGGGCATGACCTTCGGTGCAGCTCTGCGTTCCATCCTCCGTCAGGACCCTGACATCATCATGATCGGTGAGATGCGTGATACCGAAACTGCTGAGATCGGTATCAGAGCCGCTATCACAGGACACTTAGTGCTCAGCACACTTCATACCAACGATGCCGCTTCCACAGTAACAAGACTTGTGGATATGGGCGTTGACGCATACATGGTGGCTACCTCGCTTATCGGCGTTGTCGCACAGAGACTTACCAAGGTGCTCTGTACCTCGTGCCGTGAACAGATAATGTCCAACGAGGACGATAACAAGCTGATGGAGATCGATGAGAGCGTGCCTATCTATAAGGCTGTAGGCTGCCCCAAGTGCAATAACACAGGCTATACGGGACGTACTGCTATCCATGAGATCCTGCTGGCTACCACAAAGATGAAGGAGATCATCGCTGCGGGTGCAAAGTCAGAGGAGATACAGGAGCTTGCAAAAGAAGAAGGCTGCCGTCTGCTGCGTGATAACGTTTCCGAGCTTGTTAAGCAGGGCGTTACAACGATAGATGAGCTGGTACGTGTAACATACGCAGTATGATCTGTCGGATATATAGTATATCGGGTTCATTATTATAAGTAAACTAATTGTTTGGAGGTAAAAACAATGGCAATTGATATTAACAAGATACTGGACGAGTCCAGAGCGCTGGGCTGTTCGGACCTGCATTTTACAGTAGGTATCCCACCCATCGTTAGACAGGGCGGTAACCTGAGAAAGCTCTCGTCCTATCCTGATATGACAGAGATAGAAATTCTCAGAGTTTGCGAAGATATGTGTAACGATAAGCAGAGACAGCAGATCAAAGACAGGATCGATACTGACTTCACATTCGTGTCCAGCAGAGGTTTCCGTCACAGAGTCAATGTTTATCACCAGAGAGGTAATACGGCTATCGCTATCCGTCTGCTGAGAAACGATATACCGACACTTGCAGACCTGGATCTGCCTCCCGTACTGGCAGAATTCGTTATGAGACCCCGTGGACTGGTGCTCGTTACAGGTCCTACCGGTTCAGGTAAGTCAACAACACTGGCTGCCATGATCGACCACGTTAATATCCATAAGTCCTCGCACATCATCACTGTCGAGGATCCTATCGAGTATATGCACTCACATAAGAGATGTATGATCAACCAGAGAGAGATCGGACCCGATGTACCCAGCTTCTCCATGGCGCTGCGTGCTGCACTCCGTGAGGACCCTGATATCATACTCGTCGGAGAAATGAGAGACTTTGAGACTATCGAAGCCGCTGTTACCGCAGCCGAGACAGGTCACTTGGTTATGTCTACACTTCATACTACCGACGCTGCTTCCACCATCGACCGTATCATCGACGTTTTCCCTGCACACCAGCAGCACCAGATCAGAACTCAGCTGGCGTCCGTATTGGTAGGTATCTGTACACAGACACTGTGCCGTACTTTTGATGGTACAAGCCGTGTAGCTTGCTGTGAGATACTCAACGCTACAGACTCCATCAAGGCTATGATCCGTGATGATAAGGTTCACCTGATCGGTTCTGCAATGCAGACAGGTAGAGCTGTGGGAATGCAGACTATGGATCAGGAGCTTGCTAAGCTCGTCAGACAGAGGATCATCTCCAAGGAAGTTGCTCTTGAAAAGTGCGTTAACGCTAACGACCTTAACAGATATATCCAGCAGGGTATGTAATAGCGCAATTTCTGATAAGTTTGCTGCATACACTTCCGACCAAAATTGGTCGGAAGTGTATATTTGTTTATGTTGACAAACTAATAAATATATGGTATAATATTTTAAGGCGGAACAGAATGCGGGTGGTGCCGCAGGAGTATGTAACGCCTTTTGGGAAAATAAGGTATAAGCCTCTCAGGGTAGGGGAGGCCTTTTTTGGAAACGGAGGTATTATTATGAGTGAGATCGTTATGATCTCGGGCGACTCGGGGCATACTTATTTCGAGCTTGGTGACGGCAAGATAGTTGTGGCTGATTCGGAACTCAGGACGGATCATGGTGCATCCAGGGGTGTAAGAGTTTTCAGATCGACCATCAGGTTCAAAAAGGGGAATACTAAGCTTTCCCCGAAGGAGAAGGAAGAACTTCTTGCACAGTACGACCTCTATGTAATACGCAATACCATAGACCGCAGGTTCATTGACTGGGCGGAATGATGCGTTTTGTCAGAAAAGCCGAAAATTGCACCTTTCTGTTGCGAAGGTGCAATTTTTATTGCTTGAAATTTTAAGGTCAATAGGGTATAATTATGCTTGTAAAGAGGGAACTCTTTCGTAAGGAAAATATTGTAAGGAGGTCATGATATGGGCAGAGGAGGAAGAGGCGGCGGAACATCACGCAGCAGCTCACACAGCAGCAGAGGTTTCAGCTCCCATTCAAGCAGCACACACCACTCATCACACAGCACACATCACTCAAGCTATCGTCCCACCCATCATTCCACATATCACAGACCCTATCGCCATAGTTATAACAGCGGATACGGCTATGGCAACAGGGGAATGGGCTGCAGCGGTTCGCTGCTGGGCGGCTGTTTATCAAAACTTATAGGCATGGTGCTTTCGTTCGCAATAATCGGTGGAATACTTTTTGCGATATTCGTAGTCATGCCCCACAATGAAAACAGCAGCAATACCTATAACAACAGCAGCCATTCCGTGACACGTTCCGCAAGGCGTGCGAAGCTTGCAGCGAATAAATGCTATGATACGGGCAGCTACTATACCGATGAGCTGGGCTGGATACATAACAGCAGCAAGCTCGAACGTGGCATGAGAACTTTCTACCAGAAAACAGGCGTGCAGCCGCATTTGTATATCACAGATAATATCGACGGCGACCGCAGCGGAAATTATTCGCTGACAAAGCAGGAAGATTTCGGCAATGCGCTGTATGATGAGTATTTCGAGGACGAGGGTCATGTTATGGTGGTATTCTGCGAATACCGTGACTCGGAGTACGTGTGCTTTGCCGTGGCAGGTTCGGACGCTAAAGCTGTGCTGGATTCAAACGGCAGAGAGATACTGCTTGACTGCATAGATGAACTTTATTACTCGGATATGGAGGACGAGGAGTTCTTCTCCCGTGCCTTTGAGAATGCCGCAAGGAAACTTATGCAGTGATATATCCATATCGCCGACGGATGGTGAGTATAGCTGTCCGTCGGCTATAATCATTTCTGTGATCTCTTGACAAAATACTTTCAGGCTTCCTACTGCGGCGTAAGATTTTATGGAAATATTACGGTGTAGAAAGGGAGGGCTAAAAATCCATGTAATTTTGTATGATACACTATTTACAAAGGCGGCGGATTATGTTATAATATCTTGAAGATTGTTTAAAGGAGGACTTAGAAGTGCAGAAGGCATACCTTATTCTGGAAAACGGCATGGTGTTCGAGGGCAAAAGCTTCGGCGCTGAGGGTGAGGCTGTCGGCGAGATCGTTTTTACGACTTCCATGACAGGTTATCTTGAGACACTCACCGACCCCAGTTATTATGGTCAGATCGTTGTCCAGACATTTCCGCTGATCGGCAATTACGGCGTGATCCCCGAGGATTTCGAGAGCAGCCGTCCCCATGTAAAAGCATATATCGTAAGACAATGGTGTCAAGAGCCCAGCAACTTCCGCTGCGAGGGTGATCTTGACATTTTTTTGCGTAAAAACGGCATAGTCGGACTTTACGGAATAGACACCAGACACCTCACCAGAATAGTGAGAGAACACGGTGTCATGAACGGCAAGATAGTAACATCCTGCGATGGTAAAGTGCCCGAGGAAGTAAAGGATTATAAGATAATAGATGCGGTCAAGAATACTACCTGCGATAAGGAGGAGGTATTCAAGCCCGAGGGTGAAGCTAAGCGCAGAGTCGTGCTTTTCGATTTCGGCGCAAAGGCTAATATCTGCCGCAGCCTTGTAAAGAGAGGCTGTGAGGTCACGGTAGTGCCTGCATACACCACTGCTGAAAGAGTGAAGGAGCTTGCTCCCGATGGTGTTATGCTCTCAAACGGCCCCGGCGACCCTGCGGAGAATACCGAGATAATCGCTGAACTCAAAAAGCTCGCTGAACAGAAGATACCTACTTTCGGCATCTGCCTTGGTCATCAGCTTTATGCCCTTGCCCACGGCGCTAAGACCGAAAAGCTCAAATACGGCCACAGAGGTGCTAACCAGCCTTGTAAGGAACTTGCAACAGGCAGAGTTTATATCACCTCACAGAACCACGGATATGCAGTGGTCAATGACTCGCTGCCCGAGGGTGCAGAGGTCAGTTTCGTAAACGCTAATGACGGTACCTGCGAGGGTATACGCTATACGGATGAACCTGCTTTCTCCGTACAGTTCCACCCCGAAGCCTGCGGCGGTCCGCTGGATACCAATTTCCTGTTCGACAGGTTCGCAGAACTTATGGATGTCTGTAAGGAAGCTAACGAGAATGAATAATGAAAGGATGAAAGATAATGCCTTTGAATAAAGAGATACGCCGTGTGCTGGTCATAGGTTCGGGTCCTATCGTTATAGGTCAGGCTGCCGAGTTCGACTATGCGGGAACTCAGGCTTGCCGTGCCCTGAAACAGCAGGGGCTTGAAGTAATACTCATAAACTCCAACCCTGCCACCATTATGACCGATAACGCCATGGCGGATAAAATATATATCGAGCCTCTTACGCTGGAAACAGTCAAGAGGGTCATCATCAAGGAACGTCCCGACAGCCTGCTTTCCACACTGGGCGGTCAGACGGGTCTGACACTTTCCATGCAGCTGGCAAAGGAAGGTTTCCTGGAAAAGTACAACGTAAAGCTGCTGGGCGCTAATCCCGAGACTATCGACAAGGCTGAGGACAGACAGATGTTCAAGGACACCATGGAGTCCATAGGTCAGCCCTGCATACCCTCAAAGGTCGTAAATACCGTTGAGGACGCTGTGGCTTTTGCCAATGAGGAGGGCATAGGCTATCCTCTGATAATCCGTCCTGCTTTCACATTGGGCGGAACAGGCGGCGGTATCGTCCATAACGAGGAAGAACTCATCGATATAACCAGAAACGGTCTGTATCTCTCGCCTATCACTCAGGTACTGGTGGAGAAGTGTATCGCAGGCTGGAAGGAGATCGAGTTCGAGGTAATGAGAGACTCCAAGGGCAATGTTATCACAGTCTGCTCCATGGAGAATTTCGACCCCGTCGGCGTACACACAGGCGACTCGATAGTAATCGCACCTGCTGTAACACTGGCTGATAAAGAGTATCAGATGCTGCGTTCGGCTGCACTGAAGATCATAGATACACTGAAAGTCGAGGGCGGATGTAACTGCCAGTTCGCACTGAATCCAGAGACATTCGAGTATGCGGTCATCGAGGTAAACCCCAGAGTTTCCCGTTCTTCCGCACTGGCTTCAAAGGCTACGGGCTACCCCATCGCAAAGGTCGCAGCCCAGATAGCCATAGGCTATACTCTCGACGAGATAAAGAACGCCGTTACAGGCAAGACCTATGCTTGCTTCGAGCCTGCGCTGGACTATGTGGTAGTAAAGCTGCCTAAGTGGCCCTTTGATAAGTTCGTTTACGCTAAGCGTGAACTGGGCACACAGATGAAGGCTACAGGTGAGGTAATGGCTATAGGCACTACCTTCGAGCAGGCTATCATGAAGGCTGTACGTGGTGCAGAGATAGGTCATGACTGCCTGATCTCGCCCAAGATGGCAGACTTCACAGATGATGAGATAAAGGAAAAGCTCCACGAGGCAAGCGATGAAAGACTCTTCGTTGTATATGAAGCCCTCAGGAGGGGCGTGAGCGTTGACGAGATACACGCCATCACCATGATAGATGAGTGGTTCCTCTATAAGCTCACTAAGCTCATTGATATGGAGCATGAACTTGCAAAGGGCAATGTCAGCCGTGAGACTTACCTTGAAGCCAAGCAGCTGGGCTATCCCGATAAGGTCATCGAGCGTATCAGCGGTGAAGAGGTCAAGGAGCCTGCCCACGCTGTATTCAAGATGGTCGATACCTGCGCTGCGGAATTTGCGGCTAATACACCTTACTTCTATTCCACCTACGATGATGAGGACGAGGCTGAGGAGTTCATAGCTGAGCAGAAGCAGAAGAAGGATACCGTGATAGTATTCGGTTCGGGTCCTATCCGTATCGGTCAGGGCATCGAGTTCGACTATGCGTCTGTTCACTGCGTATGGGCGCTGAAAGAGCATGGCTACGATGTTGTCATCGTAAACAATAACCCCGAGACTGTTTCAACAGACTTTGATACTGCCGACAGACTTTACTTTGAACCTCTGACCAACGAGGATGTAATGAACATCATCAGGATAGAGAAGCCTGTGGGCGTGGTTGTAGCTTTCGGCGGACAGACCGCTATCAAGCTCACCAAGCACCTTAATGAGAATGGCGTGAAGATACTGGGCACACCGCCCGACTCCATCGACGCTGCCGAGGACAGAGAGCGTTTCGATGAGCTGCTGGAAGAGCTACACATCAAGCGTCCCGAGGGTTTCACGGTCATGACCTGTGAGGAAGCGCTGGAGATAGCTAACAAGGTGGGCTACCCTGTGCTGATGCGTCCTTCCTACGTGCTGGGCGGACAGAATATGATAATCGCTTTCAACGATGCGGATATCAAGGAGTATATGGCTATCATACTCGACCAGGGTATCGAGAACCCCGTGCTCATAGATAAGTACCTCATGGGTATCGAGCTGGAGATAGATGCTATCTGTGACGGCGAGGATATACTTATCCCCGGTATCATGGAGCATATCGAGAGAACAGGTATCCACTCGGGCGACTCCATTGCGGTTTACCCTGCATGGAATGTCAGCGACAGGCTGATAGATAAGGTCGTTGACTGCTCGAAGCGTCTTGCGCTTTCCCTCAAGACCAAGGGTCTTGTGAATATACAGTACCTCATCTACGAGGACGAGCTTTATGTAATAGAAGTTAACCCACGTTCCTCCAGAACTATCCCTTATATCTCCAAGGTAACGGGCGTGCCTATGGTTGACCTTGCGACAAAGGCAATGCTGGGCGAAAAGCTGAGAGATATGGGCTATGGTGTGGGTCTGCACCCCAATTCGCCTTATGTGGCTGTAAAGGTGCCTGTGTTCAGCTTTGAGAAACTCATAGGCGTTGATAACCATCTGGGTCCTGAGATGAAGTCCACAGGCGAGGTGCTGGCTGTATCGAGCTCACTGGAAGAGTCGCTCTATAAGGGTCTTACTGCCGCAGGCTATAAGCTTGAACAGAAGGGCGGCGTGTTCATCACTGTACGTGACTCCGATAAAAAGGAGATACCTCAGACAGCTAAGATGTTCGCTGACCTGGGCTTTAAGATATACTCTACCGAGGGTACTGCAAAGGTGCTGCACGAACACGGCATTGACGCTGAACCCGTCAAGAAGATACATGAGAGCGATGTAAACACCCTGACCCTCATCGAGAGCGGCAAGGTAAACTACGTTATCTCCACATCTTCAAAGGGACGTATACCTTCAAGAGACTCCGTTAAGATCAGAAGAAAGACAGTGGAGTGGAACATACCCTGCCTGACTTCGATAGATACTGCAAATGCCATCGCATCTTCTATCAGGAGCAAGTATAACGAGTCGAACACCGAGATAGTCGATATCAATAATATGCGCCGTGAAAAGACCACACTGCACTTCACCAAGATGCACGGCTGCGGCAATGACTATGTATACTTCAACTGCTTTGACCGCATGATAGATAACCCCGAGGGCTTCGCACTCAACCTCTCCGACAGGCATTTCGGCGTGGGCGGCGACGGTGTTATACTGGTTTGCCGTTCAAAGGTCGCAGACGGCAGGATGAGAATGTTCAACCTTGACGGTTCAGAGGGCAAGATGTGCGGCAACGGTATCCGCTGCGTGGCTAAGTTCATGAGAGATAACGGACTTGTGGACAGAGACCGCATGACCATCGAGACCCTTTCGGGCATCATCAAAGTAAGCCTTTCAAGACATTACGGCGAGGTCAACGGTGCAACGGTGGATATGGGCGCAGCTATCCTCGAACCCGAGAAGATACCCTGTACGCTCCCCGCTGATGAGAACGGCAGGATAGTTGACAGACCCGTACAGATAGCAGGCGAGGAACACAGAGTTACCTGCGTATCCATGGGCAACCCTCACTGCATCGTATTCATGAACAATATCGACTCGCTGGAGATAGAGAAGGTAGGTCCTAAGTTCGAGCATGATGCGATATTCCCCGAGAGAGTGAATACCGAGTTCATCAAGGTCATCGACAGCCATACCCTGAAAATGAGAGTATGGGAGAGAGGTTCGGGCGAAACATTTGCCTGCGGCACAGGTGCCTGCGCAGCTGTGGTAGCAGCAGTCCTGAACGGCTACTGCCCGATGAACGAGGAAATAACCGTGATACTCCGTGGCGGTACGCTCAAGATAAAGTATACCGAGGATACTGTCTACATGACAGGTGAAGCTGTAACTGTATTCGAGGGCGATATAAGAGTATAAAAACAGCAAAGCCCTGCGGAGATCCGTGGGGCAGCTGTGCAGATAGCGAGGTAAGCATGGTAAAACTGATAGATGGAAAAGACCATATGCCCGAGGCAAAGGCTTTGATAAAGGAGTATCTTGAACGGCTGGGAAGAGATCTGTCTTTTCAGTCGGTCGAAGCCGAACTTAAAGATCTTTCGGCAAAGTATTCTCCGCCCGAGGGCGAATTGCTGATGGCAGAGGAGAACGGAGAGATACTGGGTATGGTGGCTTATCATAAACTTAGCGGAAAGGTCTGTGAGATGAAGCGGTTGTATGTTCGTCCCGAAAACAGGGGCAGACATCTGGGAGAACTGCTTGTCGAAGGTATCACCGCCCATGCTGCCGCAGCAGGTTTTGAGCGCATGGTGCTTGATACCATAAGACCGCTTGAAGCTGCTGTGGGGCTGTACCGAAAACTCGGTTTTACCCAATGCGAACCTTACTACCATAATCCGATGGACGACGTTATATATATGTCGAAAGATCTGTAAAAGATATCTGAGATGGGGCATAGTGAAAAATAAAATTGAAAGAGGAATTTACTATGCCAAAACTGAATGAGAATTTTTTCAAGCTTGAAAAGAACTATCTTTTCATAAACATTGCCAAGAAGATAAAGGCGTTCACTGCCGAACACCCCGAGGCTGACATCATAAGAATGGGTATCGGTGACGTTACCCTGCCAATAGCACAGTGCGTCATAGATGCCATGAAAAAAGGCGCAGACGAAATGGCTGTCAAGGAGACATTCAAGGGTTATGAGGACAGCGGCGCAGGCTATGATTTTTTGAGAGAGGCAGTATCGGGCTATTATAAGAGTTTCGGTGTGGATGTGCCTGCACAGGATATCAGGATAAATGACGGCGCAAAGGCTGACTGCGGAAATATCGTGGATATTTTCGGCTCGGGCAATACTGTGCTGGTCACAGACCCTGCTTACCCCGTTTATGTGGATACCAATATCATGAGCGGCAGGAATGTTATCTTTGCCGACTCGGACGAGTCGAACGGCTTTGCCGCAATGCCCGATGAGAGCGTACACTGCGACCTTATCTACCTTTGCTCGCCCAATAATCCCACAGGCTCGGTGTATACCGCAGAACAGCTCAAAGTGTGGATAGACTATGCAAAGAAGAATGATGCTGTCATCATCTATGATGCGGCGTATGAAGCTTTCATCACCGAGGAGGGCATACCACGCAGCATCTATGCCATAGAGGGCGCAAAGGAATGTGCCATCGAGATGTGTTCGCTGTCAAAGACAGCAGGCTTCACAGGTATGCGCTGCGGCTATACCGTGGTCCCTCATGAACTGACAGTGAAAAATTCCAAAGGCGAAGATGTTCATCTTGCCGACCTCTGGGGCAGACGACAGGGCAGTAAGTTCAACGGCGTTTCCTATCCTGTACAGTGCGCAGCAGCAGCTGTGTTCAGTGAGGAAGGTCAGCGGCAGACCCGTGAGAACATTCACTACTATCAGCGCAACGCAAAACTTATCGCTGATACTCTGGACGAACTGGGCATCAGATACACAGGCGGAAGAAATTCGCCTTACATCTGGATGAAGTGCCCAAATAATATGGGCAGCTGGGAATTCTTCGACTATCTGCTGGAGAATGCGAATGTGGTCGGTACTCCCGGGGCAGGCTTTGGCAAAAACGGTGAAGGCTGGTTCAGGCTGACGGCTTTCGGTGATAAAGACAAAACAGCTGAGGCTATGGAGAGGTTCAAAAAGCTCTTCGGCTGATAAATAAAATAGTACAGTTGCATAATCGCAGGCTCTGTAAAGCAGTTTTATCAGGACACTTCTGTTGTATCACAGCAGAAGTGTCTTTGCGTTATTTAGCGAAGAGCCTGCTAAGTGAATAATGAATAGCGAAAAATGAATAGTGAATAGTCAACTATTATTTTTTTACTATTTACTTTTCTCTTTTTTGTACTTTGTTATTTACCCTCGAGTTCGTCCATCTGTCTGATAAGATCACCAAACAGCTTCAAAGCTTCGGTAACGGGCTTGGTGGTGGACATATCTACACCTGCGATTTTAAGCAGTGAGATAGGATCGGTCGAGCAGCCGCTGCTCAGGAACTTGATATAATCCTTTACTGCGCTTTCTCCCTCATTCAGTATCCTCTGGGAAAGTGCGATGGCTGCGGAATAACCCGTAGCATACTGGTAAACATAGTAGTTGTAGTAGAAGTGCGGTATACGTGCCCACTCCATCTTTATCTCGTCATCGAGCACAACTCCGTCACCGAAATACAGCTTGTTGAGCTCGCCGTAGATCTCGCAGAGGGTGTCTGCTGTCAGGGTCTCGCCCGCACCGCAAAGCTCGTTCATTTTAAGCTCGAATTCCGCAAACATGGTCTGCCTGTAAAGGGTCGTGCGGAACTGTTCCAGGAAATAGTTTATCAGATAAGCCTTCTCCTTGGGGTCATTGGTGTTTTTCAACAGATACTGCATCAGCAGTGATTCGTTGCAGGTCGATGCGACCTCTGCCACGAAGATGACATAATCCGAATATACCACGGGCTGATTTTTGTTGGAGAGATACGAGTGTATCGCATGGCCCATCTCGTGCGCCAGTGTGAACATACAGTCCAGTGTATCCTTGTGGTTGAGCATTACATATGGGTGTACCCTCGCACCTGCGGAATATGCGCCGCTTGTCTTGCCCTCGTTTTCATAAACATCTATCCAGCGGTTATCAAAGCCCTCACGGAGTATTTTCAGATAGTCCTCACCCATGGGTGCCAGTGCTTTCAGGACAGTTTCCTTTGCTTCCTCGAAAGTCACCTTCATCTCAAAATCGGAAACTATCGGTGTGTACAGGTCGTAGAAATGCAGCTCATCAACGCCCAGCAGCTTCTTGCGCAGTGCCACATAATCGTACATATAGTTCATGTTGTCGTGAACTGCCTTGATGAGGTTCGTGTAGACCTCTGTTGGGACTTCGTTGGCGTCCAGCGAAGCTTCAAGGCTGGAAGAATAGTTCCTTGCCTTTGAGTAGAACTGCACAGCCTTTATCTGGGAATTGAGTATCGCAGCGCAGGTGTTGCGGAAATTGCTGTAGGTCGTGTAGATAGACTCAAACGCCGACTTCCTCAGCACACGGTCATTGCTCTTGACCAGCGGTATATAGCTGCCGTGTGTAACCTGATGCTTGGTGCCGTCCTTGTCAACAGCGTCCTCGAATTTCAGATCTGCATCGGCAAACATTGAATATATAGTCTCGGCAGAATCGCCCATCTCGCCTGTGAGAGCGATGAGCTTTTCTTCTGCCTCGGAAAGTACGTGGTCTTTCTTGCGGCGTATGCGATCCAGATGACGGCGGTAGAGTTCAAGCTCGGGCTTTTCTTTGTAGAATTTCTCCAGCAGCTCCTCATCAAGCGCTATCAGCTCGGGAGTTTCAAAGCTGCCTGCCGAATTGATGGCAACATAGGTGTTCATCAGCTGACCCACATAGCCCTGATACTTAGCCACGGCAGTATCCTCGTCGGAACGGCGCTGTGCGTAGTTTGCAAGGGCATCGACCATGACAGCTATCTCGTCCGAAAGCTTGAAAAAGTCATACAGCACATCGGCACTTTCGCCCAGCCTGCCTTTGAAAGCGGCTATCCTTTGGGGTATCGCCTTGAGTTCTTCCAGTTTCGCCTCCCAGTCCTCATCGGTCGGGAAGATATCTTCCAGTGCCCAGGTATATTCCTTTGGCACATCACATCTTTTAGGTATTCTTTCTTCGCTCATAAGAGTTCTCCAATCTATATAATAAGATAATAATATTATAACACGTCATTCGGAAAAATACAAGGGCAACACCGCACAAGGTTTTTATAGGTGCTGACTTAACCTTGAAATTGTAGTTTTTCACTAAAATTGTTTTCACCTCTTTACAAATCAGACCATTGTGTGATATAATAACAATGTATGTGAAAAATAAGAACACTTGTTTATTGTGAGGTTATAAAATGGCTAATAAAAAACAGGACTACGGTAATGAGGATATTACCCTACTAAAAGGTGCAGACCGTGTCAGAAAACGTCCTGCCGTTATCTTCGGCTCGGATGGTATCGACGGCTGTAAGCATTCGGTTTTTGAGATATTGTCCAACTCCATCGACGAAGCCAGAGATGGTCACGGCAATAAGATAATCGTAACTAAGTATAATGATAATTCCATCGAGGTAGAGGACTTCGGCAGAGGCTGTCCCGTGGATTATAACCAGCGTGAAAAGCGCTATAACTGGGAACTGGTCTACTGCGAACTCTACGCAGGCGGTAAATATAATAATAACTCGGGCGATAATTATGAGTATGCACTGGGTCTTAACGGTCTTGGTGCTTGTGCGACACAGTATTCTTCCGAGTTTATGGACGTTCAGGTCTACAGGGACGGCTTTAAGTACGACCTGCATTTTGAAAAGGGCAAGAACGTCGGCGGTCTTAAAAAGGAAGAGACCAAGCAGAAGAAAACAGGTACACGTACCCATTGGCGACCCGACCTTGAAGTTTTCACAGATATAAATATCGAGAGCGGATATTTCGCTGAGATAATGAAAAAGCAGGCTGTGGTAAACCCGGGCGTTACTTTTCTGCTGAGGATACAACGTGAGAATATGTCCTTTGAGGAGCAGACTTTCTATTATGAGAACGGTATCGCTGACTATGTAAGAGAGATAGCAGGTGAGGATACCCTGACAAATGTGCAGTATTTCACAGGCGACCGCAAGGGACGTGACCGTGCTGATAAGGAGGAATACAAGGTAAAGCTCAGCGTGGCTTTCGTGTTTTCCAATAAGGTGCAGACACTGGAATATTTCCATAACTCCAGCTTCCTCTCCCACGGCGGTTCACCCGATGATGCGGTGCGCAGCGCATTTGTGTCGCAGATAAATGCATATCTGAAAAACAACAATAAGTATAATAAGAACGAAAAAGCCATAACTTTCCAGGACGTTGCTGACTGTCTGGTGCTGGTGTCAAGCTCGTTCTCGACCCAGACATCTTACGCAAACCAGACCAAAAAGGCTATCACCAATAAGTTCATCAAGGAGTGCATGACAGAATTTTTGAAGCACAACCTTGAAATATATTTCATCGAAAATCCCGATGAAGCCGTTAAGATAGCTGAACAGGTGCTGGTCAACAAGCGTTCGAGAGAAAGCGCCGAGACTTCAAGGCTCAACATCAAAAAGAAGCTTCAGGGCACCATCGACCTTTCCAATCAGGTGCAGAAGTTTGTTGACTGCCGCTCGAAAGACCTCAGCAGGCGAGAGCTTTATATCGTGGAGGGTGACTCTGCGCTGGGCTCGGTAAAGCTGGCAAGAGATGCGGAATTCCAGGCTGTTATCCCTGTAAGAGGTAAGATACTCAACTGCCTGAAAGCCGATTATGATAAGATATTCAAAAACGAGATAATCACCGACCTTATCAAGGTGCTGGGCTGCGGCGTTGAGGTCAATACAGGCAAGAAGAAGGATCTCTCCGCATTCAACCTTGATAATCTCAGGTGGAACAAGGTCGTTATCTGTACCGATGCGGACGTGGACGGCTTCCAGATAAGGACGCTGATACTCACAATGCTCTACAGGCTGACCCCGACCCTCATCGAGCAGGGCTATGTGTATATCGCAGAATCTCCGCTGTTCGAGATAACCACTAAGGATAAGACCTACTTTGCCTATGATGAACCCGAAAAGGATAAGATACTGAAAATGATAGGCGATAAGAGCTTTACCATACAGCGCTCGAAGGGTCTTGGTGAGAACGAGGCTGACATGATGAGCCTTACTACCATGAACCCCGAAACACGCCGCCTTATCAAGGTAAATCCCGATGATATCGAGCAGACCCAGTGGATGTTCAATATGCTGTTGGGCGACGACCTTGCAGGACGTAAGGAATTCATCACCAACAACGGTGCTGATTATCTGGAGATGGCTGATATTTCCTAACAAGCATTAACGGACACAGATGTGAGAGGAGCTTGACCATGAGCAGAAGCGAGCTTAGAGGACACCTTATCATTATGACCATATTCGGTATCATATTCCTGTCAGTGTGACTGTTCTCATAAGTGTACATGGGCACGAAACAAGCTCTCCTTGAAAAGCGCTGAGCGCTACCCTACATTATCGGAAAGGATAAATGAATATGGCAAAAAAGAAGGCAGAGCCGAAGAAGAAGGCTGCTGCACCTAAGATAGATGCCTATATAGAAGGCGCAGGTCTGGTGGCGGAAGAAAAGATCACCCAGACCCTTGAAAAAAACTATATGCCCTACGCCATGAGCGTTATCGTATCACGAGCTTTCCCCGAGATAGACGGCTTTAAGCCCTCTCACAGAAAGCTGCTGTATACCATGTACCTCATGGGACTGATAAAAGGCAAACTTACAAAGTGCGCAAACATCGTCGGTGCGACCATGAAGCTGAACCCCCATGGTGACGGTGCGATCTATGAAACACTGGTAAGACTTTCTAGAGGAAATGAAGCTCTGCTGCACCCCTACGTGCAGTCAAAGGGCAATTTCGGCAAGGCGTATTCCAGGGATATGGCTTATGCCGCATCCCGTTATACCGAGGCTAAGCTCGAACCTATCTGTGAGGAGCTTTTCAGGGACATCGACAAGGAAACTGTGGATTTCGTACCGAACTACGATAACACCATGACAGAGCCGACACTTTTCCCTGCCACATTCCCCACGATACTGGTCAATGCCAACGTGGGTATCGGCGTATCAATGGCATCGGCTGTGTGCCCCTTCAATCTTCGTGAGGTCTGCGAGACTGCTATCGCACTGATGAAGGATAAGGAAGCAAATGCCCTTGATACCCTCAAAGGACCCGATTTCCCGGGCGGCGGTTATCTGCTTTACGACGAGGCCGAGCTTGATAAGATCTACCGCACAGGCAGAGGTTCAATAAAACTGCGTGCAAAGTACCGTTTCAATAAGGAAGAAAAGTGCATCGAGGTCACTGAGATACCTGCGACCACAACAGTCGAGGCTATCATCGAGAAGATAATCGCACTGGTCAAAGCAGGCAAGATAAGGGAAGTTTCTTATATACGTGACGAAACTGACCTGGACGGTCTGCAGATCGGTATCGACATCAAAAAGGGCGTTGACCCCGACAAACTCATGCAGAAGCTTTACAAGCTGACACCTTTGCAGGATACTTATTCCTGCAACTTCAATATACTGGTACACGGCTATCCGAAGGTTATGGGTGTGTACGAAATTTTGGACGAATGGACAAAGTTCCGTATGGATTGCGTCCGCAGGAGAGTTCAGTATGATCTGCAAAAAAAGCGTGATAAACTGCATCTGCTGAAAGGTCTGGGCAAGATCCTGCTGGATATCGACAAGGCTATCCGCATAATCCGTGAGACCGAGGAGGAGAGCGAGGTCGTACCTAACCTGATGATTGGCTTTGGTATCGACGAAGTTCAGGCGGACTACGTTGCCGAGATAAGGCTGCGCCACCTGAACCGTGAGTATATCCTGAAGCGTACCTCCGAGACCGAGAAACTCGAAGATGAGATAGCTGAACTTGAAGATATACTGAGTTCTGATAAGAAGATCAAGAACGTGATAATCGCCGAGCTCAAAGATGTCATCAAGAAGTACGGCGAGGAAAGAAAGACCCAGTTCTTCTATCAGAG
This sequence comes from uncultured Ruminococcus sp., assembly GCA_902788785.1. GTDB lineage: Bacteria > Bacillota > Clostridia > Oscillospirales > Ruminococcaceae > Hominimerdicola. The sequence continues at coordinate 32,877 of CADALT010000004.1, forward strand.
CGACATCGAAGAGGTCGAAGAAGAAGAGGAGATCGAGGATTATCCCTGCAAGCTGTTCATGTCCGAGAGCGGATATTTCAAGAAATGTACTATGCAGTCTCTCAGGATGGCAAGCGACCAGAAGCTCAAAGAGGGCGACCGCATGGCGGTGGAGATAGAGTCCTCCAACCGTGCGGAACTGCTGTTCTTCTCGGATAAGGCTGCGGTCTATAAGGCTAAAGCGAGCCGATTCGGCAACACCAAGGCTAGCGACCTGGGCGACTATATCCCCGCTGTACTGGGCTTTGACAATGGCGAGAGCGTTGCTGCCATGATCGAGACTATGGATTTCTCTGGCTATCTGCTGTTCGTTTTCGAGAATGGCAAGGCTGCGAAAGTTCCGCTGAACTCTTATGAGACCAAGACCAACCGTAAGAAGCTGGCTAACGCATATTCGGATAAGTCGAAGCTTGTGGCAGTTTTCAAGCTGAATGACAATGCACAGGTGATGCTGCGTACCACAAACGGCAGAGCGCTGCTGTTCGATACCGCATTACTGCTGCCAAAGACTACCAGAAACACCCAGGGCGTGCAGGTCATGACCCTGAAAGCTAAGAATGCAAGAGTCGAAAAGGCATACATCGTCAGCGATGAAGAAGCCGCAGAACTCACAAAGTTCCGCAGCAAGACCATACCCGTAGCAGGTTCTCTTGCAAAGGAGCTTGAAGATCCCGATCAGATCACATTCTAGTTCTATAGATATCATATATGGGCTGATGTAAAATAGAAATCTTCAATTTCTGTCAGCACATTAAATAAAAATATGAAACCAAATGATATTAAACAGAAAAAGCTCACACTTTCCATGAAGTGTGAGCTCTTTTGTTATCAGACCGCAATAAATGCACAAGTCAAAAAATGCGCTCTTCAAAAGAAAAGCGCATTTAATGAAAGCAATTATAGTGACATATCTAAAATGTCAGTGTGACTCATTCAAAATTATGAATGGATCAGATGTCCCACTTCCAGTCACGAACCTCAGGGAGATCCAGACCAACTTCGTGGATGTACTGCTTGTGTTCAACAAGCTTGTCCTGCATCATCTGATACAGGTAAGAACCTGTATTGCCCAGCTGAGGCAGTCTCTTGAGCATTTCCATAACAAGGTGGAATCTGTCGATCTCGTTCTGAACTCTCATGTCGAACGGAGTTGTGATAGTACCCTCCTCGTTGTAACCGCAAACATACAGATTTCTGTTGTTTCTGTGGTACAGCAGCTCGTGGATGAGTGTAGGATAGCCATGGAAAGCGAATACGATAGGCTTGTCCTTAGTGAACAGAGCGTCGAACTCAGCATCGGACAGACCGTGAGGATGCTTGCCCTTAGGCTGCAGCTTGAACAGGTCAACAACGTTGATGAATCTGATCTTGACCTCAGGCATATTCTTTCTCATGATGGTAACAGCTGCCAGAGCCTCCAGTGTAGGAGTATCGCCGCAGCAAGCCAGAACTACGTCAGGCTCCTGACCCTGGTCGTTGGAAGCCCACTCCCAGATGCCAACACCCTGTGAACAATGCTTAACAGCCTGCTCCATAGTCAGCCACTGCTGTCTGGGGTGCTTCGATGTAACCATAACGTTCACATAGTTCTTGGAACGGATGCAGTGATCGAATACGCTCAGCAGGCAGTTAGTGTCGGGTGGCAGATACATTCTAACAACATCTGCCTTCTTGTTAGCAACGTGATCGAGGAAGCCGGGATCCTGGTGTGTGAAACCGTTGTGGTCCTGCTGCCATACGTTGGAAGAAAGGATGTAGTTAAGGGATGCGATCTTATGTCTCCAAGGCAGCTCGGAAGTTACCTTCAGCCACTTAGCGTGCTGTGAGAACATGGAGTCAACGATCCTGATGAATGCCTCGTAGCTTGCGAAGAAACCGTGACGACCTGTGAGCAGGTAGCCTTCCAGCCAGCCCTCGCACATATGCTCGGACAGGTAGGAGTCCATTACACGACCCTCTGTAGCCAGGAACTCATCGTTATCCTTCATATCAGCGTTCCAGTCTCTCTTTGTTACCTCGAATACCTTGCCCAGTCTGTTGGACATGGTCTCGTCAGGTCCAAAGATACGGAAGTTCTTGCTCTCTGCATTGAGCTTGAATATGTCTCTTACGAAACCGCCCAGCTCGATCATGTCCTGTGCCTCTGTAGCACCGGGAGCGGGAACGTCGATACCGTAATCTCTGAAATCAGGCAGTCTCAGGTCTCTCATGAGCAGACCGCCGTTTGCATGGGGGTTAGCACCCATTCTTCTCTCACCTGTAGGAGCCAGCTCTTCCAGCTCGGGGATGAGTCTGCCGTTCTCGTCGAACAGCTTCTCGGGATGATAGCTCTTCAGCCAATCTTCCAGCTGCTTCAGGTGCTCAGGCTGTGACATATCCATAGGAACCTGGTGAGCTCTGAATGTACCCTCGATCTCGTTGCCGTCAACTATCTTAGGACCAGTCCAGCCCTTAGGTGAACGGAAGATGATCATAGGCCATACAGGTCTCTCGGTCTTGCCGTTTTCTCTTGCTTCCTTCTGGATGTTCTTGATCTCCTCGATAACTGTATCGAGTGTCTCAGCCATCTTCTTGTGCATCTCCATAGGCTCTGTGCCCTCTACGAAGTAAGGCTTCCAGCCGCAGCCACGGAAGAAGCTCTCCAGCTCTTCATGAGAGATACGAGCAAATACTGTAGGATTGGAGATCTTGTAACCGTTCAGGTGGAGGATAGGAAGTACCGCACCATCTGTTACGGGGTTCAGGAACTTGTTTGAATGCCATGCAGTAGCCAGAGGGCCTGTCTCAGCCTCACCGTCACCTACTACACAAGCAGTTATAAGGTCGGGGTTATCGAATACTGCACCGAAGCTGTGAGCCAGTGAATAACCAAGCTCGCCGCCCTCGTTGATGGAGCCGGGAGTCTCGGGTGCAACGTGAGAGGAGATTCCGCCGGGGAAAGAGAACTGCTTGAACAGCTTCTTCATACCCTCAACATCTCTTGAAATGTTAGGATATACCTCGGAATAAGAACCCTCAGCATAGGTGTTCGCAACCATGAAGTTTCCTCCGTGGCCGGGACCGGAAATGTAGATCATGTCCAGATCATACTTCTTGATCACACGATTGAGGTGAACATAGATGAAGTTCTGTCCGGGAACTGTGCCCCAGTGACCTACGATCTTCTTCTTGATGTGCTCTTTTGTGAGCGGTTCTCTGAGCAGAGGATTGTCGAGCAGATAAAGCTGGCCTGCTGAAAGATAGTTTACAGCGTCCCAGTACCTGTTCATCTTTTCCAGAAGCTCAGGAGTGATGGTTGTAACATCAGACATTTTTTACCCTCCATATACTATTTTTGTTTCGTAACATCTGCTTATGTAAACGTATACATAAAAATGTTTGCGGAAACTTTGTTAAGGATTTCACAATTACAGATTATAACACATTTCTTGCTTTCTTGCAAGCTAATTGTTGCGATATATCCCAATAAAATGTGCTATAAAGTAATAAAAAATTTAACCAAAAAAGCATATCAAATCAATACAAAAAAACTTCAAAAACCACTTGTAAATAATTACAAAGTATGTTATAATATAGTATATGAAATTGTCTACATTCTCTTTTCGTTCTAAAAAGGACAGATAAGGTGATCATATGAAGAAGTATCTTGCATTGCTCATATGTGTCGTCATGACATTTTGTTTGTGCGGCTGTGAGAAAAAAGAAGAAAATACGCAAAAAAAATATAAACCCGTACCACCTTTCGAGGCGCTTGGCGAGATTGAGGAGGGCAGGAAGAATATATATGTCATAGTTAAGGATCTTGAGAGCAGTTACTGGCGTGTCGTGATGAATGGTGCGTTTGCGGGCGGCAGGGATCATGACTGTAACGTGTACCTCAGCGGATGCTATACAGAGGCTGACTGGAAGGGCATGGAAAAACTGCTCGATGAAGCGATGAAAGCAGGGGCAGATGGTATAGTGGTATCGCCTAACAATTCTGTGGCGCTTTCCGATAAGATCTCGGAGATCCATGAAAACGGCATACCGATAGTCCTGATAGATACCATCGCAAATACTGATAAGTACGATGTGTGCTATATGACCGATAATCTCAATGCAGGTCAGAAGGCTGCTGCCGAGATGATAACTCAGCTGAAAAATAACGGCAATGATACCGATGAACCGTTAAAGATCGGTATCGAGATAGGTGCGGTCGCATCACAGACCGTAAACGAACGTCTGGCAGGCTTTTTGCAGTATTGGTCGAATAAGGCTCCAGATAAATGGGAGGTAATTTCCGATATAAAATATAATAATGGCAATAATGAGGATTCTCTGACCTGTGCCGAGGAACTGCTTGATTATGAAGACATCAAGGGTGTTTACGGCACGGATAATGTATCGACCGTAGGACTTGCAAAGACCATTCTTGCTGATAAAAGGCAGGATGTGGTGATGATAGGCTTTGATTTTTCAAGTGAGATGGAAACGCTTATCAGGAGCGAGGGCTACGTGGCATCTACAATGGTGCAAAGACAGTTTGAGATGTCCTACATAGGCATCGAAACTGTACTCGAGATCATAGACGGCAAAGAGTTTTCGGTGAAGTTCGTGGATACGGACATCACAGTGGTTTCAAAGAATAATATCGAAGATGAAAGAGTTCGCACATTACTTGATAAAGATCGGGGAATATCATGATAAAAATGATAAAAAAGAAAAATAATGAAAATGAAATAAATGGCGGCTCCTTTCTGAAAGTCATGAGCATATTCCTGGTAATATGCAGTGTGGGATTTGTGGGCATGATACTCTCGGTCAATGCACTTATGAGAGAGCATGATAAGGAGCTTACATCTCAGATCTGCGGTCTGGTGGCAGAGAAGATGAACAGCTCTATCAGGTATATGACCGTTTCTGTGCAGGATATGGCAGGATTTATTTCTGCAAGGCAGTATGAAGACCTGGATCAGCTGTATTCGGACATGGATGAAATGCCCAGCGGCGGATTTATCAGCATGGGCTTTGTGGACAGCTACGGAACGGTCTACGGTTCTGATGATGAACAGAATGAGTTCAGAAAATGGAGCTTTCTGCTGACAGCCAAAAAAGCAGCGCCCGTGTCCATAACATTCCCTTACAGGTCAAGTCTTTCGGGACAGCCTGTTATCACAATGTTTTCGAGATTTACTTATGGCGGAACAAGACGTGGCTGGCTCTATATGACTTATCCTTTGCAGGAGATACAAAATCTTGCACAGATGAAAAATGCATCCGACGGTACCGAGATCTGGCTGATGAATGCCAAAAGTGATAATACTATCCAGTGCGCAGGCAAAAATCAGTTTGCCATAGGCAGCTGGGCAAATGCACTGGTGTCCTTCAAAAAGTCCATAGATGAGGAGTATCAGGACGATTATCTTGAATGGAAAGCCAGCATGAACAGCGGCAATGAGATGGACTCGGTAAACTATACGATAGATGATACCCAGTATACACAGGTGTTTTCACAGATAGATTACATGGACGGCTGGTATGTGGTCGTAAGATCGCCCAGCAGCGCCATGTCATCCACCATGGGTCAGTTCAGGACGATAGTGCTGCTGTTCACATGGTTCATACTTTCGGCTACGCTGATAATGTCCATAGTTACACACAGGCGAGATGTGGCGGACCGTAAGATACTTGAAAATCTTTCGATACATGACCCCATTACTCAGGTCATGAACAGGCGTGCCTTTGATCTGGCAGCCGAGAATTACCTGAACAAGGGCATAAAGTCTGATTGCTCGCTGCTGTTCATAGATGTTGACTTCTTCAAGCAGGTAAACGACCAGTACGGACATGATTCGGGCGATAAGGTGCTTGTGGAGTTTGCAGCGGCTATCAAGGAATTTTTCGGTGAGGACAGCATCATATCCCGTTACGGCGGCGATGAGTTCCTGGTGATGGTAAAGCACGGCGACAGGCATAAGGTCGATGAACAGCTTGATAAACTGCGCCAGCGTGTCCATGCCATCGAACCGCTGAACCGTCCCGAAGATGATACCTTCCGTATCAGCTTCAGCTGCGGCGGTGCATCGTCCCCGTCCGACTCCCGTAATTTCGATGAACTCAAGACCTGTGCTGACAGAGCGCTGTATCTTGTTAAGAAAAAGGGCAGGGATGGATATAAATGGTATGACCCCGATGAAGTATAGGGATATCCTGCATTGAGCGATGGGATAAACGGCGCATTGTTACTTTACGAGAATAAAGAACGGGGACTGATAGAGTAAAGGTCAGCCCCCGTTTTGTTCTTTTGTCTTAATGTCGTCTACTATAAGTTGAAAGGACTGATATTTATGGAAAACCTGATAAGCTTCAGCGGTGCGGTGACTGCAAGGATAAATTTTGCCATGGAGCAGAACTACGTGCCCGTTTTCAGGAGCATTATTTTGAAAAATGAGACAGACCGTACACTTGAAAATGTGTTTATAAGAATAGATTTTGACCCCGATTTTGCACAGTCTTTCGAGTCGCCCGAAATGCAGCTGATGCCTTCGGTGCCCGTGGAGATATCTCCTGTGGATATAAAGCTTTCGCCCGATTTTCTGTTCAGCCTTACCGAGAAGATCTCGGGTTATGTGCGTATTGAAGCTTATCAGCGTACTCCCGAGGGCGAGACACTCATCGGCAGAGAGGTGCGTGATATGGAACTGCTTGCCTACGACCAGTGGACGGGCGTTTCCTTTATGCCAGAGACTGCTGCGGCTTTCGTTACACCAAATCACCCTGCGGTGCAGAATATCATTTCGCAGGCTAGCCTGTTTTTGCAGCAGTGGTGCGGCGACCCCGCATTCACGGGCTATCAGACCCGTAACCCCAATATCGTAAAACAGCAGATGGGCGCAATATATGCAGCTCTCCAGCAGGAGAATATAGCCTATACCGTTCCTCCTGCGTCGTTTGAAGATGCCCAGCGCATACGTCTGCCCGATGCGGTGATAGAAGGCAAGGCAGGCACCTGTCTTGACCTGGCAGTGCTGTATTGTTCCTGCCTTGAAGCGGTGGGACTTTTCCCTCTGCTGGCTGTTACCTCCTCCCATGCGGTGGCAGGCTGCTGGCTGGAGGAAGAAACTTTCCCCGATTGTCTTCAGTATGATGCCACCGCCCTGACAAAGCGCATGGCTTCGGGCATCGACGAGATATCTATGATAGAGTGTACCGACTTCACCGCAGGCAAAAGTGTTGATTTCGATGAAGCCGAAAAGCACGCAGCTTCCAAGCTTGCAGATACAGCGGACCTCGCCTTTGCCATAGACATAAGCCGCACCCGTACAAGCGGCATACGTCCCATGCCTTCGAGGGTATCCGAGAACGGAGTGTATACTGCTGTTGACTACGGCGAACGTAAAAAGAGCGAGATAACTTCTGCACCGGGTGAGCTCATCTTCGGCGATATCGACCTGACAGGTCAGCACACCGAGGTCACTAAGCAGGTCATCTGGGAAAGAAAGCTGCTTGATCTCAGCCTGCGCAACAGCCTTTTGAACTTCCGACCCACCGCAGCAAATGTGCAGCTTATGGCTGATGACCTGGCGGTGCTGGAGGACGAGATGGCAAGGGACGAGTCATTCATGGTCATGCCGATGCCTAATGATATGACGCTGGAAATGTCCGACAGCAAGATATATGAGACCGAGAACCACCGTGAACTTATTGCGGATATAGCCTCAAAGGAATTCAAGAGCCGCCGTCTGCGTACTTTCCTGAGCGAGACCGAGCTTGAAAAGACCATGAAAAAGCTCCACCGACTGGCAAAGGTCAGCATCGAGGAGAACGGTGTGAACACCATCTACCTCGCCCTCGGTTTCCTCAAATGGTTCGAGACCGACAAGAGCGAAAAGCCAAGATATGCGCCACTCGTGCTGGTGCCTGTGGATATAACAAGAAAGGTGCAGGATAAGTCGTTCTCCATCAGGATACGTGATGAGGATACCCAGGTGAACATCACCCTGCTTGAACTTCTTCGTCAGGCGTTCGGCATCGACGTGCAGGGTCTTGACCCTGTGCCAATGGACGACAGCGGCGTGGATATACCAATGATATTCAGCATTATCCGTAAAGCGGTCATGGCGAAGTCAAGGTGGGACATCAAAGAATACGCCTTCATCGGACAGTTCTCGTTCAACAGATTTATCATGTGGAACGATATACGCAACCGTGCAGACGAACTTGCACAGAATAAAGTCGTCGCATCGCTCATATCGGGCAAGACCGAGTGGGAGGGCAGCGACATCACCGTTTCACCCGTGGAGCTTGACAGCATAGCCCCCTCGGACCTTGCTGTGCCTGTGGCAGCGGACTCTTCGCAGCTGGCGGCTGTCGTGGCATCGGGTCAGGGAGAAAGCTTCGTTCTCCACGGACCTCCCGGTACAGGTAAATCCCAGACCATCACCAATATGATAGCAAATGCCCTCTACCACGGCAAATCAGTGCTTTTTGTGGCTGAGAAGATGGCTGCGCTGTCAGTGGTCGAAAAGCGCCTTGATAAGATAGGGCTCGGACCGTTCTGTATCGAACTCCATTCCAACAAAGCTCAGAAACGTGCGGTGCTCGACCAGTTAAACGAGACACTTAACGTGGGCAGGATAAAAAAGCCCGAGGAATATCAGGCTCAGGCAGATAAGCTCAAAGCGCTGCGTACCGAGCTGAATATGACCATGTCAGCCATACATGACAGTAAAAAATTCGGTATATCGCTGTATGATGCTGCCGTCAGATGGGAGCAGAACAGGGCTTTCGAGGGCAGGATAGAATTCAGCGATGCACAGTGCGGTGCAATGAACGAGCAGAGCTATACCGCCCTGCGTGAACTGACGGAAAGCCTTGCAAACCTGGGACGGCAGTTTGGCGATGTGGGCTCAACACCACTGAATATGTGCCGCCTTACCGAGTGCGGTTTCGATACTGCCGATGTCTTGAAGCAGAAGCTGGCTGCTTTTGAAAATGAACTTGATAAGCTTGAAAACAGCGGCCTTGCGGCACTTGCAGGCACAGCTGATACGAGCTTTGCACAGTTTATGAGCCTTGGCGAGATCTGCAAGACAGCCTCCGAAGGCGAAGGCTTCGTGCTGCCCTCGGTGCTTGCAGGCAGCAGGTGGGATATGTTAGCGGCAAATATCAATAAAACAGTTGCATCTCTAGGTGAGATGCAAAGCTGTAAAGCCGAGCTTTCGCAGGTGTTTGAGGATAGTGTCTTCGGCTATGATGCGGCAAAGGCGCAGACCGAATGGAAGAGCGTGCAGACAAAGTGGTTCATACCCAAGCATTTCGGCAGCAAAAAGCTGGTAAACGAGCTTGCTGCCCACGCAAAGAATTCGGGCGCTGTAACTAAGGAAAACATTGCAGACCACTACACTAAGCTTATCAAAGCGGCACAGCTGAAAACCGATATAGAAAACGGTCAGTCGGCGGCGCAGGAAGTTTTCGGTGCGCTGTGGCAGGGCGAAGGCTCGCAGTACGATGTGCTTAAAAATTCTCTCGGAAGATCTCTTGCAGTACGTGAAAAGCTGGCTGCCGCACCCTTTGATGCGGCACAGAAGACAGCTCTTAGCGTTAAGCTCGGCGAGGGAACGCTTCCCGAGTACAAAAACGATGAGCTTGCAAGCCTGATGGGCGAGCTTGAAAATACCTACAAGATAGATACCAAAAAGCTGACCGATGGCAGCATTGAAAATGTTCGTCAGCGCACAGCAGAGTTCAGTGCTGAACTGTCCGGACTGAAAGACTGGTCGGTAATAATGGATATCTGCCAAAAGCTTGAAAAGTCGGGGGCTGCCAATATCGGTGAAAGCTATCTGGGCGGAAAAGTGGACAGCAATGAGCTGACAGCCGCCTATGACTGCGGTATAAGCAAGGGTATGGTGAACTATATCATCCATCAGAACAAGGAGCTTGCCAAATTCACAGGCACGCTCTTCGAGGATACTGTGCGCCGCCTGAACGATGCTCACGAAAGCTTCAAAAAGCTGACCATACAGGAACTTGCAGCGGAGCTTTCCGCCAAAGTGCCTGCGCCCGGTGACGGTGCAAAGAGCAGCGAGCTGGGCATACTCCAGCGTGCTATCAAGAGCGGCGGCCGTATGATGAGCATACGCAAGCTGTTCGACAGCATACCAAATCTTCTCAGGAGGATATGCCCCGTTATGCTCATGTCGCCCATATCAGTGGCGCAGTATATCGACCCGTCTTACCCGAAGTTCGACCTTGTGATCTTCGATGAGGCGTCCCAGCTGCCTACCTGCGAAGCCGTTGGCGCTATCGCCAGGGGCGAGAATGTGATAGTCGTGGGCGACCCCAAGCAAATGCCTCCCACAAGCTTTTTTGCCACCAACCATGTGGATGAGGAGAACTATGAAAAGGAAGACCTTGAAAGCGTACTCGATGACTGCCTTGCACTTTCGATGCCCCAGAAACATTTGCTGTGGCATTACCGTTCAAGGCACGAGAGCCTGATAGCCTACAGCAATTCCAAGTATTATGACGGCAAGCTATATACCTTCCCGTCGCCCGATGACCGTATAAGCGAGGTCAGCCACGTTCATGTGGAGGGCTTCTACGATAAGGGCAGCACCAAGACCAACCGTGCCGAAGCCGAGGCTGTGGTGCAGGAGATTTGCCGCCGTCTGCGTGACCCGATACTGCGCAGGCAGAGCATAGGTGTGGTAACATTCAGCCTGCCCCAGCAAAATCTGGTGGACGATGTGCTGAACGACGCATTCCGTGCCGAGCCCGAGCTTGAAGCGCTTGCAAACGAGATGTACGAGCCTATCCTCATCAAGAACCTTGAGAATGTGCAGGGTGATGAGCGTGATGTCATATTCTTCTCCATCGGCTATGGTCCCGATAAAGAGGGCAAGGTCAGCATGAACTTCGGTCCCCTCAACCGTGACGGCGGCTGGCGCAGACTGAATGTTGCCATCTCCCGTGCAAGGCAGAAGATGGTTGTGTTCTCCGTTATCACGCCCGATATGATAGACCTCTCCCGTACACGCTCCGAGGGCGTTGACGGTCTGAAAGGCTTTTTGGAATTTGCCATCAAGGGCAGAACAGCTCTGCCTGTAAGAGCAGGCACATCAGCCGCAGGTACGGGCTTTGAGCGTGTTGTGGCAGGCGAGCTTGAAAAGCTGGGCTATAAAGTCAGCTGCAATGTGGGCTGCTCGGATAACAAGGTCGATGTGGCTGTGGCTGACCCCGATGATGAGGATACCTACGTACTGGGGATAAACTGCTGTGCAAGAGGCTGGTACGAGAATGGCACAGCCTATGACAGAACGATCTCACAGCCATCTGTTCTGCAGGGACTGGGCTGGAAGACAGCCAACGTATATATCCTTGACTGGCTTAGCAATAAACAGCGCTGCATCGAACAGCTGACAGCCGAGATAAACGCTGCGATAGAAGCCAAGCACGCACCTGCACCTGCGGAAGAAGCGCCTGCAAAGCCAAATGAACCTTTGCAGTTCGAGCGTGAGGAGCAGACCTCCCTTGCAGACCTCTGTGACGAATATATCCCGTCGATACCCGAGGAAAAGGGAAGTGCCGAACAGTTCAGCGAAGCTAACATCACAGCCATCACCGAATGTATCGACCTCATCCTCACAGATGAAGCGCCCGTCAGCCGTGATGTGCTGACAAAGCGTGTGCTGAATGCATGGGGCATAAACCGTCCAGGCAGTGTCATGAAAGCTACGCTGGATAAAGCGCTGACTGCATCGCAGGGCAATGAGATACAGTGCGGCACCGCATCATTCTTCTGGCTGAAGACCCAAAAGCCCGAGGAGTACGATAAATGCCGTGCAAAGTGCAGTGATGAACTGCGCCGTGATATAAAGGACATTCCTCCCGAGGAACTGGCAAACGGCATCATACTTATCCTGGCAAGGCAGATAGCTATGCAGCGTGATGACCTGCTGCGTGAGACCGCACATCTCTTTGGCTTCACAAGGCTGACCCCTGCGGTGGAAACTGCCGTATCCTTAGGCATACGTGCGGCAAAGCAGCGTGGCAAGGTCGCTTTTGATGAAGAGGGCAAGGTGACTTATGTCGAATGACCGCAGGCTTAGCCTGTTTTGCGGACTGCTGGCGGCAGGCGCACTTTCGCTGGCGTACCTGCTGCCTGTCTGCCGTACAGAGGGCACGAGTATGCAGCCCACACTGAAAGACGGCAGCATACTCATATTCAAACGAACAAAGCACCCCAAAAGGGGAGATATAGCCGCATTCCGCCACGAGGGCAGAGTCATCGTGAAGCGTGTGGCGGCTGTATCGGGCGATACGGTGGATATCTCACCCGAGGGCGCAGTTATCGTAAACGGCACGATACAGGTCGAGCCATATGTGAGCTGTCTTTACCGTGGCAGCTGTGATGCGCCCCTGCCCATGACTGTCCCCGAAAACTTCTTTTTCATGCTGGGGGATGAACGTGTATCTTCCATCGACAGCCGCAGCGGCAGACTGGGGCTCATAGACCGAAAAAGTATTATCGGTAAACTTTTTTGTACAATTTAAAACTTGCCGTAAATAATTCAAGGCTCGTAAGATCATGTCTTACGAGCCTTGTTTTATATCATTATTGACCTTTCAGGAACTCCACAGCCTTGTTCAGTTCGTAGTCCTCTTTGTCCACAAACAGCTTCATAGCCGCATCGTGGTCCAGGGGTATGCGCTCTTCAACAGGGTCTCTGCTAATGCGGTCAGCCTTTGTGTCGATGTTGGGTTCGCCCTTTTCATCAAGCACAATGCCCGTGGGATAATATACCGTCACATCGCCGCCTGCAAGCTTCATCATTCCGCCAGTCTCCTGATTGCAGCCGTTGGGGTCTGTCATTCCCATCAGGGTCACGTTTGGAAGATTGCCAAGTGCCTGCGCCAGACTGTCGCCTGCACTGCCACAGTTAAAGTTCGTCAGTGCGACCACTTTGAGGTCGGCAAACTCGCCGTCACCCTTTATGCCGTGGTCTGCCAGCGGCTTGTAGCCGTCTTTCCATCTCATGCCCACATTAAGCCCGAACTGCGGATCCTTTGTCAGCAGATCCACCAGTGCGAAGCCTATCTCATCATTGCCGCCCTCATTGTTTCTCAGGTCTATCACCAGATACTCCATACCCTGCGACTTCAGGTCTTTCAGCTTTTCACGGAACATTTCTCTTGCCCACTTGTGATCGCCGTTGAAATAGCCTGCCAGATCGTGCAGCCCATTTTCGGTGGACTCTTCATTGACCAGTATATAGCCGCACTTGTCATCAAGCATCTTTGTGCTGAAATTTTCGGCTTCTTCTGTATCCTTATCGGGTGCGTGTCTGAAAAGATTGTAAGCATCCATTGCGCAGTGATGTTTTTTTGCGTCTTCCTCGTTGTCGATCAGGTCGTAGAGAGTCACAGTCTGCTCTTCACCGTCCTCGTCGATGAAGGATACTTCCACAGTTGCACCGCCCTCGACTGCAAGCTTTATGACGGATAGGATGTCGCCGTTAGCCTTTACGGGAGAACCATCGTCCTTAACGTCCTCCTCGGCAGCCTGTAATACGGGCTTGCCGTTCCATGCGGTTATGACCGTACCGTCCTTTATGCCTTTTTCGTTAGCCTCAGCTGAGGTACATACTGCGATAACATCGCCGTTGTCGAGCTTTACCAGTCCCATGCCGAAATCACGGTCTTTTTCGGAACTTCTGTCGTACTGCACCACAATATGACCGTCATGCAGTTCGTTGCAGAACTGTGTCACCGCTTCACCGAACATGAGAGCATCATTTTTCTTCTCGGCTTCCTTGACCAGTGGCATATACTTTTTCTCAAGCTCAGCCAGATCAGCATCTTTCCAGTCTTTCAGTACATAAGTGCGCTCCATGGTCTTCACCATAGCCGAGAATGACTCGCTGTAGCTTTTATCCGTATAATTGTAGAATTGCGGAGAGCTTGCTGCAAAAACCAAGCCCGAAAGCACACAGATCAAACCTGTAAGGGTAGCAGTCAGGCGATAGCCTACTGTGCGGTTTGCAAAGGGTATCGGTATAAGTGCCAGCACCCCAATGGCATAAAGCGGTGTGAATGAGGATACGATATCAGTGTCGCAGCCTTTCAGATAAAGCATATAATGCGCACCTGCCGCAGCCAGCGGTATCAGGCATAAGAACCGCCACAGCAGCATCTTTTTGCCGTAATCGAATTTCCATTTGTGGTGCAGCACAGCAAGTACGATCATAAATATGAGTATCCCTGCGCACCATACTATATGTATAAGATTATTTGACAACACCACATGGACCAGTGACCACCATATGGTCTTGAAATTTATCCCGTCAAGCATGAGATTTCCGACCTCCCGAGTTATTTAAGGCAGCACCGCGCAACCACCGGCTAACGCCTTTGTATGCCATCTGATTGCATATTTTTCGTCATAACAACCAAAAACTCCTTGAAATACGTCAGTATTCCTGCGTCGTTTTTAGTTGCTCTGACGAAAAATCTGACTTCCATCTGACACACAATGGTTGTGCGGTGTTGCCTTAAGTATATAATATATATATTATAACCCATACGACATCTTTTGTCAATAAAATTAAAACCATTTGTTAAGATAATTTTTCTCAGAACAGGCTTTTCAGTATCTCCGTAAATTCATATGTGTGCTTTTTCAGGTCATTTGCTTTCATGAATGCGCAGTACCGCCTGATGATCGGTTTGCCGTTCCTTATCAGTCTGACCGATTTCGTGGTGTTCTGTATAGCGTCACCGCTGCCCTCTATGGGCATTATGCCCTTGCCCTGTATGACCTGCATCAGCGCATCATCAATGTATTCCGTGAAGTATATCTCGCTTTTGAAACCCAGGTCGTTAAGATAAAAGCTGCGCTCCGTTTCCTGCTGATCTGTACTCGCCAGCAGTATGAGCGGAGTGTTTTTCAGATCGGTTATCTCGACCTCATCAAGCTGCGCCAATGGACTGTTTGCCGAGATCTCGCCGTAATATTCCCTTATATCCAGCACGATGTTTATATACTCGTCCGAGAATGCCCTGCGCTGATCGTTAAGCACAATATCTATCTCGCCGTTTCTCAGCAGCGCATACAGCGCATCGTGGTTGCCGTGGGTCACTTCCACGGTAACATCGGGGAATTTCGCTGTAAACTCAGATACCGCCCGATTGAACTCCTTTCCGCTGTAGCCTTTGAGAAGTCCGACTTTCAGCAGTTCGCCGCGGCTGCCCGAGATATTCTGCACCTCACGCACTATGCTGTCGTAGTCCGCCACCAGCACCAGACTTTTTCTGTAGAAATATTCACCTGCCTCGGTCAGCGTAAAACTGCGTTTTTTACGTTCAAGCAGTTTTACACCCAGCTCGTCCTCCAGCGCCTTTATCTGCTGCGAGATAGCCGACTGTGAGATATAGTGTTCCTCCGCAGCCTCAGTAAAGCTGCCAAGTTTTACCACCGATTGAAAGTACCTTATCTGTTTAAGCATAGTTCACCTCACTGCATAAAGATCCATCTGCTATAAATTCTGCCCCGAAGAAGTTCATGACCTCGGGGCATTGTGTTTCTATTGTCATATAAATATACTTAGCTGCTATCATTATATCATAATGCGCAGGCGATGTTAACAAAATGCCGCATTGCCGTTATCCTGACCTGTGTGTCAGGTCTTGCTGCACACAGCCTTGCCTGCCGCTGTATCTTCCGTATCACCGACTTTTTCAAGCGAGCTTATACTTTCGTTCCCAAGCAGTGCAAATGCTGTTATCACCATCATTATCCCCGAAACCGCTATCATCAGCGCAGCACCTCTGCCTGCGCCTTTGCCTGTTAGCGTACCAAGACCATCTGCCGCTATGCCCGATATCCCGTAAGCGACCACATACCCAAGCTGTGACAGGAACCCGATAAAGCCCCATGCACGTCCCTGCTGATCGTCGGGTATGTTCGTCCTTGCCAGATAATCAAGGCAATTGTTTGCCAGCGGCAGCATACAGAAGAACAAAAAGCCGAATACGCAGATAACCGGGATATTCTCGAACAGCGCTATGCCTGCCATGAATACTCCAGCCAGGGTCAGTGAGATGCGCAGCGTTTTGGCGTAGCCGCTTTTCAGCCCGATCATGCCCAGTATCAGACCCGATACCAGCATACCGCAGGCGCAGATAGTTTCTGTGATGCCAAGCGTGCGTGCATCGGAAAATGACAGCACCATAGGTTCTACCAGTATCTGCAATACCCCCATGAACATCTCTATCAGCGATGACACCATGATAAGGCGGAACAATCCCGTTTTGGAGTGTACAGTCTGCCAGCCCTCTTTTATGCTCTCAAAAAATGCTGCGTCCGCCTTGCGTTTTTTTGCCTTGACACTTCTGCGGACTATCGCTGTTGCTGTTATGGTCACAAAGAAAGTGCATATGTCGATGATAAGCAGCAGTGAGATGTCAAATGTGCTCAGCAAAAGTCCTGCCAGCACGGGCGATATCAGATACCTTGCGCTCGATGCCATCGAGACCAGCCCGTTTGCTTTTGAAAAATCCTCCTTTGAAAGCAGGTCTGTGACCGTTGCCCTGTATGCAGGTTCAAGCAGTGATGAGAACACAGCGCTGATGAATACGCCTGCGCATATCTGCATAAGGCTCGCACCGCCGTTTTTCATGCATACCAGTATGAACACCACCCCAAGCCCCGAACAGCCGTCGCCTATCATCATAAGCAGTCTTCTGTCAAAACGGTCTGCCAGTTCGCCCGCAGGTATGCTAAGTATAAGTGTCGGCAGAAATCCCAGCAGCGTCACCAGCGCCATGTCTGCCGCCCTGCCCGTCTGCTTGAACACATATACTCCCAGTCCGAAGCTTGTCAGCCCTCCGCCGATGGATGAGATAAGTTCACCTGCCCAGATCAGCAGGAATTTTCTGAATTCTTTGCTCATAGTCTCCTCCTTATGGTCTGAAGATCTTTGTTTCTCTGTATAAAACATAGCACGAACATTATTAAATAATCCTTAAATCCTGTAAGGGCAGAAGATCGGCTCAAAAGCTGTATTGACTTTTTTTAGTTGATTTGCTATAATAATGTTTAATATAGTATGTAGGTTTTATATCAAACATGACAAAACAAAAATATAAGGAGCGGTCTATGGAATATCTAACCCACAGGGGCGAAGAGATACCCTTCATAGGTTTCGGGACCTACAGGCTCGGTGAAAACGAAACGGCGGCGGAGCTTGAAACATTGAGGTATGGTGTCGATAAGCTTGGCATGACCCTCATGGATACCGCCGAGATGTACGGCAGCGGACTGAGTGAGGAGATACTCGGTACCTTTATCAAGGACTTCGGACGGGAAAGGCTGTTTATCGTCGATAAGATACTGCCTTATAATGCCGAAAAGGGGCTGTATAAACAGTGCTGTATGAGGTCGCTGAAACGTCTGGGCACAGACCATATCGACCTTTATCTTCTGCACTGGAGAGGTAATGTCAAGCTTCAGGATATGGTCGATAATATGGAAGAACTGGTGAGCCTTGGGCTGATACGTCACTGGGGCGTTTCAAATTTCGATACCCACGAGATGCAGGCGCTTTTTGCCTGTAAAAACGGTCAGAACTGTTTCTGCGATCAGATACTCTATAATCTGTCCGAGCGTGGTGCGGAATACGACCTTATCCCGTGGTGCAAAGCACATGATGTGCTGGTCATGGCGTATTCGCCGCTGTGCAACAGTCATTATGCGAGGAAAGCTGTGACGAATGATGCACTTGTCTCCGGTATAGCAGAAAACGAGGGCAAAACGCCCGAATCGCTGATGCTGTCGTTTGTTGTTCGTAACAGAGATATCATCACCGTGTTCAAAACATCGAGCACAGCCCATCTTCGGGGCAATATGCAGAATGTTTTCGACCCGATAACAGATGAGCATATGTCGCTTTTGTCGAAAAAATACGAGCCGCCCCGTGAAAAATATCCCCTTGAAAAAATATAAGTTTAGGAGCAGGTAAAATGAATTTGATCGAAAACAAGACTTTTGACAGCGAGAGAGCGCTGTATAATATAGTCGATACCCGTGTTAAAGGCTGTACCTTCGCAGGCGAGGCTGACGGAGAATCGGTGCTGAAAGAGACAAGAGATGTTCTTATCGAGGACTGCTCATTTTCTCTCAGGTACCCCATATGGCACGCTAAAAAGTATGAGCTTAAAAATTCAAAGCTCGATGAAAAGACCAGGGCGGCACTGTGGTATTCCGATGACGGTATCATCGAAAACACCGAGATAAAGGGTGTGAAAGCCCTGCGTGAATGCCGCAATACCATCGTGCGAAACTGTGATATAGATTCGCCCGAATTTGGCTGGAAGACCGATAATACTACCATAACCGACAGCACCATTGTTTCGGAATATATCTTCCTCGATGCCAAAAATATCGAGATAGACCATCTTGATTTCAAGGGCAAATACTCTTTCCAGTATGTGGATGGTCTGGTCATAAAGAATTCCAATCTTGATACCAAGGATGCTTTCTGGCACTCAAAAAATGTCACCGTAACGGATTCGGTGGTAAAGGGCGAGTATCTGGCGTGGTTCTCGGAGGGTCTTACACTTATAAGGTGCAAGATTATCGGCACGCAGCCGCTGTGCTACTGCAAAGACCTGAAACTCATCGACTGCGAGATGCAGGACTGCGACCTGTCTTTTGAGTATTCCGATGTACAAGCCGATGTAAAGGGGCATATCGACTCGGTGAAAAATCCAAAGTCAGGCAGTATAACTGCTGACAGTATCGGCGAGCTTATCTATGAAGACTCTATCATGGAGTGCAGGGCTGAGGTAAAAACAAGATCACAAACGGATAAATAAGGCTGTTAAAGCGAAAGGAGTTGGGCAGTATATGAAAAAGATCATAGCCATAAACGCAAGTCCAAGAAGAAATCAGAACACAGCACAGCTTGTAAGGGCTGCGGCAGAGGGTGCGGGCGCTGAGGTCATCGACCTGTATACGCTGGAAAAATATTCAGGCTGTATCTCATGTTTCGGCTGTAAGACCGAGAATCATTACGGCGAATGTATCTGCAATGACGGGCTAAGACCTGTGCTTGAAAAGATACGTGAGAGCGACGGACTCATTATCGGTACGCCGAACTATCTGGGTGAGGCGAGTGCGGCTTTCCGTGCGCTGTATGAAAGGCTCATCTTCCAGTATATCACCTATGATCTTGACGAACCAAATGCAAATAAGTCGAAGATACCCGTGCTGTTCATCATGACCAGCAACGCAGGCGATAATGCCTATGACAAGGGCGGATTTTATCACGACCTTGTCAGCAATTACCGTGATACCCTGACACGCTTCATAGGTCCCACAAAGGTGCTTATCGCAGCGGATACTGTCCAGGTCAAGGACTACTCAAAGTTCCACTGGACAATGTTCGATGGTGAAGCAAAACAGCGCAGACACGATGCGGTGTTCGGCGGACTGCTTGAAGAGGCAAAAGCCATCGGCAGGGAAATGGCATAAATAAAAGACACAGGGATATGTCCTCCGCATGGAGAGGGCATATCCCTGTTTTTGGTATAAGCTAAAGTATCTTTATGCTGTCAAAATAATATCCTGCCATCTGTTCGGGAGTATACCCGTTCTGACCTTTGAGCCACCACCTTATAGTTTCCGAAAAACAGCTTACGGCAATATCAAGAGCATAATCGTGGGGGATATTGTCTTCTGCCGTGATGTGTTCATCGAAGACCCGATAAAGGTATTCTTTCAAGTACCTCAAAAAGACCTCGCCGCACTCTCCGCTGAAAAGCCCACGTATATCCTGCTGCTTTTCTTTCAGGTGGTAGAGTATATGGGTCACTTTGTCACGGAAAGAGCTGTGATGCGAGAAATCATGGTGCTCCTCCGACATGACTTCCTCCGAAAAAACGTGCTCGAAAATATCCGTACACAAAGCTTTCAACAGTTCGTCCTTTGTCTCAAAATGAGCGTAAAATGTGCTTCTGCCGATGTCAGCCTCATCTATTATGTCCTGCACGGTTATCGATGTGTATGTTTTCTTTGAAAGCAGTGCCGAAAATGCCGTGAAGATCGCATTTCTGGTCTTGCGTTGTCTTCTGTCCATGATATGTTCCTTTCTGTACAATTTTGTACTTTTGTTCAGTATCTTACATTCCCGTGGAATCGGTTGTTGAAAACCGCCGTAAAGTATGTTAGTATTTATATAGAACATAATGTTCGTTATCGTATAAAGCATACCACAACATCAAAGATTTGTCAAGGAGGGAACATCATGAAAGAGAAAACAGACTTAAGGTTTGAAAACTATGATGAGCGCTATGAACAGTAAGATAAAAGCCGTAGGATATGCGATAGCAGCGGCGGTATTCTATGCTCTCAACGTACCTTGCTCGAAACTGCTGCTAGGCAAGATAGGACCTACTTTTATGGCGGCTTTCCTCTATCTGGGGGCAGGTATAGGCGTGGGGGCGATGTACCTTGCACACTATAAACACGAACCGTCCTCGGAAAGGCTTGAAAAGAAAGATATGCCCTATACGGTGGGTATGGTGCTGCTCGATATCATTGCACCGATACTGCTTATGATCGGCGTGAATATAGGAAGTGCTTCCAACGCCTCGCTTCTTGGTAACTTTGAGATAGTTGCGACCACGATAATAGCGCTGTTTATCTTCAAAGAAAAGGTCACAGGAAAACTCCGGGCGGCTATAGGGCTTATAACGCTTTCGAGCATAATACTTTCATTCGGCGGCGAGGGCAGCTTTTCATTCTCGCTGGGTTCGCTGTTCGTCATCGGTGCGACTGCCTGCTGGGGACTCGAAAACAACTGCACAAGGAGCATTTCCGAGAAAAGCACCTATCAGATAGTTACTATAAAGGGCTTCGGTTCGGGTACGGGCTCATTGATAGTCGCACTCGTTATCGGCGAAAAATTCCCCGAGCTCAAGTACATACTGCCTGCCATAGTCCTGGGATTTGTGGCTTACGGACTGAGCATATTCACCTATATACGTGCCCAGAAAGATCTTGGTGCCGCAAAGACCAGCGCATATTATGCCATCGCACCCTTTATAGGCGCACTGCTCTCATTTGTATTCCTGAGAGAATCCATTACGGCAGCGTATCCGGTCGCCCTGACCGTAATGATAATAGGTACCGTTTTCGTCATATCCGATACGTTCGACCGGTCATAAATATATCAAAAAAGTTATATCAAAAAAGTGTGAGCTGTAAAATTCTGCAGCCCACACTTTTATTCGTTTATCAGAATATCGCTACGACCGCACCGTTATATTCCTGCTCGATGAACTGCTTTACGTCATCGGTCTTGAGAGCATCTATCAGTGCCTTTGTCTTTTCGTTCTGCTCATCACCATTGCGTACAGCGATTATGTTCGCATAGGTATGTGCCGCATCACCGTCAGCATTTTCCACAGCAAGTGCGTTCTTTATATCAAGTCCCGCTGCAAGGGCATAGTTGCCGTTTATAACAGCAAGGGATCCTTCGTCGGAATTATTGAACTGTGCAGCTACCGTGTCTGCCTGAACAGTGGTTATCTTGTAGCCGCCGTCATCAACTATGTCAAGGGTAGTAACGCCCTTTTCGGCAGACGCATCATCGGGCAGCTTTATAAGTCCCTCCTGCTGTAAAAGCAGCAGTGCTCTGGTCTCGTTGCTGTCGTCCGCAGGGATAACTATGCTCGCACCCTCTTTTACCTCAGCCACAGATGCAACGCCGTTGCCGTAAAGACCGAAAGGCTCATAATGTATCTCGGCAGCGCTTGCAAGGTCGGTGCCGTTCTCGGCATTGTAACTGTTGAGGTAAGGTGTGTGCTGGAAATAGTTAGCATCGAGCTCGCCGTCTGTCAGCGCCTTGTTAGGCAGAACATAATCGTCGTATATCTTGATATCGAGGGTGTAGCCCTTTTCTTCAAGTACGGGCTTGATGTGTTCGAGTATCTCGCCGTGAGGTGTGGAAGTCGCACCGATGACGATGGTCTTGTCGGCGGAAGTTTCGGCAGTGCTCTCGCTTGCCTTGCTCTCGGGAGATGATGCCTGTGTCTTTTCAGATGCCTGTGTACTGCCGCAGCCTGCAAATACAGCTGCTGTCAGTGCGAATGTTAATGCGGATGCTATTATCTTGTTTACTTTCATTTTAAAAACTCCTTTTTATACAGATAGATCATGTTGATATTTTTAACTTTGCTTTGCCGATATTAAGGCATTATCCTGTACACAACATTCGTCCGAATCTGTAATTTATCCGAAGGAGCTCGGTAAATCTCAGTGTCATTTTACATCTTCCTTACTCATATCAAGCTGTACGTTTGTCGGTCCTTCTTGCGATATGCATACCGATCTCCTGTATCAGCTGAACTATTATTATGGTCAGCGCAACACATATCCATACTATCTCATTGTTGAAACGCTGATATCCGTAGGTTATGGCTATCATGCCCAGTCCGCCGCCGCCGATGGTGCCTGCCATTGCCGAATAGCCCAGTATCGTCACCAGTGAGATCACTGCGCCCACCAGCAGTGCAGGTTTAGCCTCGGGGATAAGTACCTTTGTTATTATGGAAAACTCATTTGCCCCCATGGACTGCGCCGCCTCTATCACGCCCTTGTCCACCTCTTTTATGGACGATTCTGCCATTCTTGCCACATAAGGTATAGCCGCCAGCACCAGCGTGACTATCATTGCCCTGTTGCCAAGGCTCGTGCCCACTATCAGCTTGGCTGCGGGCAGTACAGCTACCATCAGTATGATGAAAGGTATGCTGCGGAATATGTTCACCAGTACATCAAGTATACGGTTGAGCCAAGGTATCGGGCGTATGCCGTCCTTTGCGGTCACACATATCAGTACCCCCAGCGGCAGTCCGACCAGGTATGAGAAAAATGCGGATATGAACGTCATGTATACGGTCTCCCATATGCCCAGCTGCAATATACCGTTATCCAACAGCTTGCGAAGTATTTCCGACATTCTTCCCACCTCCTTCAAGCACGCTGTATGTGATGTTGTTTGCGTTGAGATAGTTCTTCACCCTTGCGGCAGAACGGCTGTCCTCGGGCAGCTGTAATATGATCTCGCCGTAAGCTTTGCCGTAGATGTCCTTAGTCTCGGCATGGAGTATATTAAGCGGTACTCCGCAGGAGAGTATTATGTTCGAGAGCAGCGGTGTAAATGAGCTTTCGCCGTTGTATATAAGCCTTATGCGCTCGCCGCCCGTGATGTTCTCAACCGTTTTCAGCTCGGGTAGTATCAGCTTTTTTGCTATCTCCGACTTAGGCTCTGCAAATACGCTAGCCACCTCACCGACTTCAGTCACGATGCTGTTATCCATTACCGCCACACGGTCGCATATGGTGTCGATCACTTTCATCTCGTGGGTTATGACCACTATCGTTACCCCGAGTTTGCGGTTTATCTCACGCATAAGCTCCAGTATCGAGCGTGTGGTGTCGGGGTCGAGGGCGCTGGTGGCTTCATCGCAAAGCAGGTATTTAGGCTCGGGTGCCATTGCCCTTGCTATGGCGACTCTCTGTTTCTGTCCGCCCGAAAGCTGCGAGGGATATGCATTTTCCTTGTCGGAAAGCCCTACCAGTTCGAGCAGTTCTCTTGCACGCTTTTGTGCATCAGCCTTTGAGCGTCCGCTTATCTCAAGAGGAAAACAGATGTTTTTCAGCACAGTCCGCTGTTCCAGCAGATTAAAGCCCTGGAATATCATGCCGATATTCTGCCTGAGCTTTAAAAGCTCTTTCTTATTTAAAGCCCCCAGCTCCCTGCCGTCGATGATGACCTGACCCGAGGTGGGCTTTTCAAGGTAGTTTATACACCTTACCAGTGTGCTCTTGCCTGCGCCCGAAAGCCCGATGATGCCGAATATCTCGCCGTCATTTATATCCAGGCTCACATCACGGAGCGCCGTGAAGCTGCCTTTTTGGGTTTTGAATTCTTTGCAGATGTTTTTTAGTTCTATCATTGCGGTGCTCCTTTCGTTGTTTTCCTATCGGGTATGTATGAATTATATCATACAAATCATATAAAGTCAATAGGAAATGCCGTACAAATAACTTTCAACAATATCATATAAATCTTGTAGGAAATAATAAAGATCGGATAATCAGCCTTGGATTGTCTACCTAAATTATAAAAATAAGGTTGACAATTTTGCCGCAACGTGATATAATACCATTCGGAAGGGGAGTGACTATCATCAATAATCAGCTGAAAACCAAGTCAATGGTCATGATAGCAATGTTCACCGCACTGATAACAGCAGGTGCGTATATACGTATACCAGTGCCTGTCTGTCCGTTTACATTGCAGTTTTTGTTCACCACACTGGCAGGCATCATCTTAGGTAAAAACAAAGGTGCTGCCGCAACCGCTTTATATGTTCTGCTGGGTCTTGCGGGACTGCCCGTGTTTACGGGCGGCGGAGGCATAGGCTATGTGCTTCAGCCAACCTTCGGCTATCTTATCGGCTTCATAGCAGGCTCATATCTTACAGGGCTAATCGCCCATGGGGGCGAGGCGACCACCAAGCGCCTGCTGACAGCCTGTTTTGCGGGACTTGGGGTGGTGTATGCCTGCGGAATGCTGTATTACCGCATAATAAGCGTGGTATATATGCATGACCCTATAAGTATCGCTAACTTGTTCCTTTATTGCTTTGTACTGGCAGTCCCGGGAGATATAGTGCTGTGTATATTGTCTACCGCAGCGGCAAAACGTCTTATGCCTGTAATTCGTCTGAAAGGAGTATCATAATGGATATAAACAAACTGACCGATCAGATAATCGAGGGGAGAAGGCTCACGGAGGAAGATGATCTTAGCTTTCTGCTTCAGAGCGATCTTAGTGAGCTGACTGCCTGTGCGGACAGACTGCGAAAGCATTTCAGCGGCAGTCAGGCGAACCTGTGCAGCATAATAAACGGCAGAAGCGGCAGATGTTCGGAGGACTGCAAATTCTGTGCGCAGTCATCACATCACTGTACGGGTATCGAGGAGTACGGCTTTCTCGACAAGCAGAAGATAACTGCCGAGTGTTCCCATAACGAAGAACAGGGCGTGCACCGCTTTGCTATAGTTACCGCAGGGCGCAGACTCAGCGGTGACGAGTTTGAAAAAGCGCTTGATGCTTATGATACGCTTTCAAAAGAAAACCATGTGGGACTTTGCGCATCCTTCGGACTGCTGGAAGAAGAACAGTTTATAAAGCTGAAAAAAGCAGGTGTCACAAGGTATCATGCGAACATTGAAACTTCAAGGAAGAATTTTAAGAATATCTGCACCACTCATACATTTGAGGACAAGCTTGAATGTATCCGCCGAGCTAGGGCAGCAGGACTTGAAGTCTGTTCGGGCGGCATCATAGGTATGGGCGAAAGCTGGGAAGACCGTATCGACATGGCGCTCACACAGGCAAAACTCGGCGTAAGCTCAATACCGATAAATGCTCTGATACCCATCCACGGCACACCGCTGGAAAATATCGAGCGCATCACCGAACCGGATATACTGCGCACCGTGGCGATATTCCGCTTTATCGTACCAAATGCGGATATACGCCTTGCCGCAGGCCGTGACCTTATGTCGCAATGCGGCAAGCAGGCATTTCTGTCGGGTGCAAATTCTGCAATAACAGGGGATATGCTCACGACTTCGGGCAACCGTATCCGTGAGGACATCGCTATGCTTAACAGTATCGGTTTTTCCACAGGGAGGCAGTGCAATGGATAAAGGCATTTTTATAACAGGTACAGGAACAGATATAGGAAAGACCTATGTCACGGCTTTGCTGGTAAAAAAACTCACCGAAGCGGGCATTGATACAGCATATTTCAAAGCGGCAGTCAGCGGAAACGACCGTGATGAAAACGGCAGACTGATACCGGGTGATGCAGCTTTCGTAAAGAAAATATCGGGCATATCACAGCCGCTTGATACCATGTGTCCCTATGTATATGAACAGGCAGTATCGCCGCACCTTGCCTCAAAGTCCGAG
The DNA here is from genome assembly GCA_902788785.1 of uncultured Ruminococcus sp. Lineage (GTDB taxonomy): Bacteria > Bacillota > Clostridia > Oscillospirales > Ruminococcaceae > Hominimerdicola. The sequence goes on from CADALT010000004.1 coordinate 58,952, forward strand.
GGCAGTCCTGTGGAGGTTGATGTGGTCAGGACACGGTATGAAAAGCTTTGCCGTGAACATGGGTATGTTGTCTGTGAGGGAAGCGGAGGTATAGTTTGCCCTATCCGCTATGACGATAAAAAGATAATGCTCGAAGATATCATAAAAGAACTTGACCTGCAAACGCTGATAGTTGCAGATGCAGGTCTTGGCACCATCAACAGCGCAGTGCTCACCTGTGAGTATATGAGAGCACATAAAATCGGGATAAAAGGCATCATCTTCAACCATTTCCATAAAGGCGATGTGATGGAGGAAGATAACAAGTCCATGTGCGAAGAACTGACAGGTCTGCCCGTGATAGCCTGTGTGGGCGAAAATGATACAGATCTGGATATATCGGCCGATGAACTGAAAATAATACTTGACGGAGGTGCAGATATATGATCTGGTATCCCTATGCACAAATGAAAACGCTCGATCCGCCCATCAAGATAGCCCGTGCAAAGGGCGTGCACCTTTATACCGAGGACGGGCATGATCTTATAGACTCCGTATCCTCCTGGTGGAGCGTTATACATGGATATGCCCACCCCGAGATAAATTCGGCGATCAGCGAACAGCTGGAAAAATTTGCTCATGTCATGTTAGGCGGACTGACACATGACCCTGTACAGAAGCTGTCTGATAAACTGGCGGACTGGCTGCCCGGGGATCTTGATTATTGCTTTTTCTCCGACTCGGGAAGTGTGGCGGTCGAGGTCGCACTGAAAATGGCATTGCAGTTCAATACGAACCGAGGTTCCTCCCGTGACATGATACTTGCGCTGGAACACGCCTATCATGGTGATACCTTCAAGGCTATGGAGGTCGGTGATGATGAAGACTACCATTTTGCTTTCGGTGCAAACAGCGAGAAAAAACGTGGAGTTGTCCATATCCCCACAGAACTGCCTGCTCTTGAAAAAGCATTCGCAGACTACGGCGAACGCCTTACCTGCTTTATCGTTGAACCTCTGTTGCAGGGCGCCGGAGGAATGCGTATGTATGATTTGAGCTTCCTTGAAAGGGCAAGACAGCTGTGTGACAGATACGATGTACTGCTGATATTTGATGAAGTCGCCACAGGCTTCGGCAGAACAGGCAACCGTTTTGTGGCAGACCTGGTGCTGCCCGATATACTCGTGCTGGGCAAGGCGCTGACAGGCGGATATATCGGCCATGCGGTGACAGTTGCAAACAAAAGGGTATGGGACGGATTCATGAGCGATGACCCTACTCATGCCTTTATGCATGGACCCACATTCATGGGCAACGCACTGGCTTGTTCGGCAGCACTGAAGTCTATCGAACTGTTTGAACGTGAGGACTACATCTCCAAGATACGCAATATCGAAGAAGTGACCCGCCGTGAGATGGCAGGCTTTAAAGATGACAGGATAAAAGAAGTCCGTATCATGGGCGGCTGTGTTTGTATAGAGGTCTATGACAGCAAGGTGCTTGAAGGGTTCAGGCAGTTTGCTTATGAGCATGGAGTTTTCAGCAGGACCTTCCTGAAATATATGTACGCTATGGTGCCCTATGTCATCAGCGACAATGAACTTATCACCGTACTCGATACCATGAAGGCATGGTTTACTAAACGATAATAGTCATAATAAAAATGCAGCACTCTCGGTCATGAAAGTGCTGTATTTTTGCGTATTATCCTAAAATGATCGCCTCATCTGATACCACTGTACTCCGCCTATTACAGAGCCATGTGAGATGCCCTCGCTTACAAATCCGAATTGCTTGTAGAAGTTTATGAGCTCCTCCTTGCAGGTAAGTACGACGCCTCTTCTGCCCGCAGCCCTTGCCCTGCTTAAGTATTCTATCATAAGCATTCGTGCATGACCCTTGTGCCTGTATGACGGCAGGGTATCAAGCCCGAATATCATCTGCCATGCACCTTCCTCATCGTGCATATCGGCGGAAGAATACATCTCGTCCGTCAGGTCGGGCTGGTCTGTGGCAAAGCCGTTTATGAATGATACCAGTTTGCTGCTGTCATCAAAAAGCAGGATACAATGCTGTGGGCATACTGTCAGCCTTTGCCTGAACTGTTCCTTTGATGCCGCCTGCCCGGGCGGAAAACAGATGCTCTCTATATTCGCTATCTCGTCAAGATACGAAATATCTCCATTACGCAGTATCATATATATCCTCCTTTTCTTTAGCCGATATGCCATAGCTTTGCAGCTTTCCTCCGTCCATGCGGTACAGAGTGTCCGCATAAGCTTGTGCTTTTATATCGTGGGTGACTATTATAACAGCCGCACCCTTTTCTGCCTGTGCTTTTAACAGCTCCAATATGAGCGAAGCGTTCTCGTCGTCAAGATCGTTCGTTGGCTCATCCGCAAAGATAACAGACGGCGAGTTTATCAGTGCCCTTGCAGCCGCAAGCCGCCTCAGTTCACCTCCCGAGAGTTCATCGGGATAGGCATTTTTTAGCTTTTCAAGCCCGACCATTTCCAGCAGTTCTTCGGCAAATTTGACATTGTCTTTACCTGCCAGTGCCGATGGCAGAAGAATGTTCTGCATCACCGTCAGGTTTGCCAGTGCGCTCGCCCCCTGTGGGATATAGCCGATGTTTTCGCACCTGAAAGCCGAAAGCTTTTCATCGCTTATCTGATAAATATCCGTTTCATCGTAGCAGACCCGTCCCTCTGTGGGAAGAAGTATACCTGCCAGAACATTTATCAGCGTGGTCTTTCCGCTGCCCGAGCGCCCGTTTATGACTGTAACTTCACCCGATACGGGCTCAAAGCTCACTTTGTCCGGCACCTTGATGATGCGGTCTTTTTTATTGTAGCTCACACTGATGTCTTCAGCGCTTATCCTCATGTCAACAGCCCTCCCTGAGTATTTTGCCCGTGTCGATATGGCTTAGCTTGTATGCCGATAATGCTGCCGAAGCCGAACCTGTCAGCAATACTATCAGTATAACAGCCGCACCGTATAAGCTCACTGTTATGTGACTAGGCATAAGCAGCGGCAGCGCAGTTTTCTGCTCGATCGCTTTCAGAAACGGAACTATCACAAGCACAGTCAGCCCAACGCCCGTTATACCGCCTGTACCTGCGGTGATGAGCGATTCCGTCAGAACAAGCCTGCTGAGCTGTTTTCTTGAAAATCCTATGGTCCTGAGTACAGCAAACTCTTTTTTGCGCTCATTGGCAGTAAGATAATATGCACTCAGCATTATCACGGCGGCAAGTCCCCATACTACTGCGGTCAATACCGTTATGCTCTTAGATATCACGTTCAGCTTGTCAGCGGTCTCGGTCATCATCGTTTTTGTGCGGACTGCCTGTACACCGTCTATCTGCGTGTTTATACTGATGGCAAGTTCATCTATGTCCGCACCCTCTGCTGCTTTTATGTAAACAGATGAGATCACATCTTCGGGGCTTTGCTTAGAAAGCACCGCTATGCCCCGATCGGCTGACGCTTGTATCAGTCTCTTGACAGTATCGTTGGTGGTGTATACTGCGGTATCGAGCCCCGTGCCTGTCCTTTCAAGCTTGCCCACCGCCTTACATTCCACACCGTAAAGCGAAAGCGTGTGCCCGACACTTGTTGATAGACCTGCTCCTACGATGATCTCGTTGTCTTTCAGACTGCCGTCGTAGACCTCTTTCAGCCAGGGTTTTACCGTAAAGTCGCTGTGCTCATCAAAGCCGATTATCTGCACCTGTGCTGTACAGCACTCGGCATTGGCAGAAACCAGAAAATACTGCGTCGACAGCTGCGATATGCCATCAATTGCAGCTATCTCATCAGCCACCGACTTATCCATATAGAAATACCCGGGCGTGCCCTGCAAAAGGATATTTTCAAGATCGACCTTGTTTTCGGCACCCTCGGGCAGGACTATTATGTCCGCCCCCAGCCTTTCCTCAAGACTTGCAAGTCCTTTCTGCAAAGACTTTATCAGTATCTCTCCGCCGAAGACCGCTGCCGAAAGCACCAGTGCTATGACCGTAAGCGCAGCCGTCCTGATGGGCTTGCGCCTGAGATCGTTCAGCGGCAGAGCTCTAAGCCTCATGACTCTTTACCGCTTTTTATGATACCTGCTGCCGCATCTATAACTGCGATGATGACCAGCAGTGCACCTATGACCGTGACCGCAGGTCTGAATATGCTGTGGCAGCGCATGGTTTCCATCATGCAGAGCGAGATGACGTGCCCCGGTATTATTATCACCGCTGCCGATAACAGTGATATACCTATGGCTATTCCGGCCTTTATTCCTGTGTTTTTAAATACTATGCGCACCAGAGCCAGTATCGCTGTGACTGCCCCTATGAGAGTCACAGCATTCTGTGCCCAGTGGCACGCCATGAACTTGCCTTCATGCTCACCGCAGGCTTTGAAGACCGTAAATGAGCCTATGGTCAGCACCGCTGCAAACAAAAATTCCGCTATACCTAAAATATTCTTCTTCATAATTCTTCTTCTCCTTATATAACATACTCGGGCTGGGGCTGTGCCTGTGCAAGCTCAAACAGTTCGAGAATGGATTTTCGCATTGCCAGAAATCCCACACCGCCCCTGTGTCGTGGACGGGGCAGGTCAACATCTATTACACGGCTTATCTTACCGGGTCTGGGTGTCATTATAACTATTCGGTCGCTAAGATAAATGGCTTCGTCGATGTCGTGGGTGACCAGTATCATGGTGGTGCCTTTTTCTTTCCAGAGCTCCAGCAGTTTGTCCTGCAAGTCGGCTCTTGTGAAGGAATCCAGCGCACCCATTGGCTCATCGAGAAGCAGTGCTTTCGGGTCATTTATAAGCGCCCTTGCTATGGCAACACGCTGTGCCATGCCGCCCGATATCTGGTGTGGATAGCTTTTTTCAAAGCCCTCAAGTCCCACCATCGAGATGTATTCGCCGACCTTTTTGCGGCTGTTTTTCAGCTTGCCTCTCGCACGCAGTCCGTAAGCTATGTTGTGCTCGATGTCCAGCCACGGGAACAGACTGCCTTGCTGAAAAACGTAACCACGTTCAGGATCAACGCCTGTTATCTTTTTGCCGTCAATGGACAGCTGTCCGTTCTGGGGTCTGTCAAGCCCTGCTATCAGCCGCAGCAGAGTGGTCTTGCCGCAGCCTGATGGACCTATCAGCGAAATGAACTCTCCCGACTTTATGTCCAGGTCAACGCTTTTCAGCGCCTGTACAGCTCTGCCGTCAGTGTCGGTGTAGATGCGGTCAACCCCCGAGATCGCTATACTGCTGCTCATTTTTTCACCACTCCTTCCTGCCATCTCAGTGTGTGCTTCTTTATGCGCCCGATGATATGGTTTATCAGCGAGAAAAGCACTGCCATTATAACAATTGCCGCCAGCACCTTATAATAAGCGCTCCAGACCTTCGACTGGTTTATGTAGTAACCGAGTCCGCCGGGCTGACCCAGCATCTCGCTCATGACAAGCGTCGTGAACGCCATGGCATTTGCCGAGGATATGCCTGTGAAAATATCGGGCATAGCGTGGGGTATCGCCACATGGAAGATAAGGTCGGGGGTGCTGCTGCCGAGGATACGTGCGGCTTCATAATTCTGCTTCGGTGTGGACTGTATGCCCTGCGCCGTGAGAAATGCTATCTGGAACCATGCGCAGATGACTATCAGGAAAACTGCCGCTGTGAATGAGTTTGGCAGAAGTGTCAGCGCAAAGGGCATCCATGCCACCGCAGGCACAACTCCCGTTATTTTGAGCACGGGGAAAACCCAGTAATACACCTTAGGGAACCAGCCTATGAGAATACCTGTGCCAACACCCAGCAGCACTCCGCAGGAAAAGCCTGCGCCGTAAAGCCTGAGCGAATACAGCATATTCTGCACAATGTACTTTCCGTCCGCCAGATATGCTTCGCACACCTGTGCAGGTCCCGGGAAGAACGGCTGAGCAAATACCTGTAATTTCGTGCCGCCTATGTCCCAAATTGCCAGCGCTATACCCAGTGCAAAACGGAATGCCGCATTTTTACAGTATCTCTTTCTGTCCGAAGTGTCAGCAAACGAGCGTATCCCCGAAAAAGCATATATTGCTATCAGTCCGACCAGTATGGCACGGTATACATCGTTTATGGTAAGTCCTATGACGGCGGATGCGATGCTCACCCCATAGTTTTTTAATTCCACCGCCGCCTTTTGCGGAAAGAAAATATTCACTATTATCGCAATGATGAAACCCGAAACAGTAAACAATATCTTCAACAGCAGGAAGGTGTTGTTTTTATAATCCCACACTGTTTTGGGTCTGTCAGAGCTGTTTTCTTTCACTGCTGATGACAGCTTTACTGTGGCTGTGCTCATTTTTGTACCTCAACTTTCTGATATATATCCTTTGCAAACTTATCGGGGTCGCTTTCAAGATAGCCTATCTTTGCCAGCCCGTCAACGAAATATTTAACATCGCTCTCAACATGGCTGTCCCAGTTATTGTCATGTTCTGCCGCCGAGGGATAACCGTAGCTCTTTATCAGATCGACAGCCAGCTCCTTATCCTCGATGGATGCGTACTTCTTGTCAACTATCAGATCGACAGCCTTTTCGGGATTTTCGTATATCCACTCCTGCGCTTTGCGGTATGCCCTGAGCAGTGCTGCGACTTTTTCGGGGTCTTCTTTAAGCACCTTGTCTGAAGCGTACAGGAAGCAGCAGAAATGATCCACAAAGTAAGGGTCTTTTCCAAGGTCGAAGATTATCTTCACATCTCCTGCCTTTTCGTGTATCGAACCCAGCGGATCCCAGAGTGCCGCCACATCTATCTCACCGTTTGCCAGCGCCTCAAATTCCAGGTTGCCGTCGGAGTACGGCAGGAAAGTTACCTCGCCATCAGACGGGTCAGCGGAGATGCCTGCATTTTCCAGCCAGAGCGATGCCACCTGATGGGGTGTGCCGCCTATCTCGTCAACGCCTATTTTCTTGCCTTTGAGATCGTCCACCGTGGATATATCACTGTCAGGTCTTACCGCAAATTTTATACAGCCCTCGTGCAGTCCGTCCACGACCTTGACGTTTATACCATTCTCTATCGACGGGAAAAACTGAAAGTCACCGTTCACGATGGGGATGGTCCCGTTGTTGAGCCCTATCTTCCTGGTCTCAAAATCTGCGGAGATAAGATTCACATCAAAACCTTCCTCGGTAAAATAACCGTTCTCATATGCCACATAGATAGGCGCTCCGCACAGTGCGCCGTCCTTGCCGGGAATATCTATGCTGCCGTATTTGAGATCATTTGTTTTTGCTGTCTCTGCCTTTGGAGTGACCTCTGTGCCTTCACTGCTATCCTTTACCTCGTTTACCGAACATGATGCCAGCACCGCTACAGCCGCCAGCGTCAGCGCAAATATTCTTTTCTTCATTTTCACCATATCCTTTCTGTTTTGATGTTATCAGTTTAGCTTAAAAATCTCCTTCGGTCAACGAAAAAAGGTGATAACGTTCGCACGGCTTTATCATGTATCAGCGAAAACATCATGTGGGTGAGTATGGCTGTGTGCGCAAAAACGATGCGGTAAAGCCGTATCACCTCAAATGAAGATAACGCTGTCACTGCGTATCTTCGCCGCAAAACGCATCAACTCACGCCATAATGTATGCGGTCACGAACACGGTTTTCATTACTATAAGATAACGCTATCATAAATACACTTTGATATAGATATTCTTTATAACGCCTGATAGATACTGCATATGCTCACAGGATTGACAAACGGCTTTAGATGTGTTATCATATCAGTATTCCATAGTAAAGGGGTAGGAAATATGACACTTCAACAGATAAGCTATGCGCTGACCATTTCCGAATGCGGTTCGATGAACAGAGCCGCCGAAAAACTGGGCATATCCCAGCCCACGCTCACCAGTGCGGTGAGGGAGCTTGAAAAAGAACTTGGGCTTAGCATTTTTCTGCGTACCCACAAGGGCGCTGTACCCTCTGCCGAGGGGCTGGAGTTTTTGCAGAGCGCAGGTCAGCTTTTCAGACAGTACGAGCTGATGCAGGAAAAATTTATCCATAAAGAAAAAAAGCGCCGCTTCGGTGTATCGACCCAGCATTACTCCTTTGCAGTCAGCGCATTTATTCAGACGGTCAAGCAGTTCGGCACGCTGGAATTTGAGTTTGCAGTGCGTGAGACTGAAACACTGAACATAATCCGTGATGTGGCATCTCTGCGCAGCGAGATAGGCGTGCTGTATATCTCTAACTACAACCGCAAGCCTATAGAAAAGCATCTGGAAGAAAATGAGCTCACCTTTACCGAGCTTGTGCGCTGCAAGGCTTATGTGTATCTTTGGAAAGGTCATCCGCTTGCCAATGAGACTTCCATCAGTCTTGAACAGCTTGAGCCTTATCCCTGCCTGTCTTTCGAGCAAAACGGCAAGGACGGTTATCTTTATGCCGAGGAGATACTCAGCGAGAACATCTACCCACGTATGATAAAAGCCACCGACCGTGCCGCTATGGGTGAGATGATGCGTGAGCTCAACGGCTATACACTCTGCTCGGGGATACTTTGTGAAGAGCTGGGCGGCAATGAATATACGGTCGTGCCTTTCCGAGAGGACACCGACAATCCCAACAGCATAATGGAGATAGGATATATCCGTAAAAAGCACGGCGTTCTCAGCGAGATAGGTCAGACCTATATCACCGAGCTGAAAAAAAGCCTTGCTATCAATGCAGGTGAGCAAAGCTTTGGCGGATAATGTCAGCGATACATTTTATATATCAAAAAAAACACCGCATCGGCAGCATATGCTGCACAACGGAGCGCTCTTAATATGTTAGATCATAAGCAGGAGAGCACAGAATTGAACTGTGATCTGCGGTTTTGGGGACCGTTATTCTACCATTAAACTACACTCCTGTATATTCCCGTTGAGAGGCTCGAACTCCCATTCTCGGTGTCAAAGGCCGATGTCCTACCGTTAGACGAAACGGAATAATACGTTATCCTTACAGCAAAAGCATATAAGTGTCCACAGTTAAGTGCCTCCGACAAGGATCGAACTTGTGACGCTATGCTCTTCGGGCATACGCTCTACCAACTGAGCTACAGAGGCATAAACTAAACCTGCCGTTTAGTTTTAAGGCTGTGACAGGATTTGAACCTGCGGTGACGGAGTTGCAGTCCGCTGCCTTTCCGCTTGGCTACACAGCCGATATTTCCGCTGAGAGAGTTGAACTCCCGTTTTCGGAGTCAGGATCCGATGTCCTGCCACTAGACGAAGCGGAAGTATCCGGAGATCATCCGGACATTATTCAACGACGAGTATCTCGTCAATGGTGACGTTAAGGATATACGCAAGTATCACCAGATTGTCGATGGACGGCATGGCGTCGCCTCGCATCCATTTGAATATGGACTGCGGTGTGTTGAAACCGCATTTATTCTGAATATCTGAGACCTTCAGACCATTCGCTTTTATCAGCGCTTTTATATTGGCACCCGTAGCTGCCATGTTGACCATAGGTATCCCCGAAGACATAAAAATACCACCTTTCGATAGAAATAAAAAGACCGTCTGTACGCATTGCACTGCATACAGACGGTCATCGTTCTATCAAAAAGCGGTCAATGAACCCTATCTGCGAACCAAACGATCACCGGTGTTATCATGCAGCACAAATAAACTCTCGTTTTGCTGGACAAAACAAAAGCCAAATGTAAAGCACCACTGGTAACCATTAAAGCTGTGTCTGATAGTGTTCATTTTTCTCACCCTTTCTTAAAAACTTGATTTTTATTCGTCATTTGCTTGACTGAACACAGTATAGCACAGTTTGTGTACGATGTCAAGTAGCTTTGTGGGCTAGTATATGTCAGGGAAAATGCTCCCTTTAGTCGGATAATACGCAGCTTTTTACTGCTTTATCCGACATACGGGGAGCATTTTTACTGGTTTATACCATTACCCATTTATTCGCTTAACGATAAACTGCCTCGATAGTTATATCAGCATCGGGATCAAGATCATATGCAAGCTTTACTGCTGCAACAGCCTCATCAACTGTTTTGGCAATATTTTCATAACCATTGATCTTCCAGCCGGCTAAGCTGAGATCTTCAAAACCCTGAGGAGTGTTGGATATTATCATTTCAACACTGCCGTCTTCAAAATCGTCATCGTCAAAGCCGTAAGCGATAGGCTGGAATTCAGCTTTTACTGTAACTCCGCTATTAGGCATCAGGAAAGTTGCGATGTCGTTTTTGCTGGTCTTTACGACCTTGTTATTCTCATCCAATACTGTTATCTTCTTTACCTCGTAGCCCTTTTTGGCATTCATACGCAGTATAACAGTGTCATTTGTATTTGCAGTACCGAAAACTGCCGAACCTGCAGCCACTCTCTCTATAGATACTCTGCCGTTACCGTCTGTAACGATATCTATGGTGTGAGCTTTGTTTTCTACAGCTGTTTTTGAAACCTTATTTGCAGACTTCTTTGTGCTGACTGCCTTGGATACGCTGACAACAGGCTTTACCTCGGTATACTCCTTCTCAAACTCTGCACTGATGGTTACATCGCTTTCGGGCATTGTGATGTATATCTGGTCATCGCATCCCGAGAACAGAACATTTCCATCTGCATCTTTTACTGTCAGTTTTGTGAGATCGTATCCTGATTCCTCTGCTACGTGTATCCTTACAAAGTCTCCGCCGTTTGCCTGACCATAAGGCAGTGTGCCGAGGGCAAATCTCTCAACAGCTATCCTGCCGTGACCGTCTGTAATTGTGTTCAGGTTGTAAACAGCCTTCTGTGCAGTTTCTTCAACAACTGGAGTTTCTTCTGCGACGGGAGTTTCCTCAACGCTTTCAGCCGCTGTTTCGGAGAATACAGGAACTATAGATACGTCATATGTGGGCATTACAAATCTTACAGTGTTCTCACCGTTCTCAAACCAGCTGACTTCATCTCCTGTAGAATCTTTTATCTCAAGGCTGCTCAGAGCAAAACCATCATTAGGATAAAGCTTTACATCAACATACTTGCCGCCGAGAGACTCATCTATCTCGTTATCGCTGTCTTCACCGAATACCTCGATATAACCATTCTCAGGGTCTTCATAGTCAAGATCATAGCTTACTGCTTTAAATTCAGCCACTATAGTTACATCACTCTCGGGCATTTTGAAACTGTATTTTTCCACATCGTCTGAGAATATCACATTGTTGTCTGCATCATAAGCAGTTACATTGCTTACCTGATAACCTCTCTCAGCATGGATATATACCATCACACTATCCCCGCTCTTAGCCTTGCCATAAGGTGTTGAGTTCTGATCGTAGGTCTTTTCTGTAGTTATAGTACCGTTTCCGTTTGTAACTGTATTTATAGAGTATACAGTATCTTGTGCGTTTTCATTGACCTGCTCGAAATCATCAGCGGAAAAATCGTTGAGAGTTTCTGCATTTGCTTTGATCGTAGCGCTGTCAATAAAGCTTTCAATAGGATTGATAGGTGCCTTGCTTGAAGCTACCAGCACCGCAGCTGTAGCGATCAGCGAATTTTTTAAAATACGTTCTTTCATAATTATGTTTCCTCCTCTTTTTCAATACAACAGGCAAGATACTTCTTTCCCTCCATAAAGCACCTCACATTCTGTGGTTATCTGTAACCGGATCGTTCGGTATATCATAATGCGGCACTGACCATAAAGTATAGATCCCGACATAGTGCCGAAAAAAATCTTCTGCCGCTCAATGAAAATGATGCCCCAATGATCATTTGCTTAAAAAGCAATACAAATTCTCCGTTACAAATAAATGTGTAAATAATTTAATTATTTAACGGGTCTATTATACCATCTCGGACTTTTTATGTCAAGGTTTCCCAAATAATTCATAAAAATATATTATATTTTATAAAATAATTGATTTTTTAATTAACTGATTTTTGTTATTTAACTACATACAACTTTTAATTGTTCGACAGTACAAATTTAATAGATTTGATAGGCGAAAATGGCTGCATTATAAGCAAATTACACTATATAAAGTATAAGACAATAAAAAATTTAGTTATCTTTGATCTGTACATAAAGCAAAAAAATCTAAAATTGGATAGTGCGTAAAGGCTCGGCACCGACTATATTGATCTGGTACTGCTGCACCAGCAGTTTGGCGATTATCTTGGTGCCTGGAAGGACATGGAGAAGGCTGTAAAGGCAGGCAAGGTGAAGTCGATCGGCATAAGCAACTTTGAGAGCGAACGCCTTGAGGAACTGTGCGAAGCTGCTACGATCAAGCCGTCTGTATTGCAGGTCGAATGCCACCCCTACTATCAGCAGAATGCCCTAAAAAACGTATCGCAAAATACGGTACTGTCATTGAGAGCTGGTATCCTATCGGTCACGGCGACAAGGGACTGATCGGTGAAGCAGTGTTCACAAGACTTGCTGAAAAATACGGCAAAAGCAATGTGCAGATAATACTGCGCTGGCACATTCAGGAAGGCACTGTCGTGTTTCCGAGAACTACAGATCCTCAGCACATGAAAGACAATTTTGATATTTTTGATTTTGAACTTACCGCCGATGAAATGGCTGAGATAAGAGCGCTGGACTGCGGAAAGCGTTTCTTCAATATGACACTTGCAGAGCAGGAAAAGAACCTCGGTGCCTGGCATCCCGCAGACTGAGGATGTGATAATATGACCGACAAGGAACAGATAATACACCTCTATCGGGAGATGTATGATGCCATGGTCAGCAAGGACAGGGAAGTGCTTGAACGTGTCCACGATGACAGCTTCGTGCTTGTCCATATGACAGGTATGCGCCAGCCGAAAGAGGTCTATATCGCCTCGATCATGGACGGAACGCTTAATTATTATTCTGCCGAACATGAGGATATGCAGGTGGATGTCAGGGGCGATACTGCCGTGCTTGTGGGTAAAAGCCGTGTGAATGCTGCGGTGTTCGGCGGCGGAAAGCATACCTGGAGATTGCAGCTGCGTTTTCAGCTGATAAAGAAGAACTATGGCTGGCGCTTTACTCTGGCGAGCGCTGCAACATACTGAATTAAACAGGAGGATATCATATGGAGTACGAAAACGGCTATATATACGAGCTTATGGACCAAGGCGGTCCCACAAGAGTGACAGAACCTTATTTCAAAGAAGCGGTTGACGAAATGATGCGTGCAAGAACATTGTGTGCAAAGGCAAATGCCGCTTTGCCTGATGACCCGTCATATGTCGGCTATCTTGAGGAGCTTTTCGGGCGCAAGCTCGACGATGTGCGTATACTCACGCCCTTTACTTGTGATTTCGGAAACCGTGTGACATTCGGAAAGGGCGTATTTATCAATCATTCGGCTATTCTTTCTGCGTCGGGCGGTATCGAATTTGAAGACGGAGTCATGGCTGCACCCGGACTGAGGATAGCAACGATCAACCATGATATGTACGACCGTCACACCACCTACACCTACGGAAAAGTCACGGTCAGGAAAAATGCATGGCTCGGTATGGGCTGTACGATCTGTCCCGGTGTGACCATCGGCAAGTATGCTGTTGTTGCGGCAGGCGCAGTCGTAACAAAGGACGTTCCCGACTATGCGGTAGTCGGCGGTGTTCCTGCAAAGGTCATCAAGATGCTTGATCCTGCGCAGATGAAAGACTAAGGCAGGAGGGATTGTATGAAGCATAAAATAGCTGTTTTAGTATCGGTATTATTCATGGTGCTTACCATGACCGCCTGCGGCAGCGGTGAGCCTGCTTCTGCACCGAGTGTTGCGGATAAGGACAAGGCAGCCGTGCAGGAGAAACTGAATAAGACAGAAAGCAAGAGCGAAACCACTGCTGTGAAAGCGGATGAGAACTCCGCAGAGAGCGAAGCGGTCACCGAGGCTGTCACAGATACAGCTGATACCAAAACCGAGCCCGAAACTGACGGCACAAATATCCTTGTGGCGTATTTCTCCCGTGCGGACGAAAACTACAACGTCGGCACGATAGATAAGGGCAATACGCAGATAGTAGCCGAGTTCATCGCAAGTGAAGTCGGTGCGGACAGCTTCCATATCGAAACAGTAACGCCTTATCCTGCTGACTATGACGAATGCTGTGATGTGGCAAAGCAGGAGCAGGCTGACAAGGCTCGTCCCGAAATTCAGGGCGGTGTCGAGAATATGGAACAGTATGACATCGTGTTTCTGGGCTATCCCATCTGGTGGGGAGATATTCCTATGGCAGTGTACACTTTTATGGACACTTATGATCTTTCGGACAAGGTAGTGATACCTTTCAACACCCACGAGGGCAGCGGAGAATCGGGAACATACTCGGCTATCGCAAACTATATTCCCGATGCGCAGGTGCTTGACGGTATGCCAATACAGGGCAAGACCGCACAGGAATTTAACAGTGATACACAGCAGTCTGTACGTGAATGGCTTGACGGACTCGGTTTCTGACAAGAAAAGGACTTAGCGCATACATAAATTTTGCCCCGAAGCATTTCATTTAAAGTGCTCGGGGCATTGTTTTTTCGGCAGTGCTTAACTCTGAGGGGATATTTGCCCTTGACTTCTATATTAAAATAATGTATAATAAAGCATAGTATCTTAATAGATTTACTATGCTTTATTTTTATGAAATAGTGGGGCGAAAAAATGAACGATGAAATAGAGATCAGCATTGAAAGCTTTTTGAAGCTTACGAAGGACAGCTTCCTGCTAATAGATATACGCAGTGAGGCATCATATCAGCAGGGGCATATCGAGGGCGCTGTACTGACGTACAAAGATGTCGGGGCATTGAGGGATACCAAACTGATATTCTACTGTCAGTACGGCATAGAAAGTATCGAAACTGCGGCATATTTCAGAAAATGCGGATATGATGCATACAGCTTGCAGGGCGGATATGCGGCTTGGCTGAAAGAACAGTCCGAATTTTTGGACATAGATGAGCTTGAACGTTATGACAGACAGATAACTCTTGCGCAGATAGGTCTGATAGGGCAGGAAAAATTAAAACGTTCGGGAGTGCTCATCATAGGCGCAGGAGGTCTCGGCTGTCCCTGCGGAATGTACCTTGCCGCCGCAGGTGTGGGCAGGATAGGCATTATAGATCATGATGAAGTGTGCCTTTCAAATCTGAACAGGCAGATCGCTCATCGAGAGGTAGGCATCAATAAGGCGCTCTCGCTGAAAAACACGCTCAGCGGTATCAATGATAAAATAGAGATAACCGCCTACCCTTATCGTTTCAGTGAAGAAAATGCAGAGGAAATTCTTGATGGCTACGATTTTGTCATCGACTGCACGGATACTGCCGAGACTAAATTTATGGTGAACGATCTGTGCGTGCGCTGCGATAAGCCCTATTGCTATGGCGGAGTGATCGGATTTGAGGGTCAGGTGATGACCGTTATCCCCCATAAGACCGCTTGTTTAAGATGCATTTTTGAAGAACCGCCTACAGGCTGTGAGACCTGTGAGAGCCATGGCATCATAGGGGCATCAGCAGGTATTATAGGCAGTATACAGGCGCTTGAAGCGGTTAAATATATTACTTCACCCGAAAACATACTGACAAATAAGATGTTTATTTTCAATATGCTCACCATGAGATCAAGGATAGTCGAGCTTGGCGGCATCAATAATAGATGCAGCATCTGTCATGAATGAAGTGTTGCGGCATAGCCGGAAATTAAAATAAAAAGCACAAAGACCGATACCCATATCAAGGTGTATCGGTCTTTTGTGCTTTAGGCAACACCACGCAGACATTGGAGGTGTTGTCTCTGGGAAAAAATGTATAAGGACCGGAAGCCGAGTATGATACTCGGCAACATTGAGGAAATTTGCTGAAATATCCGATTTAAACGGAAGAATGCTCCTTAACGTAGCTTACGATGTCATCGACTGTAGTAAATGCCAGCGCCACGCAGGTATCCGCACCGCCGTAATAAATAGCTATCCTGCCGCTGTCTTTGTCTACCAGAGTAGCACAGGGGAACACTACATTGGGAACATCGCCCACACACTCATAAAGCGTTTGAGGACTCAGCAGATATTCCGCACAGCGGTACTTGACCTTCCAGGGCTCATCAATATCCAGTATACAAGCGGAAAAGCTGTATACAAAGCCGTTGCAGCTTTCAAGCACACCATGGTATAAACACAGCCAGCCCTCGGAGGTCTCTATGGGGATAGGACCTGCACCGATCTTTTTGGACTCCCAGGGCTTCAGGGGACCCATAACGTGCCTGTGTTCGCCCCAGTATTTCATATCGGGGGACTGCGAAATGTAAATATCGCCAAAGGGCGTATGTCCGCTGTCGGAGGGGCGTGAGAACATCACGTATTTATCGTTTATCTTTCTGGGGAAGAGCACACCGTTTCTGTTGAACGGCAGGAATGCATTTTCGCACTGATAGAAGGTCTTGAAATCATAGGTGTAGCCTATGCCGATGGTAGGCTTGCCCTTGTAGGAGTTGCACCATGTCACCCAATATTTGCCGTCGATATAGCAAACTCTGGGGTCGTAGCCGTAGCCCCACTTGTTTTCCTCCTCGGTAGATTTGTCAGCCTGTACGAAAGCTATCTGCTCGGGTTCGATATCCCAGTGTATGCCGTCATCGGAAAAGCCTGCATGAAGAGTCATGTTCCTCTCCTTGTTATCTATTCTGAAAACGCCTGCGTATTTACCTTCAAAAGGAACGACCGCACTGTTGAAGATAGAATTTGATGTACTGAGCAGGTCTCTGGGAATTATCGGATTTGCGCTGTATCTCCAGATAACGTCCTTGCAGCCCTCGGGCTTATCCTGCCATGGCATATTGGGCAGCGACTGACCATTGATTATTTCTGTTTTCATTTCTGATTCCGCCTTTCAAAAGTATTTCGGCACTTATAAGTGTAAGTGGAGCTGATCTGCTTATGGGATAAGAGTAGGTTCGTGTACGAGAAAGACTATGCAGATCAAAACCTTAAAAACAGTATAGCACCTAAGTCAATTTAAGTCAATAGATTGATTAAATTTAATTTGCCAACTTCAAAATTTTCGTAAATAATCATAAAGATTTAGTTTTATATTGTTTAGTTTGCATATGAAAAATGCCAAATACCGCACAAAATAAAAAGAACAGGCAGGCTGTGACCGACCTGCTTGTTCGTGTACAAACAAAAATTATATAAGAAAAAATTTTTCAGTACAATAAGATCACAGGATTTTTTTATCCTGCTCTCAGGATAAATTTAAGTACTTATCCGACAGAACGTTTCAGATCTTCTTTGCAGAGTCCTTGACGATAAGCTTGCCTGAGATCATAATAGATGTCGTCGGAGAAGATGGGTCGCTTATGCGCATAAGTGTCATTTTGACCGCTTCTCTGGCGATCTTTTCATGGTCAACATCTATAGTGGTTATCGCAGGCTTGAAAATGTCGGAAATAAGGTAGTTGTCATAACCGACCAGCGAGATGTCATCGGGTACGGTAAGTCCCAGTTTTTCCAGCTGGCGTATCGTGATATAAGCCGTATCATCGCAGTTGCAGACAAATGCTGTGGGCATTTCGTCAGGGAAAGCGATATCTATCGGACCATTCTGGTCACGGTCATCAAGCGTCCACTTGCTCTCGACTTCAAGGTCGTATTCATACATGGCTTTTCTGTAACCCATATACCTGTCAAAAATGCTCGAAGTCGCTTTCACATTTCCTATAAAGCCGATCTTTTTATGACCCAGTTCGATAAGATACCTTGTTATGTCATATCCTCCGCCGTATCCGTTGGTATTTATGGAATCTATATCGAGTCCGGGGATATAGTAATCGAGCAGTATCATTGAAGATACGTTGTTTTTAAGCTCCCTTACGTAGTCTTCGCTTAACTGTCCCAGGGAGATGAGCATAGATATGGAGCTGTCGGTGATGAGCTTTGGCATAACGAGGTTGTCCTCATCGTCCTGTAAAATAGTCTCCATTATGCAGAAGTAGTCTTCCTGCTTAAAATAATCCACCAGATGGTTATACAGTGACCAGTAAAATGAACCGTTGGGGTTCATGAATTTTTTGGGGATAATAACGCCTATCATGCGGGAATTCTTTGAAGTTGTGGTTTTCGGAGGCTCGTACCCCATCTGTTTAGCTATCTGTTTGATCTTGATACGCAGCTCATCACTTACTCCCTTTTTATCGGTCAGTGCTTTTGAGACCGTGACGTTGCTGGTATTGCAGGCTTTTGCGATATCCGATAATGTAACTGATTTGCCCATGGTATCCTCCTTTTTGTAAATGCTTTTTATTACTAATTTTAACTCATCTGCGATTAACTTGTCAATACTCTTTAAAGAAAATTTATAAAATATTAAATATGTGGATATTCCGTAAAGAAAAAAATAAGAAGATGTGTTAGAATTCATCTAATCACCAAGCGGAACAGATTAAAATTAGCCGCTATATATTATAGAAAATACTGAGACCTATTCGGCTATACTCTTTTATTGAATAGCACTCGGCAAAATCATCATATCATACTGTTACATCGAAAAACGACGTATTTACGCACTTTCTAAGGCTTTTGACTTAAATTTAACTGATTGATTGAAGAAAAATAATTACTGGTTTGGGTAAATTATTGTGCAAGCCAACTAATATTTTAACTATCTAATTAGTCAAAATAAAAGAAAAAAGTTACAAAAGAATGAAAGCTCTTGATTATTACACGAACTGTGTGTATAATTAAACCATAAAATAAACCAGAGAACTGAGAAAAATAACTCAAAAACCAATTAAATTTAAGGAGGGTGTTTATATGAACACGAAAAAGCTTACAAAACTTTCCGCACTTGTTATCAGTATCGTAATGGCAGCAGGCACACTTGCTTCCTGCGGTGATACGGGCAGCACCGATAACAACGGAGGCACGGCTAACGACAAAAAGGAAGCGAACAAAGATACTGTAATGCAGAGCAAAGACGATATCGATGCAGCTTCGCTTAAAGGTAAGACCATTACTCTCTACACCCATGGCGGCAACAGAGTTCTCGGTGAGGAGAAGAAGGACGCAGACGGAAACACCTACAGAGATGAATCCTATGCATATCTCAAGCACCTTGCCGAAAAGTTTGAGAAGGAGTATGATATCCACGTTGATCTTCGTGTAAATTCAACAGAGGATGATATCAGACCCTTGCTGCAAACTGCCGATCCTTCGATAGATATTTTCACATCTCCCAACTGGAGCATTGAGGAATGGCAGCAGTATGCCGAGCCCTACTGCACGGTAGAAGAGGGCAGAGAGTTCTACGGCGATTATGCTGATACTATGTTTAACGACGGCAAGTACATTTATGCAATGATGCCTGCAAAAACCTACAACAATGCCGTAGTCTATAACGAGGAGACTATCAAGAAAGTCGGCTATGATTCGATACCTGCTACTCAGGCTGAATTTGAGGAGCTTTGCGAAAAACTCAGGGCTGATAACATCGACCCTATTGCGATGCACAGGATAGAGAACTGGCCGCTGATGACCATCATGGACTTTGCTAACTACGTTGCAGGCTCTAACGATGCTTATCCCTCGATGTTAAAGAGCGATACTCCGTTCAGCGAGAGCGACCCCATGGGCAAGACCATAAAGATGTATACCGAATGGAAGTCCCGTGGATTTTTCGAGTCTGAGATCTATACCGATTTTGGTGTGGCTATGGACTCGGTTGCCAATGGCAATGCAGGTATGATGCTCTTCGGCGCATGGGTCGTTCCTCAGATACAGGGACGTGTTCCCGAAGGCGGCGATCCTGCATCGATCAAGTTTGCACCTGCACCCGATTTCGGCAAAGGTCGGTATGTAATGGCATCTGCGGCAGACCCCTATGCCATCGCTAAGGGCTCTGATGATAAAGAAGCTGCAAGACTGTTCATCGAGTATATCTCCGAGGACGCACAGTATCTTGCTGACAGCGGATATATTGCTATGAAAAAGGGTGTAGAGCCTGTAGTGCCCGAGCTTTATAAGATCATTGACGATGCTGTTGAAGCAGGCAGCTGCAAGGTGCTGTATACCTATGCTACCGATGATAATTCCATACATAATGAAGAAGTGCTTACCGAGGCTGCTTTGCTTGAAGATGTAAAGTATGTCGGCAACCTGTTCGATGTTATCGACGTGACTAAAGAACCCGACTGGTCGGCTTATGATGCTCAGGTAGAAAAGCAGAACAAAGCTTATAAAGAAGCAAGAGAATTCCTCGGATACAGCTGGGAATGATCTGTTAAAAGATTTTGAGGGCGGTATATCGCATATCGCCCCCATCGTCCTTAGAAATAAAATGGAGTGGATCTTATGAAAAATAAAGGCAGAACGCTGCTGATGAAAAACAAAAGCAGAACACTGCTTATCTACGGTTTTCTGATAATTCCTCTTATCCACCTGATAATCTTTTCATATGTGCCTATCATCGGTAATTTTATTGTGAGCTTTACCGATTGGAAAGGCTTTGGTGAAATGAAGTTTGTGGGTCTGAGAAACTATCAGAGAATGTTTACCAACACGGAATATATAAAAATGTTCAAAAACTGCGGCTGGTATTTTTTAGTTGCCATACCCCAGCTTATCTTTGCTTTTATCCTGGCTGTTGTCATAAACGGCAAGTTCAGGGGCATCAACATTTTCAAAGGGATATTCATTATCCCGTATCTTCTGAACGGTGTAATTATCTCGACCATATTTATTATTTTCTTCAATAATACAGGCAGCCTAAATGTCATACTCGAATGGCTGCACCTCGATGGGCTGAAGCATCAGTGGCTGCAAGACCTCAGGCTTGTAAATCCTGCGATTGCGTCCATAAGTATCTGGAGATATTACGGCATGAACTTCATCATGTTCTTCGGTGCATTGCAGGCTATACCGCAGGAACTCTATGAAGCCGCTACTCTTGACGGCTGCAATAAATGGCAGGAGATAAGGTATCTGTCGATACCCTTTATCAAAAAGGTACTCTTTATCAATATCCTGCTAAGCATTTCAGGCTCGATACAGGTTTTCGAGATACCCTATATCATGATGAACGGTTCCAACGGAACAGGCACACCTGTTATTATGATACAGCAGAGTATGTCCACTAACAGAGTGGGCTTTGCGGCTGCGCTTTCGGTAATGGTATTCGTTATCGTACTGATAGTTGTGGGCATACAGAAGTTGTTTTTGAAGGAGGAGTAAGCCGGCATGAATGAAACTAAGCTATACAAGGTCATAAGATATGTGATACTTATCGCAGCGAGCATATTCGTGATAGTTCCGCTTGTGCCGCTGATATTCATGGCATTCAAGACGGGTGCGGAGTATTCATCGACCAGTGTACTTGAACCGCCCAAAAGCTTTACGAATATGTATAACTTTTCCTATGCGCTCAGAGTAGGCGAGCTGGGCAAAGCGTTTTTCTACACAGCGATAATACTTGTTATCTCGCTTGCGGTACAGGTGACACTGACAGCGATGGTCGCATATGTCCTGCATCGTTTTGACTTTAAGTTCAAAAACGCAGTGAAGATCATGTTCACCCTGACTATGTTCATACCTGTAGTTGCCACGCAAAACCTCGTTTTCAGGATGATGTATTCAGTGGGACTTGTAAATACCATGTGGAGCGTTATAATACTCTATTCGGGTGTAGGCATTGTGGGAATATACATAATGCTAAACCAGCTCGACAATATCTCCCATGAGATAGATGAGGCTGCTTATATTGACGGCGCAACTCATTTCTATACATTTATAAAGATAATCTTCCCGCTGATGAAGCCTGCGTGTACCACTATGATAATAATAAACGGCATCGGTCTGTATAACGATTTTTATATCCCGAATCTCTATCTTAATCGTGATGTCCAGACATTTACCGTTGCACTTTATAAGTTCTTCGGTTCGATGTCCACTCCGTTTGAGATAGTTGCGGCGGCTATCATTATCGGTATAATACCAATCATGATAGTGTTTATTTTCCTGCAAAAGTACATCTACAACGGTCTTGCAGGTTCGGTAAAAATGTAAGTTTTTCAGTAACGAAAAGAGGTCAGTCAAATGAAAAAAATCTTCGATCTTAATACCATCACATCAGCGATATATCTAATATCCGTATTGAGCATTGAATGTTTTGCTGTAATATATCTGTCGCTGGGTATATTGCTGCTGCCTGCACTGACCTCTGCATTTCTGATCGGGAAAGATGTGATATACAGGCGCTTTGATGTGTATGACAGTATCACAAAAAGATTTTTCGGTCAGCTTAAAAAGCAGCTTTTGATGCTGAGATATTTTCCCATACAGCTTATCATGATTATGCAGGCTTTAGGCATATACGCTTCAAATAAGATAGGTTCGCATTTTTTGCTCTATCTGCTGATACCGTCCATCGCATTTATGATGACGCTTGTTGTCTATCTGATAACTTATCACGTTTTTCATAAGAAAATGCCTGAGATAACAGAAGTGATAATCGCTATGTTTTATAAGGTGCAGTATATGATAAGCGTGTGGGTCATCATGCTGCTGGTGCTGTATTTTCTTCGTCCTGCAATGCTGGGCATATTCCTGATAGCAGGGGAGATAATGCTGCTCGGTACCGAGAGCGTCGCTTTCATCGGGATAACTTCCTATAAAAAGGCGAAGGACGAGCTCGGTGAAGAGGATACCGAATATTTCAGCGAAGAGTTCCTAAAAAGGCTCTGATAGTAATTTTTCTTGAAAGTAGGTCATTTTATGCTGAAACAGGAAGCAGGCAAAATGCTTGCCGATCAGATCATCCCATTCTGGAAAAATTTGAGGGATGATGTTTATGGCGGCTACTACGGCTATGTGGGATATGATCTGGCGATCGACCCCAAGGCTGAAAAAGGCTGTATACTCAATAGCCGTATACTGTGGTTTTTCTCACGATGTGCAAAGGACTTGAACAGGGCGGATTGCCTTGAATATGCAGAACACGCTTACAAATTCCTGCAAACACACTGTATCGATAAAGAACATGGCGGCGTTTACTGGAGTGTTGACTATAAGGGTGAACCTCTTGATGACAGTAAGCACACCTATGCACAGGCGTTTGCGGTATATGCGCTCGCTGCCTATTATGAAGCATCGGGTGAGCGTACTGCGCTGGATACGGCTTGTGAGTTATTTCGGCTGATAGAAGAACGCTGTAAAGACGAAAACGGTTATCTCGAAGCATTTGATAGACAGTTTAGACCTGCGAGCAATGAGAAATTATCCGAGAACGGTGTGATGGCATACCGCACGATGAATACGCTGCTGCACGTTTTTGAAGGCTGCTCGGAACTTTATAGAGTATCTCACCTTGATGAAGTCGGCAATGCCATGCGTGAGATACTTGATATCTATCGGTACAAGGTCTATGACCCGAAGCTGCACCGACAGGAAGTCTTCTTTGATGCAGACTATAACAGCCTGATCGACCTGCACAGCTACGGGCACGATATCGAATCGAGCTGGCTCATCGACTGGGGCTGCGGTCTGCTGGGTGATAGGGAACTTTCCGAAAGTATATCAGAGATCAACAGTCAGCTGGCGCAAAATATTTTTGAAACGGCTTATCAGGATCATTCCCTTGTAAATGAGTGCGAAAAGGGAAAAGTAGATACCACAAGGATCTGGTGGGTGCAGGCGGAAGCTGTTCTGGGATTTGTAAATCAGTGGCAGAAGCACCCCGATGAGATAAAATATCTCAAAGCTGCACAGGACATTTTTCAGTTTATCCAAAATGTTATGACAGATAAGCGATCGGGCAGCGAATGGTACTGGGGCGTTGATGCAAACGGCAGACCCGACCCGAACAGACCGTTCGTCGATCCTTGGAAATGTCCCTATCATAACGGACGAATGTGTCTTGAATTGATAAAACGAGATCCCGACGCATCAAGGGTGTAATATCTGAAAAATGGAGGAAACCGATATGTTAACAAAAGCAGCTGTCTTCACCGACCATATGGTGCTTCAGCGCAGAAAACCTATCCCCGTATGGGGCACAGCACAGGCAGGGCAGAGAGTCAAAGTTTCGCTGGGTGATGATGTAAGAGAAACATTCGCTGACGAAAACGGAAACTGGAAAACCTTCCTGCCGCCCAGAGAAGCAGGCGGACCTTTAACGCTTACCATTAGCTGCAATGAGGACACGCTGACCTGTGAAGATGTTCTTGTGGGCGAGGTCTGGCTTGCTGGCGGTCAGAGCAATATGGAAATGGCACTTAAAGACTGCAAGGACGGTAAAAAGGAAATTGCGAACAGCTGTGACAAGAATGTTCGTTTTTATAATGTACCACGCTGTGCAGTTTTGGGTGAGGAGCTTACAAAGCTTGAATCCGAGAGCAGCTGGCAGATATGTACTCCGCAGACAAGCGGCGAGATAAGCGCTGTTGCATGGTTCTTTGCAGTGCAGATCTCAGAGAGCCAAAATGTTCCCGTGGGCATCATCGACTGTTATTGGGGCGGCAGCTCCGTCAGCACCTGGATAAGCCGTGAAAAGCTGGAAAAAACCTCGGCAGGCAGGGAATATCTTGACAGCTATGCTGCGCTGGTGGGCGATAAAACAGCTGAGCAGTATTATCGGGAGATGAAAGAATACGATAAACTCTGGCAGGCGTGGAACAGCCGTGTCGAGCATATGCGCAAGCAGGACCCTCATATAACCTGGGCTGAACTCAACAAGCTCTGCGGTATCTGTCCGTGGCCTCAGCCCGCAGGAGATCAGTCACCCTACCGTCCGAGCGGAATTTACGAAACTATGCTTAAAAGAGTTTCGCCCTATGCGCTGCGAGGCTTTATCTACTATCAGGGTGAAGAGGATACCGCACGTTATTCGACCTATGATGAGATGATGTCAAGCCTTATCGAACAGTGGCGGACGGATTGGTGCGATTTAGATCTGCCGTTTTTGTTTGTTCAGCTGCCCATGTATTGTTCGGCAGAGGAATATGCCAATAACGATGATAATAAAAACTGGGCAGAGATACGTGAGAAACAGTGGAAAGTCAGCAGGACTGTCCGCAATACAGCCATGGCGGTGCTTACCGACCACGGCGAGTTCGATAATATCCACCCGCTGGATAAAAGGACCGTGGGTACTCGTCTTGCACTGCTTGCGAGAAATAAAGTCTACGGTGAACTTGTCGCAGCAGATGCCCCAAGAGTGCAGAGTATTCGCCGAAATGACAAATGCGTTGAGGTGCGCTTTGCGCATACAGCAGGTTCACTGCGTATAAAGGGCGATTGTCTGGAAGGCTTTGAGCTGGCAGGGAAGGACGGCATTTATCATAAGGCAAAAGGCAAGCTTTGTCTTGATACCGTTGTGCTTTGGGCAGATGAAGTACCTGCGCCCGAGGGCGTGCGCTATGCCTGGACAAATTACGGCACGGCTAACCTGTACAATGCTGTCGGACTGCCTGCTATATCATTCCGCACAGGAGAAGAATTCATAATAGTATAACGGCTGTGATGCCATTCACACCGATAGAGGGGAAAACATATCAATGTCAATATTGAAACTAATGCCTGCATATAAAAGCTACATCTGGGGCGGCAGCAGGCTGAAGACAGAGTATAATAAGGTTTACGACGGTGAAAAGCTTGCAGAGACCTGGGAACTTTCGTGTCATCCCGATGGACCTTCACGTATTGTAAACGGTACATTCAAAGGGCGCACCCTGCGTGAATATATCAGTGCGATGGGCAGCCGAGTGCTTGGCAGCAATTGTCAGGTCTTTCGGGAATTTCCCATACTTATCAAGCTTATCGACGCAAAGGACGATCTGTCTGTTCAGGTACATCCGAACAATATAGATGCTCTGGAAAACGAACACCAGTACGGCAAGACCGAGATGTGGTATGTGCTCGATGCAGAGCCCGGAGCATATCTTTACTACGGCTTTAAAAGAGAGCTTTCAAAGGAAGAATTCCGTCGGCATATCGAGAACGATACTCTCACAGAGGTGCTGAATGCCGTGCCTGTACATAAGGGCGATCTGTTTTACATTCCTGCGGGAACGATACACGCTATCTGCAAGAATATCGTGGTCGCTGAGATACAGCAAAGCTCTAATGTCACCTACCGTGTTTACGATCATGGACGCATAGGTGCTGACGGTGCGCCACGTCAGCTGCATATCGAGCAGGCATTGGAGGTCACAAAGCTGACCCCTCCACGCACGGACTATAATTTCGGCGGACACCTGGCACGCAGCGCATATTTTACCGTAGATATTGCGGATGCACCGAGCACCATCTGCTGTGATGATGAGTCGTTCACATCTATCTTAGTGGTAGATGGCAGCGGCAGTGTTATCTGCGGCGATGAAGAAATGACCTGCCAAAAGGGCGATAGTCTGTTTATCCCTGCAAACAGCGGACAATGCGAGCTGCGTGGCGATATGCGGACTTTGTGTACCAGAGTAGGTACTATCTGAAAGCTGATGACATGAGTATCATTTTCATTATACTTAACTTCCATAAACCAAAGGAGCTGTTGCGATTTGCAGCAGCTCCTTTGTATTTTAAAAGGTATTCCGAAGGTGATCTTTAATGCTATCCTGCTCAATAATTGTATTTCCTGCAGGTCTCAAAAGCTTTCTCTTTTGCCGTTTTAACATAGTTTAGTGTCTCTTTTTGTTTTAAGATTTTTCTTGCAAAAGGAAAATCAAATCCTTCATTTTTCTCATAGTATCCAAGAAAATCATCTATAACTTCAATAAACTCCTGATCGGAGGACGGAGCTTGTTTGAAAATTGAATTCCAATCATCTAATACTGCCGGATCAACAGGGGTTCCATCGGTAAGCATATTAGGATCCATGGTACCAAGCAAAAGCCCCAGATCATCATTTTGCATCAGCATTTCACGATTTGAAAAGAAACAGTAGTCCAAAATATAAAAGCATATCAGAAAATAATACATAAAGTCACCTTCACTTTCTTGGCGATCGTTGATATTTTACCGATATCCATTATATCACACCGCTTATGGAATGTCAAAAGAAAATGCTCCTTTTTGAAGAGGTTTTAAAGTTAAAGACTTCTTAAGAATTTCTGTAGTATAATCAAAGCATAGAGAAAACCTATACACTTTACGGAGGTATGCGCTATGTTTTGGAGAATATTGAAAAAAGACCTGAAACGTAAGAAAACCATGAATATCATTTTGCTGCTGTTCGTGATACTGTGCTCGATGCTTGCAGCGGCAAGTCTTAACAATATCGTTGCAGTGACGGGCGGTATAGAACACTTTATAAAAATATCGGATGCACCCGATGTCATGATAACTATGCCTATCGATCAGGATCTGGATAAGAAACTCATCGCTCTCCCTGAAGTGGAAAGTGTGAAGGTCGAGGAGAGTTTCTACCTGTCGCCGGATCATTTCAAATTGAACGGAGAAAAACACAAAGATCTTATCAACGGAACAGGATTTATCTCTGACAAGGAATTTGGCTGTAAATATTTTGATGCTGAAGATCAGGAGATCACAAGCGTTCCTGCCGGCAGTTTCTACTGCACTAAAAACTTCCTGCAAGGTGTTTCATTTGAAAAGGGTGATATTCTGACTGTCACCATCGAAGAGGAGACCTTTTCCCTCTGCTTTGAAGGCATATTCAAAACAGCAGTTCAGGATACGACTAATTCTTCATCTCCTTATGTTATATTGAACAGCACTGAGTGGGACAAAATGAGCAGTTCATTGGAAGGTTCCGCTTTCATGAGGGAAAAGACCTTATATGTAAAAACCAATGACATTGATGCCGTTACAAAGGCGGCAGGAGATACAGAAGGCATTTCAGTTTACACAAAGGATCACTTTTCAAGCTATTTTATGTATGATATGATCACTGCCTATATCCTGCTGGCAGTTTGCGTACTGCTTGTGTTAGCAGCATTTGTAACACTTCGTTTTGCCATCGGCTTTACGATCTCAGAAGAATTTCGTGAGATTGGAGTCATGAAAGCTGTTGGTATTCAGAACAGCGGTATTCGCAGTATTTACATCACAAAATATGCAGCGATCGCTTTGATCGGTTCGGTGATCGGATATGCAGGCTCGGTGCCGCTCAGCAGCTATCTTCTGAAATCGGTATCAAGAAGTATCGTATTCAGCGGAAGTAATACCATGATCGGCGTTGCGGGTTCTATTGCAGTTATAGCACTGATACTGTTATTCAGCTACGGCTGTACAAGAGGGATCAACAAAATGTCCCCCATTGATGCAGTACGCAGCGGTCAGACAGGCGAACGCTTCGGAAAAAAGAGCATTATGCATCTTGGACGCTCAAAGCTCCCCTCAACGGGATTTATGGCGCTGAATGATGTTCTCAGTGCGCCCAAGCAGTTTGCGATTATTACAGTGGTGTTCACGCTGTGCGTACTTATGATGACGATCATGTCCAACATGGCAAATACACTGTCCAGCGACAAACCGATCTTCCTGTTTGGTATTCCTGTTGAAACAGATGCGTCTATCCTTGACAATGAGATCAACAATGACTCTATCAAACAAGCTATGGAAGGATCTATGAAAACCAATGACGGTTGGAAGTCTCTTGTGAAAGAAATGGAAAAGCTGCTTGATGAGAATGGTATGCCCGGAAAATGCACCGTAACAATGAGCAGTATCTATACAACTACCCATAACGATAACAACGCAGGTATCTCTTACCTTGTCACAAGAAATGCACCGGCAGACGGATTTGTTTATGATGAGGGCACTGCTCCGATGAAACCCGATGAAGTCGCCTTGACATCTGCTGCTATGGAAAAGCTGGAGACAGAGATCGGTGATACTATCAAGGTCAATACGGGCGGCACTGAAAAGGAGTTCATCATCACAGGAACATTTTCGACTTTTATCAATAATGGTATGGCTGCAAGGCTTTGTGAAGATGCAGAACTGAATCTTGAGAAGATAAATAATTTCATGGGTGTTCAGATAGAGTTCGACGGAACGCCTGATAAAAAGCAAATCGAGAGAAATATTGAAAAACTGAAAGAAGTAACAGGCGGCGAAAAAATTTACACGAACGCTAAGATGGTGGAAACCTTTACCGAAATGTCCGGCACTCTGAACAGCGTCAAGCAGATGATGATGCTCATGACCGTGATAGTATCTGCATTGATCGTGATACTTATGGAGCGCAGCTTCATCTCAAAGGAAAAGAGCGAGATAGCACTGATGAAAGCGGTGGGTTTCCAAAACGGCTCTGTTATCGGACAGCATACACTTCGTTTTACACTGGCAGCGGTCGTTGCGTCCGTTCTGGCATCTGTGATCGTACTTCCCATGAGCAAGTGGCTCATCACATTTGTTTTCGCTCAGATAGGCAGTGTTACAGGGACAGAAATAGCCTTCGATTCGGTGGAGATATTTGCAATTTGCCCTGCTATACTGATAGCTGTCACTGTCATCGGTACATTTCTGACCGCACTTTATACCAAGACCATCAAGGCGAGCGATACGGCTTCGATAGAATAAGGAGGATATAACATGAATACCGTTTTACAGACAAAGGGACTTTGCAAGACTTATATAGTCAACAAGCGCCAGAACAACGTACTGAAAAATATAGACCTTGAGATCAGGGAGGGCGAGATGGTTGCGATCATGGGACCTTCGGGTTCGGGTAAATCCACATTGCTGTACTGCGTTTCGGGAATGGACAGAGTGACAGCAGGTGAGGTCATCTGGGGCGGCAGGGATACTTCAAAGCTTAATGATAAGCAGCTTGCACAGCTAAGGCTCGATGAAATGGGCTTTATCTTCCAGCAGATGTATATGATGAAAAATCTTTCCGTATTGGATAACATCATTCTCCCTGCGGTGAAGTCGAAGAAGAACACCGACAGCCGCAAGGCGACCGAGGAGCGTGGCAGACAGCTCATGCGCAGACTCGGCATTGACGATGTGGGCGATAATGATATCAATGAGGTCTCGGGCGGTCAGCTCCAGAGGGCGTGTATCTGCCGCAGTATGATAAATTCACCTAAGATGATATTTGCCGATGAACCCACAGGTGCGCTGAACCGTTCAAGCTCGGATGAGGTCATGAACGAGCTTATCTCCCTTAACCGTGACGGCACGACCATAATGTGCGTGACCCACGATCCCAAGGTAGCCGCCAAGTGCAGCCGTGTCCTTTACATCGTGGACGGCGGTATCATGGGAGAAAAGGAAATGGGACATTTCGACGGCGGCGATAAAGAGCTTCGTGACCGTGAACGGGAGCTTAATAACTGGCTGATGGAGATGGGCTGGTGATACTTGCAATATTGTCGGCTGTATGGTACAATAGTTGTAGGTGGTGATATTATGACCGATATTCTGATAGTTGAGGATGATAAGGAACTAAGCGCATTGCTGACAGATTTTCTGCGTGCAGAGGATTATACCGTTTCCGCAGTGGAAAGCGGTGAACGTGCCGTACAGCTTTTTGAGCGCTACGGCGCAAGGCTCGTGGTGCTCGACATCAATCTGCCCGATATGAATGGTTTTGCGGTATGCTCGAAACTGCGTGAGAATGCCGATACGCCCATACTGATAGTCAGTGCACGCACTGATAAGGAGGATAAGCTCAACGGCTTGGATTTAGGGGCTGATGACTACATCGAAAAGCCCTATGATATAGATATCCTGATCGCTAAGATCAAGGGGATATTCAAGCGCAGGTATCAGCGCAATATGCTCTCCGCCAGCGGTGTCACACTGAATTTGGCAGACAGAACAGCTGAGATAGACGGCAATAGGGTAGAGCTTGCTGCAAAGGAATTCGATCTGCTGGCACTGCTGATAGAAAATCAGGGCAAGGCTCTGAAAAAGGAATACCTGTTCAATACGGTGTGGGGCAGCGACAGCAATTCGGAACTGCAAACGCTCCATGTACATATCAACCGCCTGCGGCAGAAACTGGGCGACGACCCGAAAAACGCCAAGCGGCTGCTGACCGTCTGGGGCGTGGGGTATAAGTTCGTATGAGGGCGTTCGGAAAGCTGTGTATCGCTGTGCTTGCTCTGTTCCTGGTGCTTGCGGCAGTACTGAATATCGTGATGTTAAAAGGGCTGAGATATACTGATGGTCAGTACCGTGTCGAAGCTAAACGTCTTGCAGACGAGATAACGGAAACAGGCAGCTATGACCTCACAAAATATCCCCATATAACAGGCGTTTATGCAGGGGAGGAGCTCTATAAAAGCGATGAGCACTATGTCATCATAGAAGCAAACGGAAATTTGTACCGTGTGGAATATGTTCTCGCAGATCAAAGCAGTACGATCATAACTGCGAATTGTATTTTAGGCGTTCTGTTTTTACTGCTGTGCGGTGTGTTATTCTATATCCGGCAGAATGTTATAAAGCCCTTCGGCAGACTCAATGAAGTTCCGCAGGAGCTGGCAAAGGGCAATCTTGCTGTGCCGATACCCGAGCAGAAAAGCCGCCTTTTCGGAAAATTCACCTGGGGTGTAAATCTTCTGCGTGAGAAGATCGAGGATGACAGGCAAAAGGAACTTTCCATGCAGCGTGATAAGAAACTGCTGCTTTTGTCGCTGTCCCACGACATCAAAACGCCCCTTTCTGCGATAAAGCTCAATGCGAAAGCCCTTGCAAAGGGAATATACAGTGATGAGGATAAACGCCGTGCTGCCGCAGAGAGCATAAATGTCCGTGCAGACGAGATCGAGCAGTTTGTCAGCGAGATCACCAAAGCCGCAAGCGAGGATTTCATGAGTTTTGAGGTAACACAGGGCGAGGAATTCCTGAGTCGTATCATCTCAAAAATAAGTGCAAGATATGCGCCGCAGCTCGGTCTGTCGGGAACGGAATTTTTAATACACAAATACGAAGACTGTATCCTTTCCTGCGATGCCGACCGCCTGGCTGAATGTATGCAAAACCTGATCGAGAATGCGATAAAATACGGCGATGGCAGGCGCATTGAGATAGGCTTTGACAGAATGGACGGCTGTGAGCTCATCACAGTAACAAATACGGGCTGTACTCTGGAATCGAAGGAGCTCCCCAGGATATTCAGCAGCTTTCACCGTGGCAATAATGCGGATAAGGTGCAGGGAAACGGCTTGGGGCTGTTTATTTGCAAGCGCCTGATGTCGCTCATGGGCGGCGAAGTCTATGCTGAGATACGTGATGACTGCTTTTGCGTGACCCTCGTGGTCAAGCTGGCTTAGATAATATTATAAAAGCACCCGCATCGTTTATTTCGATGCGGGTGCTTGATATTTTGCTGAGAAATGGTTCAGTCAGCTCTGTTCTTGTATCATCGGCACATCCCGACACGACAAATGTCAAGCATATTGCTAAAAAAATCATATATGATTTCTTCATAAATATACCTTGTTATTTACCGATAGCCTTTATGCCTTTAATGTGCGCTGCGAGAACTGCGATGTCACTGACGTTTATATCACCGTCATCATTCACATCGGCAGCAGTCTGCTGTTCCTCGTTCAAAGGTTTTAGTCCCTTGATGTGGGCAGCTGTAACGGCTATATCGGATACGTTTATCTCTCCGTCGCCGTTGGCATCACCTATGGTCTTGTTTACGAAATTCATCATGTAGATCTCACCGTCAACAATGCC
This sequence comes from uncultured Ruminococcus sp., assembly GCA_902788785.1. GTDB lineage: Bacteria > Bacillota > Clostridia > Oscillospirales > Ruminococcaceae > Hominimerdicola. The sequence continues at coordinate 91,589 of CADALT010000004.1, forward strand.
GTATGCAGTGCCGCCGAACTTTCTGCCTGTGTAGCCGCTGAATTCATCGAATACAAATGGTATAACTGCCTTGTTGTCAGTATCGACCAAGCCCCACTTGCCGTCTTTCTTAGCAGGCATAAGACCCTGCAATGCCCACATGGCATTTTCATACTCGAATGGTATTATGACTTCGTTTTTCTCATTTACCATGCCATATTTGAGAGTTTGGCCTGTAACGATACCTTCTTCGTTTTTTACATCTTGGTATTTTGCGCATACAAATGTATTATCATTGGGTGTCCATACATGATCGTATTCAAATGGTATCACGGTCTCGCCCTTTTTGTTGATGTAGCCCCATTTAAAGCCTTTGCCTTCAATATATTTCTTGGCAAATGCATAGTCCCCAAGGAACATACCTGCCTGACTGAAATCCTGAGATATGACCACATTGCCTTCTTTATCCATGTATCCGCAGCCCTGTGTATAGCCGACACCGTCACCATAGAATACATCATCATGCTGACCGTCAAGGCTTATATACTCTTCCATGGAAGTATGGTCGTCGAACTTTTCCAGTGGGTTATCAAAAATGGTCTTGCCCATCTTTACCGTGCTGAAAAACGGTATAAGATCGCTCTGATAAAAGCTGGTGAAATATGCAGCAGGTTCGTTGCCGTTAAGCAATACCGAAAATGCCTTTGGCAGTTCCAGCACTACCTCGCCCTTGTCATTTATTAGGTAGCACTGATTCTTATTGCAGAAATCATCATACTTATTAAGCTTGTCCTCATCTATGCTGGTTACCCATTCCTCGGTCTCGGGATCCCAATAGCTTTTGTCGTAATTCATGAAATCAAAATAGTCAGCAGGCAGTATCTTGTTCTCAGGTATCTTTATGGTAGGATTTTTGCTTACAGGACCTATGCCGTTGCACATCCAGTATGCACCGAGATAATTATCATCAAAAAGAATTTTTCCGTCCATATCACTGAACACAGGTGTCAGTGCAAACTGATCTGTTTTATTGCCGTTTTTTTCTCTGAATCCATCCCAGCCTTTTTGATCGAAAGTATCGTTTTTCTCGTCAATAAAATCGTACCATTTGGCAGGCCATGTCATGATATTATAGTAGGCAAGGTTTCCGTTGGTGAGTACAAGTCCGTTATCGCCGAATCGGGGGGGATCCATTATAGGGTCTTCACCGTCCCAACCTGCGCCTATCGGAATATAATAATCATCCAGCAGAGCTTTTCCGTTCACATCTACTGCCATATACTTTATTGCTGAAGGCAGAAAGATAGTTTCCGCTGAAGTGGTATCGTCGTCATTGTATTTGACGAAGGTATCGTAATACCCGATCTTTTTGCCTACCAGCAGTGTGCCGTCCTCTTCGTTTCTTAACTCGACCGTATCACCCTTGATGTTGAGCTTTGCTATCTTTACATCATATTTCGGGTTGTTCGAGGTGACCTCATTTACCATTTCCTCGACGGTTTTCTTTGGCGCTGTCTCCTCGGCAGATACATTTACCGTGAAAGGTACGTTGCTCATTGCCATGACCAGCGCTACGGCAGCTGCCGCAGTTCTCGTGTGTTTCATTTTTTGATCCTCCTTGAAAATATATTTTAAGCGCATCATAGAACTATGATCTTTTAAGTTTTGCGGAAATATATTCTGCTGATGCGCCAAGGGCCGTGCCTAAGGTATTCATGATGACATCGTCTGTTTCGCATCTGCCCAGACCGAAATGCAGCTGAACCAGCTCGATAGTTACCGAAAACAGCAATCCGCAGATCACCGCCGCCCCTGCTTTGTATTTTACTTTATCGGGGATGACCACGGGCAGCGAAAGCCCGAACGGTACGAACAGAAAGCCGTTCATGATATTGAGCCTGTAAAACTCGGGAAACTGCTTTGCTGCCCGAAAGCTGTAGAACGGTATCGGGTAGAACGTGCTTTGTCCGTGTGCTCTCGAAAAAACGGTGAGCTCCAGTATCACCAGCACCGAAACTATCAGCAGTACAAAATTTATGATCTTCCAGTATTTGCGTTTTATCTTGTGGTCGAATATCACCCACAGCACTGCCATCACCACGGATATAACGATGACGAGCCTGAGATCTCTGGGGTATATGTATTTATATATATAATCTTTCATAGGGCTATTTTACCACTTTTGCAAGAGGTTGTCAATAAGGAGATCTGCGTTAGATGTCTGATGTGCTTTTTGATACTTATGCCACGATCAAAAAAATATCTCTGCATTTTAAGGACGGATCTTCACAGCCCTTCTGCCAAATTATTAACAATATAGTCATTGATTTTTGCGGTCGGCAGTTGTATAATATAGATTGAAACGTTGTTTCAATCTATATTTAAGTTAGTTTAATCTAACTAGAGAGGTGGTAAAATGAAGAAAAAGAAGACCGATCTCGGCTTGCTTTTTAAGACCATGGGCGCATATAAGATAACACTTGTGATAAGCGTTATCTTCGCAGCTTTGTCCGCTGTGGTGAATATTTATGCCTATACCTATATCTATAAAGCGGCTGATGAGATCGTATCCCATCTGACCGATATGAGCGGTCTTGATAATGAACTGCTCAAAAACTGCGGCAAAAACGTGATGTTCTGTATCTGCGGAGCGTTCGGACTGCACGGGTTTGCGCTGCTGTTTTCTCACATAACCGCATTCAATACTGCGGCAAAGCTGAAGATCAAGCTGATAAAACATATCGGCACTCTGCCTGCGGGATTTTTTGATACCAACACCAGCGGCGGTCTGCGAAAGCTTATCGAGAAGAACACCGATCTTCCCGAAACGCTCATAGCCCACCAGATACCCTATACTACTCAGTCTGTGGTACTGCCGATAGCTTTTGCTGTTTTTATGTTCAGGTACAGTGTGGCGATGTCGCTGGCGAGCATAGTGCCTGTTATCATCGGCTTTATCTTGCTTATGTCCATAATGGCAGGTGCAGGCGGAGACTTTGTCAAGAAATATCAGCAGGCAAATGCCGATATCTCCAATGCCGCCGTGGAATATGTCAGGGGCATACCCGTAATGAAGACCTTCGGGCAGACAGCTGATTCCTTCAAGCGCTACAAAGATGCAACTGTCACCTTCACCGATTATGTAACGAAGTTCGCCATGTCCATGATGACTGCCGACAGTTCCTACAACACGGCGATAAACTCCATATTCTTCACGCTGCTGCCGACTGCTGTATTGCTGTTTGACAAAAACCGCAGCGGGAGTGTCATCGTAAGTTTCGTGTTCTTTGTCTCGCTGATACCTATGGCGGTGACTATGTTAAAACGTATCATGAGCAATTCATCCGAAACGATAATAGTCTCCGAAGCCATGGAAAGGCTGGGCGAGCTTTTGGCTGAAGAGCCCATGATATACAGCGGCAGTGCAGTCCCGAAGACTTCCGATATCTGCTTTGAGAATGTGTTTTTCAGGTATAATGAGAACACCCCGAATGCAGTGGACGGCATCAGCCTGAAATTCCCCGAGGGCAAGGTCACTGCGCTGGTTGGTATGTCGGGCGGCGGAAAAAGCACCATAGCCTCCCTTGCCGCAAGAATGTATGACTGCACCGAGGGCAGTATAACCATTGGCGGTGTAAGTATAAAGGATATCCCAAAAGCTGTCCTGAATGATATGATAAGCGTGGTATTCCAGGAGAGCACACTGCTAAAGACTACCCTTGCCGAAAATATCTCGCTGTACCGCCCCGATGCATCTAAGGAAGATATACTTGCCGCCCTCGAAGCTGCGCAGTGCGGCGATATACTCAAAAGACTGCCCGATGGTATACAGACAGTCTACGGTTCACAGGGAACATATTTCTCGGGCGGCGAGATACAGCGTCTTGCCATAGCAAGAGCGATATTAAAGGATGCTCCCATCGTTATCCTCGATGAAGCCACAGCCTTTGCCGACAGCGAAAATGAGTACCTTATACGCAAGGCTCTGAAAAAACTTCTCAAAGGCAAAACTGTCATAATGATAGCCCACAGAATGTCTACCGTGACCGATGCGGACAATATCTGCGTCATCGAAAAAGGCAGGATAGCCGAGCAGGGAACACATGATGAACTTATGTCTCTTGGCGGCAGATATGCGCAGATGGTGAATGAATACAACAGCGCTGTAAGCTGGAAGATAGGCGGTGAAGAGGTATGCTGAAAAAATTGTACGGCATCAGTGATAAGGGAGAAAAAGCCATGTACAAGGCTGCGGCTTGGCTCACATTGTTTGAGCTTTCAGCGGTACTGCCTGCGGTGCTCATGCTGTATGCCCTGAAACAAATGCTGGGTGTTTACGAAAAGGGTACGGGCAAGGTATCGGTGGCAAGCTTCATAATTATAGGAGTTTTGCTGCTGGTGCTGATGTATCTGTGCTATCGCAAAATGTATAAAACAAAGTATCTTGAAGCAGGCAGCGCCAATGCCGATATGCGAATGGAGCTTGCCAACAGCCTTAGGTCACTTCCCGAGGAGTTTCTCTCAAAGCACGACCTCAGCGACCTGACTTCGGCAATAATGGACGATATGGTAACTGTTGAGGGCGCACTGGTAAATCAGGTGGCTGAGACCATAAGCGGCGTGGTTTCGGGAATGATAATGCTGATAGTGCTTGCCTTTGTGAATATCAAGCTGACCCTCTGCCTTGCGGCTTGTCTGCCATTGGCGGCAGGGGTGATGGCACTGAGTAAAACAGTATCGGGCAAGACCCACGAAAAGAACCGTAATACAAAGCTTAAAATATCCGAGGGCGTGCAGGAATATCTTGAAAACATCAAGGTGCTGCAGCATTCCGACAGCCTTGAGCGCTATCAGGATAAGGTCGCCCACAGGATAAAAAAGCTTACCCCTGGACTTATACTCTTTGAATTTCTGGCAGGCGGATGTGTGTCGGCGGCTTATAATATCATGCGTGTGGGTATGGCGATAGTCACGATGGCAGGCGCAGGTATGCTTGTAAATGGCGATATAGCTCCGCTTACCTTTCTGATATTCCTCATCATGTCCGTGTGGATCTACGAACCCCTCACCAATGCCAATGAAAGCCTGGGTGCGCTGATAGCTTCAACTCTGGCGGCAAACAGATTAAGGACGATACGTGAATATCCCCGACAGACAGGTGATGAAAAGCTCTCAAACAAGGGCTGTGATATATGCTTTAACAACGTGTGCTTTTCCTATGACGACAAGGAGACTATCCATAATGTCAGCTTTACTGCAAAACAAGGCGGCTATACCGCACTGGTGGGAGCATCGGGCAGCGGTAAAAGTACGGTTTGCAGACTGGCGGCACGTTTCCGTGACATCGACAGCGGCACCATAACCATAGGCGGTCAGGACATAAGCAAGGTGCCGCCCGAGGAGCTTTTCTCGCTGTTCTCCATCGTTTTTCAGGATGTCACGCTTTTTAACGATACTATTTATAATAATATCCTCATCGGCAAAAAAGATGCCACCGAGGAAGAGGTACTGCGTGCGGCAGAACTTGCTGAATGTATGCCTTTTATAGATCGTATGCCCGAGGGCATAAACACCGTCATCGGCGAGAACGGCCATACTCTTTCGGGCGGCGAGAGACAAAGGCTTTCCATAGCCAGAGCTTTCTTAAAAGATGCGCCTATCATTCTCCTTGATGAGTCAACAGCCTCCCTCGACCCCGAGACCGAGACCAGGATACAGTCAGCCCTTGAAAAACTTACCAAGGGCAAGACCGTAATGATGATAGCCCACCGTCTGCGCTCGGTGGTGGGGTGCGATAAGCTGGTCGTGCTGGAGAAGGGCAGGGTAGTCGGTGATGGAAAGCACGATGAACTCATGTCAGCTTGCCCACAGTACAAGAGGATATTCGAGCTGCAAACTCAGACAGCTGAGATGAAAATGGACAGAGGTCAGTGATACCCCATCTGAACCCCCGTTAGATATCGAACACAAAAGCGATCCCGACAGCGTGACCATAACGCCGTCGGGATTTTTGTGCTTATTGATTATTTGTAAAAATTATATATTGTTCTAAGCTGTTACTTTGATCGTCACGAATAAAATCTGCGTTATTAAACGACATATATTTTCTGCCATATCCCGAGAACAGTTCCCAAATATCGAAGGCTTTGCAGTCGGTCTATGGGAAATTTTTTATGTCGTTTGCAGCGAAAACTCCGCTGTGGCAACATCACCCGAAACTGTCATTATTCCGGTATGCAAGGAACGATACCCTACCGCCTTGTCCTGTCGAGACGAGAGTGTGCATACCCATGGGCACAGCCCGCAGTTCTGCCTGTATCCGAAGGAAAGTCCGTGTGCTGATTTATTCTGTGAATACTTTTCTCAGCTGATACATTATCTCGCTGAAATACCTGTCACTGAGATCACCGATCTTTATATATTCCTGTTTGGGAAGTGTTTCAAATACCAGCTTATCCACCGTCACATCGGTCACTTCTCCTCTGTATATCTCGGCAGGTATTCCCGAATGCCGCAGGCTCGCCCTGATGCCGTCATTTCGGTCAAAGATGTCTTCTTTTGTAAAATCATCGAATATTGCGCCGTCGCCGACCTGTCCCTTGCTCCAGCCTATCCTGTTCATGGCAGAGGCAAGTTCGGTGCTCTTGACGACATTGCCCTTGAACCGTCCTATGAAATCTTGTCCCTTTTCTTCTTCCGTGGGTCTGTATACACATCTGTCAAGCTGTACGATGGGCTGATCTATCTCATAATCATTCAGCTGCTGCTTCCATTTGTAGGGCTCGTCTTTGCTCAGCTCAACAGGGTGAACAAGCCCGATGACCGCATCATCTGCTAAAGTAAATTCCTCATCATCAACATTTGTCAGACTGCCGTCTTCCAGGTATCTGAAACTCTTTTCAAGCTTGCCATCCTTGTATATCCCCCAGATAAGTCCTGTGGCAAAACAGTGCATTATGGGATTTTCCATAAATATCTGTTTCCAGTTTTCCGTCGTCCACGTTCTGGCGGTGAGCAGGGTGTTTTCAAGGCGCACCCGCTGTGCGGCAACCACGGTCTTCATCAGCTTTTTCATTGCCGTGAATTCCTTGTACACCTCTGCCGCTTGCTTGCCGTCCGATGTATTCGGCTTCGGCATCGTCTTTAACTTCTTGCCGTCGCAGTATATCTCAGGCTCAAGCTTTTGGGAGATATACACCTTGAACTGTCTGCTGCCGTAATCGAATATCCTGCACATATCCTTATCAAAATCAAGGTCGGGTATCATGCGGTCAGCGAACTCCTCCTTGCTAATGCCGAGCTTCTCTGAGGCACATAACAGCGCATCAGCCGAGGCTTTGCGTATGGAGTTGAACCTGTGCTTGCGAGACATCTTCTCCACCATCATTATATAACTGCTGCTGCCGTTAAGGACAATTGCATGAGGTATCTCTTTTGCAAGAGCACCCTTCTGATACAGCGGCCATGTGGACATAAGGCTTTCAAACACTTCCAGCGCTTCCTTTCCGCCGTATACACTTGCAAAGTAAAGCACCCATTTGTATTTTGCCTGCGCCCCCAAAGTATCTAACCCTGAATATTCCTCAAAGAACTGCATCCAGTCTGATTTGACATCGGGAGGCGTACTGAGCCACTTCGTAAGCACCTCATTTGCAAGCCTTGTTACATCTTTCTCATCAAGCTCTGCGGTGATGATATCGGCATTCGGGTCCTTTATGCCCACTGAATTTGCAAAGCAGAGCATAAGCGCCTTGATATAGCTTTCATCCGCCGCTGTACCGTCCTTCTTGCGGACCGTGAAAAAGGGTTCCTTGAACAGCCAGTCCAGCTTTGATGTCTTTTTGCCCTTGGTCATTTCCTTTACCAGATCTGCGGCGGATACTTTCTCCTCAACGACTGCACTTTCCGAGACCACCGCCAGCATACTGCCTATGCGTGCTTTAAGCTTGTCGGTCTTTTCAGCTGCAAGCGCTTTTTTGAGCTCATCTTTATAAGCCGATGCACCCTGTCTCTCGATGATATCCAGTGCTGCAACTCTTGCCGATGATTTTTTTGAACCGAGCAGCACTTTTATATCGTCCTTCCACTCGGGGTGCTTTACGGCTATATCAGCCACGAGTTCACGTATCGCTTTGCTGCTGTCACCTGCAAGTGACATTATGCTCTTGCGGTACTTTACATCATTAGTTCCCAAAAGGGTCAGTGCGAGAGTCTTCGCAAGGACACTGCATTTTGATATATCTGCTGCTGCGATATCATCGGTACGGTCAGATAAAGCATCGGCATATATTTTGATCATATACTCGCAGTAGTATGAGTTTTCAGATATATTGCTGCATATATCCAGCACCTGTGCCATATCAGTATCATGTGAATAAAACCAGTCTATCAGGCTTGGGATACCGTCCTTGGAAAATCCTGTGATATCATTCAGATGGTCACCGTATCTGCCTATACAGCTTCCGATCACAGCAACACAGCGCATGATGAAATCATCGCAGCCGTAGTCTTTGATATAGTCGGTGCTCCTTTCCATTATAAAGCCCTTGAGCTTTATGCTTTTTATCAGTGGGTACAGCTCGTTGAAAGTGAGCTTATCAGCTATAAATGCTTCTATCTCTTCTCTGCGCTCTTTGAAGCTTGCCAATAGTGCTTCGGTTATATTTTCCCGTATCATGCTTTTGAATTCGTCATCGCCCACGGTGATAATACCGTTTTTTCTGTCCATTCTAAGCTTGGCGATGTGTTTGAGTATATTGCCTGTCCTTTCACGCTCTTCAAAAAAACCGGGCTGCATCTTTCTTGCAACTTCGATCTGCTTTCTTCCGCGTAACATAAACCCGTTGATATGATCGAGTAGCTTTTCGTTGAGTATACCATCTACGGAGAAAAGAGTTTCTGCTGCCGGCGCTTGTTTGTTTATATACTTGTCGATAGTGCTGCTTATCTCCATTGCATTTTCTGCCGCATACTTTTCAAAATGGACTTTCAGCTCCTTGTCAAAATGCGTTGCCGCAGCCAGTGCTGTCAGCAGGTAAACATCATCCTCAGCAATATCGCTTTCCATTATACCCCTGATAATGGAAACTGCTCTCTTTGCTTCGTCAGAGAGCTCGCCGTTTTCAGGTACTGTCATAAAGCTGAGCGCATTTGCACACAGCATGAGCTTTGTATGTACCAGTTTGTCGGAGGTAAGTTCTGCCGCTTCAAGAGTCATGCCGGTATCTTTCAGATATTCAATGCAGTTTACCCGTATAAGATTGCAGTAATTCACGGAAAACAGACGTGCCTGAGCCTCATCACCGTAGACCTCAGCAAAAGCATCATCTTTCATCTTTGAAATATAATATATGTCGTTTCTTGTCAGATGGATCATCATATAACAGGATTCAGCATCAAGCAGCTTGTAGCTCAACAGCATATATCTTTTGATGAGCTCATCACTGTTGTGGGGCAGAATATCATCTTCTATCGCATCGAATAAATTTATTTTATCTGCTTTTTCAAGCAATTCCGGCTGCAAAGTCAACTTTTCAAAAAGCTCCATATCACGCTCTTTTGAAATATCCAGCCAATCAAGCGCAGCTGCTGTTGTCTCTTTGTCGGTCATATATTGCTGCAGCGCAGCTTCAAGTTTCGGAAACTTCATTTTATATCGGTTCCTTTCATTATGATCATATCTCTGAAAAATGTATTATCAATATCAGGCAGGCTCATGTTATAATATTTCTGACTGTGTAAAAAAGCAGCCGGCGTATTGATTCTTTTCAGAATCCCAGTCTTCTTATCTCCTCAACAAGATTTCTGCCGTAGGTCTCACAGCCAAGGCAGTTTGGGTGAAGGTCATCAAGGAAATACTCGCTCAGGTGAGGCACCATTTTGAAACCGTCAACTATCTTTACGTTCGGATAGCTTCCTGCTATCTTTTTTACCTCGCCGCAGAACTTTGTAAGAGTGGGCACACCCTCGAGGTTGTCGCCCCTCCAAAGGGGAGTTATGCAGAGTATCGGTATCTCGGTGCCGTAAATGGCGGTAAGTGTCTCATAGTATTCCTCGATATCAGTCATTGTCTCTGTGCCGTACTGATTTGTACCCAGTGCAACTATTATCTTGTCGGGCTCATATCCCTCCATGCGCATGAGGGACTTCTTGTCATAGATATAACCGCCTATGCCCTGATTTATTATGTCGTAGTTGAGCAGACGGTTTGCCACGCTTACATAGGTCATACCCGAACGCAGAGGACCGTATCCCTGTGTGATGGAATCGCCCAGCCACAGCACCTTTTCATTCTTAACAGCAGGAATAACAGCCTTGTCAGTCTCAAATCTGCGCAGTAATACAGTTTCGTCAGCAGGCAGATATATAACCACAGAATTATTACCCTCGGGCAGGTCAAATTCCAGTCTGCCCTCTTCCTTGATGTCCTTGACGTAAACTATTTTGGTTATCTGACCGTTTATCATGATCTCGAATGAGTCTTGTGAACCCTGCCAGATGATCTTATAGTCAAATGCAATTTTTGATGCCTCGGTTTCAAATTCCAGAGTCTTTGCGGTGGATGCTGTGCATCTTTCGTACCAGAAATCAAACGCCTCCTTGAAATATGCTATCTGATCCTTGCTGTACTGAAATGCCTGTAGATATCCGTCATTTGTTTCATCGAAGCTGTATGCCCCGAAGTATATTTTTTTCAGTTCTTCATTCGTGAGTATCATTTTCTTTTCCTCCTGACTTTTTCACCCGTTACGGGATAGTGTTTATCCGTTTTTCAGGTGTGATCTTCCTTCGGCAAAGGTTTTGCGCTTTCAGAGCATGACCGCCCGTTTTCATACACATATCAGTATTATTATACATCATGATATAAGGTGTGTCAAGCAAATGTGATATCCGCATTTACGGACGTTTGTGCACTTATCATATTGACCGTCCGACCGCCGATTGAACCTGCAAGAGTCTCAGGATCAACCGAACTTAGTAACATTATTCGTATCATAGCACGCTGGTTGTCTGAATAGTCAGAATAAATAACGATCATAAACCACTTACAAATTATATTCGTTATCTTTAATCTTGACGGTTTATGTCTATTTATGATAAAATAGTATCGTGATATTTTAAACTATTGAAATAAATTATTGGTGGTGGTTAGATTGAAAAAAGTTTTGTGTTTAAAAGTAGTTATTGCTATACTATTCAGCTTTATTATATTCCTGTGGATGATTGGACAAAACTATGAATTATGTAGTCAGAACATTACCATTCTTGCATTGTGCGGATATTTATTCTGTTTGATCCTGCTATTAAATTCTATAAAATTACTACTCTTGCATAAGAAAAAGGAATCTGTTTCAACCATTGTCGCATTATTTCTTTTGATCGGTGCTGCGTTATTAGTACATAAAGATCTCCATAATACCAAAGCAAGTTATGATGTTTTTTCAGCAAATGATTATACAGTCGTGTTCAGAATAAAAGAATCCACTCTTTATTGCAGTGGCTCTGTTTATCGGAAACGAAATAGATTATTTATGAAAAAAATCGGAGGCAATATGGGAATGCCTAATAACTATGATCCTATAGAGACAGGAAATTACGAGATCATTGAAAATGGATCATCTGTGATTTTAAAAATCAAATGCGATCCTAAAAATGATTATTACGAGGAAATACAAATATCCGCTTCCTGATTCACTGAAGCAGCACACTGCTTTACACTAATTCACCGCATGGTGTTATACGTTGATAGAAATTCTGTAAAAAGATCGAGACGACAAAATCTGCCGTATCGATTTTTTTATCTCCTCCTCAAAAACTCGATAACGCTCTCCTTGTATATCCTCCACCTGTTGCCGATCTTAAATCCTTCGATCTCGCCTGTGTGAAGAAAGTTCAGCATTGAATTTCTGCCAACTTTCAAAAGCTGTTGGCACTCTCTAAGGGGAATATATCGGGTATTTTTTCAAACATGAAAAGCGCTCCTTTCGTTAGAAAAATATAGTTTTTTCGGTCCTATTTGGTTTAATATAGTGTTCTTTGGTTTGCACGAAACGTAAAGCCGAAAGTTTTGTCTATACATCATTTTCGTGTTCATATTTTAACCCGAAACATTTTAGGAGGAAATCAAATGAAAGCCAAAAAAGGGGGATAATAGTATTACTCTTTTGAAGGATATTTACCACGCAGTGGTTTGTATTTTATGCCAAAGTATTTTTCCAAAACATGGTCGCTTCTGTCAAAGGCAGTTCCCTCGAATGGCTTATCATAATAATCGACATTGAACGTGCCATCTTCATTTAAAACAAAAACAAAAGAATACCATATGTTTTTATCTCCATTTTGTTCTATGTAAGCATTATAATAATTTCTGGAAAAATTAATAAGTTTACGATTCCTTGTTGACTCATCATCATTATAATTCTCATATCTTATATGAAAGGAACTAAACGTACAAACTACTCCGGTTTCTTTTTCGGTATAGCCAAACCAAAATGTATTATAGCCTTTTAAACATTCGGCATAAAAGACAAATTTTGTCCATGGCACAGGTACCATGTTTGTAAAGAATTCTTTCATCTCGTTATGTATTTCATTTATTTTATCCACTGTTTGCCTCCTGCTTTTATTGCTCTATATTTGGTTTTATTTTACCACACTCACGCCCTGTTGTCAAACAAATCCGCCAGCGTAACCTTCAAATGCTTACTGTGGTCATGTAAAGACTGGCTATCAAACCGAAAACGTTCAGGTAGATATTGATATGGCGATAGAAAAAATAAAAATAGAGCCTCCGAAGAGGCTCTGAAAGCATAATCTTAGTACGATAGAATCATCAATAATTTCTATTGTTTTTGACTTCTATGTCTATACCGGCTTCCGATATTTTGTCCTTTATGTTTTCGCTGATATCGCAGTCGATAAAGGTCATTTTCTTAAGATTAGTAGGGAGTAGTGAAATATCTATATTATCACCTATTGTAAAACCGTAGGCTACAAATTCTTCCAATGACTCTAATTCATCGAAATAATTATCCGGAAGATCGACTCTATCATCGCTATAATCCGGGAAATAACTGTTACTATATATTATCAGTTTTTGCACCGAGGACAGATGGGTTGTGATTTTGAGATCTTCATCATTATATACCGCACATTCCAACACTTTAAGTCCTGATATCTCAGCTATAGGTGACAGATCAAAGTCAGGAAAATATGCTTCAAGATACAACTCCTCTAAATTGTCCATTTTAGTAAATGGATACAGATCATATAATTTTTCATCAGTGCCATAAATAAGTATTCTTTTAATGTTATTGCATTTGCTGATATCACTGATATTACCATCGGTGATATGACACGAATAGAATGAAAGGGATTCTAAATCGGGCATTCTATCTGATATTTCCTTGGTACCGATCTCGATGAAGTTGCTATTGAAGATCACCAGTTCTTTCAGAGAGTTGATTTTAGGAAATTTTGAAATATCAAGAGGATGATCTTCATCTACACTTAAATCCAGCTCTTCAAGCTCATTAAGTTCTTCAAGAAAACCATATTTGTCGATTGAAGCTACTTCAAGTTTTTTCAGCTTTTTCATTCTATTAAGACCAAATGAAGAATATATCATTGCCGTTTCGCCGTCATCATCTAACAATTCTCTACAATCTGTAGAATACAGTTCCCAGCCTGATGAGGTCTTTAACAGCGTTTTATCTTTGAAAAACCACACACCCGTACACACAATAACAGCTATAATACAAAATATAATTATTTTTTTCATACATATAAACCCTTTATGTTTTTTGGTCTAATCCGAAATAGTAACAGTGATCCCTTTATCTTTGAATTTCTGCATCATATCTTCTGACATCATAGAATCGCTGACAGAAACCTCTTTAAGATTCGGAAGACTCAATAATCCTTCAAAGTCAATAAAATCTGTATATGCTATATTTATCTTCTCTAAATTATTAAGCCCATCAATTGAAAGGGAGCTAAGATTTTTGTTTCCATGCAGACTTATTTCAACCAAATTAGTACAGCAAGAAATATATTGATAATCAATATTTTCATTTGTGATTATTGATAGCTTTTTGAGCTGATCTGCATCTTTTAGTGCAGATATGTCATTCAGATTTGTTGACCATATAGTTAGATCTTCGAGATCATGCGGTTCTGCCATTCCGTTTAAGGTTTTTAAATCATTGCTTACCACCCTTAGAGTTTTCAGTTTGCGATTGTTATATAAGCAATTCAAATCGGAAAAACTTGCTCGTTCAATAGATAAAGTATTCAGATTTTCGCAGTTCGATATCGGCTTATAATCGGTGACATTGGGAGTTTCAAGATATAAAATTTTCAAATCACTTAAATCACTTAAAAATTCATTATCTGATACATCGTCTCTGAAAAATCCCAATCCTTGTAATTTTGAAAGACGTTTGAGCTTATGAAAATCATCGATAGGCATAAAATCATCAATAATTATTTCAGTTGAATTGTTGCTGTACACTTCTCTACATAGAATAGTGTGAGTATCAAAAAATATATAACCGACAATTGTTGCTGAAATAGCTATCGAAATTATTAAGACTAAGATTACTTTTCTCATAATTGATCACCTTGATTTTTATGGTCTTGGGGTAATATTGATATATCAATCCGTTCGATCATCTTTTGATAAATAGCACAATACTATTTTATCACGAATAGATAAATCACGTCAAGATTAAAGATAACGATATGCTTTGGTAATATTTCTCAGTTGTTATTTAATATGACTAGCCTGATCCTTATGTTTTTTATAGGCGAAAAATGAACAAGACCCTACCGGAATAATTCTGATTTCCGGAGGGTCTTGTTTTTTTATAATGTAACAATTATGAATGCGCATACACAATTCATTCATGCTAGCTTAAAATATAGCGGTTTAGCGTGATGTTTTGCGCGATTTTGTGTGACAATAGTGATTTTTACTGTGACTTATTATGAAATATAAGCTGAAATATTAACAAACAGCAAACAAAAAATGCCGCCCATTTTCTGCACGAGAATGCCAAAAAAGCCCGAAATTTCGGGCAAAATAAGAAAATTCCCAGATCTCTAAGACTTTAGAAATCTGGGAATTACTGTAAAAATGGCGGAGAAGGAGGGATTCGAACCATAGGAGGTCTCGCAAAAGTGCGTAGATGCGTGCTTTTAAACACGTTTTTGTGATTGCTTTGTGACCGAAAAATTGGACGCAACAGACAAAACTGCAACCCTCGTTCAGAGAGTTGCAGTTACTTTTTTTGTACAGTTGAGCCTTAATTATCGGTGATTTTCATATCGTAAATTTTCATAAAAATAAGATTCAAAAGGGGAGTGAATTAAGCAGAAAAATCATTTAATATTTTTACTTATCATTTTTTCATTAGTTGATCTGCGAGATAAATGTACTTGCTGCAGCTGTAAGTGGTTTTGAAAAAAAATCCTCTCTCGGAAGCAATATTAACATCGCAAGCCACTGCTGTTTTTATCCCGTCAGATGCTCCGGTTCTTAAAGATTCAACTATTTTTAGAATTAAGAATAGCAATCCCTTCACCCTCTGAATATGCTTTAGAAAAAGCATCAAATGTTGTTTTCAAAGTAACCTATCTCCGCACAATATCCGTCTGAATAGTCAGAATAAATAATAATCGTAATTCGTAGATAAAGTATATTCGTTATCTTTAACCTTGACGGCTTATGTCTATTTATGATAAAATAATATCATACTATTTATTAAAATAGTATAATTAAAATAAGGATAAAATGTGATGTTAAGAAAACACACAACAAAGCTGAAACGTACTGTTTCCGGAATTTTAGCTTTGACAATGACAGCAAGTGTTATGCCGTCGATCAATGTCTTCGCCGATGTTCAGGCAGGTTCTTCTATGACCTATGTCGGCGATGGATACAGCATCAGATATGATGTGACCTCGGTATGGGATGGTAAATACGAAGCTGTCTATAATTTCAGAGGAGAACTATTAAATGAAGTAAATGATCCAGTAAACATGGGCACATATAATTATGCGAATCCAAGTGATAAATATTATCATGGAAAACTTGATGTTGCACCATATTCAGATGAATTTATATATGGTGTACTATATGAACCAAAAGGCTGGTGCAATATCCCGGGAGTAAAAATTGATTTTAAAGCAAGATCTAAAAATTTAAGCAATTACGAACATAGTACTGAAGCTAAAGAATACAGAAATAGAATTGAGGAGATATTATATGGATAGAAAAAAATGTCTAAAAATAATAAATATTTTTATTATAATACTATTATTGGTTAGCATATTATGTTGTTCTACTCACTGGATTATGATTAACGGATGGAATAATTATCCTGACAAAACGATTTTGGAAAAGCTTGTTTCTTCAAATGATTTTCTTAGTATGGTGGCTTTATCTTTCTTAAAGCCGAATTTGCCAATTATATGCTTCATATTTGGATTCTTTGCTTCGATTTATTCTATCATCATGACGAGCATCAATAAGAAAAAGGAACCTAAAAAAATAAATATCACATTGATCATTGCATCTTTAGTCAGTCTGATCATTCATGGAGCGACTATCTTTGAAATTATATTTTTTTCCGAATGATAATTAGATTTAAAATGTTACCGACTTACTAGTTACCAAGACATATGATGTAATACCTGTAGCAACATCCAGTAACGATGGAACAATTGATGTCAACACACACCCTATTGGGCTGCCCTACGGCAGCCCTTTTCTTTTTCCGAACTGTTCATGATCATAGCCCCTCTCATACCTCCTCCTCAAAAACTCGATTACGCTCACTTTATATATCCTCCATCTGTTTCCGATTTTGAACCCTTCAAGCTCGCCGGAATGGAGAAAGTTCAGCATCGAATTTCTGCCACTTTTTAAAGCGCCATACACTCTCTGAATATGCTTTAGAAACAGTATCAAATGTTGTTTTCAAAGTAGATCCGGTAGCTTTTTCAATTACCGTATATATCCGACTTGAATCGAACATTACCCTTCACAAAGAAAAACGGGGTCTTTACAAGAAAACTGTTGCGAACGGATAGTATTTTTGATATGATTGGCACATACCGTACAAATGGTTTTGCAGAGATTTCTGCAATTGATTTGGAAGAAATTGATGGTGGCGTTTGGTGGGAAACCGCTCTTGCTATGTGGAGTGTCTATGAAATAGGATACGCTATAGGTAAGGGAATTGCACATATTACAAGCTAATAATCTGGAGGAAAAGAAAATGGAAAATTATAAAGATTTGGGTTTTGTAGAAATGACTGATACGGAAATGTATGATACTGATGGCGGGTTTCCGTGGGTTGTAGTAGCAGGCTGTGTCGTTATTGCAGGTATTGGCATTTACAACGGTTACAAAGATACAAAGGATCAGAAATAATGTGTTCTGTAAGTTCTGAATTAATTATTGGTTTCTTTTGCGTTTATAAGTTAAGCTATATTTTTGGAAAACTATTATGTTATCTTATTGACAATTAAAAAGATAATCAGAGGATTTTATGAATTTTACAGACTTTTACAAAAGTTGTACTTGGCATTAGAAGCAGTACTGATTGGTGGCTGTGGAGTTGTCTGATAGTATCGTTTAGACAATGAAGCAGCTGCTTTTTTAGATAGGAGAAATAATATGAAAATAAAATTTATGGGTAAATTCAATAACGATCCTGAGTCTCTTCCTAGTGATCCCATTACCGCATACTCAAATAAACTCATTGAACCTGATAATTATAAGAATATCATGATCATTTTTTCGATAGTTCTGCTATTTGTATTCGGAGCAATTTTTTGTTTAAGAACGGGTATATCTAAAATAAATAATGTCGGTATTCTATTGTGGGTCTTATCTGTTATCCCACACGAATTGATACACGCCACGGCATTTAAAGAGGTCGTATATTTATATTTTAACTTACCATTCGGGGCTTTTGTTTATTCTCAAGGGCATTTAAAAAAATCAGAATTCATTACTATGTCTCTTATGCCGAACATTGTTTTTGGATTTATCCCTTTTGCGATTTATTTGTTGTTCCCGACGTTTAATATATTAGGGACTTTTGGATTGTGTGCGATCATATCAGGCGCAGGTGACTATTTAAATGTCTATAACGTAGTAAAACAAGTGCCTTCAAAAGCATATGTTTATATGAATAAGATGGACACATACTGGTATGATAAATGAAAATTAAGATATATTATTACGGTTTGGAAGTGAGTAGATTGGTTATTACTGCATAAAACAACACGACATAACCGACTGCGGAGCAGCCTGCCTTGCGACGATCTCAAAGCAGTACGGACTTAACCTTTCCATATCGAAGATAAGGGAGATCTGCATCTCCATTCTGCGCGGAAAGCAGTTTGAATTCCCGATCTATTTTGATTTGGAGGATCAGCGCAGCCTCCGCACCGGAAAGGCGAACTGTTCTGCAATGGTGCGGGCGTTCTGTGGTGCGCTAGAGCAGGCTGGCTACTGGGCGGGACTCTACACGAGCCGTTTGATGCTCCAGACGTATATTGACGAGGACATCAGGAGCCGCTACGCGCTCTGGATCGCGGAGTGGGGCAGAAAGCTCAATTACAGCGGTGCTGTAGGTATCAGGCAGTATTCCGACAAGGGCAAGGTGGATGGCATCAACGCCAACACCGATCTCGATGAGTGTTATGTTGATTATCCTACACAGATCAAAGAGGCAGGGCTGAACGGGTTCGCTGCGCCTGTTACAGACGATGCTCCTGCCAACGAGCAGAAGACCGCAGAGGTCGTTCTTCAGATCGGGGATGACGTTTATAAGGGCAAGCTTACCAAGGCGTGAAGGTTTCCGGGCAGTTGGAGTTGATCCGCTGCCCGGTATTTGCTATTGCATCGAACAATCAGAATTTATCAGTTATAAAGACTGTCATACATACTTAGTTATATAGACAATATGTGATCCAGTTGATTGATCCACTCTCGGATCATCTCATCATCAATACTGAATTCCATAATTTCACACTTTCTTATTTCGTATTGATCAAAATAAATCTTTACTCTTGGATTAAGATCTTTATATACAAAGTTTGCCATGAATAGAGTTTCGGAATAAGCAAATAACCCATCATATTTAGTATTTAATGTGTGATCTAAGTATTGTTCAAATATATCCTTTATTTTCTTAGCGGTAATGTCAGTTTGATCATACAATAACTACTCCTTGAATTCCGATTCCCACGTAGGTTTTTATTACCCCTATTATACACCATTCCCCAGAAAAAGCAAGGGTTTAAAGGAGGTTCATCACATGGAACAACAAAAAATTCTCGAGGAGATCAATTATTTCAGGGCGCAGAAAATCACCGATCAGCTCTATGCTGCCGGTCTGATCTCATTTGACGAATACGACAAATTAACCGAGCTGAACCGGCAGACTTTCTCTCCGTTATACGTGGACTTATTACCGAAAACGCTTGCAAAATCATCCGTTCAGAGTTAAGATTGGATACTGACAAGGGGGGATCGCTATGACAGTCAGAACGATTGACGCACAGCCGCAGGAGATCAAAAAGCGCCGTGTGGCTGCCTACTGCCGTGTCAGTACCGATCAGGACGACCAGATCTGTTTCGAGAACCTGAATTTGCGTGGCGCAGCGAAGGGAGAAATTCTGGATTATATTGCGGAGAAGTATCCGCAACATCTTGACGGCTACAAGGCGATCTACCATAATGGTGACTTGTCCTACTGGGAGCAGCTCGAAGCAGAGATTGAGACACTGTCCAAGGAATATGCCGAAAGCCGCAAGAAGATACTGGAGGACAGGCTTGATACCTATAATTCAGATCTTACAAATACTGAGCTGCTTAAAAAGAGTATTGAGGAAAATAAGAACCTCTTTAAGAATAATGCCGAAGACTCAAAATTCTATTACAGATATGCTATACCATATGATGAGTATGGTAAACTCACAGGCGAGATACTTTCTATATCTGCCGATTCGGTAGCAAGTGAATCATCAGGCACAAAGTTCTATATCGCACAGGCAAGCCTGTCCGAAAAATCGCTGATGGGAAAAGAAGGCGATGTAAGAGAAGTCAGAACAGGTATGCTGCTTGAAGCCAAGTCGATCTCAGGCTCTAAGCGTGTTATTACATGGCTGTTGGAGAAGCTCAATTTTATTGACTGATATGTATTGATCGCTTAAATGATAATGATCAACGACCGCTCTGATCTCGGGTGTGGATCATAGCGGTTGTTTGTTGGTTATGGAAAGCTTGCAAGTGAATTATCTCCATGCTTTATAGTGTCGCTAACATTGTCAGTTTAGTGATGGAGTTTTCCATCGCTTATGAACTTAAAATTAACCTCACGTAAATATTGTCAGATCCGCAAATTTTGCATCTTGACTATTTTTCTGATTTTGATATAATTGATTTTGCCGCCTGAATACGGCGAAATTTATATCTTGGGAGAGGTAAAAATATGAGACAAATGAATGAGATCGTAAGTTTTAACAACGGAGTTCTGCACAACGACATTACAGCGATGATGAAAAAAATGTCTTTCATTCCGAACTACAGCGGATTTAACTACATACGTGAGGCTGTTAAGATGGTGGTCTGTTTTGGGGACGATGTCATGTGCGTATCTAAGAGCATTTATCCGGAGATAGCAAAACGCTCGGGAACTTCGCCTGCTGCAGTGGAGGTCGGTATGCGCAAAGCCATCACCCGTGCGTGGAAACTCGCCGATGACAGCAGCAAGCTGGAGATCTTCGGTACCTACGCTTTGCATGAGGGCTGGATGCCTACAAACAGCGAGCTTATATACGTTCTTGTGGACAGGCTTCGCTGTAAAGCAATGCTGGAGAATGAGTGAGACAAGCCGCATATCAGTTCTTTCAAAGTCATTCATTAAGCCCCCGTTTATCATCTGTCAAGATAGCACATATAGTGTCTGCTGTGGTCATATCTTATAACGACATCTCCCGATATTTCAAAGGCTGCTTTTATTACGGAGATATATTTTTCTCCGATATGGACGCTCATATATATCACGGCTTTGCCTTTGTTTGTAAGTTCTGTTCTGCCCCTCGGATAATAGTCAAAAGGCTTTTTGCAGCTCTTTGGTCGGACGATAGCCCACAGTTTTTGATGATTGTAAGTGTCCCCCGACTTTGCTGTGCCCTCGGGATATTTTCCGTTGAACGGGAAAGCCATCAGTTTGCCGTCCACCAGCCAGAATACGCCTTTTTTCATAGATCGATCCTCGTTGATATCTTGATGCTTTCTTTACTGTGAATATATTATAGCATATATGATGGGAAAAAAGGGGCGGTGTGTCATAGTTTTTCCAGTATTGTATTTATTAACTCTTTATTATTGGAATAAAACTCATATTCTTTAGCTTTATATGACCAATGTTCTTTAAGATTATCTTTTCCACCACCCTCTATCCATGCATAAAAATCAAATATAAGGTTTGTAGCAGGTACATTATTCTCTAATCTATATTCTTTATTGTTATCACTGTTCAGAAATTCTGATATTTTATTTTGAAGCTCCAGATAATACCCATAATCATTTATACCGCTCCAGTTATCTTTTATACAATCTATATTTGCCTTTTCTCGGCATATACGAAGAACATTATTGTCTATTGGTGTGTGGCAATAAATAAAATATTCTTCTTTAGCTCCCTGAAAGAGCAGAAGATTTTTAAAAGTTATATTTATCAGCTTCTGAGCTTTTCCATGTGTAAAATTCAATCCGGAACTATGAAAGATGCTGACCATTTCTTCACAAGTCTCTCTATGCCAGGTCGTATATTCCTCAAAGCTTTCAGGCGCAGAACCTTTTAGGTAGCTGATGATCCTTTCACAAACGTAATCAAGCATAAGATCTTTATAAAGATCTCCATTTTCATTTTTAGCTTTACCGATCCCTTTTAAAGTACGAGGCATCATATCTCTGTAAGCAGTTTTACATACAATATTTTTTATCTGATCATCATTAGTTATTTTGCTTTCAAAAGAAACATAAGGGAACAATATTCTGAGAGTACTCCAATCATTATTCGTCATCATCTGAATTCCTCCATTCATTCAAACCTAAAACCAAAACGTCCACAGCCTAAGCTATACCCCTATTATACCACATTAACAGGCAAAAGTCAATTCAAATAAACAAATTCAAAATTATAACAAATTTTAAATATCAAAACCTCTTCTTCTCGAAAAACTCAATAGAATCTCGGTCTTCGTAGGTCACTTTTGCTGAACAATACTGAAAAGCATCTTTTCTTATACGCTTCACGCTTGCAGGAACATGGATAGTTTTAAGTTTGCGGCAATCCATAAATCCACCGAATGAACACTCATCGCCTATCTGCGTTACGCTTTCGGGAATGATGATATCTCCGCTTTTTGCCACGGGGCATCTCAGCAGGATAGTCTTTTCATTGTTATAAAGAATGCCGTCACTGCTTGTGTAGTGCTGGTTGAACAGGTCAACTTCAAACTCTTCCAGAGCAGGCGCACTTAGTGAAAAATCATCGAAATCTTCCATATCTTTTCCAATGGTTATCTTTTTCAGCGATGTACAGCCGTGAAAGATCTGCGTGCATAATGAAGTAACCCCCGCAGGAATGGTGATCTCTTCCAGAGCTGTACAGAACATGAACATATCGTCGTTGATAGAAAATGGCATATACTTCGGGAAAACAACTTTCTTTAATGAACTGCAATTACAAAATGCCGAAAATGAAATAAGCTCTATCGAAGACGGAATGACGATCTCCTCGATATTATAACATTCAGCGAAAGCGTCGTCACCTATATACGTGACTGTATCGGGTATAACGAATCGTTTCGTATCGATAGCGTTTGGACAGCGTATCAGCGCGGTCATGTCTCTGCTGTACAGAACGCCGTTCACACTTACATAGTTGGGATTATCTTCGTTTGCAGTTATCTCTGCAAGCTCATCGCAGTTCCACAGAGTAAAATTTATCTCGCCTTCTTCCCAGGGGTACAGGCTGTTGGGGATATGAATGGAAGTAAGTTCGTCACGATCATCAAAGGCATGATGCCTGATGTCCTTTACGCCCTCGGGAATGACCGCCCTGGTAACGCCCTCTTCTTTGGTGTACTTTTCGAGGAAATCTCCGTTGATAATGAATCCCATATATACGCTCCTTTCAATGATAAAAAATATACCGAAGCATTTTCTTCTTCGGTATATAGTATAACATATGAGATGGGGAAAAAAGGGGCGGTGTCGGCAGCGTCATTTTCTCATTTATATCTTTCAGCTGCTGCTTTCAGCTTTTTGGCAATATCCTCCCTTACACGCTTCGGAGATATCACCTCGACACAGTCTGCATACTGTATCGCCCAGTGTATCATGGCATCTTCGCTTATGCGTACACGGACTTCCAGCATATCCTTTCCTTTTTGGCTGATATTTGCACTACTGCCGAACCAGTCAACTATATCATTCACTATAACCTTCGGACAAACAAAAGCACAGGTGCATACCTCGCCGCTCCACATATTAGGGTGACAGGCAGCGTATTCTGCAAGGTCTATGCCGTTTTCACAGCCCTTCACACGCCGCACGGATACAGCAGTCATCTCGGACAGTGATATGTTCATTATCCTGTCGATGCGGAATGTACTGAGGTCGTCATAGTTATCATTCTTCCCCAGCATATAGTACCGTCCGTTCATAGACATCAGCTTGTATGGGCTGACTATGTACAGCTTAGGTTTTTGTTTATCGTTCAAACGGGGATGGAGTTTCAGGTCGGTGTCGTAGTCGCAGTAGCTGAATGTTACCTTTTTCCTGCGAGAGATAGCCTCGCTCAGGATAGATATCGTGTAAAACATCTGCTTATTAACAGGACGCTGCTGCACTGTATTATATGAACTTGCCAGTATTTTTCGTGACTCCTCACTGCCAAGTTCAGCAATTTTCTTCACTATTTCACGGCAGTGCGCCTGCGGAAGAAAATTAGAAAAAATAAGGCTGTCGATCATGATCTGCAATTCGCTGTCATCGAATGTCTGCTCGTGTTCGTAGTACCAGTTTGTGAGTATGTTTTCCTGCTGACCGTTCTTGTTCGTGCGGTGAAATTCATCGTACTTTAAAGGAAATCCTACTTCCAGCAGCATTGAAAGATTGTGTCGTATGGTCTTGCGGTCAAGCTTCATGCCATACTCATCGTACACCAGATCAATTATTTGATTCTGCGAATACCGTTTATCGTAACTGCTGCGGCTCTCCAGTATTTTCAATATGTAAATTATTGCAAGCTTTTTAGGTTCTTTTGCTGCCATGGATAATTCCCCCTTTAAGTGTTTTCATGGGTATATTATAGCACATTTCAATATCCTAATCAATATGGCTATGGGGAGAATTTTACTCATGTAAATCCATCGGAAAAACGTTTCCTGCATAATGCAGGATACAGCAGGCTTGGTTAGTAATGTGCTTATCATTTGATTAGCAATATGACAGACAACTGATGTTAACTTATTATCAAAAAATTTAAAAAACAAGTGTAAATAAATGGTATGATATATTATCTTGTTCGCATGGTTCGTTTAGCAAAAAGTCGTTCTTTTAGCAGAATGATTAGCAAATTGATTAGCATAGAAATATAGTCGCTTAGTCGGGTAATTTTACGGACACTTGTAATAGCTTTGTAGATAATAAAAGACCCCGCAAACTTTATGTTTACGAGGTCATACTGGCGGAGAAGGAGGGATTCGAACCCTCGATGAGCTATTAACCCATACACGAGTTCCAGTCGTGCGCCATAAACCGGGCTAGGCGACTTCTCCACAGTTCATTTTTAACTGTCCTAACTGACAGCTTAATTATTATAGCACATTCTTGCCGATTTGTCAAGCCTTTTTTCAAAAAAATATTTTTTTATTTTATTTAGGAAAAATGTGTAACCAAACCGCACCTTTCATCGACTAATTGACAGAAAAGTAAAAACAAACACTTCGATTTGTTCTTTTTGCGAATTGTATTAACTTAAAATTTAGGCTATAATTTTAGTAAGAAGATAAGATAGGATGTTCAAAGCTTGAATGGAGGATGTATAATGAAATTCAGATCATTAACAGGTGTAGTGCTGGCTATGGGTGCGGCGCTGATCTCGGCTGTGCCTGCTGCGGCTGACAGTTTGCCGGGCGACGCTGACAATGACGGAAAGGTTAATGTTGCCGATATTGCCATGATCGCTTCGCATATCAAAGGCATACGTTCTCTGGATAAGGATAATTATGCAGCTGCCGATGTCAACGAAGACGGAAATATCGACGTGACGGATATTTCGATGATAGCAGCGCATATAAAAGGTATAAAGGCTATAGGCAGCAGCGATGAGCCTGTGATAAATGAGCCCAAAGGTCCTGAGATAGTAACTAAGGACGGCGTTACATATGTTGATGGCATACTCATCGCTAATAAGAGCTACGCTCTGCCCGAGAATTACGGTAATGGCAATTCCTATACCAGCGACAATTCTTTTGGTCTGACACCCGAGACATATGCGGCTTTCTGTGAGATGCAGTCAGGTGCGTACCGTGACGGCTACAGCCTGTGGGTATGCTCGGGCTACAGAAGCTACTGGTATCAGAGTGACCTGTATTGGGGTTATGTGAACAGAGACGGTCAGAGTGAGGCTGATACTTATTCTGCAAGACCCGGACATTCCGAGCATCAGACAGGTCTGGCGCTGGATATAAATTATGCTGACAGCTGGTTCGATAACACAGCCGAGGCTCGCTGGATAGCCGAAAACTGTGCAGACTATGGCTTTATCCTGCGCTATCCAAAGGGCAAAGAGGATAAGACAGGCTATATGTATGAATCCTGGCACGTAAGATATGTGGGTAAGGAGCTTGCAAGAAAGGTCACAGATTCGGGGCTCTGCCTTGAAGAATATCTGGGAATAGATTCCTACTATCACTAAACGAGTACGATTTTTTACCCTGTAATTTAATATGACAAATGCGCTCACGGCGATGTTCGTGGGCGCATTTTTATAATTAAAACGTCATTATCTCAAAGGTATCTGCATATCATTCTGTAAGAGGTGATATATATGAAAGCTAACGGAAACGATCGTCAGCTGAAACTTACTGAACTGCTTATCTATATTATCGGGGCGGAACTTGTGGGGGCTCTCTCGGCGCTTATTGCGGGCGGAGATTTCAGCGAATACTACCTTGCTTTGGAAAAGCCGCCGTACTCACCGCCTGCATGGGTGTTTCCCGTGGCGTGGGGCATACTCTATGCGCTGATGGGGCTTGCGGCTTATCTTGTCAGCCTGCGCACCCATAAACTGCGACGCACCGCACTTTGCGTTTACATAGTTCAGCTTGCGGTGAACTTTCTGTATGCGCCTGTGTTTTTCGGCTTGAAGTCGAACGTTGGCGGACTGCTGGTGAGCGTGGTGCTTGCGGTGCTTGTGACAGTCATGACGGTGAGCTTTGCAAGGGTAAGGCGCATTTCGGCAGTGATAGTTCTGCCATATCTTTTGTGGACTTATTATGCGCTGTATCTATCGGTTGGATTTGTATGAACGATCATTTGTCCCACGGAAAAAACATGGGTACATTCTATGACAGATGAGCAAAAAAAGAAGCTGCTGCAAAATGCAACAGCTCTTTTTAAGGAAGTTTAGAAAAATATATGAAGAAAAAATATGAAGCTTCTTTTGGAAGCATCTATATAATACCCCTTGAATGTGAAAGGGGAGTGAGGGGATAAGGAATATTCTGAAAAAACACTTTCTGACACTATCCGACTTTCACATAAGCACGTATTTCCGAGGTCATCTGCGCTGTCAGCTTATCGGTGGAGCCCTTATTTTCAAGCAGGAGTTTCGGATAATAATGCTTTATCATCTGCTTGATACCCCAAATATCTTCGCCGTTTTTCAGCCGTTCATCAAGGGCTTTGGAGCATCTTTTTGATATTTCAGCCGATAGCTGTTTTGCCAGCGGATCGTTTTCTTCGGGGGTTATCTCAAGGTCGGGACGGGCGGTGAGTTCGATGTCGCAGGTCAGATGGAGCTTGCCGTCTTTGGTCCTTA
The DNA here is from genome assembly GCA_902788785.1 of uncultured Ruminococcus sp. Taxonomy (GTDB): domain Bacteria; phylum Bacillota; class Clostridia; order Oscillospirales; family Ruminococcaceae; genus Hominimerdicola. Next base: position 118,709 of record CADALT010000004.1, read on the forward strand.
AATTCCACCTGACCTTGCTGTCTTCCAGCGCACAGCTTATCTGCTTGCCGTCAAGTTTGGCGACAATGCTGCCCTTTTTGGCTTTTTTGCAGAGCAATGCAGTTTCAAGCCCCTTTTCGGGAGGGATAAGCTCGTGGGGGACACCGTATTTTATCACAGCACTGCCCACGGGGGCGACCTTGTCATCTTCGGACTTTTCACCGCTGTCCTCGGACTTTTCGATGACCTCCATAACAGGAAGTATAGTGCATTCCCGTTCAGCAACCGAGAGCATATCACGCAGTGTGCATTCCACCGTTCTGCCGTATTCACAGCTGACTTTAAGCATACTTAACAGAGCCTCTGCCGAAGTCTCCTCGGAAGAAAGACTGGCTTCCATTATGTCGCTCGCTTTGTCCTTTGCCAGACAGATCTGCGCTGTGGGACTGATGTTTTTGTCGCCCAAAGCGAATGCAAACAGCTCCTCGGGGGCGCTCATATCCACATCTTTGCCCAGACATATCAGCTGCATATGTCCGAAGAACAGCTCCTTGCCCGATACAGCTCTGCACTCTGCCACTGCCTCGCTGACGGTTTTGCCGTGACCCGATACAGTCTGGATGTTCGTCTGAGATACGTCCACCGAAGTTTCCGCACCTGCACCGCTGGGCTTGAAGACCTGCACCGTCACCAGATAATCAGACCCCTGCACATCAATGCCCATGGCGTGGACAAGCCCCCTTCGGTCGATACTCAAAGCCTTGCCAAAGGTCGAGAACATCACGCCTGCCAGTACCGCCAGTATCAGCAGATATATCCCTTTTGCTCGTTTCATATGATCCTCCAACTTATCGTGTCATGCCGCCGCTTTACTGTGCGAAGCTGCCGCAGGTCGGCTCAAAAGTATCAGTGGGATGATAACGGACATTCCCACCACGCTGACAAGGCTGTGTTCAGAGCAGATGACCCTTTCCCACTTGTATGAAAGCAGCAGCGGCAGCGCACAGAACGCAGGCAGTACACCGCAAAAAAGCGAGCTTTTCATCTTATCGAGGCTTGGGAACAGCAGCCGCAGACACTCCGTCGCACAGTGTATCAGCACGCCCAGCTTAACGATCCCCATGAATACCCAGACCAGCAGAAAAACTGCGTCACTGCGCTCGGTGATGAGGTTTTTTGAGAAGCTCGCCAGCGCAAACACGGGCAGCTTTGTTCTCATGCCGAATGCGCCCAGGGCAGCTGTTACCAGAATGAAAAGTCCGCCGACGAGCGTACCTTTTGCTATGAGAAAATATCTTGCTGACTTTTGGGGACTGCTCTGTGAACGCCCGGCAAGAAAGGTGAACAGTACCAGACATTCGCACCTTTCGGTCTCGGAGATAACTGCTCTGCCGATAACTTCAAATGGACGCTCAACTGCCAAATCGAGCCGCATAATGTCCATAGAAGCCGCCGAACACAGCGTCATCATCAGGATAAGTCCCACCATTCCGAAAAAGGCTATCTGCGCAGTTCTGCCTATAACAGCGGTGTCGAGCCTTGCCAGATACACAGCCGCCAGTGTACAGCACAGGGCTGTCAGCGCACGGTGCATATTCACCGAGAAGAAATAGTCCGTGAAATATGCCATGCTGCCGGCGTCCACAAAAGCCTCGTACATGAAATAGAGCATAAAACAGACTGTTATTGCCGTGCCGAGGGTGCGGTGCTTATCCATTGCCGCTTTGCACGGACCCTCGGGGCAGAGCTGTGCTAGTCTCGCCGCAGGAACAAGCAGTATACACTGCAATATAGTCGAAACGACAGCTCCGATACCGTAAGCAAGACCGCTTTCCATGTGGTTCGGGAAGAATGTCAGCGTTGCGAAAATACGTGCGCACAGCAGTATGCACACCAGAGAAAATCCCGTAAACTTCCTCATCGTGAAGCTCCTTTATTATAATGAATTGTACTAAAATTTGTACTGAAATGATATTTGCAGATCACGGCAGAGAAGTCCTGCGTTTTGCAAGCTCACCGAATGAACTTCGTGCGAAAACATCACGCAAACCATGTTCACGCAGAGGACTTAAAGGTGAAGTGTACGAAATTCCGTACTGATCTACAGCATTTATATCTGCCGCCAGAATAACCGCTGCGATGGCGATGCCGTAAAGTCCGCCAAGTCCGCCTGCTAGTATGAACACAATGCGAAGTACCGATATCGCAGGATATAAGCTGGGCAGCACGAACGATGCGGTGGCGGTGATGCCCACTACGATAAGCAGAGGCTGCGAGATCATGCCGCTTTTGACCGCTGCATCACCGATTATCAGCCCGCCTACAATTGAGACTGCACCACCAACCGCTTTCGGCAGCCGCACTCCTGCCTCACGCATTATCTCGAAAAGCAGTATCAGCACTGTCATCTCCACCACAGGCGGATAGGGCGTGGCTTCCTCCGCAGCCGCCAGATTTAACAGAAGTTTCAGCGGAAAGACCTCGGGATGGAACATGACCAGCGCCGCATAAAGCCCAGGTAGTCCGATGGCAAGTATAAAGCTGAAATACTTTATGATGCGTGAAAATGCCGTATAAAACGTCTTTTCGCAATAGTCGTCCATGGTGCGGAAATTATCGGAGAACAGTGTCGGAAGTACAACGCACCCGGGTGTACCGTCGATCATTATCAGTATCCTGCCCTCGTTGAGTGCGGCGCAGGCGTTGTCGGGACGTTCGGTAGTCATCGCCGCAGAGAAGATCGAACGGTCGTAGCTGTCATCCACAAAGGGGATAATATAGCCTGAACTGAAAATAGTGTCCAATTCTATGGACATCAATTTTTGCTTGGTGGTATCCAGTATCTGCGGATCGGCTCTGCCCTCGATATATGCAAGGCAAACGTCGGTACGGGAAAGCTTTCCGACTTGCAGCAACTGAAATCTGAGTGACGGAGTTTTCAGCCTGCGCCTTACCAATGACATATTCACTCTCAGCGCTTCGTTGAAACTGTCGTGCGCACCGCCCACAGTCTGCTCGCTCTCGGGAAGTGAGACAGCTCGTTTTTCAAATCCTTGAATCCCAAGAACACAGGCTTTTCCGATGCCGTCAGTTATTACTGCAGCAAACCCCGAGAACAATAATTCCAGAAGTTTCCCGTATTCCGTAACGATCTGTCTGTCCGAAGTCATAAGACTTTCCTCGGTCAGAAATTTCCAGACACTGTCAGCGCTGGTATTATCCTTTTTTGCAAAATCGGTCAGCGGCTGAAAAATAAGTTCAGCCATCAACTGTGAGGACGCCATTCCCTCCACTGAGATCACTGCACAGCAGGTCAAACCAATGTTTATGTTAATTATGTTAAGGTCGGCAGTCTCACCTGTAAACTGCTCTAAAAGATTTATTGCGTGTTTAAGGTCTGAGGGGATATTTAAGGTGGAACATTCATCAAAATAAGGTGCGCTCATATCGTTACACTCCTTTCATGACAGTTATTATTTGCAAAGTCGGGTGAATTATACATATGAGCAATAATTATTGCTTGAATAAGTCCATATAAATGGACTTAATATTTTTAGACCAAATAAAAAGAGGATAGCTAACTATCCTCTTTTTTGTACTCTTATTGTTGATTAGGCATCCCGGGCTAGGGCTCATCAAACTCGCTGACCATCTGAGCGACCGTCTGCTTAGCGTCACCGTAGATCATAATGGTGTTGTCATTGGTGAACAGCGGATTCTCAACGCCCGAGAAACCTGTACCCTTACCACGCTTCAGAACAAAGACGGTTCTTGCCTCGAAAGCGTTTATTATGGGCATTCCGTAGAGAGGTGAGCTCTCGTCTGTGAGTGCAGATGGGTTTACAACGTCGTTCGCACCGATGACGATGGCAACATCTGTGTTCGCCATCTGAGGGTTCATCTCGTCAGCAGTTTTAAGCTGCTCGTAAGGTACGTTTGCCTCTGCGAGAAGTACGTTCATATGACCGGGCATACGTCCTGCAACAGGGTGGATAGCGAAGCTGACCTCCGCACCGTTTGCCTCGAGCTTG
>CADALT010000005.1 GCA_902788785.1 uncultured Ruminococcus sp.
CTCAATGGAACTGCGCCGCCAAGTGACGATTGCACAAAGTTTCTTATGTCATTTTCTCAGATTGCAAATCCGTTGTTCGTAAGTGCAGCAGCTTTGGTTCTCATTGTTCTCGGGAGCATACTTTTTATTAAAAAAGGTGTTTTACGTAATTATATTTACGAATTAAATAAAACGAAATCGAAGTGACCGAAATTTCTGCTTTATCTGAACATGAAAAAATAATACAATGCCCCGAGGCAATTTGAAATGCTTCGGGGCAAAACTTCTATATGGGCATCTGTCTGATGCCCTGCTTTTTTATTGTTTTTGTGTTGACAAGACGAAGAAAAAGAGTTATAATATATCTGTATGTGAAATAAATGGGCGGATGAATGGTCATGGCGCCCGATCGGAGGAAAAGAAATGAACAGGACATACATTAAAGATGTTAAGGAGCATCTTGGCGAAAGCATCAAGGTGCAGGGCTTTATCGAGAATTTCAGAAATGCAAGAGCTATGGCTTTTATCGTGGTAAAGGATATCACAGGCAAGCTGCAGCTGACCATCGAAAAGGAAAAGCTGCCCCAGTTCAATGAGATACTGGATCAGCTTACGGGTGACTCTGTTATCACTGTTACAGGTAAGGTATTCGAGAACGACTATGTAAAGCTGGGCGGTCTTGAAATGATACCCGAGGAGATCGTGGCTGAGAGCATAGCAGACCCTATACCAATCGCAAGAAAAGAGATCGCTGCCACTAAGAAGAAAAAGGCTGTTGAGCGTTCAAGCATCGACCAGAGGATCGACTACAGATGGATCGACCTGAGAACCGATGAGAACCAGCTGATGTTCAAGGTACAGACCACTATGGTCAATGCCATGAGACAGTTCCTGCTGGGCGAGAATTTCATTGAGATACACACCCCAAAGCTCATCGGTGCTGCTTCCGAGAGCGGCTCGAACGTATTCGAGGTAAAGTATTTCGACAGGAACGCTTACCTTGCACAGAGCCCTCAGTTCTATAAGCAGATGGCTATGGCAAGCGGCTTCGAGAGGATATTCGAGGTAGGACCCGTATTCAGAGCCGAAAAGAGCTTCACAAGCAAGCACACTACCGAGTTCACAGGCTTCGATCTGGAGTTCAGCTATATCGAGAGCTACAAGGACGTTATGGCTATGGAAGAGCAGCTGCTGAAGGCAGGGCTCACAGCTGTAAAGGAAAAGTACGGCGATGAGATCAAGGAACTGTTCGGTCAGGAAGTTATCATTCCCGAGACTCCTTTCCCTGTGGTAAAGCTGGCTGATCTGTATAAGGCACTGGAGGAAGAGTACGGCTATACTGTTCCCGATGAAGAAAAGGGCGACATGACTACCGACGCTGAAAAGCTCAGCTATGAGTGGGTAAAGAAGCACTATGGTCACGAGTTCCTGTTTGTTACAGACTTCGATGCCGAGAAGAGAGCTTTCTATCATATGAGAGATGAAAAGGGCGTGCCCATGGGTTACGACCTGATCTGGAGAGGTGTTGAGATCACCACAGGCGCTCAGAGAGAGCACAGATACGAGGTACTCAAGGCACAGGCTGCTGAAAAAGGTCTGGATGAGGACGTTAAGTTCTATCTGGAATTCTTCAAGTACGGCTGCCCTCCTCACGGCGGTTTCGGTATCGGTGTGGACAGACTTACCATGCTGCTGCTGGGTCTGCACATCAAGGAAGCTATGTTCATCTTCCGTGGTCCTAACAGACTTACACCGTAAGCGATATTTTTCGGATAACACAAAAGGTTCAGTCCAAGAAAATGGACTGAACCTTTTTTATTTCTTTCTGTGTTCGATAATAAGCCGAATGCAGAAAACCGCAAGCGTGATAACACAGGTCAGCGCCAGTGCGATATTAACAGGGTCATGCAGGGCAAGGGTGCTTATCATATAATTTGCTGTCGGACCGTCAGCGCCGCCTATTATGGCTATATCGGACGGGCTTTCATCGCCATATGCTGTATGCACGATAAAGATGATACGCAAAAACAACCCCACAGCGCTTACGACCGATATTATGGGCAATATTGTTCTTTTTCTCATGCTTACATACCGATTGCGGAGATCATTTCTGCGGCAACACGCTGTCTCAACTCGGGTGGGAACCAGTGACCAAGTCCGCTGAATACGGTGAGTTCGCAGTTTTTATAGGTCTTGACAAGCTCCAGCGAGTATGACGGATCAACCACAGGATCAGCTCCGCCGTGCCATATTTTGACAGGGTTTTGGAATTCTGCCGCCTTTGCGACCACATCATATCTCGGCACACCGTCAAAGTACGCCCTTGTAAGCTTAACGCCCATGAAATCGAACTCGCCACTGATCTCTTCCTCTTTTTTGCCAAGCCAGTCGTGGGGGATGACAAAGGCAGGATACACAAGGAAAAGTCCCGAAAGCTCGGGATATTCGGGGGCTGTCAGCGCCGAAACGAAACCGCCCTGGCTCTCACCGTAAAGATAAAGCTTATCTGCATCTTCCCTGCCCTGAACATAAGCTATGACCGCACGCAGATCGTCCTGTTCGGTCAGAACGCTCATTTCAGTGGTCTTGCCCGTGCTTTTGCCTTTGTTTCCGCCGCCGCAGAAATCATAGCACAGCGCATATACGCCGTTTGCGGCTAAGGTCTTAGCCACGTCACAGACCTCGGCGGCACAGCTGTTGAAGCCGTGGCTCATTATCACCGCAGGGTGCTTGCCTGCGGTCACGGGGATAAATTCGGTGCAGGCTATTTTCTCCTTGCCCCTTGCGACAGATACTTCATTTGTGGTAAATTCTGATGACATTATTTTTCCTCCATTATAATAAAGTGCATAGCATTATATATTCTTCTTCATTTTCGTCTATTATCTCAAAGCCGACTTTCTTATACATCCTGACAGCATAGTTCTCCTTCTGTACTGCCAGAGATGCACGCTTATAGCCCTTATCACGCAAAAGCAGAAGCATTTGGCGCATAAGGTCGGTGCCGATGCCGTGACCACGGTATTCCTTTTTAAGTGAGATAGCAAAGGATGGTGTGTCATTGTCGATATGTCCGTAATCGTCCATGACCCTGACCCATACCGCACCCACACGCTTGCCTCCTACCTCAGCGCAAAGGCAGTAGTCATCGGGCTTTGTGCCGAAGTTTTCATAGTACAGGCGAAGCTCGGGCTGCTCAACTATTGAAAACGGCGGAGGTTCGACACCCTCGGGAAGATAGATGGCATCATACAGATGCTCCGAAAGTCCCTCATATTCATCGGGCCGCATATTTCTAATAATATAATCCATATTTGTCTCCTTCCTCAGATCATCAGTATTTCGGGAAAATACCGATGAATTACACGATCTTATGTCGTTTAATATAATTATAATGCATCACAAATAATATGTCAAGAAATGTGCAGCTTTATCTTACCATTTATTGCGCTGATGAGTAAAATACATATTCATATTATTGTATTAGAATAATATATTTATATTTTCTGTCCCAAAATTCTCCCCACAAATCAAAAAGCTTGTGCTATAATATATGAGTCGGCAGAAAAACTCCATTCTGCCAAAGCCCCGAACGAAGTATATTTCGCTCGGGTTTCTCCCCAATTACTCCAAAATAATGTATTATTGCTTGTTTGTTTTTTTACCTGCATCGGTGAGAGGATGCAGGTATTTTTTTATGCTTTACAATTGTATGAAAACATGGTATAATATTCCCATGAAAATGCTATTCGGAGGAATTTATTATGAAGTTTATCTCATGGAACGTCAACGGGTTCAGGGCTTGCCTGACTAAGGGATTCGGGGATTTTTTCTCGGATATCGACGCTGACATCTTTTGCATACAGGAAACAAAAATGCAGCCAGACCAGGCGGATTTCTCGCCCGAGGGTTATCACAAATACTTCCACAGTGCCATAAAAAAAGGCTATTCGGGCACGGCGGTATACACAAAAAAAGAACCTTTGTCCGTAAGCTACGGGCTGAACGGCGAGCACATGGACGAAGGCAGGGTCATTACCTGCGAGTACGAGGATTTCTATTTCGTATGCTGTTATGTGCCAAATGCGCAGAACGAACTCAAGCGCATAGACTACCGCATGGAATTTGAAGATGCCATGAGAGCATATCTCTCGGAACTGGACGAGAAAAAGCCCGTTGTCTACTGCGGCGATCTTAACGTGGCGCACAACGAGATCGACCTGAAAAATCCCAAGAGCAATGTGGGCAACGCAGGTTTCTCCGACCAGGAACGAGGCAAGTTCAACGAACTGCTGGGCGCAGGTTTTGCGGATACGTTCAGGCGGCTTTATCCCGATAAAGAGGGCATATATTCCTGGTGGTCGTACCGTTTCAATGCAAGAAAGAACAACGCAGGATGGCGTATCGACTATTTCATCGTATCGGAAAGGCTGATGGAAAAGGTCAAGGATTCTAAGATACTTACCGATATTTTCGGCAGCGATCATTGTCCTGTGGAACTGGATATCGAGTTGTGAAAAAGGTGATAGTATGAGCAGCTGTATCCAACTTTGGCGAAAGAATATAGCAAAGCGAACAGATGAAGAAGCTGTCAGTGAATTTATCGAAGCTGTTGCTCCCTGTGATTTTTACACAGAAAGCCATAACGCCACGCTTTAGCTAAGCAGAAATAACGAACTTTATTATCGGGTGATATATTATGACTGTATACGCTCACATGAAAAGGACGAAGCTTATCCCGAGGATGAAAACCTGATACGCAGCGAGCTGATAATGCGCTCTTTACAAGCATATCTGAAAAAATATCCCGATACGATCATAAATATCGACGGAGAACATAAGCTATACGACAAGCAGGATATCGAGGCGGCGGCTGCTTTGCCGATAACTGACGAATGGTTCTATGATATGGAGCCACATCTCACGACAGAGGTGGTAAGCCGCTCGGGGCCGTACATGGTATATCGTACAGGCGAGGTATAATGGAATATAGACAGCGGCAGTGTGAGGTGGGTGCATGAAGAAGAAATTTCCCGATAAAGAAGATATCAAGCGCATTTCAGGGCAGCTTGGCAGTATGCCGAACAAACTCGCAAAAAAGCTTTTGAAAAAACTAACAGGCAAAAAATAACAGTGTACGCCAATAACGTACACTGTTATTTTTTTACTTCAAAGCATTGATGCCCTTAATGTGGGAAGCTATAACGGCTATATCGGAAACATTTATCTGTCCGTCGCCGTTTGCATCGGCATTCTTCTGACTATTGGAAGACAGGGCTTTTATGCCCTTGATGTGGGTGGCAATCAATGCAATATCAGTAACATTTATGCTGCTGTCACCATTGACATCACCTTTGGATACCTTTACTGATTCCGTTATTATCTGATAAGGAAGATCGCTTTCTTTTGCGTACTTCTCAGCTTCACTGTTTTTATAACAGAGTATCTTGAAGCCATTTATCTTGCCGTTATCATAGAAGCCCATAGCATGATATGTGATCTTATTAACGCTTTTGGGTATTTTTACTGTTCCCATTGCAACACATCCGTAAAAAGCGTCGTAATATATGGATTTCAGTCCTTCCGGCAGCTGAACTCTTGTAAGCTTTGTACAGCCTCTGAAAGCATCACCGCCTATACTTACAAGTTTCTTTGGGAATTTGACTATGGTAAGGCTAACACAATCAATAAAAGTATTATCATGTATTACTGTCATAGCATCAGACAGGCTTACACTTTTAAGCTTTTTGCAATCCCAGAATGCATTGCTGCCCAGCTCTTTAACAGTTTCCGGTAAAGAAACGCTTTCAAGTGTATAGCAATGAGCAAAGGCGTGTACGCCTATGTTTGTTACTCCCTTTGGTATGGTAACAGACTTTAGTGATTTGCAGCTTTCAAAGAAATATCCGGGTATAGTTTTTATGTTTTTACTGAGAGTTACGCTTGTCATTGAAGCACAATCGGAAAAAACACCTGCTTCAACTGTCTTGACATTGTTCGTCATTGCAACAGATCTAAGGCTTGTACAATGACCGAAAGCATATTCCTTTATCTCCGTAACACTTGACGGTATGTTTATGCTTGTCATCTTGCTGCAATTCCAAAATGCATATTTACCTATACTCTTTATTGTGTTGGGTAGAACTACAGATGTCACAGGGGTAAATTGAAAAGCTTCTTCACCTATGCTTACAACAGTTTTATTAGCGATCTTTGCAGGTACAGTCACTTTTCCGCCTGCACCCTTATATGCTGTTATCTCCACAGTGTTGTCCCCAAAAACTATGTATTCGTAATCACCTGATACATCAGCATTTGCGGTAATGACTGTGCTGTCGATGATCCCTGTGAACGGGCAAACTGCACCGCCAAACACCATAGTCAAAGCCATGATCGCCGCAATATATTTCTTATTCATATGGTCTCCTCCTAAAAAAATAGGTATATTATATTACGATATTTTAAATATGTAATATAATATACCACATTTTCCATGATTTGTCAACATCTATTTTAATATGTTAAATAATTCTACTCAGTCTTATCCTCATCAGAAGTCGTAACTTCGTCGTCATCGGGTACATCCTCTGTCTGAACTATCGGCTTGATGCCCTTGATGTGAGATGCGATAACGGCAATGTCTGTTACATTTACACGGTTATCTTCATTGGCATCGGCTGACCAGAGATCATTGGTTTCCATAGCCTTTATGCCCTTTATATGTGCTGCGATAACAGCTATATCCGAAACATCTATCTTCTTATCACCGTTGGTATCGCCCTTTAATGCGCCCTTGGGCTTGCTCACGGTAACGGGAGTGAACTCATCTTCCTTATCGGGAGTCTGTGGATCGAGGATAACATAGTTTATGCCTGCATTTTCCGCATAATCGTGGGCGGCGGAATACTTATAGCACTTTATGGTGAAATCACTATATACCGCATATACAGGGTCCTCACCGTCAGCCATATACATACCCAGCGCACCATCATAAATGCTTTTTACAGACTTTGGCACAGTTATCTCTTTAAGTGCCGAACAGCCAAGGAAAGCATCGTTCCTGACAGACACCGCCTTATCGGGGAGGGTAACACTATTAAGCGCTGTACAGTCCTGGAAAGCCGCTTCGCAGATAGTATCAACACTAGCCGGTATGGTTATTTTAGTGAGGGCGGTACAGCCGCTGAAAGCACAGGGTCCTATGGCAGTAACGCTGTTCGGGATATTTATCGAAGTCATTTCTGTACACTCGAAAAATGCGCTGTCCTCTATGGAAAGTATCGTATCGGGCAGCCTTACGGAAGTTACGGCATCGCACTGGAAAAATGCATTTTCCGCAATGCCCACGACCTTTTTGCCGTTCAACTTATCGGGTACTGTAACATTTCCACCGTCGCCTATATATTCGGTGATAACAACGCCCGAATCAACACTGCTGAAACCAAAATCGCCGCTTTCCTCGGCAGAAGCTGAGATAACGCCCTGTTTAGCAAAGTTATAAGGCAGCACATTCAGGCAGCCGAATGACATTACAGCCGCAGCAAGGCAGGCTGTGAGTTTCATATACTTCATGATCGTCCTCCGTTTCGCTTTATAATACTGTAAGATACAGTCGTATGTTTTTGCTTTTTAATTATACAATACACCAAAAGCCGTGTCAAGCGTGATAAAATCCAAAGGCTCGCTAAAAATACAGCCAACACTTGTCAGATAAGTCAAAAATATGCCCATAAACCTTGATATTATCAATTTACCATATCTTTTTTGTTGACACAACGAGATGATACGTGCTATAATCATAGCATAAAAAGTGCAGGAGGGCAATAAATGAAAAACATTACAGGTTACCGCATTTTTCACAGGTACCTTGAAATAATTTGGGAAACGGAAGAACACGATCTGCTTGGCGGACTGCTGGGCGGCATGAGTTTGCTGGATGACGGCAGTACGGCTGACCCTGCATACGGCCATGACTGGGATAATGCCGTGACAAAAGCCGATGATGAACCTTATCAGGCAGGAATATTTTTTCTGAAAAACTGGCTGGATATCGGCTATATCGAAGAGATCGGGCTGATACTCAAGGATATGGAAGACAGAAAGCGCCTTGATCTGTGGGAAAAAGCTGAATATGATGTGATACACGGTCTTGACGACCCACGGCTGAGATTTAAGGAAGATGACGGGGTCTAGCTGTCGGACAGTGCTTGACAAACAGGCTTGATTGTTGTAAAATATAACTACTGCGGATATTTGCAGTAAAGCGAAGATTTAAGATATTACGGAGGTTAGGATGAGATCAACAAAATTTGTTTCGGCTTTGACCGCTGCTGTTTTAACAGGCAGCATGGCTGCATTTACAGCATCTGCCGAAAATAACGACATAAAGGCTGATATAGGACTTGCAAATAAAGACCTCAGCGTGCAGAGCTGGGCAAGAGATATAAACGTCACCGAGGGACAGAACACCCTCACCATCAGTCTGCCAAAGGATACAAAGGGCAATATAATGACCGTGGACGGTATAGGTCTGCTGGTGGTGGATATGGAAGACTGCTTTGATGATGTGGGAAATGTTTCCGTAGACAAGCTGATGATAGATGATACGGAAGTTTCCGTGGACGAGGACAAGGTCATCTTCGGTGCGGACGATGGTGCGGACAACAACAATTACCGCATCGAGCTGTACAGCATATTCGGCGATACCAAGGACTCCCCTGCTTTTGATGTTTCGGCTTATACGGTCAAGGAAAACATAAGCATAACCTTCAGCTTTGACCTCAGCGGATATGACGGCAAGGCAAGGATATATTCGGGTCAGGTCGTATCGAAAGACGCTGACGGCAAAAACACGGCTGTGAATGCTTCGGCAGTAACATTCTCTGACAGCAAGGGCGACATAGAATGCAATTTGGATAAGGATAAATTCAGTGCCGAACTCACAAGAGGTACTTACGATGTAACAGTAGCGGCTGATGGCTATGTTACCAGAGTTTTCAAAGATCAGAAAGTGGGCAAACGTCTGCCTGACGAGATAAGAAAAACCGAACTTTACAAAAACGGCGATATAGACGGTAACGGCATGGTAAACGTTACAGACATAGCTAATCTGGCGGCACACATAAAGGGCATAAAAAGCATAAGCGATGAATACAGCGCTAAGACGGCTGACGTTAACGGGGACACCAAGCTCAATGTTACGGATATTGCCATGATAGCTGCACACATCAAGGGCATCAGGAGCCTGAAATAATGGACGGCAAAACCTTGGCGCAGCTGTTCGACATGATAGCAGATGATTTTGAAGGCTGCACATGGAGCAAGGATACATGCATCGAATTCGGGAACACGCTGATAAAAATGGCAGCCTCGGTCAGTGACAAGGCTGTATGCGAAAGTATCCTGAATGCGCTGGCTACTCTTGTGGACTGCAAACAGCCTGTCGCAAAGGGGTTGAAGCTTGATATCCTCACAGATGATATGCAGGGCTTTGACTGTCAGTGTACCGAATATATTCTTGAGATATTATCCTTTACGGGCGATGAAAGGTACAGCGGTATTATCACCGAATGCTGTCGGAGGTTTACTTCACTTGATGCACGGGAATATTTGCAGGAACTTAAAAAACGCAGAGAGTTATACTCATCCACAAATAATTCTTAATGTAGTATAAAAAAATTCAAAAAAAGGTCTTGACAAATATCTCATGATGGTGTATAATATATAGGTCGGTTGAGAGAAAACTCACGACCGAAGTGCTGCTATGGCTCAGTTGGTAGAGCACATCCTTGGTAAGGATGAGGTCACCAGTTCAAATCTGGTTAGCAGCTCTGGCCCCGAAATTTTTTCGGGGCTATAATTTTATATCAAACATTGCAGGGGAACATAGGCGCTTTAGCCGTGTTGAGAAGACAGACGTCTGACCCTTTGAACCTGTCGGTCAACACCGTGGTAGGGAGCAAAGATGAGGATAACTGCGCTTTCCTGTGGGGGCGCTTTTTCTTTTGCATGACAGAAAGGATAATGGAATATGAAACGTTCAAAGTTTCTGTGGATGGTCGAAGGTGCTGTAATGGTCGCACTGGCTACCGTACTCAGCCTTATCAAGGTCTACAAGCTGCCCTGGGGCGGTTCGATCACACTGCTCTCGATGCTGCCCATATGCATCTACAGCATAAAGTACGGGCTGAAAAAGGGTCTGGGTGTAGCTTTCGTTTATGCGCTGGTACAGATGTTCATTGATCTTGGCGAGGTGCTCAGCTGGGGACTTACCGCAGGTACGCTCATCGCTTGCCTGGTAATGGATTATCTGCTGGCATACACAGTTATAGGTCTTGCAGGTATACTGCGAAATAAGGGCATGGCTGGCTGGATAAGCGGTACGGTCATCGCACTGCTTTTAAGGCTGGGCAGCCATTTCGCCAGCGGCGTACTGATCTGGCAGAGCGCAGGCAAGCTGTGGGACGGTTTCGATACAGAGAACACTTATCTATACAGCCTGGTATACAACGGTTCGTACATGGTGCCCGAGATCATCTTCTCGGTGATAGGTGCAGTGATACTGTTCTCGCTGCCCCAGACCAAAAAGCTGATACAGCCTGTAAAAGAATGATCGCAATACTTGAATTTTTCCGCCTGGCATGGTATAATATGTCAGGCGGATTTTTTAGGAGGATATACATATGATAAGACAGGCACTTGAAAAAGATATACCCGAGATGATGTCACTTCTGCATCAGGTCTGCGATGTTCACGCTAAGGGCAGACCCGACCTGTTCAACGCAGGGCACACAAAATACAGTGAGGACGAGCTGAAAGCTATCCTCAAAGATGAAAACAAGCCTATATTCGCTTTTTGTGATGAGAATGACAGTATGCTTGGCTATGCTTTCTGCGTTATAAAAACCTCTGACGGCACAGGTGCGGAGGCTGCCATAAAGACGCTTTACATAGATGACCTGTGCATTGATGAGAACTGTCGTGGGCAGCACATAGGCAGCAAGCTTTATGAGGCTGTTAAAGAATATGCTAAAAACAACGGCTTTTACAACATCACGCTGAATGTGTGGGAGTGCAACCCTTCTGCTAAAAAATTCTACGAAAGTCTGGGCATGAAGGTCCAGAAAACGGGTATGGAAGAAATATTATAAGACAAAACAGCAGTCCGTTTAATTGGACTGCTGTTATTTTTTACAGATATTCTCTGTTCTTATGCTTTACCTTGCGTGAATAAGCTTTGCCGTTGGGAACAGCCCTGGTCACGGGAGAGAGCCCGTCCCAGCTGCGGCGGCGCTTGGCGTCTATCTTGCGGCGTTCCTTGGGACTCAGCTTTTCGTAGGGTATAAATCTTTCAGCCATTTTCAGCCCTCCTATCTCTTTCTTGACCTGCCGTGGTCTTCGGACTCCCCTGCTTTGAAATTATATATGGGCTTGATGACCTCCTCGACCGTACAGGTCTCGCCTATGTTCGAGGTTATGTCCTCAATATTCTTATAAGCCATGGGGCTTTCATCAATGGTGGCAGAGCTTACGGAAGTGCTGTAAATGCCCTGCATCTCACGCTTGAACTCGGTGAGTGTAAGCTGAGCCTTTGCCTGTGAACGTGAAAGCACTCGTCCTGCGCCGTGGGGTGCTGAACAGTTCCACTCGGCATTGCCCTTGCCTGTGCAGATAAGGCTGCCGTCCCTCATATTTATGGGGATGAGCAGAACTTCGCCCGCCTGCGCCGACACCGCACCCTTGCGCAGTATCATATTGTCGGTGTCGATGTAGTTGTGGATGGTCGTGAACTTTTCCTTTACGTGCAGGCTCATGCCGTCGATTATCTCGTCCATCATTGCCTGACGGTTGAGCATGGCGAATTCCTGCACTATCTTCATATCGTGGATATACTGCTCAAAGAGCTCGCCCTCGGTATAAGCCAGCTGTTTTGGGATGTCGGTGCGCTTGGTGTTTTTAAGCTTTTTGAGCTCCTTTTCGATCTGCTTTTCCTTGCCCTCGGCACGGAGCTTCTGAGCCAGAGCATCGCATTCCTCACGGGAACAGCGGTTGAGCCTACGGTAAGCCTCCTCCTGATAGAACTTCGCTACCTCCAGTCCCAGGTGGCGTGAACCCGAGTGGATAACTATATATATTGCACCATCGCTGCCCTTGTCAGCCTCGATGAAGTGGTTTCCGCCGCCCAGCGAGCCTAAGCTGTGGACTGCTTTATCATGGTCGATACGGTCAAAGCAGTAAAGCTTTGTCAGGTCTATCTTGCTGTTGAAGCGGTGAGGCTTCTTCCTTATATCAAAGCCCGAGGGTATGCAGCGGTAGATCAGCTTATCAAGCTGCTGCACCTCGATGTGTTTTTCCTTGAGCTTAACAGTTTCCATTCCGCAGCCGATATCTACGCCCACCAGATTGGGCACAGCCTTATCGGTTATAGTCATGGTCGTGCCAACCGTGCAGCCTGCGCCTGCGTGGACATCGGGCATGATGCGCACACGCTGACCCTCTGCCATGGGCTGGTTCATCAGCTCGATTATCTGTGAAACTGCCGTTTCGTCTATAATATCTGTATACACCTTTGCGGTGCCGTACTTGCCTTTTAATTCTAACATACTATCTCCTTTTTATCTCTCTTTTCCAGTTTTCTTCAAACTCGGCTACCGAACGATATCGCTTTTCTCTTTCGGGTGAGATCGCTTTCATAAGCACTTCAAAACAGCCTGCTGTTAGCGGGAAAACTTCCTGTGAACGGTCGCTGTCGGTAAAAAGTGAAAAGCCCATTTGTCCGAGAGTGAAAACATTTGTCACCTCATCAAGCGCTGCACCTTTCTCATATTCCTCGGGCGACAAAAATCTGCTGCTGCCCCACATACGCCCCATATCATTGAAAGCCGGCTGTTTTCTGAAATAGTCTATATCGCATATCGTCGTCTTTCCCGAAACAGTATCGTACATGATGCTGCCATCGTAAAAATCTATCGCCTGATAGCCTTGTGCTGCGGTAAATTTCAAAAAATCAATGACTGATGAGAATATCTTCGTTTTTTCTTCAACAGTCAGAGCCATTATCCTGCGATGGCTGTCCTCGTACATCCTGCCCATACATTCTCCGTCTGCCCAATCGAATATTGCTGCATGACCGCCGCCTATCTCCGTGGCATCTCTCAAATGGATAAGTGACGGATGGGCGAGTGCTTTGTAAAGATGCACAGCTGCTTTGAGCCTTTGTACTGCATCTTCAGGTCTACCGTCGTATTCAGCCGTTTTTGCACCTGCGAATTTTATAAACAGCTTCCCGTTTTCACCCTCTGCACCAAAGCAGATATTGCCCGAATCCTGCTCGTCAAACACCTTGAAAACTCTGCCATATGCTGACAGGAAACCAAAGTCATATTCTTCCTGCATCTTGAAAGTGATACCGTCTATAGTTTGTGTCGTCATATTCCCTCCATGCTGCCATGCAGACAAAAAAGGCGTGCTCTCATAAAGAGAACACGCCCATGATATACTGATATCAACGACTTACAGCAAAATATCAACGCTGTCCGCATCGGCAGGTCTCTTTGGTAAATATAAAATTGTTTATGCCCAGTATAAAATGCTTTTTCATCTGACCCACCGTCCTTTCTTATAAACGCCATTAAAATTTCTACATTACACATTTGTCGGAACTATGATACCTGTTTCGAC
The DNA here is from genome assembly GCA_902788785.1 of uncultured Ruminococcus sp. Lineage (GTDB taxonomy): Bacteria > Bacillota > Clostridia > Oscillospirales > Ruminococcaceae > Hominimerdicola. The sequence goes on from CADALT010000005.1 coordinate 13,660, forward strand.
GAGTGCGGAATGTACAGAAATATGTCGTTTAATATAATTATCAATGTTAAAACTTATTATGCGATGTGCTATACATCACAATGGTATTATAACCGATGATCTTCGGTTTGTCAAGGGGTATGCGAAAATTTTTTTCTTATTGTCCGCAGCTTGCGTGTGCATGGAATAAGGTTTGCAAAAACCTCTGAAAGACCTATTATTAGACATAAAGATCGATCTTGACCTATATTTTTTTGTGCGAATACATAATTGACAATAGTTAAGGCTTGTGGTAATATATATAAAGATGTTGCGCCTTGTATTGGCGCTGTCATTTCAAAGGTGAGGTAAAAAATGTTAGAAAAACAAATAAATACTTTTAAGAAATACCGTTTCTTACTGGTCGAGCTGGTAAAAAAAGGCATTAAGCTGAAATACCGCCGTTCCTATCTGGGTATACTGTGGACGCTGCTGGAACCGCTGCTGACGACCTGTGTGCTTACACTGGTGTTCGGTACATTCTTCGGCAGGGACGACAAGACTTTCCCTGTATACATCCTTACGGGACGTTTGCTTTACAGCTTCTTCTCGGGCGGCACAAAGGCTGCTATGAAGTCGATACGACAACACGCAGGCATGATAAAAAAGGTCTATGTGCCGAAATACATCTACCCGCTGTCGAGCGTGCTTTTCAACTTCATAATCTTTGTGATATCTTTGATAGTGCTGGTGGGGGCTACGCTGGTATTCGGGGTGTACCCGAACAAGTGGGTGATAACTTCCCTGCTGCCGCTGGTAATGCTGCTGCTGCTGACACTGGGTGTGGGCATGATACTTTCGACCATGTCGGTATTTTTCAGAGATCTTGAATATCTCTGGGACGTGGCGCTGATGCTTATCATGTACACCTGCGCTATCTTCTACAAGACAAAGACAATGGAAAAGACCGGTCATGCGTGGATATTCAAGCTTAATCCGCTGTATGCGATAATCAAGATATTCCGAGATGCCATCTATGGCAGGTCGATGTTTGCAGACCCCTACTGGGTGATAATGCCTGCGGTGGTCAGCGTGCTTTCGGTGCTGATAGGTGTAGCACTCTTCAAAAAACATCAGGATAATTTCATCCTGCATATTTAATATAGGATATACGCCCTTTTTGCAGTCAATGCAGAAAGGGCTGTTATAAAGAAAGGTTTTTACAATGGCAAAATATGCGATAGAAGTAAACAACGTTGGCATGAAGTTCAACCTCAGTCAGGAAAAGCTGGACAGCCTTAAAGAATATGTGATAAAGATGGTCAAGGGTGAGTTGAAGTACAACGAATTCTGGGCGCTCAAAAATGTCAGCTTCAAGGTGGAAAAGGGCGACCGTGTGGGCATACTTGGTCTTAATGGCGCAGGCAAGAGTACGCTTTTGAAAGTTATCGCAGGCGTGTTCAAGCCCACCGAAGGTCAGGTCATCCGCCACGGCAGACTGGTACCTTTGCTGGAGCTGGGTGCAGGGTTTGACTCACAGTACACGGGTGCGGAAAACATCTACCTTTACAGCGCTGTGCTGGGGTATCCGAAATCTTTCGTTGACGAAAAGTTTGATGAGATCGTCAAGTTCGCTGAGCTTGAAAAGTTCATTGATGTGCCTATAAAGAACTACTCATCGGGTATGAAAACAAGACTTGGTTTTTCCATCGCAACACAGGTCGAGCCCGACATACTGATACTGGACGAGGTACTCTCCGTGGGCGATGCAAAGTTCCGCAAGAAGAGCGAAGCTAAGATAATGAGTATGTTCAAATCCGAGGTAACAGTGCTGTTCGTATCGCACTCGCTGGATCAGGTAAAGCGTCTTTGCAACAAAGCGATACTCCTTGAACACGGTCAGCTGGTGGCAGCAGGCAGCATAGATGAGGTCGCTAAGATATACGAGGAAAAGACAAAATAAGTACAAAAAAGAGGACAGTAAAAAACTGTCCTCTTTAAATATATTTAACGGCATAAATATTGCATTTATCAGCGGTATCTGCGCTCGGGGAAGCGTTTATAGTATTCTTCCTTATCGGCATACATACGCTCGTCGGCTTCTTTCATATCTTCTCTGATATCATTTCTGCCGTTGTCATTGCAGCAGCCTATGGCAAAGCTGCCTGTGTCTTCGGTATAAGAATAGCTGCGGATACGCTCGATGGCGCTTTCAAACTTCGCATCATCCATATTTGAGATAATTAGCATGAACTCATCTCCGCCTGCACGGTATATCTCCTGACCTCTGAACGCATCCTGCAAAGCCAGGGCTGCGCTTTTCAGCATCAGGTCACCTGCGTTATGACCGCTCTGGTCATTGACTTTTTTTAGTCCGTTCATGTCGGCAAATACCACTCTCAGACTATCGGGATATTTATCCTCGCCGCTTGTAAGCCTGATAACACGGTTGTTCATGGCATTGCGATTGCGCACACCTGTGAGCAGGTCGATAGAGCTTAATATCTCCAGCTGTTTTACCATCTGATAGTTGGCTATCTCGGAGGCTATGAAATATGTGGTAAGTTCAAGAGTCTCTCTGATGGTGATGGTGTTCTCATCATCAAAATCAGTTACCCAGATATAGCCCTTTGTCTCGCCGTTATATCTCAGGGGGAACAGCACCAGCTTTTCCATATCATACTGTTTCAGCGACTCGTACCACACGGGGTTGCGCTGTTTGAGCACCTGCATATCACGCTCGTTCTTTATCATGAGATAGTCGCTGCCTGCAAGAGTATCATCCCATGTGACAACTATATCATAGAAAGATTCGTCGATAATATTCTCGATGGGTCCCAGCGGACCTTCAACAACATGGCTGTCACTGAGAAGTTCGCAGGTACCGGCACTGAAATCGGTCAGCAGCAGACAGCATCTGTTTGCGTTGCACATCTTTCGGATATCCGAAACAACTTCGTCGATGGCGCTCTTGAAATCCGTCGCACCACGCAGCTTTATACAGGTCTGCAAAACATTCGATGCGATGTTCAGGGGGATATTGGACATAAGCCCTGTATCGGCATTCATGGTTATCTCGTAGGTATAGGTGCAGTAGCCTATATTCTCGTCATCGCTGACCACGGGCATGAAGAACAGGTTGAACCAGAAATTCACTCTCGGTGGCTGCACGTAGGTATGCAGTATCTCCTTCTTGACCGCTGCACGGTAGCAGAATTCCTCAAAGTTAAGATCCTCGGGAAAATACTTGGTATACAGCGAATTGGGCACAAAGACTTTCTCCTTGGCAAGTTCGGCCGCTTCGTCCGAATTGCGCTCGATAGAGTCTATATAAGCCTGATTACCCGTAACTATCCTTATATCGCCGTAGCCGTCGGGCTTTTTTTCAACTGACATTATGCAGGAAACGGAATCGCAATTATTGATAAAATTTTGAAGGTCCATCGTATTACCTCACTTTGTAGATTTATTTTCAGGTCCGTATGCCTTTGAGAATGTCAGCACACCTTTGCTGACAAGTTCGCTAAGCTGTTCTTTCGGGACGGGTCTGCTAAAGAGATATCCCTGCGCCCTGCAGCAGCCTATCTCTCGGAGAAACTCAAACTGCTCCTCGGTCTCAACGCCCTCGGTGAGAGATACCATGTTAAGCTGTTTTGTAAGTTCCACGATATTCTTCATTATGGGCAGTATCTTGTTATTCTCCCCGAAGCCCGCAAGGAACTTCATATCTATTTTTAGCACATCGAACTCATAATCTTTCAGTACATTCATCGACGAGTAGCCGCTGCCGAAATCATCGAGCCATATCTTATAGCCCGACCCGTGCAGTTTCGCCATCGCATCATTAAGAAGATCCTGCCGGTCATTGAGTGCGCTCTCGGTTATCTCCACATCGAGAAATTCTTTCGGCACATCATAGCGTTTTGCCGTTTCTTTCAGGATACCGACTATGTCGCAAAGCTCAAAATCCAGCCTTGAAAAATTCAGCGAAACGGGCACGACAGTTTTTCCGTCGTCAACAGCTTGTCTGTGGTCACGACATACCTGCTCGGTGATACAGATATCGAGCTTATGTATCTGCCTGTATTCTTCAAGGATATCAATGAACACACCGGGCGGCAGCAGTCCGTGGATAGGGTCCTGCCATCTTGCCAGAGCTTCAAGCCCCGTTACCTCACGGGTAGCTGTATCTATAACAGGCTGATAATAGACCTTGATATAGCCGTTATCTATGGCATTATCGAAATTATTCACGATATAATGCTTCAGCTTGAGCTTATCCTCCAGCTTCTTATCATACCAGCGCAGAGAATTATTATAATGCTTTTTGATCTCTGCACAGGCAAATCTTGCTCTGTCGCAGGCAAGGCTGGGGTCGCACTGTACATCCGCAGGTCTGTATGCGCCGCATTTGAGCTGCAAACTTACTTCGCCCTGCAGCTGAGTCACCTTGCGTGAAAGCGCCTCCGCCTTAGCTTCAAGGTCATCATCATAGGTCAGCACAACGAAATGGTCATCAGAAAACCTTGCTACCAGCGAATCGGGAAAAGCCTCGACCAGTATATGCGCCCAGTTTTTCAAAAGCTCATTGCCCATATGGAAACCGTATTTCTGGTTATAGGACTTGAAATTCTCGATATCGAAAAACAAATAGACCGCCTTTTCGCCAAGTGCTGCGGCTTCCATCTGCTTTTGTGCCTCCTGCCTGAAAAACACCATGTTGTTGATGCCTGTAAGCTCGTCCTCCATGGAGATGCGGCTGAGGTGAGAATTCATTTTTTCAAGGTTCTCGTCCTTTATCGCCTGGGACATGGTCTTATTGTAATTGGCGATACAGAACATCATCGTGGAGAGCCACATGGTAAAGCCGTTTATCTGTGTGGCGATGGTAAGTCCGCTTGTACCTGTGTTGAAGGCAGGCATATTATCTATCTTATAGAAAAAATAGAGATACGAACTCGTCAGCACCAGAAAGCCCGTAACAGGTCGCCAGATAAGCAGGCAGACCACGAAAAGCTCCATGGTAAGGAATGTAAGTATCTGCTCGCCCTTTGCATAGTCCTGTGCAGAGATTGTTATGCCGAAGTATATACAGATGAATGAGAACACCCATTTTATCGTAAGCCCCAGCCACTTCTTATCACGCTTGCCAAGATTATACCTCACAGCATATATAAGCATAGCTGTACCTGCACCCAGCAGCATGAAATAGTTGGAGTAATACTTCTCGAACAGATGGGGCAGATCATCAATAAGATCATTCTTGACCACGGTGATAGTCAGCCTGATTATCATCCATACTTCAAGCACGATAACGACCACCGACATATATATACTGGCTTTCATATTCGCAGCAAAGAAATGTTCACGCACATAGCGGCTGTGCTTATTCAGACCAAGGCTGTTCTGCACAGCTCTGCCAATCTCTTTGAACCTGTTTTTGTCCATCACATCACCGCCATTCCCCTGCATTTACATCCTTTTATCTACATTATAATACAAGAATGGCAATTTGTCAAGTTTAATATAAATTTAAGCAATTAAACTTATTTTTTCGTGATAGTCAACTAATTGCGCAATGCGATTTCATCAATTTTATCTATGCACATTTTTTTGACGCAGCAGCGCAGATGCGGCTATCATAAGCGAGATAAAGCAGGCAAGCAATACCCCTGTTGCAGCGCCGCAGGAGTCCACGACAACGTCCCTTATCATGCCTGCCCTGCCCGGCACGAACAGCTGATGGAACTCATCCGTGGCGGCATATACCACGCAGAAGATAAGCGCCGCAAAATACCTGGGCACGTACTTTTCTATCTTTATAAACGCACCGAATGCCAGCACGCCCATCAGTGCATATTCCGAGAAATGTGCGCCTTTACGCACCAGAACAGTCAGCAGACTTATGAGTGCCGACTGTTCGGGTAAGCTTTTTTTATCAAACTCATTGAAAAACAGCTTTATCAGCGTATCAACGATAAAGCCGCTCTGCTCGGAGGAATCGTCCGCAGGCATGGCAGAAAAGATAAATACGCCCACACACATCGCCCCAAGCAGTACCCACCTTATTATCAGCCCTGCCTTACTCTTCATGGAAACCATCCTTTATGAACGCCAGCAGTGCGCTATGCTCATTTTCGACCTGCTCATCTATCACCGCAGAAAGCGCAAATTCCAGCGCAGACTTTATAGCCCTGCCCTGATAACCCAGCGCCATCATATCATGACCGTTCACCGCAAGGTCGCCCACTTTAAGACAGCAGTTCTCCTGCTCGATCTCATAAGCTATCTCTTCCAGCTTATCAAGCTCCGCCATTTTTTCTGCCATCATATAGTCTGACTGCGCCGCCGTATCAGCACGCCTTACCTCCAGCCAGTCATAGAAGAAATCATGATCGTACTTCGACAGAAAGCGCTTTACGGAACGTCGGTTTGCAGGGATACGGTTATCATGCTCCTTGATAAGTGAGGTGACACGCAAAAGTGTACTGCGTGAGCTTTTCAGCCGCAGCAGTATCTCCTGCGCCATATCTGCACTTGCCAGCTGATGCAGCTTGAAATGGTCGATGCCGTTTTCGTCGGTGGTCTTTTTCCGAGGTTTGCCGATGTCATGGAAAAGCATGGTAAGGCGCAAATCTTCATCGGGCTCGATATATTCGACACTGCGGCAGATATGCTCATACACATCATAGCAGTGGTGGATATTATGCTGTTCACAGCCGATGCACGGTGCAAGCTCGGGGATTATCACCGTCATAAGGTCGCTGTAGTCAAGCATTATCCTGCGCACAGCCTTACCGCAGAGCAGTTTTTTCAATTCGGTGAATATCCTCTCCGCAGAGACCGCTGCAAGCAGATGGGACTTTTCCCTCATGGCTGCGGCAGTATCGGCTTCTATCTCAAAATCAAGTGTCGAGGCAAAGCGCAGCGCCCTCATGATTCGCAGAGCGTCCTCTTCAAATCGGTCAGCTGCACAGCCCACGCAGCGTATAACACCTTTTTCAAGGTCCTGCGCACCGTCAAACATATCCACCAGACCCTCATCGGGATTATAGCACATGGCATTCACTGTGAAATCACGGCGTTTCAGGTCTTCGCTGAGTTCACGCTCGAATTTTACGCTGTCGGGACGGCGGTGGTCGGTATACTCGCCATCACTGCGGTAGGTCGTGACCTCCACGGGCATATGCTCGGACATGACAGTTAGCGTGCCGTGTTTTAGCCCTGTTTCGATGGTATGGAAATCGCTGAATATCCTCACCATCTCTTCGGGGACACAGTCGGTGCACACGTCGTAATCGTGAGGTTTTTTGCCCATCAGCGCATCACGGACACAGCCGCCAACGGTATATGCCTGATAGCCGTTTTGTGTTAATCTATCAATGACCGCTGTTACATAGGGCGGTATATTTATCTTCATTTTTACCTCCATCAGATCTCTTCAAGCAAGAAAAGTCTTGCTGTATAAGGCTCGGGGAATTTAACACTGAGCGAGCCTGTTTCACTGTTATATCTATAGTCAAATTCGTTGTATGACGGGTATATGCAGGATATGCGCACGGGCTTGCCTTTAAGGTGTGATATGGGCAGCACGCAGGTATCCTCACCATCTCTGCGCCAGACAGCCACATAGCTGCGTTTGCCGCAGCGCAGTCCCAGAGATGACCACGAGTCCATAAAATTGGACTGACCTATGCTCCAGAAAGGCACGCTCTCACGAATATCGCCCCTTATCTTTTTATAGACGCTGATACCCTCTTTGACCAGCGCTTTGCTCTCATCGGAAAGATCAGCCAGATGACCGCTCTGGTGTATGCGCAGAAGCATTGCGCTGACCATATTGAACACGACCTCTTCCCTGCTGCCGCCCGTCATTGGGAACGACCACACGGCTGCCTGTTCGGGACAAACCGCAGAGGGCGCATTTGCGGCGATGGAAGCATAAAGCTTATAGTCCTCCTGGTCAGAGGTGGACTGTAGCGAATAGCGTGAAAGCATGGCATAGTCCATTCTCATGCCGCCGCTGGAGCAGTTCTCTATGACCAGCGACTTATGCCTTTTAAACACGCCCTCCAGCCAGCCGAGGTATGCCCTGTTATGTTCCAGCAGACCGTCACCGCAGCTGTCAGCATTTATCTCGGTGCCGAAGCTTGGTTCGATATTATAGTCCATCTTGATATAGCCGATGGCATAGTCCTTCACAAGCCTGTCGATGATAGCATCGCAGTGTTTGCGCACTTCGGGATTACGCATATCCAGCTGATACCTGCTCCTGTCGCAGACACGTTTGCCATGGCGCACGAAGAACATATCATCGGGCATTTCTTTTGCTATCGGACAGTTTATGCCCATGGACTCTATCTCCAGCCAAAGCCCGGGTATCATGCCTTTTTGGCGGATATAGTCAGTGACCCTGCGAAGTCCCTCAGGGAAACGTTCGCTGCTTTCCTGCCACTCGCCAACGGTATCCCACCACTGACCTGCTGCATACCAGCCTGCATCAATGACGAAATATTCGCAGCCTGCCTCGGCAGCCGCATCTATCAGGGGATACTCCTTTTCAGCGGTGGGGTCGCCCCAGAGACAGTTCATATAATCGTTGAAGATAACGGGCAGATCTCTGTTATCGTTATTGCGGCGGCGGATGAGCCTACGGTATCGGGTGAGGGCTGCCACGGCGCCGTCAAAGCCGCTGTTCACGGCACATACCGCACAGGCAGCAGACTCAAAATGTCCGCCTGCTTCAAGTTCCTTCGACCAGTGGGAATGGAGTTCATCGGGACCCGAAATCGCCAGATACATATGTCCGCTGATGTCGGAGATCTCCCAGTGCCACGAGCCGTTATGCTCGATCTGCCATGCAAGCAGCGAGCCTGTTTCGGTATTTTCCAGCGTGCCCATGGGAATATATTCCTTCGTTGACCAGCTGCCCGTGTTTGTCACATCAAAGACCTTTGACGAACGCTGCGCCAGTCCCATGCCCACCTCATCGAGGCTGTAAAAGCGCCACTGTATCTCTTTCTGCCAGGCGTTATGGCAGACACCTATCCTGAGTTTTTCATCGGCTGTGCGCAAGCCCTCTTTTTCTATGCCCGACAGCATAAATGATGATACGTACTCAATTGTACGTTTTTCTGTACCGTTATTATATACATCGGTATAGCACCTCACTACGGGCAGACCTGTATAAAACTGCATATGCGACACAGTTTCCAGCCCTGTTTCGGGGTCAAAGCAGGTTATATCGAGCCTGCGCCCCTGAGAGTTGTTGGTGTCGCTGAAAGCCTTATACTTCATGCGTGTGCCGGGAGCTGTCTCGGCATACTTATTGCCGTGGCGTGCACCGCTCCTGTCCTCGCCGCTGACCTGTAGCTCGACCACACGAAATCCTCTGTCACCATCGGGGGACGTTATATCATTCTCATCAAACTGCTGTGCCGAAAAATGCAGCAGCCTGATCTCATTATCATCGTTAATACCGAAAACGACGTTTATACCGTTCTCGAAGATGTGTATGTGTTTCATGTTTATCCTCACATTTTGCTAAGTTTATCCAGTATCCTGTGGGCGGCAGCTTCCTTGGTCATCAGCGGAAGCTCCTCTGCGCCGTCCTTGGTTATCATGGTGATGACATTGGTGTCCACGCCGAAGCCTGCGCCCTGTGTACGCAGAGAATTTGCGCATATCATATCGCAGTTCTTTTTGTACAGTTTTTTGGACGAGTTTTCTATCACGTTGTCAGTCTCCATGGAGAAACCGCAGATGATCTGACCCGCACGCTTATGTTCGCCCAGATAATGCAGTATATCTTTGGTGCGCTTTAATTCTATCTTCATATCATCGTCGGATTTTTTCAGCTTTGAGTCGGCAGTGGTCACGGGAGTGTAGTCCGCAACGGCGGCTGCCTTTATGATAATGTCCTGTTTTTCGGACAGTTGTGTTACTGCACCGAACATATCCTCAGCCGAAACAACGGGCACATACCTTACAAAAGGCGGCAGCTGAGCCTCAACATGGCCTGCCACCAAAGTTACCTCTGCACCACGGAGCATTGCGGCTTTAGCGATGGCTATGCCCATTTTTCCGCTGGAATGGTTGGTGATGAAACGTACAGGGTCGATGGACTCTCTCGTTGCGCCTGCGGTAACAAGCACTTTTTTGCCAGCAAGGTCTTTCTCACAGGCTATCTCTTTGAGGATATACTCGTAAAGCACCTCGGGCTCGGGCATCCTGCCGTCACCCATATCGCCGTTTGCCAGCATACCGCTGTCAGGCTCGACAATCTCATAGCCGAAGCTTTTGAGTTTTTTGATATTGTCCTGAACGATGGGATTATGGAACATATTATGGTTCATGGCAGGCGAGATGATCTTCCTGCAGGGGCAAGCCATGACGGTCGTGGTAAGCATATCGTCCGCTATGCCCGAGGCTATCTTGCCTATGACATTTGCCGAGGCAGGGGCTATCATGACGATGTCCGCACGCTTGGCAAGCGCTACGTGCTCGACGCTGTACTGAAAATTCCTGTCGAAAGTGTCTATCAGGCACTTATTGCCCAGCAGACTTTCAAAGGTTATGGGATTTATAAAATTGCACGCATTTGCTGTCATGAGAATGACCACATCTGCCCCCTGTTTTTTGAGCATACGTGCAAGATTTGGTATCTTATATGCGGCAATGGAGCCTGTAACGCCGATAACTACTGTTTTTCCTGTAAGCATAGGTTACCTCCTGTGTACGGATATATTTTTTGAATATCATATATTATTATACCACATTATGCTCTTGTCCGCAAGTTCAAACATATGTTTCATTTTATCATCAAAATTCTGTACAGCTGTACTAAAAAATGTGCTTGTATTTGTGAGTGTCCAAAAAAAATCATACTAAATTTCAAAAAACTCTTGAAATTTCGGGATAACTGTGTTATAATGATATTGTAAGAACAAAAAAATGCAGTTTACGCATTCCAATTTCTGACGGATAGGAGTTTTACATATGAGATGTCCCTTTTGCAACCATGAAGATACAAGAGTCATTGACTCCAGACCCAGCGAGGGCAAAAAGCGCAGAAGGCGTGAGTGCCCCAAGTGCGGCAGACGATTCACAACATATGAGATAGTTGAAAAACCCATGCTCATGGTTTATAAGAAGGATGGTTCTTTCGAGCCTTTCGACAGACAGAAGCTTATAAAGGGACTCCAGAGCGCCATCAAAAAGCGCCCTGTAAGTGTCGAGCAGATAAGCTCTCTGGTCGATGACATCGAGAACACCTATGCCAACAAGATGCAGACCGAGACTACCACCAGCGAGATAGGCGATATGGTACTGGGCGGACTCAAAAAGCTCGATAATGTGGCTTATGTGCGCTTTGCCTCGGTATACAAGGACTTCAACGATGTTGACTCCTTTATCCAGATAATTTCAGAATTATCCGTTAAATAAACTTGCCATATACTGATAGCGAAGCCTTGCCCTCATAAGAGAGTAAGGCTTTTGCATTGCACGGGAGATGATATGATGTTTTCAAGGCTCATTGATGATATAAACGCCGCAGGACTTTGTGTACACGGCATCGAGATCAGGCACGGCGGTAAGGTGATCGAAAGGCATTTTTTCCATGAGGATAAGCCCTACCCTGTTTACTCTGCCACAAAGTCGGTGACTTCGGCGGCGGTGATGGCTGCGGCGGACGAGGGCAGGCTCAGTCTCGATGATAAGCTGTACATTTATCTGGACACACAATATATGCCGCTTATGAAAGATGAGTTCAAAGCACTTTCTTTCCGTGACTTCATGACCATGACGGCTGCGCCTTATCCTTTCCGTCCCGAGGGCGATGACTGGATAAAAAGCATACTCGCCCTCGATGTGGACTACTCCGACAGAGCGCACCACTACTCAAACATACCTGCTTATCTGGTGGGGACTGCCTGCGAGAATGCGGTGGGTGAGCCGCTGATGGGTTACATCATGCGCAAGCTTTTTGCGCCCATGGGTATCCCCGAGCCCGAGTACAGGAGATCTCCCGAGGGGCATTTTTACGGGGCGACCGGTATGACCCTAAGTCTTGAAAACTTCGGCAGGCTGGGGCAGTTCTTTGCGGACAAGGGTTGTTATGACGGCAGACAGCTTATCTCGTGCGCACTTATCGAAGATGCCACGACCGAAAAAGTCAGGACAAAAAGCGGCGGATACGGCTACTTCTTCCCCACGGACAGTCTGGGCTTCTGCATAAGGGGCAAATGGGGACAGCGCAGCATGGTCTGCACCGAAAAGAATTTGGTCGTGACCTGCCTTGCCGATCTTCCCGAGCGCTGTGATGAGCTTTACGGGCTTTTGGACAATTATATAAATAACGCATAAAAAACGTCCCCGAAATGCCCGGGGACGTTCTGTTTGTTTCACAGAGAGTTTAGCTTTTTCTGAAGCTCTATCATATGATTTCTGCAAGCTGTGATCTCGCCCGTGTACTTGTTGAACCACTCAACGTCGTTCTCATCAGGCTCTTCCTGCAAAAGCACCGCCTGCACCAGCGCCGACTGCGATCTTGAACGCTTGCGCTCGATCTCCTCGATGGTCTGCCTGCATATCTTGATCTCTCTTTTGAGCTTACGCTTTTCGTTCATAAAGCTTACCTCCCTCGCTTATCTTCCCTTTTTGTCCACCGACTCCACTATCGAATCGGTCTCCTCATATCCCTTATCCAGATCGGCAATGATGTCGTCCAGAGCCTTTTTAAGCTCCTCCATCTTAGTGCTCATCTGTTCGGGATATTTTATCAGACAGGTGTTGATCTCGTTTATGGTCTTCTGTTCCTTTTCAAAATCATCTATTAGGAACGCATAGGAATTTGCACAGCTGACATATGTGTATATACGCTTGTACCTCAGCTCCAGATCGCCCTTGTTTTTGATGTAGGAGTCTATCTCCTTGCTTGCATGGGTAAGTTCTATGCGGAACTGCGCTCTGTACTGCCGCTGTACGCTGTTCTTGGCATCAATATAAAGACCTATGAATACAAGCAGTGCGATAAGTGTCAAGCCCCAGAGGACGAAGGCACTAATCATCCTTCGTTTCATTATCTTGTCTTGATTCATCCGCACTCACCTCTGTTTCTGCCTGATAATTTTCCTCCGCCAGCCTTTGCTTTTCTTTTTCGATGGCTTCACGGATGAGTTTTTGGCGCAGTTCTTCGTAGTCGTTCTCGTTCTTTTTAAGTTCGATACCGATCTTAGCCAGCGTCCTGAGTTCGTACACCGATACAGCGCCGATGGGTATTATCACGAATATCATCAGCAGTTTCCTTGCATCTGCAAAGGTGCTCACCCAGATGAAGAACCTTGCTTTTCCGATATATTTGCCCACCACCTGATCGGGTCGTACCGTTATGCTGTCTTCCACAGGATTTGCGTCGCCCTTTGTGACGAAGGTGCCGTCATCATTGACTTTTACTATCCTGTGGGTGACCAGCATACCGTAGATGTCGCTTTGTTCGGAATAGAACGAGATCACGTCACCGTCAGCAAGGGTCGAAGTATCGGTCTTTTCCACAAGTATATGGTCGCCCGTATGTATCGAGGGTTCCATGCTGCCCGTTACCACACGCAGCACGCTCTTACCGAATACGGATACTGCCTTGTTCCTTGCGGCGCTTATCATCACATAAGCTGTGAAGACTGCCAGCACCAGTATAAGTATGGTGACTATGATGCTTGCTATCCTGCCTGCACCGCTGTCCGACTTGATCTTGTCGGGGTCTTCGCCGTTCTCGATACGTCTTAGCAGTTCTCTTTCCTGCTCGTCCTGCTTATACTTGCGCTCTTCTTCTATCGAACGCCTTATCTCGGTGTACCTTCTGCTGATCTTTTGCGCAGGAGTTACATGGTACTCTCTGTACAGGCGCTTCATCTCGTTGTCGATAGCCAGCTGTTCCTCGGGTGTTCTCTTGGGCGGAACAAATGTAGGCTTCGGCTTGTTCTTCATCTGCTGACGTCTGCGCTTCTTGAACTTATAGTCATCTATCGAACGCAGGAAACGGTATTTGAAAGTACGTGCATACTTCCTGTAGTAAGCTTCCATAGCGTCTCGCTTCTGACGTTCTTCCGCTTTGAGCCGCCTGCGCTCTTCAAGCTCGGCACGCTTTGCCTTGAATGCGGGGTTATCCGTATCCTCGGGGATAATGCCGAATACCATAGCCAGTATATAGCGTATGAGTCTTGGTATTGCGTAGATGGGGTTATGTGAGTATTCTCTGTAGATGACCCAAAACGGCTTGCTCTCGAAATACTTGCGCTCGGCTTTGAGCCTTTGTGCTCGTTCAGCGTCACGCCGCTCTTTCTCCTGCTTTTGCTGTTCCACTTTGAGCCTTGCCGCAACAGCTCTGGGGTCCTCGAACACTTCCTGTTCTTCCTCGGCGTTTTCTTCCATGGAAGCCTTTACCTGTTCGATCTCCTCTTCTGTTACTTCCTCGTAAGCCTTCTTTTCCAGCTCTTCGTCGGACTCTTCCTTCTTCAGCTTCTCGCTGTCGATGCCCTCTGCCTCGCCCAGTTCGGCACGCATCTTGTTCTCGTTCTGTGCAACACGCTCACGCTCGGCAGCTATGCGCTCTTCTTCCTCTCGGCGGAGCCGCTCTTCTTCCTCACGCTTACGCATTTCTTCAAGTCTTGCAAGGCGCTCCTGCTCCTGACGCTCTCTTTCACGCTCTTCCTCTTCCTGCTCACGCCGCTTCTGTTCGAGCATTTCCTGTAGTCTGCGTTCTTCCTCCTCTTTCTGGAGGCGTATGCGTTCGAGCTCGGCTTGTCTTGCTTCCTCGATCCTGCGCTGTTCTTCGAGCCTGCGTTCTTCCTCGATCCTGACCTGTTCGGCTTTGAGTCTCTCGGCTTCACGCTTGGCGATAAAGGCTTTCTCGATCTCGATGACATTGTTGACCTCATCGAACACCAGCCTTATATCCGCAGGCAGGCTCTTTTTCAGTTTGAATTCGCCGTCGCCTGCCACATAGCCCGGCACAGCTTCGGCTATAACGCTGTAGTCGCCCGAGAGTTCCTCGCTGAAATGTTTGAGAAATCTCGGTGTCAGCTTTTTCTGCTTTTTGGTCTTGAGCTCCTCCATGTTCTCGCTGTTCTGCCCTGTGTAGGAACGGAAAAGCAGGAGGTTCAGCACAACTATCTTATAGAAATCCTCGATGTAGTCCTGCTCGGGCTTCACCGCAGAGTTCTCCACGTTTATCTCGTAGCCCACCTTGTCGTAGCTCTCGATATACTGCCAAAGTGCAAGGCACGCCTTGAGCTCAACATTCTTCATGATGGCGTTCGTCCTCATGATGGGCGGTCTGACATAGGTATTGCCCAGCGCCGTGCAAAGCTCCGAGCCCTTATAGCCTTCGATGGCTTTTTTCAGCTTCTCCACCCTCTGCCATACGGTGAAGCCGCTTTTATCGTACGAGTCAAGGCTCGATGTAGATTCGAGCTTGACCTCTATCTTCATCTTGCCGCCTGCGCCGTCATCAAGGAAGGTATCGTATCCCAGCGAGAAAACTTCCTCGTCCCTTGCTACCTGCGCCAGCTTCTCATACCTTGTGTTTATGAATATATAGAGTCTGTCCACCAGGGTGTTGATGAACTTGTTCTCATAGGTCATAAGGCTTTCTTCCTTATGAACATTGAGGATCTTTGACGGAGTTATCTTGCCCGACTTTTTGTCGATGCTCTGTATAAGGTCGGTATGCTGAGCCAGGTGCTTGACCGACTCAACGGTTATCTTCCTTGACAGGGCGATGGGTACGACCTCTTCAACGTCCTCGATGGTCCTGCTAGGGCTTCTGAGCACGTTATCCAGATGTACCAGACCGTTCTCGATAGCCTCTACCCATGTGACATCTATCGCCTTCGCCATAAGTTTGCGGTTCATGGCGAACGTATTTTTACTTGAATGGAGCAGGTTATCCAGCGAACCGAAAAGCTCGTCATCGTCCATCAGACCTGCTGACTCCTTAAAATCCTCATACCATTTGCCGTACAAGCTACTCAATCGCCATCACCTGCCTTTTTCAATGAGGATATTTTTTACTGTTTCTTACTAACAAATGCGATCCACGCAGGAAGTGCCGCCATTGGGTTTTCCTTCGGGTCATTTATATTTTTAAGTTCCTGTTCGGTCTTAGTCTGCAATTCCTGATAAGTGTACCAGAACGACGCATCGACCGCAGGCAGCTCAGCCAGCTCTGTCACCATAAATCCTGCCCTGACCTGTGCATTCAGAAGATCCTGGATACGCCAGTGAAGATGGGGCAATACATCGTGATAGGATTTCACGATCTGCGGAGCTTTGTAGGCTTCACATGAAAAGGGACGAGTAAACGGGTGAATATCGTATTGGATGAGCATACCGCCTTTTTTCAGCACTCGTGCAAAATTGCGGTACATACTTTCAATATCGTTTATCCACGACAGTGTTCCGTTGGAGGTATAAACAAGGTCATAGGTATCATCGCCGATATTTGAAAGCGTCATCGTATCATCGCAGACAAACCGTATATCAAGCCCTCGCTCTTTTGCGATCTTTTCTGCATTTTCAAGCTGTCTTTCGCTTATATCCGCAGATGTAACAACGGCTCCCATGAGGGCAAATGCGAAAACTGCATGATTATCTCCGCTCGATGGCAGCAGCACCCGCAAATCTTTCAGTACAGGTGTATGTGTGCGTATCTGCCTCATTACCTCGGGATGGAAAGCACGCTCCGGCTCTGCGAACAATGCGTCTATCTTTTCACTGCTCCTGAGCGAACGGTACCACTGTGAATCCGAAACGCCGTTCCAATGCTCTTTTATCTCATCGATCATATTTTCACCTTATCATTCCGTTCTGTCGCATCGGTGTATCTTTCCATGATAAGCGCCAGAAGCAGCAGTATTATAAACATTATCTCGTATACGAAAAACGCCTTGAACAGCACTTTCGCTCCCGTAAAATACAGTGCGACAAATATCAACGCATAGGCTATCGAGAACAGTGCCGTTACACGCTGTCTTTTGACCTTTGCTGTCACCGCCGTGATGATGAAGCCTATCAGCGTAAACAGCATCAGGGCTATGGCAAAGCCGTTATGCAGGTCGATGGTGATAGGTGTGGGTGCCTCGCTGAATGTATTGAAAGGGAAAAACGCCGTCCCGAAAATGCACATGAGCACCAGTGCATAAAACACCTTTTTCACCCTCGCCATTCGTATCTTCGCTGCATAATATCCCAGTGCGGGCACCATCAGCACAGCCGAGATAAAGTACACCACAGATGTCCATCTGAAAAGTCCCACATACGATGAAAATGATATTGTCAGATCAAAGCGGTGTACGCCCTTTATCCAGGCGTAGCCCACAGCCGTTACTGCGTTTATCATAAAGAGCATACCTGCCATGAAAGGCAGTTTATTCTTGTGTTTTTTCATAACTGTCCGATTATCAGTACAGTTTCTGCAATCTTTCCAGATAAGCTATGGACTCGCCCATCTTGTTCTTGCCGAAGGATTTGTTCATGTAGACCACCAGCTCACGCAGTTCGTCACGGAGCATTGCAAGGTTCAGCGACTCGAACTTACGGAATATCTTGGTAGCCAGCACGTAGTCGATGCCGTCCAGCTCATCGCCGCCGCAAGCCACATATACGGGCACGAACAGACCCATCTGCTTCAGGATACGGTTACCGAAAGCCACACGCAGTTTCTCGATGACCCACAAGTCAAGCTGCTGTATCTTCTTCAAATTCTCTGCCGAGATGGGGTACTTGTCGAAAGCTTCCTTGAAAAGCTGATCCAGGTGGTCGAAGCCCAGGTTCATGGGCGGAGTATCGGGTGCATCGAATGCGATACCCTTTGCGTCTAGGTTGATAGGCTGGGCACGGTCGTAGACCTTATCGGATATAGCGTATGTGGAGTCATCGTTATTCGCTGTACCGATGTACCATACGTTCTGAGGAATGACCAGCTTGCCACGGTCGAGCTTTTCGGGGTCGGTGCTCCATACATTGGGCACCAGGTCAAGCTCCCACTCATCGGCATTTGGCATTTCAAGTATGGAGAGCATCTCGGCGAAGTAATACTCGACTCTCGCAATGTTCATCTCGTCCAGCAGTATCAGGTTGATATCGTTGTTATAGCTGGATGAGTATATCCTCTTCAAGACCTCTGTCTCGTTGAAGTTCTTGGTAAATTCATTGAAGTAGCCGAAAAGCTCGGTACGGTCACGCCACGAAGGCTGTACCGAAGCGATGGTGGTATCCACCTGCAAAAACTTACCGAATGAGTACGGCAGCGAGGTCTTACCTGTACCGGAGATACCCTGTAAGATAATGAGCTTTGTGGAAGCCATGCCTGCCATAAACAGCCATATGGTCTTGGGCTCATAATACAGGTGCATTCTCGAGCAAGCAAAGTTCCTGTACGCATCGCATATGCCTGCCAGAGTTATCTCGTTATCGTACTGAGGCGGTTCATAGGTCTTATAGAAGTTATCAACTTCCATAAGTCTTGAAAATCTGTGGTCGGTGGTATGGATAACGCCGTCGGTATCCAGCTCGCCTGCCGCAGCGCCCTCACCCTCAGCACCCTCTGCGCCAAATGCCGCCATACTTCCGTCTGCCAGTGAGAGTGCCGTGCCTGTGGGAAGTCCCATCTGTGCGACCTTCATCGCCATGATCTCGTCTTTTTCCTTGGTCATTTTAAGTACCTGACGCTGCAGATCTGCTATTTCTTCCAGCAGGTCCTCATTGCTGACGATGGAGTGCCTGAAGCGGATATATTTACGCACAGCAAGCACGATCATCAGACCGATCAGGAAAAATACCGCTGCGACCAGTATTATCGCCAGTACAGACAGTATCCAGCCCAGTGCGCCGAAATCTTTTGAATAGGTCTTGAAGATCTCTATGTAATTTTTAATGTTGAATATCTGCTTTATCCCGTTCCAAAGTCCCGTAAATATCATTGCGAAGCCTTTGAGCATTTCCGAGATAAAGACAAAGAACCATTTCAAAAATGTATTCATAGTCTTCTCCTATTATTGTTTCATCATCCCTCGGCACCGCCGTCACCGCTGCTGTCCTTTTTCTGGCTTGCGAGGTATTCTTCTATTGCACGCTTCTTGATCTCTTCCTCGTCATCAGCGGTAAGCTGGGGCTTTTTGAGCTCTACCAGTGTCACGATGAACTTATAAAGTTCAACAAGGAAGAATATTGCCATGGGGATAACTATGCAGATGAAGAAGCCTGTCTTTGTTCTGAGGAAGTTCATGACCTTGCCAAAACCGTTAAGCTTCACGTCTGTCCACTTGCCTATGATATCCCCTGCGTATGCAGGAAGTGTGTCGTCCTGATTATTGTTATCGCCTCGTGTAACGAAGCTTCTTGTGCCTTCAAACTCGTTTACTGTCACTATTCTATGGGTGTTCTTGACTTTCTTGCCGTCGATTATCGTCCAGAATGTTATTACATCGCCCTCTTTAAGATCGTAGATGTCGTCCACCTCTTTACAGATGATAAGGTCATCTTTCGAGAACGTGGGCTTCATGGAGTCCGACTCGACCGTCATGGGGATATAGCCCAGCAGATTTGCCACACCGTTGTTTCTGCCTGACGAGAATACCATTATTGTTATAAGCAGTGCTAAAATAAGAACTATCCAGACAATAACGTTCAAAACAACTTTCAATACTTTTTTCATACAAACTTTCTCCTAACTTTAATAGAATTTTTTCCGCTATTTAAGTAGTTTCCACGATCTTGAAGTCCATACCCAGCTTCAAAGTACCGCCTATGAGTTCATCGGTACAGTCGGGGTCGTTGCCCTCGAGCCAGATGACCACGGTATACTTATCTTTCTCCTGCGGTTCAAAGCCTTCATGATGCGAGGTCATTACCACGGTCGATGAGGTGAACTCCTTATCGCAGTCGCTCTCTTTGCCCGTTCCGTTGGACTTCGTCTTCCCGTATATCGTCTTTTCGCCGTTGATATACACAGCCACTCGCACGGCTTCATCGACGCTGTTCGTCACATTCTCGATGGTCATTTCGCCGTCATAGCTGATGGTATCGTCGCCGGCGTTTATCAGGTAGAATGTATAGGCGATATAGCTCTCACCGTTATGACTGCCGTTTACCATGTCGATATTATCGGGCAGGTCTTCACCGCTGATATTGGTCATATCGTAGACGATATCCGCATTGAGCACGGAATTGTTCCTGTCGAAATCAGGTACTTCCGAGAGCGTCAGTCCCTGTCTCATCATATCATACTTGCTTATCTTCACTGTAAAGCTTCCGTACTTGTCGTAGAAATACGATATTGCGTAAGCTATGGCGATGATAGCGATAAGTATGATCGCAAGCAAGCCCAGTATCCTCATAACCACAACGTGCCGTTTGACCTCTTTGGCTGTCCTTCGCAATGTCAGGACGTCCACAAAATTGGCAGACTCATGGGGCTTGGTCTCTTCCGCTGCCGAATTTTCAGTTTTCTTCTTATCCCTCTTAGCCAAACATAACACCTCCTTATACGCATGATAAAGCGTTATTCATCTGCTTTCCTTCTGACATATCTTTCTGCCATATACTTTCCTGCCAGTTCGCCTGCGCAGTAATTACACTCAAATTCAAACAGTGTTTCAGCCTGTTTGATATTGGAAACTCCGTCGCCTATAGGTTCTGCACCGAGACCGCTCACAAAGTCTATCAGCGATTTCACGGCACTGTCGGAACGCTCGTCCCTGCCGATATAGCGTGTCACCTCGGGGCTGAACATCACGTAGTCCACCTCGAACTCCGAGAGCTTCATTATCGGGCTGCTAATGCTGCCGAAATCGGTCATCATGAAATGGAAACCACGTCGGCGCAGCTTGGTGATATTCTCCGAGACTATCGGCTCGGTCTCCTCAAAAAGCTTTTCCGAAAGGGCAAAGCAGATGGAAGTCGTCGCCGTCTGAAATCTGTCGCATACCTCCAGCAGTCTGCGTTCTGCGGAAATATCACGCAAAAATTTCGCAGGCATATAAACGCTCACCCAGCCGAAGTTCAGCTCACGCTCGTTGAATTTGTTCACGCCCTCAATAGCCTGCACAAGTTCAAGCTCGAACAGGTTGATGCATTGCTGAGTTATCTCGGAAACGTCCCTGAAATTCTCGGGCATCAGCGTACCGAGCCCTGGGGTGTTCAGCCTGGTCTGCGACTGGTAAAAAGCGCAGCTGCCGGCAGAGATATTCCTAATGACCCTGTAATAAAGCTCCACCGCACGCATTCCGTCAACGGTAGTCATGTTATTATCAGCCATCAGCAGCACCTCCTTGACCATACTATTTCCTCTATTTTATTATACAACATTTTTCAGTTAATGTCAATGAAAATTAGATATATTTTATAATTTTATTTGTTAACCAAAGGAAGAAATAATCCCGTAAAAAAAGCTCCCCCTCACGAAGAGGGGGAACTCCATTCGGGAAGTTTTTATGAAAAAAGATTGGTGTGTGTTAGTAAAGATTTAGTTACGGGGTATTCTGTGCGGGATAGCCATCGCCAGAAGGATTAGAGAATTTCAAAGCAATCTTCCAATCCTGACCTGCTGTAGCGTTCCAACAATCCTGATCTTCGCCTTCGAGCCATACACGAATTGTATACTGTTTAGCTGTGCCATAACCATTATTATCCTGAGCTGCTGCAGTTACCTCAATTGTATCTGTTGCAGTAGTACCAATCAAAGCCTGACCATAAGTATCAGCAGATGCACCTGTGCCGGCAGCCTTAACTGCATTAGCACTAGCACTCACTCTGTTATAATAGTTGCCTGTTATTGCAGTACCAGTTCCAAATCCAGTATCGGTCAAAGGAATAATCTTAGAAACAGTACTTGTAGCGTCGGCATTAAGTACAGCAACTCTAACTGCCTTTCTCAATTCTTCTGTAACACCGTCAAGAGCTGTAGTGGAATTTGCAACCTTATTAGCATTAGTATCTCCTGCCAGAACATATCCTTGAACTTGAAGGTTTACAGTATCCTTACTCGAAGTTCTAAACCAAACAGGAATATCAATGTAGTAACCATCGTCCTTAGTTGTATTCCAACCAGTATTCTTTGTATAGCCACTCCACTCATCAGCAGCTACCGATGCACCGTCTTTAGTCTGATAGGTATGTGCAGTTGCCTGATAAGATTTAGATTCACTATCACTTCCGCCATTCGCCTTATAATAAACAGCACTGCTCTTTACAGTTTTACCAACGCCGTCAGCATCAGGTGTAAAGAATACATTTGCTCCATCTGTAGAGGAAGCTGGAATCAGACGACCAAACTCATAATACTTACCAATATCAGCTGTATTAGACCAGTCAGTATCCTTAACAGGAGCGCTTGCAGTCGAAGCCTTTGCAGTTGTTGCAGGTAAAGTACCGGTGTTTAGATTGAGTTCACCACCAGTTAAAGCACCTAAAGAAATCTGGAGATCTTCAGGAACAGTAGCTACCATCTGGATATTCTGAACCTCAACCTCACGGCTCATTGTGAACCAAGCGTATGTAGATGTTGCCAGCATAACAGCCGAAATACTCAGCATACCGGCAGCGGGGACGATCTTCCTCATCGTCGTGTTCTTCTTGTTGTTTGTAATATTAGCTTTCATACTCATTTTCCTTTCATAAATTATTTCGGCTTACCACGTTGCCGATGGGGTCGTTAAACTTCCACGAAACATCTAAAAACTTGCCAAATGTTTCTTAACTTGTATACATTATAGCTTATTTACTCCCGATTGTCAATGGGTTTCAAAATTTATTCATAATTGCAGAACCAACTTTAGTCAAATGCACAAAACTAAATACTCCCTTTAGACACTTTTACCAGTTAAACGCTTTCGTTAATGTCTTTATCTTACAACTGTGAGTTATTTTAACAAAATATCTCCCACCCCGAGCACAGGTGCATTTTGTTAAATGTGTTGTTTTGATATTTACTATTCATTCATATTTGCATTTTGAACCCTGTTTTGGCGTTCAAATTATGAACAGTTTGTGCGAACCTCGGGTGCGCTTGCCGAGGTCTGTGTGCGCCTGCGTGCTACGGAGCTTTGCGCCCCGAGGACGGTCAAACACATACTGCAAAATGAGATAGTATAAACAAAAAGACACGGCTCTCGTAATGAGAACCGTGCCTTAGTTTAGAACGGTTTCTGTATTCGGTTGTCAGCTCGCTTTAGTCTATCAGTGTTGGGAAAATCTTAGCATTGGTGTAGATAACATAATCACTGATGCTGCTGTTTTCGACAACCTTTTCCTGATTGTTATCGTCGGTGTAGACCAGTTCCGTTCTCAGCGTCACCATATAGTTTGCGTATTCATGGAAGTTTACACCTGTTTTAGCCTTGAAACCGATACCAATACTGTAGATATTGTCCTCATTTTCACACTCTTCGATCGGGATCTTCACAACAAGCGATGAGGAATTTTCATCTATTTTATGTGTTTCTCCGTTGCCTCCTGTTCCATACTTTGAGCCGGATGTAATCAGAACTTGATTATCAAGATAGTTTAAAAGATTTGATATTTGCGCATACTCAACACCCGTTACAGTATCGTCTTCATATTTATCGGTCTTTTTACTCAGCGAGATCGTCAGCTTCAGTTCCTTAGCTTTTGCAAGATCTGTTTCTGAAATAGCCGATACGTTGTACTTAGCTTCCGTATTGATCGGCATATATTCATTCTGATAGCAATCGGGACTATAGCCGTTTATGCCCAGCCGTGACTGGTTCTTGCTCACCTTACCGATCTTGTCGAACGCATCAGGTTCTGTTACAGAAGTGTAATCGAGCTTTGCAGCGTTTACCGATTCTCTGTAATAGTAGTGACCATCTGAGGCAAAAGGAACAGACATACTTGTATAGGCTAATCTGCTTTCATCATATGCAAGATTTGATGTTGCCGAAACATTTACACCTATCGTATTCTCTGAGCTTTTTTCAGGGAATTCAGCTTCGAGCTTGTTTTCATCGAAATCCATTTCAATGTAGGAAGACACCACTAAGGGCTGCCTATTATTCGAAGCTGTAATTAGGTCGCTCATTATATTAGCAGTTTCAATATTCAGATAATTTGTCTGAAGGTCTTTCTTAAGCACTGGATCACTGTTTTCATCAGCCTTTGAACCTATACTGTAGGTTGCTTTGATTCTGGTCGTATCATCGCTGTCTCCAAGACCTATGATATCATTATATACTCCCGACTCTGTGTATCTGTTCAAGGTAAGGTCAAATGAATGATACAGATTTTTACCGACGAGATGCGATCTTGCGTTTACATTGTTGATAGTTATAGAAGTGGAAGCCTCTACAGATATCTTCTTATTTGTAGCATTGACTTGCTGATCTTCCGGAGCAACGCTCATCCTGTTTATTGTATTCTGAGTATACAGGTCTGCAACAAGAACATTATATATATTTTTGCAGTTGACCGTAGCAGTCTTTCGACCCGTCAGCTCTGTCGGACTGTAGATCGTATAGTAGTACAGTTCATTATTATAGTCTGCTTCTTTGGGAACATACATACTGATGTAGTAATCCTCATTAACGTTTTCATTAATAGAAAGATCACTGTCTCCATTTCCTTCGGGAGTATATTTGTAATAATGAACTTTATTGCTGTTATCTATCCTGTAAACATCGTACTTGGTAGTCGGTGTTGCCTCTACAAGTTCAGTAACATCTTTGTATAACCCGGTATTATCGTTATTTTTTGAATAATTGATGTATCTTGCTATAACAGCCTTCAGGTCCTGCACCTTAAAATTATCCGCTCCATCTTTGAACTTATTAAGATCAATTTTCCAACAAGCTTTGCCATCAGATTTATTATAAGTATCAAAGTCCTCGGCATGAGCATAATACTCTTTATCTCCGTTTCCATTTGGGTCGATAAGCACCATAAATGTACCGTCCGGCAATCGTGCCTCTGTATTTCCTCCTGCCTGTTGAGTATCAAAGTTCACATATTTTTCATGATTCCAATCCAAATTTCCTCCCTGGAGCAAAGCGTTAAGATCGCCATAATTATAGGTGAATCGGATGTACTGTGTCACCCATGTCTCAAGGCTGTCGATGTGTGTTTGGTTTTCTGTAGTATCCATCAATGACGAATATTCGTTTGAAGGAGTACCTTCGATGTATGAAACAGAACCCGAACCAGTCTTTACTGCCGAGTAGAAATCAACCTCCATCTGCTTTATTGTGTACACCGGAACATAAAGGTGATATGCTATTTTGCTTGTATTAAACGGATCCTTGAATTGAACGTCAACGAGGGTAAATGTATCTGTAGTATTGTTTGAATCAGCGTAGCTGCCATTCAGATCAAATTTTCCGCCCGAGAAAGTCAAACCATGATTTGTAGTATTGTCTATTACAAAATCAGTTCCGTTAAACTTACAAGTCTTAATATCTATCGAATAATATATACTTGTAGTTGTGTAATCCGTAGCGGTATTCGTAACAAGCTGAATATAGCTGTTAATAAGAGCAGTTGTTTCGTCCTCGGTTTGATTAGCAATTACTACTACAGCAAAGTCTTTAACGTTGCTTGAGGGTAACTCGCCTTTCTCGGTTCTATAGGTCGAGATTTTATCTCCATCAGTTCCGGGTAAGACATTAAGATAATCTTCGATCTTTTTACCGTCATAGAGCACAGCGTTCTTATCGAATGTAGTATAGCGTCTTGTATTGGTTCTGTCGCTAAGATCAGCATATATCTTAGCTGCCATAGTTTTGTCAGCCGTCTTTCCGCTGAAACCAGTAACACTACTGCCATACAACGCCGCTCCATCACCGGAGATGATCTCATTTGCACCTATGTCAGACTGAGGATTGATGTTCACATAGGGGTATTTTGGCATTTCAACGTGTGTTGAAGTACTATAATTGCTGAAGCCCGAAATGTCTGTTGGATACTCAGTAGAGCTTACCCCTGTTTCGCTGTCGGTCGTTTGTGTGCCGTTACATTTACCAGTGTAATCGGCGAAGACGAAGGAGGCGTTTGAGAAGTTTGTTCTATTACCAACATTCTGAGTAAAGTTACCTCCATAGACTGTCATTCCTGAAAATTGAATCGAAGTATTGTTATCGTCAGAAGCAACATTTCCAATCCAAGCTCCTTTTCTGTTTGAACTTGGACTTGTAACATTGTAAAGCTTGATATTGTAACCTAATATCTTGTTTTCGTCGTGTTTTTTTATACCGCCAATAATACCGCCTGCATAATCCACACTACCGGATTGACCTATAATACAGTTCTCCACTGAACTATCATGGATATAGCAAGTAATGCTATTATTATTTGCTCGACAATAACCAATGAAGCCACCTGAGTAGCCGTCTTTTGCAGAACTTATGGTATAGTTTGATACTTTACTGTCAACAATACGAATGTTATAATCATCGCCATTTCTTGTCTGTACAAACGCCCACGCAATAAATCCGCCAGCATAAGTTTTAGCTGTAATTGTATTATTAACGGTGTTATTTCCAATCAATGAACAATTGATTATTTCAATCTTATATGGATTATAGTTTTTATACTCCCACTTACCGCCATATAAACCACCTGCACATTGACCAGCAATATTTATGTTTTCTATAGTGCAATTCTTAAAAACTGCCAAACAGTCAGTATCACCGTCAGTAGATGGTTGCATAGCTCCTACTATACCTCCTACAAAGGATGTACCACTATTCAACCCAATCGTAACAGCAGAATCATATGAACAGATTTTCATATCATAAGCTTGGCAGCCATTGCCTGCATATCCAACCAAGCCTCCTGATGCCACACGATAATCCCCAGTTGAAACTCCAAAACCATATGATTTTATTTTAACTGTTGAAAACTTAGTAATATCACTGTTATTTTCCTTTTGGGAAGTGCCATAAACAATGGCAGCGCCCTCGTGAACCTTACCAACAAAGCAACCCATAGCATTTCTAGTCTTTTTGGCATCAGTATCACCATAATAGGCAGATGACATTTTAACAGAGATATTATTTGCACTACACTCAGTAATAGTTATTTTTTTTGTCTTTGAACGCATTCCAGAATATGCCAATAGTCCACCCACAAAGTTATCACCGCACAAAGAAAGATTATCAAGTGTGATTTTATTAAACGATATCCCTTGCTGATGGCTTGCATCGTTGTCTGCAGCACCTCGGCTCCATCCAACAACGCCACTAACACTCAACCAAGACGCCTTAGCACCCGAAGCAGTAAATACCTCTTCCTGTCCGCTATCCTTATATGTATTGCTATACATTTCTGTATTCACAGATCCAGTTAGCACAAAGTTACTGATTGTATTGGTAGCATCTTTTGAAATAATACTATCAAATAATCCGATACCGTGGTTGTCAGTATTGGTATTTGTACTATAAGTTCCGGTATTTGACTTTACTTCTTGGTTTGTGCCTTTATGCATGACATCGAAATAATTATCTGATTTAAATTTATTCAGATAAATATCCTCATCAATCATACAATTATTGCCGTTAAAAACATCCACTTTCATGCTGAATTTATTATTTAGCAGTGTTGACTCGCAATCATAATTTCCTACACTACCAATCCCTCTGAAACTATCAGGAAGCTGATAGGTATAGGAGTCTACAGAATAGGTTGCCTTTCCGGTCAGGTAAATATCATAATATCCTAAAGTGCTTGTTACACAGCGTGCATTATGATTTGTGCAGTAGCGATCAATAATATATGGCGTAGCAGAGTTTGCCGTTGTATCATTGCTTGCGAGCACAAAATCAGAATCTGTATTATCAGTTGCTGAGCCAACATTAGTATAGTCTGCATTACGGCTCATACCGTAAACAGTGTCTACGTTGTTTATTTTGTTTGTGCCATAAGAGAGCGAATTGGCATAATCTCCGCTTGCTCCCTGAGCTGTTCCGGCACAAGACTGTGTGATAAGCGAGAGAATAAAGAAAGCCTGAGAATTTGGAATATTGATTGTTCCATCAGAAGATGCGCTTGCAGGAACCGCACTAACATCCAGTTTGTTTGTTTCATTCTTGTTTATGTCTGCTATCGAATAATGCTTTGTGCCGTTTTTCAGGGTATGCTGAATAGTGGCTGCTGATCTTGCAGTTCTTCCCTCATCGTGATATTTGCCGTCCTCGGTAACGGAGAACTGCTGAACCTTTTTTCCGTCAGCATCAAGAGCATTGCCACCTGTTTCGTTGACAGCATAACCGTTTATAACACGACCTACTATCGGGTTGACATAGATAGCCGCCCAGTCCTCCGGCTTATCATTATCAGCAAGATTTTCGGTTTTGCCCATATAGATAACATTCAGCCTTGTTTTTGAAACGGTGGTCTTTAGTGCGTCCATATTCTTGAAGATCAGTCCGCCGAACACGACCACGCCAACATAGCCGCCGACAGGCACGATCGTTCCACTGCCGTTAGTGCCTGTGAGAGTGACCTTTTTGTCGCTTGCGAATTTCACATAGCTGTTGTCGATGATGTTGTCGCCGCCCATGATCTCGCCGATGATGCCGCCGTAATATTTGCACTGTGAAGCATAACCAAAGTAAGCATTGTTATATCCGTTAGTGCCCTGATCCAAAGAAATATCAGCGCCTACCTCTATAATGATATCCTTGACGACACAGCCGTTGGAGACTTTGATAAAAGGATTGCTACTGTTATTAGTGATAGTATATTTCGGAGAACCGTCCGAATTTTTCTCACCTACAATAACACCACGGAATGCAAGATTAGCCTCTAAACCGCCAAGACCGACAAATCCGGTAGATATATCGCCAGAAAGCTTGATATCACCATCTATTTTGTAATATGCATTTGCAAGATAATACTGAACATTTTTAATCTCCCATGAAATGCTTCCATTTTCATAAGCAGTTTTTCCACTATTCGGAGCAAAATCGGCATGATAGCCAGTGCCTTCCTTATCTGTACACCAACGTGAACCGGAGGCATTTTCGGCAATATTATCAAAATTATCCTTAGCTTTTGGAAGTGTTATCTTTGAAAGCTCATCGGTTGACCCTGTGGAAATGAATCTTGCCACAGCTGTGAGCTGTTTACCGTCATTTATCACATAGGGATCATTATACGTTCCACAGCCTTCGGTAAGTCCATCCGCAGTCACGTTTACTTTTAATTCTCTGTAGTAGATACTATTAGCCTGTGAAGCAGTAAAGGGTTCAGCGACATAAGGAAGAAAGCCCGTGCCGAAATCATAGGCAGAGTTGCTATGCCAATTTACTGGATGTGTATAATAGCTGCTTCCATCATATTTCTGTTCCAGTTTTTGATACTCTTTAGAATCCTTTACCTCTTTACCATAGGTGACCCACCTTTCACCATCAGTGCCATCTGAACCCCAGTCCTCGTTTTCGGAATAATAGTATTTCAGTTGTGCTTTATCATCAGTTTTGATAGAAGCAAGAAGTGTAGAGGTGCTGAAGATCGAACGGGTGGTACCGTATGCTTTATTCAAAGCTGTATTGGCTGTACTGTCAGAAAGCGCATTCGTCCTTGAATCCAGCTTTATTTTTGAAAATTCAATATTAAGATTTGCACCTGAAGCTGCGCCAAGCAAACTCTTTGCAACGATCGTATCAGACTCATAATTTTTTGTACTTATACCTTCAAGATATATCTTTATATCATCTTTTGAATCAACACTGTTTATCCTTGTAATGTTATTTACAAGAAGATAGCCATCGCTATAATCTCTATTCTGAGTAGTTTTAGCTACCAGTTCATCCAGAACCAGTTTACTGTCAGAAGATGATATAATACTTCCGTTTGATGTTTTGCTGACCAAAACACCTGAAACAGAAGCATTGCTAAGCTCAAGAAAATTGCCCTTAAAGGTGTTAGTCCCACTGATCGTTATTGTATTTGCATTTGACAGATTAGTAAACAGACCCGAGTGCATAAGATAGTGCTGATTTTCAACTCCGGGATCACGCACATAACTGTCATTCGGATTATACGTGCCAAATTTACTTTCTGCATCATATACTCCACTGTAATCCATAGTCAGGTTCAGACCGCTGATATTATAACTATTTGCATTAATCGGATAAAACGACAGTCCTTCCAGATCGGCATTACCGCTGAGAGTAGTATTCAAGGTTGTACCAAAATCGTGAGTTTCAGTATGTACAAATTCTCCGTTTATATCTGAATGGGCATACTTACTCAAGCTCCACAGAACCAGATTCTGCCCGGCGTCCGAGGAACTCATCTTATCCACATTATAATAGTATCTTGCATTAGAATTTGCCTTCAAATCATCAGAAACACTCATTTTGTTCTGATAAGTTCCTGTTGTTTTGAAATTGGCATTGTTAGTATCTCTGCTCTCATTCATATTGATAGAGATAACACCTGCACCGCCGTTTATCACATTTGGAGCAGAGTATGCTGCGATCTCATCAAATATTCCTGTAGCTTGTTCGGGCGCAGTTGTTCCGTTAAGGCTGTAGCCTGCATTCAGTACATCAAGATAAAGCGCACCTGTCACTTCGTTCTTGTCATTTAATGAATATGCCTTGTTGACGATCATACCAAGCGAAGTTGTGCCGCCTGCGGACATAGTAAGCCCGTTGATCGAAAGGCTGTCAACTTTCATCTTACCGGTTGAGCTGTACAGCATAACGCCAACATTTCCTGCTGTTTTGTTATTTGCCGTATTATTTATAGTACCGTTTGTCACGGTCACACCATTTACATTCGTTGTGGTATTCAGCCACGCATAGCCGAGGAATCCGCCGCCGTTCGTGCTTGCAGCATTGCCGATTGTACAGTTGCTGATCTCAAGGTTATTGATGTTTACCTGACGTTTTGCGTAGCTACCTGCATTTGTGATATATCCTATAAGTCCGCCGCTGTCGCTGTTTGCGCCTACATTAGTGATATCCGATATATCAGTAGTCAGACTGTTTGTCAGCTTATTAGCATTATCGCCCTTTGTACCGATTTTTACTGTAAACTCACCGGCTGTGATCTTGCCGATAGCACCGCCGTATACATTCCAGCTCTCATGAGAACCTTTGAGGTTGAATGTTGCACCGATAGAGCTGACACCATTTATTGTAATAGTTCCTTTTGTGCCGACAAAGCCTATATATCCGCCGATATTCTTGCCTTCGTCTGAAACAGAAACCTTTGCGCTTTCATTATAGTTGACGGTCTCTTTGGCAATAACATTTGTAAGCGTGATATCTCCGTTGTTGCGTGAGGCGATTCCGCCGATATTCATTCCGTCAACGCAGTTGCTTACATTGATCGTTCCTGCGATAGTGAGGTCTTCTACTGTTCCTGCAAGAACAGCAAACAGACCGTTGTGCTGATGACGGTATATCTGACCGACGCCCTCACTGTTTGTAGACGCATTTACTCCGTTGCCATATTTTTCACCTATCGCAAGTGTTATAGTATGACCATTTCCGTCAAAAGTTCCGGTGAAGCTGTCGATAGAATTTACAGCACCGCCGTCACGCATAAAGCCCGTTATACCTGTCCCTGCAAGAGAAATATCTGCACTTAAAGACAGACCTGTTCCGAGCAGATAAGAACGTGTATTGTTTCCGCTTGTGAATTTCAGACAATCATAATCGCCGCCCTGATTGAGCTGAATATTGAGAGCCGTCTTTGCAAAGTCAGCAGCCGATCCCATAGAAGTTTCGGCAGCCTTTAAAGTCACGGTATGTGCTGTACTGTCAACTGTAACGATATCCGATTCAGCAACACGCACTACCTCGCCCCATGTGCCGAGATCATCGGTCATAGCACCGTTTGAACGGTTGAATGTCCAGCCGCTTGCAGCATAGGTGAGCACGTTGTTATTGTCACCCACAAGCTGACCGCAGTTTGTGGCACTTGCAGGCTTGGCATTTGTCATTGTGGTAGTTCCGCTAAGGCGAAGTACACCGTTATTGAACAGACCGACAACGCCGCCGCCCTTAAAATTCTCACTGCCTGTGTTCAGTGTGAAGTTTTCGAGGTCAACGAACACGCCACGATCTGCCGATGTTGCACCGACAAGACCGCCGAAATAGTTAGCCTTTGTTGTTCCCGATGCAGTAACACTCATGGTACCGGTAGTCTGCACATAAGCCGCAGGATCAACAATACCTATTGCTCCGCCAAAAGCACTGTAGGTCGCATTTGCGGTTGCTGTCAGTGTCAATCCATCAAATACCAGACTGTTCGAAAGGGCATTTGTTGTATACTTACCAGCGATACCGCCGAAATAGCCATCTGTATTGCCAGTTGTTCCCGAATTGACGGTAAGAGTTCCTGCACCGGTGTTCTTGACAGTAAGCGCTGTACTGTTTTCAAGCACACCGAAAACACCGCCGCAGAACTGACCATCTACGGTAGCTGTATTATTATAATCTATCAGATCAAATTCGGTCTCAGAGTTGGTATAGTGACCGAACAGACCGCCTGCACCTGCATCACTTGTAATGCTTCCGCTTACAGGAATAGCAGAACCGGTCTGATTGGTGATCGTTGCCTGTGAGGTCAGCTCACCGACAAGACCGCCTGCATAAGCAGATGTTGACTCGGCACTTAGTGATACCGACGGCATAGTTTTGACAGTCAGACTTGCATTGTCGATCATAGTGCCTACAAGACCGCCCGCATTGCCGCCTGATGAAGTGATACTGTGAGCGCTTGTGGCAGAATAAGTCAGTTCAATGGACGAGCCGTCCTTCATCGTTCCGCAGATCTCGCCAACAGAGGAAACAGAAGCTAAATTAGCTGATGATTCGTTGGTGTAATCAAGCTTTACCGAAGCTCCGCTTTCGATCTCGCCTATAACGCCTGAATATGAGTTACTGCTTGCCGAAGACAATGTAACTTTCCAATCTGCCGTTCCGCCATTATGTACCACCTGATCTGCGAGCAGCGGCAAAGATTCCCCATCAGGCACATCTGATAATCTGACGAGAATAAGCTCTATTTGCTGATTAGTCGCATCACTCTGCAATTGGACTGAATCCGTAACAGCACCAAAGAACGCCCTGTGTGCCTTAATAGTAAATGATTCATTGCCGCTAAATTTAACTGTACCGTCAAACGGAATTGATGGGGTACCAAGTCCCTCATAGGTATTTGGTATAGTTCCACGAACACCTGATTCATCGTTTGTAAGAGAGAGATCAAGTTCATCATTCTTATGCCTGTCTGCAAATCCATCGTTATATTTATAATGCCAGCAATAATCAAGAAACCAGGTAATGTTAGGGAATGTGATAGAATAATTATTTGTATCCGAATTATAACTGACATAAGCATTATCATTTTCAAATTCCGAAGATTGTTTTGTCACTGTATACGGCTCAGCATCCAGCTTGAGAGCATTTACCTGTGTCAGTTCGTCCGTTGTTACTTCATCGACTGCATCGACTGCCTTTGCATTCAGTGAGACCAAAGGCAATACTCTATCAGATAAACCTCCCAGCGGAACTGCATTAGCCATAATAGCAAAAGCAGTAGTGAAGCTTATGATCCTCTGCTTTGCTTTTTTATTGAAAGATAATTTCATAGTATCACCACTCTTGTAAAATTGAAAAGTTATATATGAGATACTGACCTATCATCGTTAATTTGATTGGTTAAAGTAACAGGCGATATAATTTGTCGCTGCATTGTCTCCTGTATAGGAAACTCCGTTCAGAGAATTTGTTGCTGTCTTATACAGCTGAAGTTCATACCTGTTTTTACTATTATTGCCGGAACCGACGCTAAGCGTGATCTTATTCCAGCCAACATATTTCCCATCATACTTTCCGCTGCCATACTGTGTATCAGAATTATCAATTTTTGTTGGCTCATTATTATTGTCAACAAATGTGTTATTTGAAAGCTCTGTATCAAAGAAAAATTCATTTATCCTAAATTTTTGCGGATCCCATAAAATATCAACAGTTCCTGCACCACTGCCTGTGATAACATAATTATAGAAGTCATAATCGACAGTAGCACAGTTTTCCTCTATAATCTTTCCTGTCCATGTAGCTGTATCTGTTACAGCTGCAGCACCATACAATCTTGTCTCGATAAGACTTAAATTGCTTGGCGCTGAAGGCTCTGCCCAGACATGGACATAAATATCTGTGTTTGCAGCATTGATCGAGGTCGGATCGATCTCTACCTTATACTTGTCAACAGACGAATGCTGAGCTGCGAGGGAATCGGCTGCGAGCATTACAGAAAAGCCGTTGCCAACAGTAAATTTATTCTCTGGTGCTGTAACCGTTCCGGTTGCATCGTCTTCGGTCTTGTATATGGAGTATTTTGTTGCTTTATTTAAATAATCTGTATATTTCGCACTTGACTGATCAAGAGTATTAAGGTATGTTACCAGCTTTGTATAATTATCTCCCTGCTTGATCTGAAGCTCGGCGTGAAGTGTATAGCTGATAGTTGAAGGATTATATATCGTCGGCTTATCCTGATCGAAGTTACATACTGTTACGCTGTATTCGGCAGAAGAAAGCCGCCTGCTCGAAATATCGGGACGCATACAGTTTGATGAGAACATCTCAACAGGTGCAGCCTGCGTTGAAACAACACGTTTTACCGAGGAAACCTCTGTATATACCGCATAGGTCACATAAATACCGCCTGACATAAGCAAAATGGCGATCAGCCATACTCTCGTCCAATGCTTTCTTAACGTTTTCAGTATTTTATTCATGACCTTCACCTCGTTTTCATCAGCTTACGCCTCGGCTTGCTGTAATATATATCATATCTGTTTCTTTATTATTCTCCGCTTTATTCCATTTTGTAAAATTGGGTGCAGCGGCTTCGCTGTCCCATTTTATTTCCAGAATAAAATAATCATATGTGTCCTCGCCCTTATCAGACGGAGTGATCGTTTCAGATTTGAGATATTTGGGAACAGCATATATTTCCGCATCATCATCATTAGCATAAGTTTTATTATAGAAGCCATCGTTTTTCTTAGCGATCTCTCTGCCATAATAAGTTTCATTAGCAGAATCTGCATTCAGTGGGATTAAACTAACCGCATCACCTTTCTGATAGTAAAATGTTGTTCCGTCTGTTGTAGGATCATTTGGATCTTTATAGATCGGCTTATAGGGAACGGTATTCTCTCCGGACGAATCAACTTCCTCTGCATGATATATCGAATACTTGAATGGAATATTAGTTGTATGTGCGAGCTGTAAAACATATGGTATTTTATAATTTCCTGCACTGACACTAAAGACACGATATTCGATCTTTCCATTCTTATCCATATCTTCAATGTTGATATCACTTAGTTCAAAATTGATTATAGAATGATAGTGTCCTGCTCTGATATCAAGGTTTTCGGGCTCTTTTACCTTTGTCATGGTTTCCATTTTATTAACACTCGAAAACCATGCATAAACAGGCATTCCCACCATAAGCGCCAACGTGAACAGTGATGCAAGTATAAACTCTACCTTTTGAACATTATTCAGTTTATTGAATCTTTGAAGGATCTTTTTCACCTGTATCACTCCCCGGATGACGATACTTCTGACACAGACATTTTCAGCAGAATGAAGTCTACCCCCATTCCTATCTCATTATCTGCCTGATCGTAGTAATCGCCGTATTTATCGTAATCAGTCACTATTGCCGTCTCGGCAAGCCTGTCATTTACATTAGCCGGACGGGTCACGCCTTTAAAATAATAGTCCGGATATGTTGTAATGTTTTCAACTACTTCATGGTAAGCATTTGTACTTGTAAACGGTGATTCAGAAACTGTGACCTTTTGACACGTTCTTGCATCTATCAATTTGCTGAGGGTCATGGGCCATACCCAATATATATCGACCCGTGTCGGTTCGTCATTTGCATTTTTTGTATATTTATTGCTGCTTATGACCCGCTGCATATCAGCATTTGAAAGAATAGGCTTGCTGTAAACGTAATCATCTTTTGTAGTACCTGTTCTTTCTTCAAAAAGAAGAATATGTCCGTTCAGAAAACGGGCAGGAGACTCTTTTTCATCGAGCAGTTCCATATTATCTGCATTGTTTGCAGCATTTTCGTCATAGCTATATCCTAATATTTCAAAATCATAACTAAGATATATATTATCAACATACGGCTTGACATTAAAAGAGATTTTCCCACAAGAACCGGGTTTTATCCCTCCATTCTGCTCCTCCGTATTATCAGAATTATCAGAATTGTAGTTTCCAAAGTTTGATTCATCAGTCATCAGCCATACGATAGCATCTGATCCTGTTTCTTCACGAACATTCTTATGATACGGATCATACCATAAACCTTTAAAACCGTTTTCATCAATGGAAGATAGCTCAAAGTTCATCCCCTGAGCTTTCATACCTATCTCCTCTGTATCCACTTCCCTGTTCATAGTAAACCACGCAATAGTTGAAAACGCAATGAGGACAGCGAGCAGGATCAGCATACTTGTGAGCTTTATCAGACTTTTTTTCTGTTTGCGCTTATTCTCGGCGTTTTCTTTTTTCATCTCGGAAAGTATGAGCTCCGCCTGTTCTTCAGCCAGTTTCATCATCTGTTCTGACGGCTTATTTTCGCTGTAATTCATGGTTTTCACCTCACTTGCGAAGTTTCATATGTTCGGGACGAAGTTTTCCCCGCCCCATATTACTCTTCTATATTATAACATTTTCGTGGAATTTTTACAATCAGCATTTTTGACAAATTTGTACAATAACTATTGTATAGTTTAAGTGAGTGTTTGTAGTTTTGTTACATATGTTACAAAATTAGCCCGCATTGTTACAAAGATATTACCGTAAAGCTCTCCGTGATATTAAGGCAGTTTTTACTTATATAACGTGTTTAAAATCCTGATTTTACGAGGTTTTATGCATCATATGACATTCAGGCTCTCCTATGTCGGGCACAACTTTTGGGAAGATAGGCAAAACCAAATCGGACACAATACACAAAAAGTTCAATTATTTTTCATTGTTATCAAGATTGCACAAAGATGAGGTTTCATAGCAGCGGCAAAATCGAATCCCAAACACCCATCACTCGCCGAAATAAGAGGGAGAGAAACAAAAAAGAGGGCAGTTTATTCAACTGTCCTCTCTGAGTTATCATATTATTTTACCACCAGTAATTAGGCGGTTCGATGCCGTTTTTCTCGTAGAAAGTACCGTCAGCCAACTCGCTCTCATACTGTTGGGCTGCCTCTTCGGAAGTCTTGCAGTCGCCGTAGATAACGTAGTTCATGATAGCCGTGTTCGCCTGGAAATCCATGGGTCCCAGCGACAGGCAGCTCTGGCTGAAAATGATCGCATCGGTATAATAGCCGTCAGCAGGGATCCTGAGCTGCTGGATGGAATAATCCATATAATCGAAAGCGTTCAGCAGCAGGTCAGCGACCTCGTCGTCCTCGATATCGGTCTCGACCTCGGGCAACACCTTGTTCATAAGGGCATCAAGCTGCACAAGACTGAGCTTTTTCGCCTTCTTGACGATCTCCTGGATAACTTCTCGCTGGCGCATCGTTCTGCCGTAGTCATCACCGCAGCCGTAACGTATTCTCGCATAAGCAAGCGACTGGTTGCCGTTGAGGTGCATTTTTATGACCTCTTCATCGGGCGAACCATACTCTACCCACTCATTTTCCTGATTGTACTGTGAGACGTCCACCAGATCCTGATCCCAATCATTGCCGAGGTAATAGTTCTGCTCTCCCAGAGGGTCTTCTATCGCCTTGGCTTCGTTATATGAGACTTCAAGATCAAGTCCGCCCACGGCTTCAACTATGTCGATAAACTGCAGGAAATTGACCTTAACGGTCCTGTCGATCTTGATGTTGAAGTAGTCCTGGATAACTTCCGAAAGATAATCCGCACCACCGTACCAGTAAGCGTGGTTGAGCTTATCATTAACATCGAATTTATTCATATATACCCAGGTATCACGCATCAGCGAAGTGAGAGTGATCGTCCTGTTCTTGCGGTTTATGGAGATGAGCATCATGACATCGGTCATACCACGGTCCTCATTGGCTGTATCACGAATATCCTCACCAATCAGCAGCACGTTCATGACATCGCCGCTGGAGATCATCTTGGAATGCTGCTGTAATTTTTCACGGAGTTCCTTCTCCTTTTCAGCCTCATCCATAGTGTCCTCGCCGTCAACGATATCTCGGCTGTCAACAGGCGGTTTTTCGGTATTTATCGAAGTATCCGTGGGCTTGAGAAGACCGAAATAATGATAGAAGATAAATATCACCGCAGCCATCGCCAGAACAAGCACCAGGAAGATTATGCCCAGAGCGATGCCCGTCTTCTGACCGCCGCTGCGCTTATATTTTTTCTTCTTTTTATTCGACTTTTTCTTGCTGCCCGAGCTTGTTTCGGAAGAAATTTTTTTCTTGCTCTTTTTCTTTTCAGATGAAGCTTTATCGGACTTTTTAGGTTCATCATAAAGCTTTTTGCCCGAGTCTTTCCATTCATCCTTATCAAAAGCAGTTTCAGAAAGATGTTTTTCTGCTATCACAGGTGATGCATGGGAAGTTTTATTCGGCGCAGCATTGTTCTTTGCCGCCGCTATCCTGTCTGTCAATCCATCAGGCTTGACATCTTTCGGTTTGAAAGAAATGTCGGGAACGCTGTCAAGTTCTTTACTTTTCTGCATTGCAAGAGATATCCTGCCTGTCAAGCCATCGGGCTTTTCAGTGATCACATCAGCACTATCCTCACCATGTTCCCTGCTGTTTATGACAGCCTTGGTTATCCTGTCCGTAAGTCCCTCAGGCTTATCCTTGGGCGTATCAGCAGCTCCATCAAGATTTTTGCAGTTGATAGCCTGTGAGATACTTTCGGACAATCCCGTGGGACTGTCCAGCGGAGATACATCTTCATCCTCGTTTGCATCACCCGCATCAGCAGAACTGCTCCTGCTGCGCTCCATAGCCTGTGTTATCCGCTCCGTCAGACCCTCAAGCCTGTCCAGAGCACCGACAGATCCCTCAGCGCCTGCCTCCGCAGTACCATCTACATTATTAAGTTCCTCGGAAGCATCGGTATGATCTGTATTATTACTCATTATACTATCCTCTTTTCACAAGAAAGGAATTTATCAACACGTTTATACTGCGCTCATACGCACAGTAACACATTTAATATTATAACTTAATTCAGGTCAAATTACAACGCACAAATCATACGAATTCACTGCAGCTTTGACCGATATTTTCAGCGCATTGGATAAATCAGCTGATTTATAGCCCAATTTTTGGTACAGAAAAAGTAACTAATCCGGCTAAGTTATGCAAAAACACCTCTGCCGTGATACAGCAGAAGTGTCTTAATAAAACTTCTTTACAGAGCCTGCACGCTCCTGTTATCTTATTATATGCTTGTTTATAGCTTCGAGCAGATATAGTTCCAGCTGCAATCTCCGCAGACCTCTTCCAGCTTATTTTCGCTGAGTATCCTGCTGTCTACCAGTTTTGAAAATCTGCTCCAGCGCAAAGAGTCGCCATCATTCAGTCCGCAGAGTTCGAGCACCTTTTCGTCATAAGCTGTAACTTTGCCCTGCGTCACGCAGGCGCCGTCCTCATTATTCGGGCAGGCTTTACAGATAACGTCCGTACCCTTCACAAGCTTGACCACGGGGTCATTGCGTTTGAGCATCGCCACGATGTAGCTCATATTGCGGTTGAACTCATCACTATAGCCCTTTCCTCCGAAAAATCCTATACAAAGCCCATGATGCGGGCGCAGCTCATATTCTGACACGTTTCTTCAATGCCTCCGAAATAACTACTGACAGGAAAATTTTGCCTGCGTCCCACAACAGAAAAGGTATCACGCACCATTTCAGGGCTGTCATAAGATCTATCTTATCATTGCTTTTTGAGTAGACTTCCATGAACCATGCGGTGCCGAATGCATAGCACAGTGCAAGTCCGATGACCATGGATATTATCCTCACGACCAGGCCGTCGCCCAGCAACTTTTCAGTCAGCCAATAGAAACCTGCGGACAATATAAAGCCCAGTATGTATCCGCCCGTAGTACCCAGAAGCACGCCTATACCGCCTGTAAATCCTGCGAAAACAGGCACGCCAACTGCGCCCAGCAGCACGTATACCAGCACTGCGAAAAATCCACGCTTGCCGCCCAGCACACCCAGTGCGCAGAACACCGCAAAGGTCTGCAGGGTAAAGGGCACCTGTGTCGGTATGGATATCCACGAGCACACAGCCATAAGCACTGCAAACATGGCGATAAGCGTCATATCCTTGGTGGAGAAGATATTCTTCTGCCCGACTGTATTTGTATCAACTTCATTTGTCATATTGTATACCTCCAACTATCTGAGTCGGTAGACATTATAACACACAAAGCAAAAATTGTCAACCCCAAAAGGTATACATTACGTAAACTATCGTCACCAGCGCTTGATTTCTCCCGGGCAGTAGGACGCAGGCTTCAGCGCCCTCAGCTGCACATAGCAGCCGCAGACAGCGCACATACCGTCCGCCAGCTTATCGCAGCCTTTGCACTCATCAAGGCGGCGCTGATACTCCTCATCGTCCACACGCTGATCCTCGGGGACAGCAGCGATATATTCCATCAGCTTTTCGGTATAGGCATCACGGTCGATATCCTCAAGCAGACATCTTTTGCATATGATCTTCATATGACCATCTCACATTTCCTAAATATATGAGCGTAAAATACTCCGCAAACAGCACAGATCAGTGCTTACGAGCTTCGATCTTAGTAAAAATAAGCGGTGTGAAAAATAAAACGCAAAAATACAAGATAGCACTCTGTGCAAATGCAGACAACCATTTAATAGGAAGCAGTGAACAGAGAGCCGCAGAAATAATCGCTGAAATAAAATACAGTACGATACCGATCACTGCTCTCACTATTCTTTTTGATAATTTTAAATCATCTGTACCAAACTCAATATACTTTTCTTCCAACATCAGTGCCATAAACACGCCTATCAGCAAGCCTGCCTTGGAAGTAAAAGACGATACCGCATTAGAAGGCTCGATAAGGATATTACCTGCTGTATCATAGTCAATAGGATAATTTTTCAGGCACATAAATATCATGACCAGCAGCGTTACAACTATAGATACTATATAAAAAATACGGT
This sequence comes from uncultured Ruminococcus sp., assembly GCA_902788785.1. GTDB lineage: Bacteria > Bacillota > Clostridia > Oscillospirales > Ruminococcaceae > Hominimerdicola. Next base: position 54,835 of record CADALT010000005.1, read on the forward strand.
TGTCCTTATCCGAGCTTTCAGACTTCTTCTGAATTGCATTTATAAGGAAGATCACAACTGCCGATACCAGCATACCCACCAAAACATCCTGCGGTGTATGAACGCCCAGGTAGTTTCTGGAAAATGCTACCAGCAACACCAGACAGATACAAGGTATCATGATAAGCTTCTTTTTGCGGTATACAAAAGCAATAGAACCAAACGATGAAGCACTTCCCTGTGTATGGCTGCTTGGGAAAGAATATCCGCCTGCGCCTTTGATCGCTTTTTCGGTCGGTGTTATGAGTTCTGATCTCATCCAAGGTCTGTAAACGCAGAATAAATTCTTGATGAATACATTTAAAGCAGATGCGATAGGCAGCGAGATCAAAACAAATTTGCCTTTTTTCTTATCTATGCAGAAAAAAATCATCATCGGAATCAGAATTATCAGAATTCCTCCGGCTACATCGGTGATGAACTGTATAAGGTCGTTGAACCATTCGGGCGCACTTTCCCTTATACCCTGCAAAAAATGCAAATATTTGATATCCATTTTCAATTCCCCAAAAAATCACTTTTTCTTTCCTTACTCTAATTCTTTTAAAAAAAAGCCGTGTGAGCGCTCTCTCAGCTTTCGGAGTTTAATTGTAACATAGTTTTAAAGTGCTGTCAAGATACAGGGTAATAGATTGGTTAATATTTATAATTATCCAGGATTTGTAAAAAAGGATTAATTATGTATTGCCAATCATCTAATCCGCAGCGATGAGACTGTATATTTTTGTCGGGAAAGTCTTATACATAAGTACATGAAAATGAAAATAAAAAAATGTAGTCGGCTCTAGCTGAATACGACCGACTACATACCATACACTATAAATCACTGTGAATTACTCTCACGGTTTACAGTGATTACAGTGTATCATAAATTTTAGGTTTTGTCAAGTATAAAAGACCGCCCATATGGACGGTCTTTCGTGCATAGATCGAGGTGACAAGATTTGAACTTGCGGCCTCTACGTCCCGAAAGTCGAAAATGTCCCCCCACACGGACAGCATACCGTCAGCGTGGGTGCAGGGCTCACACCCTCGGCTAGTGCTCCATTGTGCCCCCTGCTCTTCGAGGGCAGGAGACACGGGCGCATCACTCTAGCCCCTTGGGGCGCAGAGTAAGCCCGTGTATCATCTGCCCGAGTTCTTCTTAAAGTGAGCACGGGGTGCACAATGGGCTGTTTCCAGCCTATGCCGATGGTGTAGCCCTCTGCTCCGCCCTAGCAAACTGCTCACCCTCAAAGCAAGCAAGCGTGAGCGCGCAGAGCCTTTACAGTTCCGTGTGATTGCGGTAGCTCCTTATGTTGCTTGTGAACGACCTATAGCGCAATGATAACGCAACTACCATGTAATAAAAAAGCAAGTTCAGATCATGTCAAAAAATCTATGCACAAAGATGCAAGCACCGTCAAAACAAGTTCCCGAGGATTTTTGGGAAACAATTTATTTTTCATCAATAATAAAAAAAATAAATTGGTTCACAAAAAAGGCAATGGAACGAAAAATAATAAAATTCAATCAGGAATAAAGAATTTTATTATTTTTTGGTCGCTTGCCGTTCCTGCCACAGCGTAAGCCGTGGCAAGAGGGAACGAAAAAGAAAAGCAAATGTGACAAATAAATCACATTCAATCTTTAATATTTATCGTTTGTGTACTTTCATCATGTGATGAAATGTTGTAAGTTTGATTTGAATTTTCATATTCTTCAACATATTTCCGCAAAATATATTCAATTTGAGCATTTTTGCTCCTTTGTTCTTTAATTGCAATTTTTTTTAATTTTTCATTTATTTCTTCGTCTATTCTTATTTGTAATTGCTGTTTCTCGATTTTCATTTAGTATCACCTCCATAGCAATATGATACCACATTTTGCATAAAAATTCTAGTAGCATTTTGTTACTATTGCCGATTGATTTTTTAGTAGCAATATGCTACTATATAACTACAGTAGCAAAGTGCTACTAAAGTTCTATAAGCCAAGCGGAAAAGGCAAGAACCGCAGAAAGGACGAATGAAAATGAAAAACAGTACAAAAATCGTAGGTTGGACAAAGAAGAAAGCGTTTGACGGAGTAATTGACGGAAGGCATATAACAAGCCCTGAAAAGGTCGTGTTCCATCTGCTCCAGACGATAGATAATCCCGAATATCACGGTCAGACGGTAGATACACTGAAAATCCCCGTAGAACAGGCAATCGCCATAAATAACGGCTCGGAAGAATTCAGTAATCTCATCGGCTGTAATGTAAGGCTTGACTATCAGCTTATCAATAACCGTCCTCAGCTTGTGGATATAACGATATTCAATGCTGACGGTACGGAATTTGTCAAGAATAAAGATAAAAAGTAAGGCGGTGAAAAACCATGTATGATGATTTCGTTGCATGGGGTCAAGCCTATGGCTTGTGGGCTACAATAGCTTTGCTCTGCCTTATATGTATAACCCAGTATATGGAAAATGCACGGCTGAAAAAGGCTCTTGAAGAAAGCCGAAAAGAAACACAAAGCTATTCTAAGATAGTAAATGAGGTGTGCGAAGATGCACATAATTAGTCTCGCAGAAAATGAGGTTGTCGTTAATTATAATCCTCAAAGCGATACTGTAACGACCGATGAAACTACTACATCGGAAATGCTAAAATCCATTGAAAAAAACACTGAACATATCGCACAAGGTATAGATCATATCTTTGTTGTCGGACTGCTGTTGATTGTCTGGCTCGGTATAATGAAAGTGTTCGGCAAATGGTATTTCGGTGGTGTATAACGAGATAGCCGTGACGGCTAGCTGACCACCTGTGATATAATTAAATATGAAAGGAGTTCTTGAAATGCTTGATGTTCTGACAGTTGTTGGTGCTGATGCTCCCGTTACCTACCTGCCTAATGCAATTACTGGTGTTGATTTTTCGCAGGTGCTGAACGAGATTACAGCAGTTGCCCCCTCACTTCTGCCTGTTGCGGTAGCGTGTATCGCATTCCGTAAGGGTATAAGTTTCATTTTCAGCATCCTGCGTGGTGCGTAAGCAGCGAAGAGGATGGACTAAAAATCCATCCTCTTTTTTTATCGAAAGTTGGTGAAATATGAAAAAACTTTTTACTATTTTAACAGCACTTGTTTTGTGCTGTTTTGTTGCACTTCCTGCAAGTGCCGTTACTCCCTCTGGTGGCGGTGCAAATGCGCCTGATTGGGAAGGCGAAAATTATAATGGTTTTGCCTATGATGAAATGGTGTTTCAGTCTCACCCTAGTTTACCAGATAATTATATAAATGCTTTTGCTGTTGTTAGTTCGTCCTCTACAGGGCTTTATTCTATCAGTGAGAGTGTCCCATATTTAAACGGCAAAATTGTTAATAATCGTTTGCTTTTGTCTCTTCCTGATGGTTTTTCTTCTGATTATTATCTTTGTAGTGTTAATTATAGGTCTGACGGTACTACTTTTGTAACTTCATCTCATCAAAATACCTTTCCATCTACTTTAACTATAAATTCCAACTCTTGCCTTTATGGTTATATCCCTATAAAAATGGAAGATGGTTCGTATTTATCTAATCCTGCTAATTCAGATGGTATTTTTTCTTTACGTGGCTATATGGATAGTAGATATAATTTTCATTATGAACTTGATTCTAATCGTTCTGATACTAATTTCCGTGTGTACTGGTTTTTGGTAGCTGAGAAACCCTCTATTGGATTAGGACAGGAATTTGATACAAGTTATCTTTATAACGCTAGTGTCGATATAGATGAAACTGTCAATGATATTACATCGGATTTTGCAAGTACTGTTTTTGGTGTTGAACATTCTACCGATGCTTTTGCATCCAGTACAAAATTTTTACTTTCTGAATCTAACGGAAAATATGGTACTGGTGACACACAACTATCTGATCTATTATCCCATGCTTTGCCTTTTGGTAAACAAAATGTTCTCGCCCGTCCCAAATCACCTTTATCAACCTATACTTTCTCTTTGACTAATTACTATTATCAGATGAAACGTTATAATTATCCTGCGGATATATCTGTCGTTTGTGCTGTCTATGGTAATAAGTATGTTGATAATCAAAATAAAACGGGTCTGTTGTCTGTTATGTATCATCATCTTCCTGTTAATGCTATTCTGGGCACTAAACCTAATCAGTCTCTTTATGATTATAAAGATACCGATTCTATTTGGACGGGTGAAGATACTGAAAATCCCTCTTTTTCTGGCAGTGTTGAAGATATAACTAGCCTTTCCGACTTTGCAAAGTTTCTTGCCCGCTATTGGGAATGTCAAATGTCTAACCTTGCTATCATGCTTAATAATATGACCCTTAATATTCGTGAACAAATTGAGAGCATCAATTGGCATGATGTTGTCGGTACTGGTGTCGGTGATTATTTTCGTGAACTTGTCTTTTATTTAGACCATGTTTTTCGCACCTATGAACTAGATACTGACTATGATCTAATGTCCCTCGTTCGTGAAATAACTCCGCTATTAGAAAATAGCGGTGGTTTTCCCGAACTGCCTGACTTGACAGGTGCATTTGCTCCTGTGCTTGCAAGTGCCGACCTTAATCCCACGGGTAACTTTGTACCTCATCTTGACGGGCTTTTTGATAGTCTCGGTGATGGCTTTGACCTCTCTTTAGGCGATTTAAGTACACAGCTTACACCGTTTTTCGGTGATACTACACTTTCCCTCGGCGGTATCAATACACAGCTTGGAGACTTAAATAATAAACTTACACCGTACTTCGGTGATACAACACTAGCCCTCGGAGACATAAACACTCAACTCGGTGATTTAGCGGTTCAAGTCGGTGAGATCTCCACGGAAATTGATGTCAATACCCGTGCCGTTCTTTTACCTGATACCGATGCAATCGATGCACGTATACAGCTATCAGATAATAAGCTTAAACAGAAGTTTACTTTTGTCGGTGATGTAAAAGACAGTATGGACGATATACGTGATACTATTGCAGATAGTTCTGCTGCTCCCCCTGATTGGCATTTTACTTGGAAAGGTAAAACTATGTATATGGTTGATTGGTCGGGCTTTGCTCCTCATCGAACGAAAATACATCATATCTTGCTTGCTATTGCTTATGTGCTCTTAGGTAAGTATATATTTAAAACTCTCCCTGGTACTCTCGGAGGTGGTGACAATTGATTTGGAATACTTTAATAAATTTCCTTTGCAATGTCTTTGATAACATGATTAGTTATGTTCCTGATGTTACATACTCTATCCCTGACGGTGCTATAGATGGTTTAAAGACCCTCTGTAAAAATATAGGGTATGTCCTGCCTATAACTGATTTGCTTGTTGTCTTTGACTTGTGGGTTGCATACATGAGCTTTCGGCTCGGTGTGCAGTTTTATAAGAACCGTATAAAAATTCATTAACTGAAAGGATGCTGAAAAATGAACTTATTTGGAACTTTTGTAAAACTCGTGCTGACCTTTGTTATTCTTGTAATGAAATGGTTGGTCTATCTTCTTATTCCCTTTGGTCTTATGTGCCTTGTATTTTTTATTTACTATCGTGCAAGAGGTAAGAAAATACCTAAAAAGAAGTATGAAAGTACATTCAAACAAAGAAATATCCTGCTCCGTCTTTTCTGGGACTTTCCGAAACGTTTTATAAAAGACCTTTATGAGCGTGACCCCGATGAATTTCCCATTGATGGTCTGCATCTGTTTGCAGGTGAACAGGGCAGCGGAAAATCTATTGCAAGCGTTGAATTTTGCTTGCGTATGAAAAGGCAATATCCTAACTGCCGTCTGCGTTCAAATATAAATCTTGCCTTTCAAGACGAAAAGCTTGAGGGTTGGGAACAGATCGTTTTCGATGATAACGGCTCGTTCGGAGATATTGCATATATTGACGAAGTTCAAAACTGGTTCAACTCTGCCGATAGTAAGAACTTCCCGCCTGAAATGATACAGGAAATATGTCAGCTGCGTAAGCAGAAAAAATGTATCATCGGTACATCACAGGTCTTTGCCCGTGTTGCTAAGCCTATCCGTGAGCAGGTCAGAGTGCTGTATAAGCCCATTACTGTCCTTGGGTGTCTTACCATCGTAAGGGCTTATAAGCCTGTTATAAAGCAGGACGGTACAATTGATAAACTCCGAAAGATAAAGACCTATTTCTTTGTTCATACGGACGAACTAAGAAATGCATATGATACTTACGAAAAAGTTCAAAGGCTTGCGTTGTGCGGTTTTAAGCCCCTCAGTGAAAGAATTGGTGACAATTTGGGTGATGCTGTATCAACAATAGCGGATAGCGCCAAAAAGTAAGCCCGAGCGCCTGCGCCTTGGGCGCAGGCTCGGGCGCACTTTGGCGCTGTGGCTATTACTTGATATTAGCCACAAAATGTACTCAATACTTTCTGGGGGTGATACCCTTTGCAGACAAACGTTGCGAGAGAATACGCAAAAAATGTATTGCATAATACGAAAGTCAAGGTTTATCCCGATGGTTCGTATGTGCTTATTCGCTGCAACAAGAAGATATTCAAATCTAAGTTCTTTGAAACGTCCGAGACAAAGAACACCGAACAAATCGAACTTTATTCTATTTGGTCTGATCTTTTTACTTCTTTGGACGAAAATGTAATAACGTTTCGTGATGATGATGGTGTGCCTTTTAAGTTCTGGGACGTGTCAAAAGATGAGCAGTTTAAACCACGTAAAGAGTTTAAAGAGTGCGTTGTCCGTGAGGATAGTGTTAAACGTGCTAAAGATGCGATCTTTGATATTGTATATATGAATGAATGGAAATACTTTATAACGATTACTTTTAGTAAAGAAGAAGTTGACCGTACTGATCCAAAAGAGATTATTAAAAAGCTTAGTAAATGGCTTAATAATCGTAATGTTCGTAAAGGTCTAGCATATGTCCTAGTACCCGAGTTTCATGATAAAGGCGGTATTCATTGCCACGCTCTTATAAATGATTGTGACCTTGGCTATGTCGATAGCGGTACACGTTTGATAAAAGGCTTTTCCAAACCTGTCCGCTTGACTACTATCAGAGACAAACATCTTTGTGAGCGTGCAGATATTACCGAGGACGATTTGAAACTGGTCTATAATATTACTGATTGGAAATATGGCTTTTCTACAGCTATTGAGACTTACGGTGAACCCTCGCAGCTTGCCTATTATGTTACTAAGTATATTACTAAGGACGTTAAGAAGATATTCGGTAAATTCTATTGGTCTAGCAAGAATATAAAGCGAAAGCCTGAAATGATATATGCAAATACGGACTTCGATGATAAATTACCCTGTTATGATATGCCCGAGATAAACAGAAAATATCAGTATGAAAGTTCGCATACTTTTGATAACTCCGGGTCTGATGAGGATAACCGAAAAAAGATGCGTGCTCTTTGTGAGGAACTCGGCATTGACTATGATAAATATATGGAGTGATAAAAATGAAATTTTATGATTGGTATAAGCACTTTTTCAATATCTACATTGATGGTTCTGTGACCTATGATAAGGCGGTGGACTATAAATGTATCGTTGATAAGTGCTTTTTTGATATATTTGATATGGAACTTGATGATATTAAGCCGATGGACGTACAAGCTTGTATGAAGTACGCCAGACGCTATAGCAATACACGTCAGCGTGATGCTTACTTTCTTATTCGCAGAATGTTCCGTGAAGCAGTTAATAATGAACTGTGCAGCCGAAATCCTGTTGTGTCACTTAAACCACCTAAGAAAATCCGTAAAGATGCGCAGGTGTTTGAACCGTCCATGATCTATAAGCTTTTTGATACGGATAGCTTTTTAGGTCTTATGTTCAAATTCGATTTGTATACTGGACTTCGTCGGGGTGAACTTCTTGCCCTTACATGGGATAACGTGGATATGAATAACCGCTTGTTGTTCGTTCGTCAGACCCTTGTACATACTGCCGATGGTGATGTGATAGTTGATACAACTAAGGGTCGTAGAGATAGAGTTGTACCCTTGCATGAGATAGCTTTTGATTGCCTTTGTCGTGTAGCCCCTCAAAATGAGCGTACAGGCTTTGTGTGGACACTTTCCGATAAAGATACACCCATATCACTAAGGGGCTATAATCGGCTTTATATTTCGTTTTATGAGGGTCAGAAATTAAAACACCCTGATGTTACATATTTGTCACCTCATAAACTGCGCCATACGTTCGCAACTTACCTTTTGCAGAATGGCGCAGATATTGACACCCTGCGTGCAATTCTCGGTCATACTGATATAGCTACTACACAGCGTTATGTTCATAGTAATATCCGATCTATGCGTGATGCTGTTAATAATTTGAATTTTGGAGGTTAATGTTATGGAAGATTATATTTATTGTCGTGAATGTATGTATTGTGAAGATGAGGGTGGTTTTGGTCTTTTTTGTCCTCTTTTTTCAGCTTGGACGTATGAAACTTGTGGTTGTTATGAATATCAGATAGAAGAACAGTTAGCCCACGTTTATGATGATGAGGGGGTGTAACTATGTTCTATGAAGTTTGCTCCTGCTGTGGTAAGCCGTGTGATGATGGGTCCTTTGTTTCTGGTGAATGGTTCTGTCTGGATTGCCTTGACATTGCAGAGGATATGTTAAATTGGGTCGATGTTCCGTTCTAATAGAAAAAGCAGGGGTTTAGTCCCCTGCTTTGTTCATATCATCGGCTATGAGTTTGTTAATGTATGCGTTTAGGCTTAGTCCTTTGCTTTCTGCGTAGGCTTTTATTTTATCTCGTTCGCCTTTCTTTACATTAACTCTTAATTGGTCGTATGTTTTAGCATTCCATTTGTTTTTAGTTGCTGTTTGTGGTTTTCCCATCGTATCACCTCCGAGTTTATTATATCACATTTTTGTGTGTTGTACAAGTATACAACTTTCACAAAATACTTGTACAAGATTTATATATAATGCGAATTGAAATAGTTGTACAACTATGCTATAATATATACAGAGATAAGGGAAAGCCCCTTATAAAGATTGAAAGGATGTTGTTTATGTATAGTTATCAGAAATTTGTTGAAATGCTTAATTATGGTATTGCTAATCGTCTAGTTCAAAGTGATGAAGCTGTTTATCTTCTGTGTCGTGAAATGCCTTTGACCTTTCACAAAGGGTCTTGGGAAAAAAAAGAACATGGTGGCGTTATGGTTTTGAAGTCTAGTCTTGTCGCTTGGTATAAAGATGATAATGATATTCAGCTTCGTGATGTTTATAATCTTTTAGAGGGAAATTGAAAGGTGGTTATTTTATGAATTATAATTTTGAGTTAGAAAAAGAAAAGTTTCATAAGGCTATAGATGAGTATTTGAGTGATGACGAAGAATTAATGATTTGTAATGATTATTTCTATATCTTTATGATACGTAAAAATGAAAATCGCTATATGCTTTGTTCTTATTCGTCTGTTAGTGGTGTACACCCTTTTAGAATGTTTGGTTGTAAGATAAAAGCTTTAAATGCCTTTAATGCATTATGTGAATAAGACTAAAAAGACCGCCCATATGGACGGTCTTTCGTGCATAGATCGAGGTGACAAGATTTGAACTTGCGGCCTCTACGTCCCGAACGTAGCGCTCTACCAAACTGAGCCACACCTCGTTATATCAGAAAACCGTCTATCTATAAGACAGACGGTTTTCAGCTGGTCGGAGTGACGGGACTTGAACCCACGGCCTCTACCACCCCAAGGTAGCGCGCTACCACCTGCGCCACACCCCGACGACTTAATTATTATATCATAACGATACAGATTTGTCAAGAGTTTTTTTCGAGAAATTTTTCTTTTGTTTTGCAGCCTGTAACTAAAGGTTTTCGGGAAAAATCAATCGAACGGGATATTTTGACATATCCCGTTCATAAAACATTTACATTGATTTTTTCTTATCTTTTTACGAAATACTCCTCGTACCATACCAGGAAAGTATAGATAGTCCAGATCTTTCTCCAGTTATCGGAGTTGCCGCCGACATAATCCTTGAATATCGCATTTATCTCATCAAGGTCAAAGAACTGTGCTGCCATATCGCTGTTGAACTTAGCACGCACATCAGCGTTGTACTTCTCATCAGCCAGCCAGATACGGATAGGCACGATGAATCCCAGTTTCTTGCGGAAAGCTATCTCATCGGGCAGTACCTTTGCAGCTGCCGTCCTGAAAGCTACCTTATTCTGTTCCTCTGTCACCTTGAAACGTGAAGGCATACGGGAGGCGATATCGAACACTCTCCTGTCGGTCAGGGGCATTCTTATCTCCAGACCTGCGGCTTCACTCATCTTATCGACATTCAGGTAGATGTCACCCTCCAGCCAGATCTGTATATCCACATCGGACATCTTTGTGAGAGGATCAAGTCCCTCGGTCTCATCATAGATATACTTCACCAGATCTATGGGCAGGATATTTTCGTTGTAGTGCTTGAGTATGCGCTTTTTCTCATCTTCCTTCATTATATTGGTATTGCCCACATAGAAGGTCTTGAGATTATCGCCGTAGCGCTCGGCATTGCGGTACATATTATATCCGCCGAAAAATTCATCGGAGCCCTCGCCCGAATAGCAAAGCTTTGTATGTTCAGCCGTTGCCTTGCAGGCTATGGCAAAAACTATTGCGGAAGCATCGCCAAGGGGCTGTTCCATATTATACATTACATAAGGAACGATATCGAAATACTGTTCGGGAGTGATCTTGCAGCGGTTATTCTTTCTGCCGAGAAGATCAGCAGTCTGCTTTGCAAGACCCGACTCATCAAAGCGTTCATCGTCATATCCGCAGGAATCTGTGACCTCAGCATCGGACATTGCCAGCACATAAGAAGAATCCACGCCGCCCGACAGGAAGCTTTCTGCTGTCTCGCCGTCTTCCTTGACCTCGGGCATTATCTTCTGTATAGTAGAATGTATCTCATCTGCCCAGTCCTCCAGCGACTTGCTTTCATCGGGGTGGAACTCGGGCTTCCAGTAACGTGTTATCTCGGTCTTGCCGTTTTTATGGACAAGATAATGACCGGGCATCAGCTTTTTCACGCCCTTGAAGAAAGTATCCTCGCCTGCCACATAAGTCAAGGTCATATAGATCTGGAGCATATCCACGTTAAGTTCCTTAACGAAGCCTTCCTGCTCCATGATACGGCGGATAGTAGTGCCGCAAAGCAGTCTTCCGTCGGATGTCTCATAATAATAGAAGGGCTTTGTGCCGAACTGGTCACGCACGCAGAACAATGTATCGCCGTCCTGCACAGCAAAAGCGAACATACCGTAAAGATGGTCAGCCACATCACAGCCCCACTTCTCGTAAGCTTTGAGTATGATGGCATTCTCTCTGTCCTCACGTTTCAGGGTATCATCGACACCCAACTGTCCGCAGAGTTCACGCCAGTTACGGATATGTCCTCTGTATTCCAATAATTCACTCATTAAGTACACCTCTCTCAAAAAATCGGTTACTATATATTATAGCATGAAAAAGCGATAAATGCAAGGGCGGCGGAAATATTTTTGAGTTTTCTTGACATGGTTTGCGATATAATGTATAATGATTCATGTACGCAAAACAAAACTATGACTAAAAACACCTACTTCGGTGCAGAACGAACACAGCACTGACCATGACATAGATATGACCACGAACAGGAGGAATTAAAATGCCCGAGATTTGTCTTGCAGGCACAGGCGGCATGCTGCCTTTAAAGGATAGATACTTGACAGGATGTTTTCTTGAATACAGCGGTAAAGCTATACTCATTGACTGCGGCGAGGGTATGCAGGTTGCGCTGGCGGCAGCTGACCTGAAAATAAGCAGGATAGAGATGCTGCTCATAACCCACGACCATGCAGACCACGTAACAGGGCTGCCGGGGCTGCTCTTAAGCATGGGCAACTGTTCCCGTGAGGATGCGCTGGATATCTATATGCCCGAAAGCTCGCTGCGTGTGGTAAAAAGCCTGATGTCCGTATGCGGAAGGCTGCCATTTGAGGTAAGGCTGCACACGCTGCCGGATAAAGAGGCTGTAAGCTTCAAAGCCGACAAGATAGACCCGATGCTGACCATATCTTCCCTGCCCGTAAAGCACAGTGTACGGTGTCTGGGATACAGCTTAAAGCTGGAGAAAAAGCCTGTTTTTCAGCCCGACAAAGCAAAAGAGCTTGACATTCCCGTAAAATACTGGAGGGTACTGCATTCGGGCGAAGCCGTTACACTGGAAGACGGCAGGAAGATACTTCCCGAGATGGTCACGGGTGATAAGCGTGACCCCGTCAAGGTAACTTACGTGACAGACACTCTGCCCATTCCCGAGATAGAAGATTTCGCCCGTGATGCAGACCTCTTTATCTGCGAGGGTATGTACGGTGAGTTGGATAAAAAGCAGAGTATGAACGAAAAACGCCATATGCTCATGCAGGACGCTTGCCGTCTGGCTGACAAGGCAGGTGTCAAGCAGCTTTGGCTGACACATTACAGTCCTGCTGAAAAGTACCCCGAGAATTACGAAAAGGAACTGAAAAAGCTGTTTAAAAATGTACGCATCTCGAAGGACGGAGAGAAGATCACCTTATGACCGAAAAGACGATCAGCTTGACGAGTTTTGCACATTCGTCCGTGACGGACATCAGGCATACGATATAAATGGATATTTCTATGAAAGGGTCTGCACATTATGAGTGCAGATCTTTTCTTTATAATAATGAGTGAGAGGTATCTGATTTTTGCAGGATTTTGTCTTTGTTAATTCAGTATCAAGCCAAAGTCAAGTTCACCTCATCAAACTTATTTTCGGCGGTATAGTTGGCTTTTGCGGTATATATTGAAGTTATGTGGATTTTTAGCACAGGAAAGCTGACCCCGCAATTTATGAATTGTGCTCTCTTTCTTCCTGCAAAAAGCCCAATATGCACAGGCTTCTCGCTTCATAATTGTGACAATGATAAAAATTTAACTTTTTCGCTTTTAAAATGCTTGACAAAGGGCAAAAATATGGTATAATAGAAATAGTGAGTGCCAAAATATATTGTATCAAAATGTATTGGCACAGACACGAGTTTTATTAAGGAGGAAAATTAAAATGGCAAATCTTGATCTTACAAAATATGGTATCACCGGTTCAGTTGAGATCATCCGTAACCCCTCATATGAAGAGCTCTACAAGGAAGAGACTAAGGCTGGTCTCGAGGGCTTTGAGGTCGGAAAGGAGACTGAGCTCGGCGCTGTTAACGTTATGACAGGTATCTACACAGGCCGTTCACCTAAGGATAAGTTCATCGTTATGGACGAGAACTCCAAGGACACTGTTTGGTGGACTTCCGATGAGTACAAGAATGACAACCACGTAGCTACCAAGGAGGCTTGGGACGCTGTAAAAAAGATCGCTGTTGAAGAGCTCTGCAACAAGAAGCTGTACGTTGTTGATGCATTCTGCGGCGCTAACAAGGACACAAGAATGGCTGTTCGTTTCATCGTTGAGGTGGCATGGCAGGCACACTTTATCCTGAATATGTTCATCAAGCCCACAGCTGAGGAGCTGGAGAACTTTGAGCCTGATTTCGTTGTATACAACGCTTCCAAGGCTAAGGTTGAAAATTACAAGGAGCTGGGCCTCAATTCCGAGACAGCTGTTGTATTCAACATCACAAGCCGTGAGCAGGTCATCATCAATACATGGTACGGCGGCGAGATGAAGAAGGGTATGTTCTCTATGATGAACTACTACCTGCCTCTGAAGGGCATCGCTTCGATGCACTGCTCCGCTAACTGCGATATGGACGGCAAGCACACAGCTATCTTCTTCGGTCTTTCCGGTACAGGTAAGACTACACTGTCTACAGATCCTAAGAGAAGACTCATCGGTGACGACGAGCACGGTTGGGACGACAACGGTGTATTCAACTTCGAGGGCGGCTGCTATGCTAAGGTAATCGGTCTTGATAAGGAATCCGAGCCTGACATCTACAACGCAATCAAGAGAAACGCTCTGCTGGAGAACGTTACTGTTTCTGATGACGGCAAGATCGACTTCGACGACAAGTCCGTAACAGAGAACACTCGTGTTTCTTATCCTATCGACCACATCAACAACATCGCTTCTGAGGTAAACGGTGTTTCTGCCGGTCCTGCTGCTGAGAATGTTATCTTCCTGTCAGCTGACGCATTCGGCGTACTGCCTCCTGTATCTATCCTGACACCCGAGCAGACCAAGTACTACTTCCTGTCAGGTTTTACTGCAAAGCTTGCAGGTACAGAGCGTGGCATCACTGAGCCTACTCCTACATTCTCCGCTTGCTTCGGTCAGGCATTTCTCGAGCTGCATCCTACAAAGTATGCAGAAGAGCTCGTTAAGAAGATGGAAAAGAGCGGTGCTAAGGCATACCTCGTAAACACAGGTTGGAACGGCACAGGCAAGAGAATCTCCATCAAGGATACTCGTGGTATCATCGACGCTATCCTGAACGGCGACGTTCTGAAGGCTCCTACAAAGAAGATACCTTACTTTGATTTTGAAGTTCCTACCGAGCTGCCCGGCGTTGATCCTGCTATCCTGGATCCCAGAGATACATACGCTAACGCTTCCGAGTGGGAAGAGAAGGCTAAGGATCTTGCTGCAAGATTCATCAAGAACTTCTCCAAGTATGAGGGCAACGAAGCCGGTAAGGCTCTGGTTCCCGCAGGTCCTAAGGTTGACTAATTTAGCTTTAGACTATTCAAGCAAAGCTCCGCACATTTCTGCGGAGCTTTTTTGATATAACGATATGTGAGGTGAAAAGATGGTAGAATTACACGGCTGGCTGAAAGTATGCGAATGCTGCGGCGATGAGGACAAGCTTTCAGATGATGAGTTATGCGCTGTACGCAGGGCTGTTGAGGACATTATCAACAGGCAGGACTGCGGAGTTTTGATGAAACACGCAAACGGCGAAGCTTATCTTGAAGTCCTGCACTGCGCCAACCACAAAACAGCTCAGGTCGATGAGATAATCGGCGTTTTCAGTGAAGTAGAGAAAGCCGCCGATGGCAGCTACGGTGTGATATATCTTCGTGATGATGAAGACAGAGCTCACCAAAACGAGTTTCAGGTATTCATATTCAAGAGAGGGCAATGCATAAGGCAGAAGGACAAACTGCTCTCCCCATGTATCCCCGAGATAGAGGACAGCTTGGTCCCAGATGAAAACGCAGGTGATGTGCTTAGAGCGAACCTGGATAAGCTTGGCACCACCGATCTTGGTGCACAGAGAATCGCCAAAAATCTCGGTATCGACAGCGAAGATGCGGTCGGGTACTGCAAAGATCTGATAAAGCGTGCACACATCGAACGCAAAGGCAAGAATTTCTACGCTGAAGCCGACGGCTGTGTTATCACTGTCAACGCAGGGAATTTCTCAATCATAACCGCACATAGAATCAAAAACAAGGAGGTATGAAAATGACATTCGTATGCTACCCCAAATGCACCACCTGCAAAAAGGCACAGAAATGGCTGGATGAGCAGGGCAAGAAGTACGAGGTACGTGACATCAAGGAGAACAACCCATCTTACGATGAGCTGAAAAGCTGGTACGCAAAAAGCGGTCTGCCGCTGAAAAGGTTCTTCAACACCAGCGGACAGCTCTATAAATCAATGGCTTTGAAGGACAAGCTGCCCGACATGACCGAGGAGGAACAGCTTAAACTTCTCGCAACAGACGGTATGCTGGTAAAGCGCCCGATCCTTGTGGACGGCGACAAGGTTCTGGTCGGTTTCAAGGAAGCCGAGTGGAGCGCTGTTAAATAGTACAGAAAAACGGACTAACAATATGTTAGCCCGTTTTTTAATGGAAAGTTGATATTCACAGCGATGCGCTTTTAGACACATCGGTGCAGTTAAAGATTAGTATAGCCCACAAGCTCCTCATCGACCTCACGGGCGCAGTCTCTACCCTCACGAATGGCTCTGACCACCAGCGACTGACCGATATGCATATCACCGCAGACATAGACTTTCTCGGCATTTGTACGGTGACTTCCCTGCTCGGAGGCTGCGCAGCCACGGTCGGTAGTCTTCACTCCGAATGCCTTGGTGATGTAGCTCTGCGCACCCACAAAGCCTGCTGCGATGAGCACAAGTTCAGCCTTCATAGTGTACTCGCTGCCCTTGATCTCCTTCATTTGCAGCCTGCCCGTCTTTTTATCACGGACTGCTTCAAGCTTGACAAGTACCACCTCTTTCAGATTGCCCTTGTCATCGGCAACGAATTCCTTGACTGTGGTCTGATAGATACGTGGGTCGGTGCCGAAGATCTCTGCGGCTTCTTCCTGACCGTAATCGGTCTTGGAAACCCTGGGATACTCGGGCCAAGGATTGTCTGCTGCCCTCTCATCGGGTAGCTTCGGCATCATTTCCAGCTGAACGACGCTCTTTGCACTGTGACGCACACAGGTGCCCACACAGTCGTTGCCCGTATCACCGCCGCCGATTATGATAACATTCTTATCCTTTGCCGAAATGAACGTGCCCTCTTCCAGGTCATTATCCAGCAGCGACTTTGTGGTCGAGGTCAAAAAGTCCACGGCAAAATAAATGCCCTTGGCTTCCCTGCCCTTTGCCTTGATATCTCTTGGTTCGGAGGAACCGCAGGCAAGTATTACACGGTCATATTCTTTGAGCAGCTTTGCTGCCTTGATGTCCTTACCAACGTCCTTGCCCAGCACAAATTCGATGCCCTCGGCTTTCATGATGTCGATGCGGCGGTCGATCACGCTCTTTTCCAGCTTCATATTGGGTATGCCGTACATCAGCAGTCCGCCTGCACGATCGGAACGCTCGTAGACCGTTACACTGTGACCACGGCGGTTGAGCTGGTCTGCGGCAGCAAGTCCCGAGGGACCCGAGCCGATGACAGCTATCTTCTTGCCTGTGCGTACCTTGGGGACTTCTGCCTTGGCGATGCCCTGTTCGTAGGCCTTTTCAACGATGGAAAACTCATTCGAGCGAACTGTTACCGCATCACCCGTTGCACCGCAGGTACAGGCTTTTTCGCAGAGCGCAGGGCAGACTCTCGATGTGAACTCAGGGAAATTATTGGTGCTCCTGAGCCTTTTATAAGCCTGCTCCCAGCTGCCCTTGTAAAGCAGATCGTTCCACTCGGGTATCAGGTTATTCAGCGGACAGCCGCTTATCATGCCGCCCAGCTGCATACCCGACTGACAGAACGGCACGCCGCACTCCATGCACCTTGCAGCCTGTTCACGCTGCTTATCATCCGAAAGGGGCACATGGAACTCATCAAAATTCTTTATCCTCTCTCTGACAGACTCCGCATAGAAATCGGCTCTGTCAAACTCCATAAATCCTGTTGGCTTTCCCATTTTTACCCCTCCTTATTTATGCTTAACTATCTTATAGAATGCTTCGATCTGTGCCTGTTCTTCCGTAAGACCCTTTTCTTCAAAGGATGCTATGGCAGACATCATCTGCTTATAATCGTGTGGGATTATCTTCTTGAATTTCGGGATATAGTTCTCGAAATCATCCAGTATCTCTTTGGCTTTAGGCGAACCTGTTGCCGCAAGATGTTCCTCGATCATATTTTTCAGTTCAAGTATATCATACTTCTCGCTGAGCTCGGAGAAGTCTACCATCTCTTTGTTGAGCCTTGTGTAGAGGTCTCTGTCCTCATCGAGCACATAAGCCACACCGCCCGACATACCTGCCGCAAAGTTCTTGCCTGTTTTACCGAGGACTGCAACTCTGCCGCCTGTCATGTACTCGCAGCCATGGTCGCCGACACCCTCAACTACCGCATGGGCACCCGAATTCCTTACGCAGAAACGCTCGCCTGCCACACCGTTGATGAAAGCCTTGCCGCTGGTCGCACCGTAAAGTGCCACGTTGCCGATGATGATGTTCTCATCATATTCAAAGCGGCTGCCCTTGGGTGGGTAAACTGCCAGCTTTCCGCCAGAAAGACCCTTGCCGAAGTAGTCGTTGGAATCGCCCTCAAGTACAAGCGTAAGTCCCTTGGGGATAAATGCGCCGAAGCTCTGTCCGCCCGAACCTTTGCAGTTTACGGTATACGTATCTTCAGGCAGTTCGTTGAGATAGCGCCTTGTTATCTCCGAGCCGAACATCGTACCGAAGGAACGGTCGGTATTGCCCAGTTCCACGGAGACAGACTTCTTCTCACGCTTTTCAAGTGAAGGAAGAAGTTCCTTTATGAGCACACGCTCGTCCAGTGTTTCCGAAAGCTTGAAATCGTAGGGCTGTTTATTGTTGTACTCGACCTTTTCACTGATGCCCGAGCCAAGGATATTTGAAAGATCGACATAAGCGGCTCTGCCCGTGATATTCTCCTTGGGACGCAAAAGGTCTGTCCTGCCCACAAGTTCGTCCACGGTGCGAACGCCCAGCTTTGCCATATATTCACGGAGTTCCTCAGCAATGAACATCATGAAGTTCACAACATATTCGGGCTTGCCGGGGAATTTCTTGCGCAGTTCGGGATCCTGTGTTGCCACGCCGAAGGGGCAGGTATCAAGGTTGCAGACCCTCATCATGGCACAGCCGAGAGTTATCAGCGGTGCGGTGGCAAAGCCGAATTCCTCGGCACCCAGCATTGCAGCCACTGCCACATCACGTCCCGTCATCAGCTTGCCGTCAGTCTCGATAACGACCTTGTTTCTAAGACCGTTCTGTATCAGAGTCTGGTGCGCTTCCGCAAGACCCAGTTCCCAGGGAAGACCTGCGTTGTAGATGGAGTTTCTCGGAGCGGCACCTGTACCGCCGTCAGAACCCGAGATAAGTATGCACTCGGCACCTGCCTTAGCAACACCTGCGGCA
Organism: uncultured Ruminococcus sp.; assembly: GCA_902788785.1. Taxonomy (GTDB): domain Bacteria; phylum Bacillota; class Clostridia; order Oscillospirales; family Ruminococcaceae; genus Hominimerdicola. The sequence goes on from CADALT010000005.1 coordinate 73,704, forward strand.
ACTGTACCTACGCCGCACTCGGATACCAGTTTTACGGAGATACGTGCCTGTTTATTGGCATTTTTCAGGTCGTAGATAAGCTGCGCCAGATCCTCGATGGAGTAGATATCATGATGGGGCGGCGGCGAGATAAGTGAAACACCCGGGGTGGAATGCCTGGTCTTGGCTATCCAGGGATAGACTTTCTTGCCCGGCAGATGTCCGCCCTCACCGGGTTTTGCGCCCTGCGCCATCTTGATCTGTATCTCTCTTGCGGAATTGAGGTAGCGTGAAGTTACACCGAAACGTCCCGATGCCACCTGCTTGATGGCTGAACAGCGGTCTTCCTTAGTGCCCTTGGTCATCATTCTGTCATGGCTTTCGCCGCCCTCGCCCGAGTTCGATTTTCCGCCGATACTGTTCATTGCCAGCGCCAGCGCTTCGTGGGCTTCCTGCGAGATAGAACCGTAGGACATCGCACCTGTCTTGAAGCGCTTAACTATGGACTGTGCGCTCTCAACTTCGCTGATGTCCAGGGGCTTATCCGCATATTTAAGATCCATAAGACCTCTGATATTCATAAGGTCGAGCTCTTCGTTGATAAGGTGGGTGTACTCCTTGAAAGCTGCATAGTCCTTGTTGCGTGCAGCCTTTTGCAGAAGATAGATGGACTTTGGATTATAAAGATGCTGCTCCTTGCCGCTGCGGAACTTATGGCTGCCGATGGCAGGGAGTTCGTTATCTGTGCTAAGACCAAGCGGGTCAAAGGCTGCGGTGTGGAGTCTATCCACATTATCCTCGATATCTTTCAAGGTGATGCCGCCGATACGGCTGACTGTTCCCGTGAAGTATCTGTCGATAACATCATGACCTACGCCGATAGCTTCAAATATCTGCGAGCCCTGATAGGAACGGATAGTGGAAATGCCCATCTTTGAGGCTATCTTTACGATTCCGTGAAGAACTGCGCTGTTATAATCATCAACAGCCGCATAATGGTCCTTATCCAGCAGGTCGCTGTCGATGAGTTCGTGGATAGTTTCCTGCGCAAGATAGGGATTGATAGCTGATGCACCGTAGCCCAGCAGAGTTGCAAAATGATGTACCTCACGGGGTTCACCGCTTTCAAGGACGATGGCGAGAGATGTTCTGCGCTTTGTAAGCACAAGATGCTGGTGAAGTGCCGAAACTGCCAGCAGTGAGGGTATAGCCAGATGGTTCTCATCAACACCACGGTCGGAGAGGATTATTATGTTAGCACCGTTGGAGAATGCCTTATCCACCTCAATGAACAGGTGGTTTATCGCCTTGGAAAGACGGGTGTTCTTATAGTAGAGAATAGGTATCACCGCAGATTTGAAGCCGTTCTTGTTATAGTTTTTGAGCTTGAGTATATCTGTGGAGGTAAGTATTGGGTTGTGCACCTTCATGACACGGCAATTATCAGGCTTTTCCTCGAGGATATCGCCTGCATTGCCGATGTAGACACTGCTTGATGTGATTATCTCCTCACGTATAGCGTCGATAGGCGGGTTAGTTACCTGTGCGAAAAGCTGCTTGAAATAGTTGAACAAAGGCTGTGGCTGATCCGAAAGCACAGCCAGAGGGGTATCCGTACCCATGGCGAAAATAGCTTCCGAACCGTTCTTAGCCATGGGGAGTATCGAGGTCATTATCTCCTCATAGGTATAACCGAAGGCTTTTTGCAGGCGCTGCCTTTCCTCATGGGAATGCTGTGCGACCTTAGCGTTGGGTATTTTCAGATCTTTCAGACAGACAAGGTTGCTGTCCAGCCATTCGCCATAGGGCTGGCGGCAGGAGTAGTAGGCTTTCAGTTCATCATCGTCGATGAGCCTGCCTTGAACAGTATCGACCAGCAGCATCTTACCGGGACGCAGCCTTTCCTTAGCCACTATCCTCTCGGGTTCTACAGGGAGTGCGCCGACCTCGGAGGAGAGTATCAGGCAGCCGTCATCGGTGATGTAATAACGGGAGGGTCTCAGACCGTTTCTGTCAAGCACAGCGCCCATGATATCGCCATCGGAGAATAGTATGGACGCAGGACCGTCCCAGGGCTCCATCATAGTTGCATAATACTGGTAGAAATCACGCTTATGCTGATCCATAGCCTTGTTGTTCTCCCAGGGTTCGGGAATTGTTATCATGACAGCCAGCGGCAGATCCATACCGCTCATGACCAGAAATTCCAGAGTATTATCCAGCATTGCGGAGTCAGAGCCCTCGGTGTTGACCACGGGCATCAGCTTATCAAGGTCATCTTCCAGATGTTCCGAACGCATGGTCTCCTCACGGGCAAGCATCTTATCCGCATTGCCACGGATAGTATTTATCTCGCCGTTATGCACCATCATTCTGTTTGGATGGGCACGCTGCCAGCTGGGGTTTGTGTTGGTGGAGAAACGTGAATGCACCATGGCGATGGCAGATTCATAGTCCTCGTCCTGCAGATCAAGGAAGAAGTTCCTCAGATCACCCACCAGGAACATACCCTTGTAAACTATAGTCCTGCTGGAAAGGGATACCACATAGGTATCCTCATTGGACTGCTCGAAAACACGGCGTGCTACATAAAGCTTTCTGTCGAAATCCAGACCCTTTTTCACGTTTCTGGGACGCTTGATGAAGCACTGGATAATGGCAGGCATACACTCAACTGCCCTGTGACCCAGTACCTCGGGGCGTGAGGGGACATTTCTCCAGCCCAGTATCTCAAGACCTTCCTTTGCGGCGATTATCTCGAACATCTTCTTAGCCTGATTGCGTGCAAGCTCGTTCTGTGGGAAGAAGAACATACCTACGGCATAATCCCTCTCGGAGCCCAGTGTTATGCCCAGATCACGCTTTGCGGCTTTCTTGAAGAACTTATGCGATATCTGTAAAAGTATACCTACACCGTCACCGGTTTTGCCCTCGGCATCCTTACCTGCCCTGTGTTCGAGGGTCTCAACGATGGTCAGAGCGTTTGTGACCGTATCATGGGTCTTGATGCCCTTGATGTTGACCACTGCGCCTATACCGCAGTTATCGTGTTCAAAGGTCGGAGAATACAGCCCTTTGCGGACTTCCCTGTTAGTTTCCTGCATAAATATCATCCTTTCCGCTGCAGCCGCTTTCCATTCGGCTTTACGACATCCCGACTGACCGAAAAAAAAGATGCAGACCCACAGCGGAGAAGATCATCTCTCCAACTGTAGTTCTGCATCATTGCATTCAGATTATTCGGTTTTATGTCAAGACCATCAGCAGTCTTTTCAAAACATGAGTATATTATAGCACCTATTTCAGAAAAATGCAAGATTAAAATGCAAATCCTGCAAAAATATTCCGTATTTATCAGATACGCCTGCATATATCGTAAAACTTTACATCATTTTGCACAAATCCTGCAAGCAAAATTCGTACAAAAACCTTATTGATCCGCCACGAGTTCTTTCAGCTTATGCACAGCCGACTTGACGAGATTTTCCTTGGGCTTATAGAAATGCTGGTAGTCCTTGGAGTCCTTCCAGTCGCCGCCCCACAGCCAGCCACGGGACGCAAAGACCTTATAGCAGATATCGTGGTGGTCTATCTTATGTGAAAAGCTCTTTGTCCTGTCAACATAAGGTGCGGAATTCGCAGGGCTTACCTTATCAGCGGTGATATATGGATTATACAGAGGATTTATATCGATCGCCCTGCCCATGGCGTGCAAAGAAAGCGTCTGTGTGCCGTCAACATTACGGTAATTGAAAGCCGACGAATTATTATCGCTCATGGAAGCCTCATCATCGCCCTCATACTCATCACACAGCTTTATTCGCTCGATCTCATATTCAGCCTCAAACAGCATCTCGAAGATCTCCAGCACCTCTTTAGCCAGCGACTTATGTACGATAAGCTCACCGTCTGCCACATTATGTGAAAAATCACAGTACCTTACCTGAAGATATGCCAGATCGTCCAGATGGATATTATCATTAGTATGATACGTCCTACCGATCATCCTATCCCTGATCTCCTTAGGCACAGGTGACGCCGAAAAGCCCTCTCTCAGAAGAAAGATCTCATTTTTCATTTCCTTAACTACCTCCGATACGGCACTAAGTATAACAGATATACACTGTTTTGTCAATAGGTATGCTTTCTAACTATCAATAACACCAAATGGGAGATGCCTATCACACCTCCCATTTTATATAAACGACATTTATTTCAGTATGAAAAACGATCACCCAAAATATTCATCATAAACTCTTATGGTGTTTCAACGATTTAAACGCTGACAGCCTGAGCTGTCTGTGCGGGCTTTTCGGGAACAGTGGTGGGGTGGAAGGTCGTTACCATCTGCTGCACCTTCTCATAAACACCGTATTCGTCCTCATTATAAGCCACATTCATCAGCTCTCTCATCTCACCCAGGAACCTCTCACGGTCAAACGGTATGGGCTGACCGATGTGAATTTTCTGGTTTTTAGTCCTTTTCAGACCTTCCTCAGCCATGAGTTTCTCCTCATAGAGTTTCTCACCCGGGCGAAGACCTGTATAGACGATCTTGATATCCACATCGGGCTTATGACCCGAAAGCTTGATGAGGTTTCTTGCAAGGGTATCAATCTTGATCGGTTCGCCCATATCAAGCACATATATCTCAGATCCATGCCCCAGTACGCTTGCCTGAAGCACCAGAGATACAGCCTCGGGGATACTCATGAAGAAACGGTTGATGTTCTTATCCACAACGGTCACGGGGCCGCCCTCGGCTATCTGCTTTTTGAACAGCGGTATAACAGAGCCGTTGCTGCCCAGCACATTGCCGAATCTTACAGCACAAAATTCCGTAACGGGCTTGAAGCCCTCGGGTATCTTGCTCTCGCTCCACTCATCATCAGACATATGAGCATGGAGCATGGGCAGTATATCGCACTTGCCCTCCTTGACCATATAGTCAAATGTCTGTATTATCATTTCGCACAGACGCTTGCTGGCACCCATGATATTCGTGGGGTTTACAGCCTTATCTGTGGAGATGAGCACAAATCGCTTACAGCCGTTTCGCATTGCGGCAAAAGCTGTTTTGTAGGTACCAACAGCATTGTTCTTGATAGCCTCACAGGGGCTGTCCTCCATCAGAGGAACGTGCTTGTGGGCTGCCGCATGGTAGACTATGTCCACATGATATTTCTCAAAAACTTCGTTTATCCTTCTGCTGTCACGCACAGAGCCGATGAGCACCTCAAGATCAAGCTCTGGCATTTTACGACGCAGCTCCATCTGGATATCATAAGCGTTATTCTCGTAAACATCGAAGATTATCAGCTTTTTTGGGCTATGCTTGGCGACCTGTCGGCAAAGCTCGCTGCCGATGGAACCGCCGCCGCCTGTTACCAGTACGACCTTGCCCTGAAGTTCTTCATAAACATCGGACATATCCATCTCGATAGGTTCTCTTCCCAGAAGATCCTCGATAGCAACGTCCTTCATCTTGGCAACGGAAACATCGCCCGAGACCAGCTGGAACATACCGGGCAGATTTTTAAGCTCACATCCCGTTTCCTTACAGATATTGAGTATATCACGTCTGTCCTCGGGAGCAGCGCTGGGGATAGCCACATAGATGGCATCCACATTATACTTATCGCAGGAGAGCATGATCTCGTCCCTGCCGCCGACTATCTTGACACCGTCGATATATCTGTCCCACTTATTGGGGTTATCGTCGATTATGCAAACAACCTTCTCTTTGAGCTCCTTGGACTGTTCGATATCACGCAGTATCATCTGACCTGCATTGCCTGCGCCTATCAGCATTATATTGCGGTAAGCGGACTGGTCCTTGTTATCACCTCTGCGCTCACGTTCGAGCAGTATGAACCTGTAGCCGAAACGCACAGCGATGATGAAACCGAACTGTATGAACGGTCCCATGAGATAATAGGACATGGGCATCCTGCCAAAGATCAGCGTTATAAGTCCGCCATGGAACAAGCCCAGCAGAGTCGTGGCTGTGACGACATATTTAAGCTCGGTATAGCTTGCAAATCTCCAGATGCTCTTATAGAGCCTGTTTATCCAGTGGACACCGATAACAACAACAGAATATATCGGGATGAACATCAGATACATACGCAGATACTGTGTATTTGAAACCAGATTAAAGCTGAGATCGAACCTGAGCCAGAGTGCTATGAAATAGCTGATATTAGCAAACAGCACATCATATATCATCAGATAGAGAGAGATGACCTGCCAGTGCTGAAAGCCTTTTCTGGACTTATCTTCCTTTTTGATCGAGTTATTATTCTCATTATTTTCCATAATAAAACATACCTCCCCCCGAAGCGGTCTCAATCTTTTATATTATATCATTTATGACCTATAAAGTCAAGAGCATTTTCACCGAATTCGGGCGTACAAAAAAACAGGATCCCGCCGTTTATAAGTCACGTCGGGATCCTATGATGTCATTTATCTGTATTACTTTGCAAGTTCTGCCTTTATTGCAGCCAGAAGCTCGTCATATGTCTCATATGCGGGCAGCTGAGGATAATCAGCCTTGATCTGGTCGGTGCTCTTGAACAGGAAGCCTGCACGGCTGTTGAGTATCATGCCCAGGTCGTTGAAGCTGTCACCGCTGGCGATAGTCTCAAAACCGCAGGACTGCAGTGCCTTTACTGTGGTCAGCTTAGACTTCTCGCAGCGCATCTTATAGCCTGTGATCTCGCCGTTATCGGCTACGATCAGCTCGTTGCAGAATATTGTGGGCATACCCAGCTTCTCCATCAGGGGCTTAGCGAACTGTGTGAAGGTATCGCTCAGGATGATGACCTGGCAAAGTCCTCTCAGTTCATCCAGGAACTCCTTTGCGCCGGGCATGGGGTCTATCTTTGCAATAGTCTCCTGGATCTCCTTCAGACCCAGACCATGCTCCTTCAGTATAGCCAGACGATACTTCATCAGCTTATCGTAATCAGGCTCGTCCCTTGTGGTCTTTTTCAGCTCGGGGATACCGCTTGCCTCAGCAAATGCGATCCAGATCTCGGGTACCAGTACGCCCTCAAGGTCAAGACAAGTAACTATCATTTCTCATTCCTCCATATAAAACTTAATAACATAAAATTACATACTTACGCCGAGAATAATTATACACCACTTTTTACGATTTGTAAAGAGCTTTTTTGCAATTTTTACTTTCCAATCCTGCATAATATATACTCCATTGCCGAAATTATATACTATGCACAAAGATTTCCAATGCGTCGGCAAAACCTGTTCCCGATGATGTAAAATTTGAATTTATTATAGGCTGCAATTTTGTAAAAACGGTCGAAGATTATTAAATTTTATAGAAAACTATTGTAAATGAACGGGATATAAGTTATAATGTATGGGTAGGTTAGGTGTAACTATACGGATGGTAAGTATATTGAACGACGTATATTTCTATACACCATCCGAACAATGGAATAGTATGGAGGTATTGTAAAATAATGGGTAGTGCTGACAAGATTTTATTTGACAATGATTCGAGAGTTGCTCCTCTGGGGCTTATCCCCATGGCAGGTGCCAAGGAACTGGGTGAGAAGGTAAACGCTTATCTGGTAAAGTGGGCTAATGAGGACAAGTTCTTCAAGGATACTTTCCTTGTTGAGGCTGACTGTCCGAGATTTTCTTCCGGTGACGGCAAGGGTCTTATCAAGCAGACAGTAAGAGGTAACGATCTGTTCATCCTCTGCGACCCCGGCAACTACAGCGTTAAGTATGATTATTTCGGACACGAGAACTATATGTCGCCTGATGACCACTATCAGGATCTCAAGAGGATCATACAGGCTGCAAGCGGCAAGACCCACAGGATCAATGTCATAATGCCTTCCCTTTACGGCGGCAGACAGCACAGAAGAAACTACCGTGAGTCTCTGGACTGCGCAGTTGCTCTGCAGGAACTCAACGCTATGGGCGTTGCAAATGTGCTGACATTCGATGCACACGACCCCAGAGTGCAGAACGCTGTTCCGCTCATGGGCTTTGACAATATCATCCCCTCTTATCAGGTGCTGAAGGCTATGTTCCGCAGCCTTGATGATTTCAGACCCGATAAGGCACACTTCATGATCGTATCCCCCGATGAGGGCGCTATCAACAGAAATATGTACTATGCATCTGTACTGGGCGTTGACATGGGTATGTTCTACAAGAGAAGAGATTATTCCACAGTTGTAAACGGCAGAAACCCCATCGTAGCACACGAGTACATGGGCAATGACGTTACAGGCAAGGACGTATTCATCGCCGATGATATCATATCCTCGGGCGAGTCGATGCTGGAAGTTGCGGCAGAGCTCAAAAAGCGCAACGCAAACAAGATCTACTGCTATGCTACTTACGCTATATTCACAAACGGTCTGGCTTCATTTGACAAGGCTTTTGCTGATGGCGTTATCGACGGCGTATTCGGCACTAACCTGACCTACAGATCACCCGAACTGCTCAGCAGAGAATGGTTCCACGAGGTCGATGTTGCTAAGTACATCGCTTACTACATCGCAGCACTGAACCACGATGCTTCCATCTCCGAGGTCATCGATCCTCACAAGAAGATATCCGCTCTGCTTGACAAGTACAATATCAAAAAGAGCAAGTAAAACATAGATATACTGAACGGGCGAGTTCTTCGCCCGTTTGCTTTATCCGGAGCTAAGGCAGCACCTGCATTATGAGGTACTGCATCAAGAGACAGCAAATGTGTACAGGGGAATAGTGGTACGGGGATATATTAAACGACATAAATTTCTGTACATCGGGCACTAATCGAAACAAGTATCATAGTTCCGACAAGTACCTATGCAGAAATTTTAATGTCGTTTACTATACTAATGTCAGCTCGGCTGGCAGATCATCAAGGAGTAGACTAGACTATGGATAACACATCTGCATTCAATTCAAACACATATGATGAGAACATACGCAAAGTCATACCCATGTATGACGAGATATACGAACAGATCTTCGACCTGATAAAGACTTATTTCGGCGATACGAGCATTGCTTTGCTGGATACGGGCTGCGGCACGGGGTCTTTCGGATACAGGGCAAGGGCAGAACTTAACCTGTCGGATCTGATGCTCTGCGACCCATCAAAGGATATGATGGAGTGTGTGCGCAAGAAAATGCTCGGCAAGAAATATTCATCTAAATGCGTAGGTTCGCAGGATATGGATTTCAAGAACAGGTTCGATGTGGTGACGGCGATACAGTCACATCACTATTTCGATAAGCACACCCGTGAAAAAGCGGTCATGAACTGCTTTGATGCTCTCAAAGAGGGCGGCTTGTTCATCTGCTTTGAGAACACTGCACCGTTCAGCGAGACAGGCAAGACGATACTGCTTGACCGTGTGGAGAATTTTCAGCTGGGACAGGGCAGGACCGAGGAAGAAGTCAAGGAACACAGGGCTAGATACGGCAAGGAATACTTTCCTCTCAATATCAAAGAGCATATAGAGCTCCTTGAAAGGGCAGGCTTCAAAACGGCGGAAGTCTTCTGGATGTCGTATATGCAGTGCGGTTTCTATGCCATAAAGAACGGTGAGCGCATGACTTACGGCGATCTGTTCAAATTCTTATAAGAGGTGAGGTCATGATATACGCAGGTATCGTTGCAGGCGGCAGCGGCACAAGGATAAAAAATGCCAATATCCCCAAACAATTCATCGAGATAGGCGGCGTGCCGATACTCGTAAGAACAGTGCGTGCCTTTGCTGAGATAGGCGAGATAGCAAAAATCTACATCGGCATAAACCCCGACTGGTACGACTACGCTGATGAGATGCTGGATAAATTCGGCACAGACAGGGACAGAGTCAGTCTTATAAACGGTGGCAGGGACCGCAACGGAACGGTCATGAATATCCTGAATGCGCTGACGAGCGAGCATGAGGTCAACAAGGGCGATGTACTGCTGACCCACGATGCGGTAAGACCATTCATCAGCCGTGAGATAATAGAGGGCAATATCAGCTGTGCCCGTGAAAACCATGCCTGCGGCACATATATACCCTCGGATGACACTATCATAAGGACAACTGACGGCAATACTGTCAGCGAGAACCTGGTCAGGAGCGAGCTGATGAGAGCGCAGACCCCCCAGAGTTTCGAGATAGCTGCTTTGCAGGAATGTATAGCCAAGCTCGGCAATGAACGTGTCAGCCAACTGACCGACACCTGCGGCATTTTCACCGAATGCGGTTACCCCATACACATCGTCTCGGGCGACCCCATGAACTTCAAGATAACCACAGACCATGATCTGAGGCTGGCTAAGCTGATAGCCGAGAACGAATGATCTGATATTTACAAAAAACGCTCCCCGATGAACTCGGAGAGCGTTGTTTTTATTTGGACATTACCTTTTTGTGCCAGCACTTCTTGCCGCAGCAGGGGCAGGTCATCTTCCTGTCTCTGCCCTTGTGCATAGCCATCACCACATCACGGAACTCGGGTACATAAGTATTGCCGCATTCTTCGCACTTGTAGTAGCCCGCCTTAGTCTCTATTTTCAGCGCAAAGTATATGCATACTGCCAGCTGAATGAATCCGATGACCAGTATCAGTATCCTGAAAAATGCAGGCAGACCGGGTATCAGTGATGCAACGAATACCATAAACAGGAATGATAGGGTCGCTGATGTACCTATCACGATCTCCAGGATCAATAGCATACGGTTCTTTTGTTCCTCGTTTTTCTTTAATTGAAGCATTGCAGCTTCAGCTGCTTCCTTATAGTTCTCCATAGTGACTCTCCTTCCGTTGAACAGATCGTTTATACTGATGCCCAGATGTTCACATAGTTCGGGCATCAGCGATGCATCGGGCAGACATTTGCCCGTCTCCCATTTTGATACAGCACGGTCAGTTATGCCGAGCTTCTCCGCAAGCTGTGCCTGCGTCAGCTTTTTCTCTTTTCGGCATGAGGCAATGAACTTGCCTATCATAATCTGATCCATATGCCTGTCCTCCTTTCTGTCATCATCATACCACGAAGCAGCAAAAAAGTACAGGAACTGTTGGTTGAGTTCGCTAAGACGCCTGAATTACGGCATTTCGGCGGAACTCAACCGTAGGTTGGAGAGTCAAAGCAACCCGTTCCCGTACTTAAAATATTTAATAGAAATAATAGGAAATGCTAGTTATCCTCGATGACTACATCTTTGAGTATGTAGTGGAAGGTCGGCGAGGACGAGTGTTCGTTCTCGATGTATTCTGTGTTAAGGTCGCAGGTATCCGAAGGGTCATCGGGAGACGTGCCGTGATAATCTCCGCTGAACACATGGCAGCTGCCGTTATTCAGGTCTGCGATGGTCTTGTCTATAAGTTCCTCGCTGCCCTCTGCTGCGGCTGCTGCATTGAGTTCCTGCATAGTCACCCAACCCTCGGCAAATCCTCCGCCCGAGTCGTTGCCGTTGACCGTGCCCTTGACGTGCGACTCTATATCCTCATCGGCAAGCACAGCCTCCGCTGCCGATAAGATATAGGGTGTCCAGTCGATACGGCAGCTTATGAGTTCAGAGGTAGGTGCAACATCTATCATATCCTGATTATAGCCCACATGGTATACAGTATAAGGCTTAGCTGCGCTCTCACAGGCAATGGCTGAACCTATGGTGTTCGAGTGGTGGGAAATGATGACACAGCCCTCGTCTATCAACAGGTTAGCCGCATCCTTTTCAAGGGCATAGCCTGTCCATGTGCCTGTGTACCTGACCCTCATGACCGCAGAGGGACACTGTGACCTTGCGCCCAGCAGGAATGAGGTATAGCCCGATATGACCTCTGCCACGGGATAGGCTGCCACATAGCCCAGCACAGCTTCGTCCTCATCTATGATGCCCTGTTCGATCATCTCATTGAGTTTCGCCCCTGCCACGACACCGCTTACATAGCGCCCACGGTATATCTCGCCCATGAAGGTATGGTAGTTATCCAGCACAGGGTCATCGTTGGCATTGTCACAGGTAGCCTCGCAGAACTGTATCATCGGGAACTCTGCCGCCATGGCTTTTGCAGTCTCGCCGTAGCCGTAGGAATTGGTTATTATAAGGCTGCAGCCCTCCCCTGCCAGTTCACGTATCACTTCCTCTGCGCTTTCATAGGGGACATTGTACTTCTCAATGACCTTTACCCTTTCGGGGTACTCGGTTTGCAGTTTATCAGCGGCACGGATAAAGTTTGCGGTATACGGGGTGCTTGCGTCACCGTCATAGATAAAGCCCACAGTGATCGAAGCAACGCTTTTATCACGGGACAGCATCAACTGATGTATCCCGAAGAATACTCCCAGCGCCAGCAATGAAGCTGTTATGGCGGCGATGATATTCTGTTTTTCCTTTAACATCATCATTCCTCCTTAGCCGAGTCATTGCTGTACAAAGCGTCAATATCTATCTTCTTATCGTCTATGAGTTTCAAAAAGATATCCAGCAGTTCCGGGTCGAACTGTGTTCCCCTGCCCTTATGAAGTTCGCCCATGACATAATCGAAGTCCTGACGCTTGCGGTAGACACGGTTTGCGGTCATGGCATCGAAAGCGTCGGCTATGGCGATTATCCTGCCGTATAGCGGTATATCCTCGCCTTTGAGCCCATCGGGATAGCCCCTGCCGTCATAGCGCTCATGGTGATACCTTGCGCCCTCCACAACGTGGTCGATAAGGGTAAGGTCTTTGAGTATCTCCGCACCACGGGTAACGTGGGTCTTCATGATGGCATACTCATCATCGGTCAGCCTGCCCGGTTTATTCAGCACAGAGTCGGGTATGCCTATCTTGCCGATATCGTGGAGCAGGGCTGCCTTGCGGATATTTTCCTGCTCCTCCTCGGTGAAGCCGTATTCACGGGCTATCATGGCAGAATACTCCGACACACGCTGTGAATGCTGGCTGGTACGTTCGTCCTTGGCATCAACTGTCTTGGCAATGGCAAGGATAGTCTCATTGCCCATCTGCACCTGCTGCAATGCCATGGAAAGCTTAGCCTGCTGTATCTCCAGAGTACGCTGTACCTGAGTTCTCGTGATGAACCAGGTCAGCCAGCCTATGAATACCACAGCGACCGCTATCATATAATACTTGAACCAGATGTTGTCGTATATGGCTTTTTCCTTGGTAAGGCTGTAGGTACTCTCCTCGGATATCATGCCGTTTTCATCACGCACAGCCAGCCTGAAAGTATAATCTCCCGGAGGAAGATTTGTATAAGGTATGCTCAGCAGCTCGCTGTCTTTCAGGTCTACCCAGTCCGGATCGAAGCCATCGAGCCTGTAGGACACCACAGGGTCTGCAAAGGTGTAGTTGATAAGCTCGGGGAAGAACTCTATCTTAGCCACCTCACGTCCGACTGTTATGACCGAGCCACGTTCGGGTGTGATGCTCCTGTCGTCCAGCTTTATCTGGGGTATCGTGAGCCTGAATGCACGACGGCTCAGAAGATACCCGTCAAGATCTACCCTATACACGCCACGGTCGGCAGAAAGATACACGCACTTGCCGTCCGAACCGTTCCAGGCATTTGCTGTAAGCGACCCCGGCAGTCCCGAGCGCATATCGAGCAGGGCGATCTCCTCAAGATCTCCGCCGATAAGCTTATGCTTATCCACCACATATATGCCTGCACTGCCCGGAATGAACAGTTCGCCGTCATCATCTATCATAACATCGTAGTTATTTGAATACGGGAAGGCTGTGAGTTCAGTGACCTTATCCCCTGCCATGCGGCAGATGCTGTTGGAGGTAACGATGAACACGCTGCCATCCTCGGGGTCTTTGACCATGCGCAGTATTACCTCCGAGGGCAGACCATCATCCCGTGAGATATGGCGTATCACCCTGCCGTCCTTTATCATGAAGATACCGCTGCCGTCCGTTCCCGCAAGAAGAGTGCCGTCCTGCGCTTCAAGAAAACACAGTACCTGCGAATAGCCTATCTCACCACCGTAGCGGAAGCTTTTGGTCTGGCGAGAGTCTTTAACGAGGAAAACGCCCTCTGAACTGCTGACAGCGATGGTACCGTCCGAAAGCTCGGTGCACACCCTCACTCTGCTGCCCATATCCTTTATCCTGTCAGACCAGTTATCAGCCGCACCAGTGATGTCCGTCTTGACCAGCCCGACGCCATAGCTGCACACCCAAAGTCCGCCGTCATGTGAAGGCTGAAGGCTCCTGATACGGCTGCCCCGAAGTATCTCGGTGAGCTCATTTTCTATAAGCTTATGAGTCCTCATATCAATTATGCAAAGCCCGTCATCGGTGCCTGCATAAAGCATATTTCCATAGACCGCAGTTGTATTGACCACGCTGGGTGCAATGCCGTTATCGGCAAATACATCGGTTATGGCAGAACGTGAAAGCCTTAACAGCCCCAGTCTCAGGGACGCAAACCACAGATTGCCCTGATAGTCCTCGACCATACTCTGTATAGAGTAGTTGAAATCCCCTGACTCCTGTCTTACAAAGCTGCCGTCCGTATCAACATAGCCTATGCCGTTATCGGCACAGATCCACATTCTGTCATTCCTGCGTGGATAGATATTATTTATCTTGCTAAGCCCCTCGCAGACGGTCTTTTCCTCAAGAGTAAAGGTGTAGCCGTCCACACTGTATCTTAATATGCTGCCGTCATCGGTGCCGATATAAAGTTCATCATCGGGACCAAAGGCGCAGGTCGAAAAAGTATAGTCGTTATCGCCGTCAAAAGCATAGACTATCCTGCTTTTATTCAGGTAGAAAAGCTCGCCGTTATTGTTGACCGCTGCCACATTGCCCATGCTGTCGGCTGAAAGCACGTTGGTATAGCCGATGGTTGAAATATCGGCTTTCAGGGAAAATCCCATTTTCAGTTCATAGGTAACTATCCCGTCGGAGGTGCCTATATAATACTCGCCTGTACCGCCCTGCACGATGGACTTTATGGACTCCGACGGCAGACCGTTGACGGTATTTATGACGTTTGTGACCTCGCCGTTTATAACTATGGCGACACCGTTATCGTTTGTGCCGACCCAAAGCCTGCCCTCATTATCAACATAAAGGCAGTTGACGTTGCGTATCTCATCAAACTCGTCCATGTGCTCAAATTCGCTGCCGTTATAGCGGTAAAGACCAGCATAGGTACCTATCCATAGGATACCGTCATTGGTCTGGGCAATAGCATTTGCATGACCGCACTGCAATCCGTTGCTGCTGTTGAAAACAGTCTGCACATAAGAGAAGTTTTCCTGCACTGAGTTTCTTTCCGCAGAAGCATTCGCAGCCCCCTGCGAAAGGAACACACCCGTCATGACAAGACATACAAGCGCCGATGCTGCACTTTTGACCTCGCTGCGCCTGCCCCTGAAACGTCTTACTGCTTTAAGCAGTATAAAAAGCATCAGGGATATTACCAGCTTATCCGGGAACTCAAGATAGAATTCCCCTGCAAATACTGCTACACCACGGTTTATATTGTTCTCTACCAGATAATCACGCACTCCATCGCCCCAGATATTGCCTGTGCTGCCCTCAAAGAATGCAAGATCGAGCACCGAGGTTATGAGCACTGCACCAGCGGTGACAGCGCCTGCGACCGTCATGGTGTGGAAGAGAGTCTCGAAATAACCCTTTCTCGCCAAGATGCCCACCAGAATGCCTATCAGCACGCTTACAGGGCAATACCAGGCAGAAGACCCGAACTGTACGACAGATATTATATTTGAAGTGACACCTATTATAGCCCCTGCGATGGGTCCATAGGCATAAGCAGCCGTGAATGTGCCGAAAGAATCGAGCCAGCCCGGCAGAGAA
Source organism: uncultured Ruminococcus sp. (assembly GCA_902788785.1). Classification (GTDB taxonomy): domain Bacteria; phylum Bacillota; class Clostridia; order Oscillospirales; family Ruminococcaceae; genus Hominimerdicola. The sequence goes on from CADALT010000005.1 coordinate 89,518, forward strand.
TATCTCGCTGCCAGCCACCTGCCGAGAATATTTGCAGCTATGCATATAAACAGCAGCAGAGTCTTTTTCATGAAAATCTCCGCTGTATTTTTCCTACTCAATCTTCACACCCTCTTTCAGAAAAACGCTACAATAAATATCTTATTAAATTATAACATATCCCGACAAATTTTGCAATAGTATGAAGATTTCTTAAAATATTTTAGCCAAATATCGGAGCTGTTTTCTGAAACCTAATTATATCGGGGAAAAGCGGGCTAATGTTAAGTTTAAAAATCAATTCACTAAACGTTTTATAAAATCCGAGAAAAAACTATTGACAATCGGGTATATCTGTGATATAATAGATACTGTTGTGAGGGACAAAACAAAGTCCTGAAACGAAAAACCTAATAAAATGCAGGTATGGCGGAATCGGCAGACGCGCTAGCTTCAGGTGCTAGTGGGGGCAACCTCGTGGAAGTTCAAGTCTTCTTACCTGCACCACAAAAACCTTGTAGACATTTTGTTTACAAGGTTTTCTTTATATTATAATAGTATACATATACACAGACAAAAGCAAACGCTCTCACTGAAAATCAGAAAGAGCGTTTTTTCATTTATCTTTTTTCATCCGTAGTATCTATGCCCGCTGTGATAAGTTTCATAAAGCCTCTGTTCTTGCTGAGAGAGCCTACCAGAAGTACACCTATTATGCTGACGCAGACAAACTCACCCAAAGCCACCAGCGCCGCACTTTTCCAGAAATCGAGCCCTTGAAAATATTTAAGCTCTGCTCCCACGATAAGACCATTGGATATTACAGGGAAAAGCGATGCCACAAACAAATTGACCTCTTTGCGTGAAAAGTAGATCAACAGCACAGCGATCAGAGTCGCACCCGTGCCGATAGCCACATCGATCATGCCCATAGGGCTTAACAGATTAGCGAGAAAACACCCAAATGCCATGGAAAGGATATAGTCCTTATTGAAAAAGCAGAACAGCACCAGCATCTCGGATATGCGAAACTGCACATCGCCATATGCCAGCGGCATACATAACAGCGTCATGACAACATACACCGCTGTCATAACACCTATATTCGTCATTCTGCGTGAATTGAACAGCTCCACTGTATCCCCTCTGAAAAGTTTATAATACAAAAGCACAGCCTGCCGCAGCGGACAGGCTGAACTAAGCAATACCGCACAGTCAATGTGCGGTGCTGCCTTTATATTCTATTATCTTGCTAATTAAGCCTTGCCAACAGAACCGAACAGTTCCATCTTCTCCTTGACCTTAGCCTTGATAGCCTCAAATCCGGGATTGAGCAGCTTTCTGGGATCGAAGCCCTTGCCCTGCTTATCCTTGCCTGCCTCTACATAACCCCTTGTAGCCTCGGCAAATACCAGCTGGCACTCTGTATTAACGTTGATCTTAGCAACACCCAGAGAGATAGCCTTCTTGATCTGATCATCAGGGATACCTGTACCGCCGTGCAGTACCAGAGGAACCTCACCGATGGATGATGTCAGAGTCTTGTTGATAGCATCGAGTGTCTCGAAGCTCAGACCCTCCCAGTTATCGGGATATACACCGTGGATATTGCCGATACCTGCAGCCAGGAAGTCAACACCCAGTTCAGCGATCTGCTTGCACTCCTGAGGATCTGCGCACTCACCCTTACCGATAACGCCGTCCTCTTCGCCGCCGATAGCACCGACCTCAGCCTCAATAGAAAGACCCAGACCGTGAGCTACGTTTACGAGCTCAGTTGTCTTTGCAACGTTCTCGTCGATGGGGAAATGTGAACCATCGAACATGATGGATGTGAAGCCTGCCTTGATGCACTTGTAGCAGCCCTCATATGTACCGTGGTCAAGGTGCAGAGCCACGGGAACTGTGATGCCCAGAGACTTATCCATTGCTTCAACCATAGCAGCAACTGTCTCAAAGCCGCACATATACTTACCTGCGCCCTCAGATACACCGAGGATAACAGGTGAATTCAGCTCCTGTGCTGTCAGCAGGATAGCCTTTGTCCATTCAAGGTTGTTGATGTTGAACTGACCAACAGCGTACTTACCTGCTCTTGCCTTATCAAGCATTTCCTTAGCATTAACTAACATTTTAAATACCTCCAATTAAAATATAAAGCAATTTGCCACTAATATTATACATCATTACAGTATAAATTTCAAGTACATTTGTCTGATTTAACATTCTGTCTATATTTTCTTAACATGAGTTAGCATAAACTAATCAGCTGATTGACTTTTAAAAGCATATATGTTATCCTATGTTATATAATTACCGCAAGAAAGGGACGTTGATATGGGCACATGGGGTGTAAGACTAAACCAGAACGATGTATATGCCGATCTAAAAGATATTTATACCGCATTGCTGAGATACGGAAAAAGTGACGAGGAAGCTCTCGAAATAACTGTTAAGTATTTCAGTGTGCTCACAAACGGCGAAAATGAGGACAGTATCATTTTCAGACTGTCACTGGCTGATATTCTGCATAGGCTTGGCAGGCTGACAGATGAGATCAGAAACAATGCACTACGCACTATTGCAGATGGCGCAGACCTTGACGAATGGTACAAATACTCTCAAGTAAAAGGCGATGCCCGCAAAGCAGTTCTTGACGAATTGAAAGAGATGCTGACATCCGAACAGCCAAAGGCAAAAAAGTTCAGCAAAAAGCGTTATAAAATATGTTCATGGAAAAACGGGGATATATTCCGGTATAAATTCAACAGCGATATTGCCGGAGAGTATGGGATGCAGGGCAAGTATCTTTTCATACAGAAGACCGATGACCACTTCTCACCCGACCCTGATCTGCGAATATTGAAAAAAGTACTTGATACGGAATTTGAAAAACGAGGAGATATCTACCCCATCATACATATATGGATAAGTGATGATGCAAACTTTCTTCCCGACTATGATAACAGGAACGAGGCTATACCAAATTTGGGAACAAATGGAAAGCATGACCCGATGGATCATAGGTTCTATATTTTGGATCTTCCAAATAAGAACGACTGCTTTGAATTTATCACCAACAAAGATATCATAATACCTGATAATGAAGATAGCGATCTCATAAAAGCTAACGGTATCAGACCAAAGCACTTGACATGGAAATTCTTTGACAAACACGTTATCGGCAGATACTTATGGTGGGAAAAAGATATAGATATATTCGGACACAGAAAATAAAACACAAAGCGGAGAGAATAAGCGCAGGCTCTATAAAGAAGTATTATTCAGACACTTCTGTTGTATCACAGCAGAAGTGTCTTTGCGTTATTTAGTAAAGAGCCTGCTAAGTGAATAATGAATAGTGAAAAGTGAATAGTGAATAGTCAAGGTGTCCGCTTTGCGGACATATTTAAATATATCGCCAAAGGCGAT
>CADALT010000006.1 GCA_902788785.1 uncultured Ruminococcus sp.
TGAGGAGATAGTATATCTGCTTCTGCTGGGCGAACTGCCCAAAAAGGACGAACTGGCTGCTTTCAGACATATGATAGCTGAGAACCGTCCTCTGCCTGCGGATTTCTTCTCGGATATGATACTCAAAGCCCCCTCGAAGGACATAATGAACAAGATGTCACGTTCGATACTGGCACTTTATTCCTATGATGACAATCCCGAGAACCGTGCCCCCGAATATGAGATGGCAACGGCTATATCCATAATCTCGAAACTGCCTTACATAATGACACTGGCTTATCAGGTGAAGAAGAGGACATTCGACAATCAGACGATGTTCCTGCACCCGCTGGATCCCAATCACAGCACTGCTGAGATGATACTGGCGGCTATACGTCCCGACAGAAAGTTCACTGACGATGAGGCTAAGCTTCTCGACCTGCTGATGATGCTGCACGCTGAACACGGCGGCGGAAACAACTCCACCTTTGCCTGCCGCGTACTGACATCTTCGGGCACCGATCCTTATTCTGCATACTCCGCAGCTATCGGTTCGCTGAAAGGACCCAAGCACGGCGGCGCGAACATCAAGGTGTCGGCTATGCAGGAATGCGTAAAGCAGCACGTTTCAAACTGGGACGACGAGGGCGAAGTTGCTGACTTCCTGACCAAGATACTGAAGAAAGAAGCTTTCGACAAGTCTGGACTTATCTACGGTATGGGTCATGCGGTATATACCCTCTCCGACCCGAGAGCGGTGATACTGAAAGCCAATGCAAAGCGCATGGCAGTGGGCACTGAGTTCGAGAAGGAGTACAGACTGCTGGAAACCATCGAGCGACTGACACCCGAGCTTTTCCTGAAGATAAAGGGCAGCGACAAGGCTATGTGCGCAAATGTTGATATGTATTCGGGCTTTGTTTACAGAATGCTGGGTGTACCTCAGGATCTGTTCACACCTATGTTTGCAGTATCAAGAATGCCCGGCTGGTGCGCTCACCGTTTCGAGGAACTGGTTACAGGCAAGAGGATTATACGTCCTGCTTACAAGGCTGTAGCTAAGGAAAGGGCTTATGTTCCCATAAACGACAGATAATTATAAATGCGTCCGCTGGTAAGGACGGCGCTCATATAGAAGTTTTATGCCATAGTATTTCTGATGCAAGGTCAGAAATACTATGGCGTTTCTATTGACAATGCGCCATCGTTGTGCTATAATTGCTGCTAAGAGAAATCAGGCTTTGAAAGAGAAAAAGTGATATGAAAAATATTGTTTCAGAGTGGTATGAAGAAAAAAAGAATGTTGATGAAATGCGGAATTGGAATTTGGCACTAAAAGAATGGGAACAGTCGGTTATCAGTTATTTTCCTCCGGGTGCCAGAATATTGGGTATTGGTTGTGGCTTAGGACGGGAAGCATTTGCATTATCCGATCTGGGATATGATGTGGTCGGAATTGACATTTCAAAAGAAGTCATATCACAGGTCAAACAGCTGTCTGCCGAAAAAGGATATCATATTTCATTTCAGGAATATGATGGGGAACATCTGAATTTCCCTGCAGGATCATTCGATGTCATAATTATTTGGGCACAAACATTTGGATTGTTATATGGAAACGAATTCAGGAAGAACTATTTGTCAGGATGTAAAAAAGTCCTTAAAAAAGGTGGACTATGCAGTTTTTCAACGCATGATCACAGGTTTCTGACGGAGCATTATCCAAATTGTCTGGACGGTCACAGGTTCTATCCTTTTGCCGATTCCGAAATATACTGGGAGACATTTGAAGTGGATGATCTGATACAGTTTGCAGAGCAGGCGGGCTTTGATGTTATCCTTTGTGAAAAAGGAAACATTTATAAGCCGGAAGACGGAACAATTCTGCATTGTCTATGCAGAAAATAGATCCGGCAAATTCTGATTTATCTGAGCAGATAAAATAAATACAATGCCCCGAAGCGCTTTTGAAACGCTTCGGGGTAAAACTTCTATATGGGTATCCGTCATATGACCTGCCATTTCATATTAAAATATATCATGAATAAGACTTTATGTCAAGATATTTTTTCTAAGGCTCAATTACCTCAACATCATTGCTGTTAAGGCGTTCAGCCTCTTCCTCGGCAACTCTCTTGATAGCTTCTTCTCTGGACTTTTCGAGAGCGTCCTTCATGTCCTTGCCCAAAAATTCGGGCAGTGACATTCCTGCCTGCTCAAACAGATCGTTCAGAGGGGGAACGCTCTTCATCAGTCCGCTCAAAAAGTTAGCTGTCGAGCCTCCGCCCTGTCCGCCGTTCTGACCGCTGTCCCATACGGTGATCTTGTCGATCTTGATGTTCTTGATGGCTTCTACCTGTATAGATATCAGCTGCTCCATCTTGTCAGCGATGATGAGTCTTACCGCAGCATCTGCGTCGCCGCCTGCTGCTGCAACTATCTGTCTCAGACCTTCAGCCTGCTTGGTCAGTATCTCCTGATTACCCTTAGCCTCAGCCTCCATCTTAGCGAAGATAGCGTCAGCCTCACCCTTAGCCTTGCGTCTTGTTACCTCAGCCTGTGCCTCAGCTTCGATCTCAGCCTGCTGCTTAGAGATCTCAGCCTTTACGATAACATCAGCCTTCTGTGTAGCCTTTTCCAGTTCAGCTCTTGTAAGCTCTGCTTCCTGCTGAGCGATGTATGCTTCCTGCTTAGCTTTAGCAGCCTGAACTGCCTCGGCAGCGGTAGCCTTACGCAGTGACTCGGCTTCTCTCTCTCTTCTTTCAGCCTCAGACTGTGCCACAGCTACCTTAGCATCGTTCTCACCTCTGATAGCGTCAGCATTTGCAGCAGCGACCTCGATCCTCTGCTCCTTCTGAGCATGAGACTGACCGATCTCACCATCTCTGTGCTTTTCAGCAACGCTCTTCTTAGCGTCATTGATAGCCTTAGCAGCTGCTTCCTTACCCAGCGCTTCCAGGTATCCGCTCTCATCGGTGATATCTGTAACGTTAACGTTTATCAGCTTCAGACCGATCTTTTTCAGCTCGATCTCAACGTTGTTCGATACTGCCAGCAGGAACTTATCTCTGTCGGAGTTGATCTCCTCGATATCCATAGTAGCAATGATGAGTCTCAGCTGACCGAAGATGATATCCTTAGCCAGTTCCTGTATCTCGATCATTTTCAGTCCCAGCAGTCTTTCTGCAGCGTTCTGCATAACGCCGGGTTCAGTGGAGATACCTACTGTAAATCTTGAAGGAACATCTATACGGATGTTCTGCTTTGAAAGTGCGTTTTTCAGGTCAACATTTATGGATATAGGTGTCAGATCCATATACTCATAAGACTGTATAACCGGTACTATGAATGCCGCACCACCGTGGATACAGCGTGCGCTCCTTGCCTGACCGTTCTTGTCCATGCCGACCTTACCGTAGATGACCAGCACCTTGTCCGAAGGGCACTTTCTGTATCTTGAAAGAATTGCCATCAGTGCTGCGAATAATACTGCAACTATAATGCAGATAATGATAACAGTTTCCATTCCCATAACCATTCTCCTCGTCTTTAATGTAAATATTTAATGTGATAAGTTGTCTCTTCTTCTTTATGAATGTTGTCTCATTCTTTTGTTTATATCTCTTTATACTATAGTTTTATCTGTCTTTTCCGCAGGTGAGCTTATTTGCTACATCGGTAAGTACCTGTGAATTGTTTGCCGAACGTTTCATAACGGTATACGGACTTCTGAAGTATGTTGTTCATGTTCTTCTCCTTTATTTTTCGGATGTGTTATATCCGCATTTTTCGACAATCATATCTTTGTACTTATCATGTGCTTTATCGTCATCTGGGTCGAAGTTAACTTTTTCACCGCCTGCGACATATATTTTATTTTTATCAATTTCCTCAAAACCTTTTTCCTCGCCACTTAGTGTGCGTACTGTACAGCAATAATTTCCTCCGAAGTCCGAAGCAGCCGCATATTCTTGGCATAAAGCTTCTGCTTTTTCAGTAAATTCATCTATCATATCATATTTGCTTTCATCGGTTATATCGATATTTACGCGAAAAACAAAGGTTTTGATATCTGCGGCTGAATCCATATCGATATCTGATAATACAGGGCAATTTTCGGGTGATAAGTATTCAGATACCTTGTCATTGTTACGATATCTATATTGGGTATAACCTGCCGCGTAATCAAAAGCTGATATATTGATCGTATATCCATCGCCATTTACTCTATGTGAACTGTCATGATCACGTTCTGCTTCAAAATACTTAGGCAGTATATTATCGATTATATCATCGTTTACTATGTTGTATATCTGTAACGAAAACGCTGTCATCATAGCACCGTCTGATTTAGTATATCTGTTTCTTATGTATTCGCTCAGACTTTCATCTTGATACCAATTAAGATAACCCTCTCCGCTGTTAAGTTCAAGGTGTCTTTCGTTGCCGTTTTTATCCTTGTATTCAATATCATAATCTTTCATTATGGAAGGAATTTTCAGCGGAGCGTCATCATCGGTACCAAACTCGCTATCAGTAACGGTTATCTTGTAATCTCCCTTAAAAGTCTTGTCAAAGAGATCTTTGTATCTCTTCTCATAGTCGATGCCTCTACACCATGAAAACCATATCCCACCTGCAACACCCAAAACGGCTGCTGCAGCTATCAGTGCGGCTTTTGCTTTTGTTTTCATTCAAATTACCTCTTCTCTCTTTTTTGCTTTAATCAAAAGCCGTCTTGTTGTCTTCCTTCTTTTGTTCTACACATAAGATATTGTCTCTTTTTTATGTCTCTTTCTTTTGTTAAAAGCTGTTGTTTCTTTTATTCTCGATTATTTATATTTATGTTTTTATTGTTTGTCATATTTGTTTTTGAGCTGATTCTCTACTTTAACTATAGAAAATACGAAAGCCAGTATCTGTAGACCCAGTACAGCCGACTGCATCACTATACCGTTTCTCTCGCTTGTTGTCAGGAAAAGTGATATCATAGTTATCAAAAATCCTAATATACCGAAAATGATCCAGAATGTTCCACACCTTTGATTAGCGAAATACCATGCATCCTTGCTTGAAAGCGCACGCTTTGTCTTGAAGCCTATCGAACAGCTTTCATATGCATCGGAATTTTCTCTCATGCAGCATCCGCCAAGTATCATCGTCAGTGATATGACCACATTCACAATTATTATAATGCTCAATTTGCCTCACCTTGCTTTTATTATTTTTTCTTTTTTGATTTTTGTTGTCTTTTCTTTTGTCTTATAGTTTTTTCTTTATTTCCCGCGTCATTTTGACATTTTTCTATCTTTACAGCAGAAATCACTGCGTATATCACAGCACCGGCTATCAGAGGTATCTCGATAAGTTCGAGCTTTGTGCTCTCAAATATCGCCGCCAGCCCCAGCACGATGAATACTGCGCTCATCAGTAAAAATACCACTGCGGACTGTCTGTAATACGGCTTTTTGTCCATTGACTCCCGTTCTGTTTTCGGTGCGAATATATAAGCATTGTTAAATAAGTATCCTCGTTCAAGAAAATGCCGTATGCTGCATTCTGCCAAGAGTGCGCTTATCACGAATAGTATTATCGAAGTTATGATTCTTGACATATCCTGCACCTCCCGGATATTTTATCAAGCGTCTTTTTCAACTATAACATCGTCTCCACGAACGTCTACCACGATGACCTTTGTGCCTGTTGCAAGGGTCTCATCACCCTCATTGAAAGCACCGAGTTCCATCATCTGTCCCTGCAGTGTCATCGTGACCTTTCCCATGCCGCTGTTTTTGGGAGGGCAGGGGATATATACCGTTGCGCTCTCACCTATGGCATTTCTAAGGTCCACCGTGCCGTTTTCTGTGAGTTTCATTGAAAGCTGCATCATCTTAGCTATGACTACCATTGTCATTGCACCCAGTATGAAACCCACCGCCAGCGAGATCACCTTAGGTACCTGTGAACCTATCAGCACTATCGAAGTCCAGCTTGATACCGTGAAGAAAGCAACTATCGTCTGCATAGTGAACAGGTGCATCGAAGTATCACTTACGCTGTCGTTGTATGAGTGATCGTGAAAACCTGCGTCACTGTGGTGTGCGGAAAGATCATGAAAGGCTGCGGCATCGTGATGTATATCTATTATATTGTGTCCGCCTATATCATGTCCGCCTGCATCAACGTGCATATCCAGTCCCGAGGTATCACTGATATCGTGTCCGCCCAGACCGTGGTGATGCATCCCGAAGAATACCGTAAGCGTGGTCTGTATCACCAGAAGCAGCGTTGAAGGAAATGCAATGCAGTAAAGTACCTTTAATATCTCGCTAAGGCTGTCCCACCACTGGCTGAAATTTTCCATCATATTATCGCCTCCTGTAAAAAGATGTAAGCTGTGATGTAAATCAGTAAAAGTTGATGTAAATTTAATTTACATAGATTATACACCATTCTTCCTCATTTGTCAATAGGTTTTCAAAAAAATTTTTTATTTTATCTGAAAGAGATATTTCCCGAAAATAAAAGCTATATATAAATAATGTTTAGTCTGTTATCGACCGAGCCGAAATATTATTGTTTCTCTCTCGGGGTAAACAACAGGTAAATCATATACTGCTTTTATAAGTAAACAGAATGCTTGCTTGATTAAGTGAAGATAGTTCTGATACATTTATATTTACCCATGGTAAAATAAATTGTTAATTTTTTGTGAAATGCTTGCAATTTGCGGAAATGTGTGGTATCATGTAAGTAAATAAAATTTACACGATGAGGGGAGGCACTGAAAATGGATGCTAAAAACATAGGACGCATTATCAAGGAAGCCCGTTTAGCTAAAAAAATGACCCAGAATGAGGTCGTAGGGGATTTCATTACAAGGAATATGCTAAGCCAGATTGAGAGCGGTACAGCGATGCCGTCGGTAAAAACACTTGAGTATCTTTGTAAAGTGCTTGATATACAGATAGAAGCTTACGATTCTTCGCCTGTTTCCGATAACGGGATGACAAGCTATATCGACCTGAGAAATCTTTATGCGGCGGGGGTCTATCAGCCGCTGGTCGATGCGGAAGCTCCTGTGGGATATGTGGATGAATTTACGGCACTTAAAGCCAGAGCGTGTCTGCATCTTGCGGAAGAGCTTTCCGATCATGATGATATAGTCGATTATCAGAAGGCAGTGGAGCTTGCCAAAAAAGCCAAGGAGCTTTCAACTCAGGGAATATTTGCAGATATAAGCGCTTCGGGCAGAGCCGATAACGTTATAAAAAAAGCTGCCGCAAAACTCAGTGAGTATTACAGCAGCCTTGTATAGAGAGACATCAGAAAGGAAAAGAGATGGGAAACGTTTTTGGTTTGGTTATCGACCTGACAGAAAAGGTATGTTCAAACTACCGTGTGCCTTATTTGTTGAGGGTGCTGTTCAGGGTGTTTGCAGTGGTGCTGCTTTCGCTTATAATGGCAGGTATGGTCATAGCAGGCTTAAATGTGCTCTCGGATAATACTTTGCTGGGCATACTGCTTATCGCCCTGGGCGGAGTTATGTTCATGAGTGCTTCGGGAGCGCTTATCAATAAGCTTATCCGTAAATAGTAAAATACACGGCTGTCTGAGGTCGAAGCTGTCTACCTGAGATCAAAGACTTGCTTTATAAAAAACTGAGCCAATGAGCATTTGCCCATTGGCTTTTTGTTTATATAAGGTCATCCGCTATCTCACGGTATACTTCCAGTATATCCGAGACACCTTTGCTGCTTTTTTTGCAGAATTTCATTCGCCGCATATCAACCTCGTCACAATGGGATATACCACGTCTGCACGCACTGCGCTTTATCCCCATGAATTCGCCCCACTTGACTGCTCTAGGTGCAAGAAAACCATCGTTCTCGCCCTCAAAATGATTGACCACCATGTTCGAGAACCATAAAAACATATCGCTCCACGGCTCTCTCATAACGAATGCATAGCTCCTGTATCTCACAGCAGGGAAGTCGGGATTTTCGTGGTTGAAACGCTTTGCTTCCTCGGTGGAGAAACATTTTATCACGCTGTATGTGTCGGGCTGCTTGTCACCGAGTATCTTAAACCATAAGTCCGTCAGCTTTGAACCTGCTTTCAGCAGGAACTTTGGCAGCTTCATTATCCTGTCTATCGTCAGCGAACCGTTGTGCGGAGTTGAAAGGGTAGTCAGGCTGGCAACGTATTTTCCCATTCCCAGTGTGGATATGGCATATCTCGCATCTAATCCGCCTTTAGAGTGCGCCACGATGTTGACCTTGCCGCAGCCGGTCTCTTCAACAATCTGCGCAATTCGCTCTGCTATCGCCTGACCGTTAGTGTAGTATGAACCGTTTGAGTCCTGCCAGCCGTAGTATACCGTATGTCCTAGTTTTTCAAAGAGTTTTGGAGCTCTGCCCCAGTAGTTTATAATCTTGCTGTCGTGAAAACCCATTCCATGTACAAATAATACAGGATAAGCCATAATGTACTCCTTTCGTCTATCTGTCTTATCTTTTGTTTCTTTTATGTTGATTATACCACGCCATACAGATTTTTGCAAGTACATTACAGACTGTTTGATATTTTTGCTGTTAAAACAATAAAATATTTGTCGTAAATGTATTGCGTTAGTTTTGACTAACTGATTGGTTTATATAAAATAAAAATAATTTCGTAAGATACTTGAAAAAATCTTATAAATGTGTTACAATTATAAGGAACAAAAATAGTCTGGAGGTGCAGCATTGAAAATTCAGGAATCAGCAGAAAATTATCTGGAAAGCATATTGATGATAAGCGAGCGCAAGGGTGAAGTGCGCAGCATCGACATCGTGAACGAGTTGGAGTTTTCAAAGCCCAGTGTTAGTATCGCAATGAAAAATCTTCGTGAGAACGGATATATACTTGTCGATAAGGATGGTTATATCACCCTTACCGATAAGGGTATGGCTATTGCCAAGAAGATGTACGAAAGGCATAAGCTGTTCACTCATCTGTTTGAAAAACTTGGTGTCGATCCAAAGATCGCAGCGAAGGATGCCTGCCGTGTCGAGCATATCCTGAGTGATGAGACCTTTGCCGCTATCAAGGCTTATATCTCTAAAATTGATGCAGAGTAAAAAAATGGCAGTACCCCACATTGCGTGAGGTGCTGCCTGTTGTTTTATATTTTGCAGCGGCATAGTGTGCCGCTTTTATTTTTCGGGTGCGAACCTTGCCATTATCTTCAGCGCAGTGTTTAGTCCGTCCACCGCTGCGCTCATTATGCCGCCTGCATAGCCTGCACCTTCACCGCAAGGGTAAAGATTATCGCAGGATATGGAAACAAAACTTTCGTTGTCACGGGTAACTCTAACAGGGGAACTTGTCCTGGTCTCGGGTGCCGAAAGTATAGCATTTCCGTTGCCGAAACATTCCATTCTGCGGCTGAATACCCCAAGTCCCGTGCGCATCATATCAGTAACATTTTTAGGGAAAATTTTCTCGTATCCCACTGCCGTCAGTCCCAGTGAGTAGGTAGGCGTCAGGTCGGTATCCAGCGAGGGCTTTCCTTCGAGAAATCCTTTTACCGTAGTTCCGCAAGCCTTGTAGCTGCCCGAAAGCTTGTATGCACGCTGTTCTATCTCCCTGGCGAAATACATACCGTCCAGTGCGCCGCTGCCGAAGTCCTCTTGAGTTACCGAAACGACCATTGCCGCATTGGCATTCTTACCGTCACGGGCAAATCTGCTCATGCCGTTTGTGACGATTCCGCCTTCTTCCGATGCAGCAGGTACGACTGTACCGCCGGGGCACATACAGAATGTGTAAACAGCTCTGCCATTCCTGTCACGGTACGAAAGCTGATATTCGCCCTTAGGCAGCATTTCATCGCCTGCATGGCTGCCGTAAAGACTTCTGTCCACATCTGTCTGCCTGTGTTCGATCCTTGCGCCTACCGAGAATGGCTTTGCTTCCAGGAATATCCCTTTGCGGTGCAGCATCTCAAAGGTGTTCCTTGCAGAATGTCCTATGGCAAGGACCAGCGCAGCTGCCTTTTCCTCACCGCCTGTGAAAACAGCCTTGTCTGCATGGCTGCCTGTGAAGGCTATATCTTCAAGTTCAGTGCAAAAACGTATCTCCCCACCAAGTTCGGTTATCCTCTGACGTATGCCCTTTACTACGCCCCTCAGCTTGTCCGTGCCGATGTGGGGCTTTGCTTTGGTCATTATCTCCTCGGGTGCACCGAATTCCACCATGCGTTCCAGTACATATCTGCAAAGCGGATCCTTTATCCTGGTGGTAAGCTTTCCGTCAGAGAACGTACCTGCGCCGCCCTCGCCGAACTGTATGTTAGATCTTTCGCTGAGTACCCCCAGTTTCATGAAACGCTCTACCGTTGCCACTCGTTCGTCTATGCTTTCACCTCGTTCCAGTACCAGCGGACGGTAGCCCTGTTCAGCCAGTGTCAGCGCACAGAACATTCCCGCAGGTCCGAAACCTGTGATTATTATGCGCCCCTCTGCTTTTTCTGAAGAGATAACAGGTTTGAACTGCGCAGGTACAGCATAGCTTAGCTGTGGGTCTTTAGCTGAGATTTTCTTTTCCTTTTCCTCATCATTAAGTGTCACCATCACCGAATGAACGTAGTGTATATTATCACGCTTTCGTGCATCAAGCGAGGTCTTGTAGATGTGGCAGTCCTTCACATCAGCCCTCGGTACTTCCAGCTTTTTCAGCGCTTTTGCAATTACGCTCTCTGTATCTGCACCAACAGGAGAGCTTATCTGATTTATGATAACAGGCATAGTTTTCCTCCAAAAAGCGGCTCGGACGAATTTTCCGAACCGCTTGGTTTTTATTTGATAAGTTAATCCTCAGCCGAGTCGGAACCGCTGCTGTCCTCGCTCTTAGGCTGCGATATAGTCACCTGGATCTGATTAGAACCAAAGCTCCAGACATTGTTGATGTTGGGGATGTATATGGTAGCATCCTTAGCATACGAACCTGTTCCATGTACATCACTCAGGTTGATCTTAGCGTGTATATCGTCATCCGTAAGTTCTTCGATTATTTCAGTCGGTCCCACGACCGTTACATTCGGCAGTTCTTTATTGTCGATGTCGACCGTTAGTTTCGGCGGTGCACTGATAATATCTATGTTATCAGTATCCAGTGTAAATTCAGCCGAGCTGTAGCCCTCATCGTCAAATGAAGCTATAACAGTATCACTTCCACTGGTGTTTACATCACCTGCGGGGATATTTATCTTGAATTTGAAAGTCTTTTTCAGGTCTATCTCATTTATCGGGATATTACCCAGCACGACCTTCTCTGTGGATTCATCATCAAGGTGAGGTGTTGTCACGGATATGCTGTCTTGTGAAAGTTTCAACGGCAGTGATGATACGTCAAATCCTTCGGGAGCGCCCGTGTAGTTTACACTGAGTTCCAGTGTCTTTTTCTTGTATACCGTGAAATTCACATCATATGAAGTCCCGCCTTTGACAGAGAATTTGCTGCTGTCGATGGTCTCCCCTTCACTGTCGCAGAATACCAGCTCATTGGCGGAAAGCGTGGTGTTATCAGCTATCTTGACAGAATTGTTTACCTTTGCACTGACAGTGCTTACCTTATCAAGTATATTCTTGGGACCCTTAATAGTGATCTCAGCAGGGTCTACTGTAACTTTATTGAGAGTATATCCATTTTCTGCCGTTACATTTGGCGCATCAGCTTTTATCTCAACTGTCTTTTCGGTTATCCTGTCGAATTCGACGGGCACAGTTTCGGGGTCTACCGAAAGTATAGTACATCTGTCAGTATTATGAGCGCTTCGTACATCTATATCAAGGTTGTACGTGCCTTCTTTATTGACCCCGTCGAGATTTACGGTAGCTATAAGATCGTTGGCATTGTAAGTACCTATCTCATAGTTCATACCGCTTATTTCAACATCAACAGTTATATCCTTGTAGTTGAGCGCCTCAAGTCCCATTTCCGAAGCTGTTGTGCCGTCCATGTTGAAGTTCACATGGACTCCCATGATCCTTTTAGTGACAGTAGGATACTGGGTTATGGACAGGATGAACCACGAGATAACAGCGAGTATGAATGCCAGTATCCTCAGTGTTACATCTGTACCCTTGTCTTTAAGACCTTTAAAAAAGGATGATCTGTTATTCATTTCTTCCATCTGGATATCATCCTTCCTGCCAGAGATCTTTCTTTGTTGTACGCATTGTCTTTATTTACTATCAGCGATGATGTCAGCAGCTTGTTTAGCGATTCCTTGGTGTAGCCCCTTGTCAGCTCGCCATTTTCTGCCACCGAGATAGCACCTGTTTCCTCTGATACAACAACTACCAGCGCATCAGAATTTTCACTCATACCTATAGCTGCCCTGTGTCTTGAACCCAGTTCCTTGTTTATCAGCTCATCTTTCTGAGGTCTAGGCAGAAAACAGCCTGCTGCCAGTATTATGCCGTCTCTTACGATAACAGCACCGTCATGCAGGGGAGTATTGGGATAGAATATATTCCCGAACACTGCCACTGACGGCATACAGTTCAGTATAGTGCCTGTGGCTATCTGTTCGCCCAGCTTTGTCTTGCGCTCGCAGATTATCAGCGCACCTGTTTTGGTAGAAGACAGATTTTGTGCCGCATCACAGATAGCATCTATAGCAGTGCGCCACTTCATCTCCACTGAATCCGTATCTATCGAATGGAATATACTCAGCTCTGTTATTCTTGTCCTGCCGACTTTCTCCAGCATTCTTCTGAGCTCAGGCTGGAACAATATGATAAGCGCCAGAAAGCCCCACTGGAAACAGAGTTTAAGTATAAGTCTCATGGTATTGAGATTGAACAGGTAAGCTATAGCATAGCAGAACAGCAGTACAGCGATACCCTTTGTAAGCTGCAGCGCTCTTGTCTCACGTATAAGCTTGATGCCGTAATATATAAGAAAATAAAGAATTATTATATCAACTATATCATTAAGGCGTATACTAAGGAACACACCCCATATAGAATTCAAGGTCTCATGGATAGATTGTAGCATTTTCCACACCCTTTGCAATATTATTTATATACCTTATTATTATAACATATCATATAAAAAAGTACAATACCCATTCTAAAAAAACTTACACAAATCGCAATGTCTCTGTATAAGTTATTTTACCATATCTTGATGACAGAAATTGTCTGAAATACCGAATAGGGCGTATAGATCACAAATATTGCTCTTGGCGTTCATATCCTATTCATATATTAAATTGTAAATTTCATATTTAATGATGCTATGAAACTTTAACGCAAAAAATCAGGAGCTGTTTATGATAAAACAGCTCCGTTAAATTTCAAAGCATTATTCAGCCTCATTTACCTTCTTCTCGAAAGTACCATTGACAACATCCTTGCCAACGTTGTAGAAGTTGTATACATTCTCGGTAATATCTCTGCTGAGTCTCTTATGTACCTTTGTTACGGGCATTATCTTGTTGGCATCGTCCTTGTAAAGTACAGGTTCGCCGTTGATAACTTCCCATCCGTATCCGTGTTCAGCCGCATAGCATCTGAGCATTGTCTCGCCCAGATATACGCCGTAGGTAACAGCCATTTTGCTGACTATCTCACCCGGGACATTATTCTGCTTGATAAATTCGTTTATCCTGCCGAGCAGCATCTCTAACTTTGCTATGCTCTCGTCATCAAATTTCAGCTCTATGCTGAATCTTTTAGCATCATTTATGGCATTGCCGCAGATATGGTCTATCTGCTCCTGCGGTATCTTTTCTATATCTGCCATTATTTATTCCTCCTGTGATAAAAATATTTTTGTAAGCTCCGTAAGGCTGTTAACGATGTGATCGGGGCTGATATGATAACTGCGCTCATCCGTTTTTGCAAAGCCTTGTTTTATCAGGACTGTTTTCATACCGATGTCATGGGCAGGAATGATATCATTATCCATCCTGTCGCCGATCATAACTGCATTTTCTGCACTGCATCTGCTTCGTTCAAGAGCAATCTCGAAAATGCGTCTGTCTGGTTTAGCCACGCCTTCCTCGGCTGAAGCTACCACTACATCGATAAATTTCAACAACCCGTATCCTTCAAGACGTTCAGCCGTTCCTATTATCTGGTTAGCTATAACACCGATCTTATAGCGCTTTGAAAGTTTTTCCAGACATTCAGCCGCATCGGGAAAAGCCTTTTCAAGGCTTGGATCCCATCGGGGCAGCCCGACATCATAGTATGCAGCTGTTTCCTTATCGCCTTTTTTGCCATTACGATAATATGCGAAAGCTTTTTCCATGACCTCTTCGATGCTGACACCCGCCTGATCTGCAATGCCTTGGAACCTCATTCGGTATACATCACTTTCATCGACCAGTGTCGAGCCGACATCAAAAAACAGCCATTTTACCCCCTGCATATCAAACCTCCGCATTTTAATAAAAGAGCGCTTCGCTCAAATAGTGAAGCGCTCATGTGAGTGTATATCAGTCTGTTACCTTTACAGTCCAGCCAAATTCATCGGGTATCTTGCCCCACTGGATGCCTGTCATTGTATCATAAAGCATCTGGGAGATCTTACCGATCTTGTTATCATTTATAGTCATTACCTTGTCGCCCCACTTCAGATGACCTACAGGGGAGATAACAGCGGCTGTACCTGTGCCGAATACTTCATCGAGCTTGCCCTCGTCATAAGCCTTGGCAACTTCCTCGATAGTGATCCTTCTCTCGCTGCACTTGATGCCCTTGCTCTTGCATACTTCCAGTGCGGACTTTCTTGTGATGCCGGGAAGAACCGAGCCTGTCAGCTGAGGTGTAATTACTTCGCCGTCGATAACGAAGAAGATGTTCATTGAACCTACTTCCTCGATGTACTTCTGCTCAACACCGTCGAGCCACAGTACCTGCTCATAATCCTGGTTATGAGCCTCGTCCTGACCCTTCAGGGAGATAGCGTAGTTAGCAGCTGTCTTAGCGAAACCAGTACCGCCTCTAACGGCTCTTACATACTTCTGCTCAACATAGATCTTAACGGGGTTGAGACCTGTTGAGTAGTATGCGCCGGAAGGTGAGAGGATTATCAGGAATGTATAATGATCTGCAGGTCTTACACCTACGAAAGGATCGGTTGCAAAGATGAAGGGTCTGATATACAGTGAAGCACCATCGGTGTGAGGTACCCAGTCCTTCTCGATCTCAACGAGCTTCTTTGTAGCCTCTACCATGAACTCCTCATCTATCTGAGGTATTACCATTCTCTCAGCAGATACGTTCATTCTCTTGTAGTTCTCATCAGGTCTGAACAGCTGAATAGAGCCGTCAGCAGTTCTGTATGCCTTGAGTCCCTCAAATATCTCCTGACCGTAGTGCAGGCACATAGCAGCAGGGGAGAGTGTAACGTTATCGAAAGGAACTATGCGAGCATCGTGCCAACCCTTGCCTGTATCATAGTTCATAACAAACATATGGTCAGTGAAGATATGACCGAAGCCCAGCTTAGTTTCATCTGTAGGCTTAGCCTTTGGAGTTTTCGTCAGTTCGATTTTGATTTCCATTTCAAAGTCCTTCTTTCTGAAAATTTGATCTGTATCTATTATAATACACTTTTTCATATTTTTCAAGGGGGAAAGCGAAATTTTTTCATTTTAAGCTCCAATATTGCACTTTTTTCCCGATACAAGGCTAAAAAATGCAATTATTTGTTCCATTTCCGTCATAATTGACTAATTGGATGGCAAAAAATGACAGTATAAAACACGATCGGATACCGTTGATATCCGACCGCAAAACTCTTATCAATAACCATTTGGTCTGTATTCGCCCATTGGCTTGCCGTTTTTCATATAGAAATTTGTACCCCAGCCTGAAACGCTCTCATCATAATTGCTGCAGCATATGAACCATGTACCGTCAGTTCCCTGATTATATGTGTCCATAACATAAAGGGTACCGTTTATCTTGACTTCGCACCAGAAATGCTGCCACTTGCTTCCGCTGCTTGAGTTGTATCTGTAGCCCTGTATAACATTTGCCTCATAGCCCAGATATCTCATTACAGCACATAGTGCTGAATTATACTGCACGCACTGACCGACCTTGTGATTGAAACAGTTATCCACATGGGTCCTGCCCCATATCTCGCTGTAATCAGGTCCGTGTACACCGTCTGCATAGGAGATATTGTAGTGCAGCCACTGTAAGGTATAATCAACGAACTCGCCGTTTGTCATATTGCCCTTATGTGAATCAACAAACTTCTTTACAGTTTCTATATCCGCCTTTGAAAGCTGCTTTTTCGTAGTTTCGTTGGTATCGCCCTGTGCGTTTATTTCGTTGTAAGCTGTCATTCCCGGTTTAAGCGAAGCGCTGTCCAGTCTGTCTATCAGATACTGACTGCTTCGTGTGTATGGAAAATCGCCCTCTGTACGTATCTTGCTGACTCCGCTGAACTGTCCGTTCACAGCCTTGCCAAGCTTGTCCTTAGTAACAGCCCTTACCTTGAACTGATAAGTCGTTTCCTTTTTTAGCTTTTTTACATCGCACGAAAGCGTGTTTTTACCGCTAACAGCTGCTGCACGCTTCCAGTCGCCGCTGCCTTCCTTTATGAATACCTCATACCCCGTGCAGCCGTTGACAAGTGTCCAGTTCAGTGTCACGAAGGTCGTATCTGCACTGTAATTGATTATTTCGGGTGTTCCGGGTGCTGTAGTCGCATTTATCTCGCTGCTGCGGCTGCTGAGCAGCTTTTTTGAACCCGAGGTCTTGTAAGCCAGCACAGAATACTTATAAGATGAAGAAGCCTTCACACGGTTATCTGTATAAGATGTACCCTTTGTCACATTGCCTATCTTTATCCAGGCAGGTGCATTTTCGCTCCACCTGTAGATATAATAGCCCTTTGCCCCTGTTACTGTATCCCAGTTTATGGTTATGGACTTTTCCGTGCTTGTGTACGAACTCTTTGCCAGAGGACCCGCCATCATACTGTCGTTATCAGTAATGTAAGCACTTGCAGTTATATCATTAAAAAACGGCTGTTCGGGTAAAGCTGTCATGCCAAAACAGAATACAAGTGCTGCTGCAGCGGAAACTATCCTCATTTTTGTATGCATAATAAACACCCCAATAAAAATGCTGTTTATATCAAATAAAATCTTTCTGTTAAACGCCTGTATGAGATCTATGCTCCATAATAAAGCTTTCCGTGGCGTTTAGTATATGATAACTCATCTTTCGACATTTGTCAAGCCGAATAAAAGTTGTATCTAAAATTTGTAAGCTACTTTTTCCTTATCAGCTTGACTATGCTGAAAATACCGATAGTGAATGTGAACACAAGGCTCATCAGCAGGCAGAACCATGGTATGTACTGCGCATCTATCAACGCTCTTAATCCGTCACTGCCTATAAATTTTGCTGCCAGTTTCTCCTTGCCGTATGCTGTGCACATCAGTACCAGTCCGTACCTAACATTCAGCAGACAAGCTACGCAGGCTGCAAAATAGATGATACTCTTGCCCAGCGCAGAAAGACAGTCTTCCTTTGAATACGCCCTTACACCGAAACCTATGCTGACAGCACTTGTCACAAAGTACGCTGCCAACAGCGAGAATACCAGCGTTGTCAGATCTTTGCCGTTTTCTGTGATGATCTTGTTCATGCACGTAAAAAGCGAAATGCAAAAGCCTACAGCCACCGCCGTTGTAACAGCGCTTGATATCAGGAATATTTTTTCGCCCGTTTTTAGTTCGGGCTTTTTTATCTTAATGGGCATTTAGTTCTCCTCCGTCAGTTTGATCTTTACTCTGCCGATCTTCTGTTCGTCCTGCATATGTATCTCCATCTCAAAGGGCGGCGAGAATACTCGTTCGCCTTCCTCGGGTATCCTGTCCAGCAGCTCCATTATCCAGCCGCCCACGGACTGTCTTTCGGTCTCGATGGCATTTTCATCCATTTCAAGTCTTTCCAGAAAATCCGATACGGAAAGTTCTGCCGATACCTCGCAGGTATCCTCCGAAAGCCTGATAAACGAGGTATCCTCTTCATCGCTCTCATCGTATATCTCTCCGACCAGTTCTTCGATTATATCTTCAAGCGTACAGATACCCTCAGTACCTCCGTGCTGATCCAGCACCACAGCCATGTGCATTTTTTTCTTCTGCATCAGCTTCAGCGTTTCCGAGATCTTCATATTCTCGCTGATATAAATGGGCTCGCCCATTATCTTTTCAATATCCTTTTTGCCCTTTGATACATACATCTCAAAAAAATCAGACTGATGTATAACGCCCACGATGTGGTCTATGTCCTTTTCATACACAGGTATCCTTGAATATTTTGTCTGTATGAAAAGATCTCTGATATCGTCCACATCATCGCTTATTTCAGCCGCTGCTATGCTTACACGGGGCACCAGTATCTCATTTATGGTGATCTCATCAAAATCCAGTGCCGACCTTACAAGGTCCGACTCCTGTTCTTCCAGAACGCCCTCATCCTCGATCTCCTCGATGATGTATTTGAGCTCCTCCTCCGTGACGGAGGGTGAGTTTTCCTTAGTGCCTATAAGCTTAACTGCCAGATCTTTTATACCTGTGAATATCCATATGAGCGGTGTCGTGATGAACATGAAAGCCGAAAGGGGAGCCGCCATGAGCACCGAGAAATTTTCCGAGTTTTCTTTGGCAAGGCTCTTGGGCATTATCTCACCGAATATCAGCACCAGCACCGTCATGACCGCAGTAGCCAGTCCGACACTGCCAGAACCGAATTTCTCCGTAAAAAACACCGTAGCCAGTGCCGAAGATGCAATGTTGACCACATTGTTGCCTATAAGTATGGCTGTCAGCGCCTTATCGAAGTTGTCGCAGATCTTCAGTGCCCGTGCAGCACTCTTGCTGCCGCCGTCAGCCATTTTTTTCAGCCTTATCCTGTTGCAGGATGAAAAAGCTGTCTCCGTAGCGGAACATACTGCCGAGAGCATCAGCAGCAGCGCTATCAAAGCTATGTCCATAAAATAAAGCTTGTCCTTTCATAAACAGAATAATTACATTTTTATACATATTATACTATATCATATTCCGTCAAAAAAATCAACCCGTCCGCTGTCGTTATATAATACTGAAAATCTATATTATAGTTTACAAAAAATAGCACCTCTATTTGTATTAAATTACGATTTTGATGGCTTTATTGTCCGAGTGGTTGACTTTTTTTCATATTTTAGATATAATTAAATCAGATTTTCAGAATATGAAAAAATGAACGGAGGATAAAACTATGGATTATGAAAGTTTGATAGATCTTGGTTCATCGTTCTTCTATCTTGTATTTAGCGTCATTTTTCGTTTTATATGGGGCTTTGTGTGTAAGAAGATCGTTGATAGCAAGGGCTATTACGGACCCCAGAACAAGGGATTTTGGTGGGGCTTTTTCCTGACCTGGATCGGACTTATCGTTTGCCTGTGCAAGAAGAACATGAATCAGATGCCTATGAACAATATGTATAATCAGAATAATATGTATGGCCAGAACGGTTATAATCCCGGCGGCTACAATCAGGGCGGTTATAACCAGGGCGGATATCCTCAAAATGGTTATGCACCCAATGGTTACGATCAGTCTAACGGCTATAATGACCCAAATGCTTATAACAGGAATTATTCTCCCAACGGCTATGACCCTAACGGCTATAATCCCAACGACCTGACAGCGCAGAATACCGATCCTTATGCACAGGGCGCTATGGGACAGAACCCTTACGGACAGAATAATTATCAGCAGAATGATTATAATGTATACGATCAGAATTCTGCTCAGAAGCAGGAAGATTTCATTGATCTTACCACACAGAGTTCAGATCAGAACAACTATTATAACGGACAGTAAAACACAAGCGGAGGACACGTTCCTCCGCTTTTTGCGTATAAAAACACGGCAGAGCCAAGCACTCTGCCGTTTATGTTTGTTTTTAGGATATTATTCTTCCTCATCAACGGGCATATTCTCCCAGTTGTGATAAACGTTCTGTACGTCATCGTTATCCTCGAGATTCTCGAGCAGCAGACCCATCTTCTTGATAGCGTCCTCGTCCTCGATGGTGGTGTAGTTTGCAGGTATCTTTTCAGCCTCAGCAGAAAGTACCTTGTAGCCCATGCCTTCCAGTGCTTCTCTTACTGCGGATACACTGTTGGGTGCGCAGCTGATCTCGATAACATCATCATCCATGTTGAAGTCATCAGCACCTGCCTCGAAAACGTCTTCCATTACCTTGTCTTCGTCAGCACCGTTGTTCTCGATAACAACAGTTCCCACGTCGGAGAACATATAGGATACACAGCCTGTGCTGCCCATATTTCCACCGAACTTGTCGAAGTAGTGGCGCACATCAGCCGCAGTTCTGTTCTTGTTGTCGGTCAGGCATTCAACTATGACTGCCACACCGCAGGGACCGTAGCCCTCGTATACCATTGATTCGTAGTTGTTCTTGTCGCCGTCGCCTGCAGCCTTCTTGATGATCCTGTCGATATTGTCGTTAGGTACGTTGTTTGCCTTTGCCTTAGCGATAAGATCTCTCAGCTTAGCATTGCCTGCAGGGTCGGGACCGCCCATTTTTACTACTACTGCGATCTCTCTGCCGATCTTGGTGAATACCTTTGCTCTTGCAGCATCAGTAGCACCTTTTTTCCTCTTGATGTTTTCCCATTTTGAATGACCTGACATTATTTTCACTCCTTGATTATTATTAACTTATTTTTTGTCGGGCAGTATATCTCCGCCCATTTCCCAGCATATGCCGAACAGTTCTTCTATCCTGTCGGTCTGTGCCGTGAGATATAAAAAGCCGAACAAGCATTCAAGCCCCGTTGCGTTTCTGTATTCGGTTATGGTCGAATGCTTGGGCGCATTTACTTTAGTGTTCCTGCCTCGCTTGTAAACTTCAAGCTCCTTTTCCGTAAGCCTGCCGTCCTCGGTAAGCTTTACCATGCAGGCAGACTGATATTCGGCGCATACCCTGCTGACAGCCAGCTTGTGCAGCTTGTTAGCAGGCATATTTGCCGCAAGTATCAGCCTTTCCCTGACCAGCTGTTCATAGACCGAATCGCCCAGAAAAGCCAGCGCCAGGGGAGAATATTGATTTGCTTCATGTTCGCTGAGTTCTATATGCATGGCAGCCACCTTTACGGGATGTATTCAAACTCGAAGTCGAATACAGCCACCGTGTCGCCTTCCTGTATGCCCATGGCTTCAAGCTTTCTTATGATGCCGCTGGATACCAGTACATTCTGGAAGTATTGCAGTGAAGAATAGTCGTCCATATCTGCAACTCTGAGTATATCATACAGCCAGTCAGCCTCAACGAAGTAAACGCCGTCCTCAACAGTGACCGTGAAGTCACGCTTTTTGGTGCTGCGCTTTTCTTCGATCTCCTCACGGGTAAGGGGCTGTGCCTCAAAACGCTTTACGGGCGGAAGTTCAGCGAGCTTTTCGTTTATACCGTAGATAAGTTCCTGTGTGCCCTGAGTGGTAGCGGCAGATATCTCATAGAAGGGAAGTCCCAGCTTAGAGATATACTCTTTGAACCTCTCTATCTGCTCGGGCTGAGCCATATCGGATTTATTAGCCGCTACTATCTGCGGAGCCTCGGCAAGTTCCTCAGAGAAACCTGCCAGTTCCTTGTTTATAGTCTCGAAATCTTCTATTGGATCTCTTCCCTCGATTCCTGATACGTCTACAACGTGAACTATCAGGCGGCATCTCTCAACGTGCCTTAAAAACTCGTGTCCCAGTCCGATGCCTTCGCTGGCGCCCTCGATAAGTCCGGGGATATCCGCCATAACAAAAGATCTTTCCTCACCGACTTTTACAACACCCAGTACAGGTGTAAGTGTGGTGAAGTGATAGTTGGCTATCTTCGGCTTTGCCGCAGATACTACAGATATGAGTGTTGACTTGCCCACATTGGGGAATCCCACCAGACCAACGTCTGCCAGCAGCTTCAGTTCCAGCGAGATATTGAATTCCTCTCCTCTGAAACCGGGCTTTGCAAACTTTGGTATCTGCCTTGTGGCGGTGGCGAAATGAGCATTGCCTCTGCCGCCTTTTCCGCCGTGAGCCACTATAACAGGCTCGTCGGAGGACATATCAGCCAGTATCCTGCCTGTATCCGCATCTTTAACTACCGTACCCCTGGGCACTCTTATGATAAGGTCATCAGCGCTTCTTCCGTAGGAATTCTTAGCGCTGCCGTTCTGACCTTTTTCTGCCACATACTTTTTCTTGTAGCTGAAATCTATAAGGTTGGAGATATTGTCATCGACTTTGAATATGACATCTCCGCCCTTGCCGCCGTCGCCGCCGTCAGGACCGCCCGCAGCAACGTACTTTTCTCTGTGGAAGGAAACAGCGCCGTCTCCGCCGTCACCTGCCTTGATATATATTTTTGCCTTATCGACGAACAATACTTACTCCTCCTTACAGTATCTCATCATCTTTATCATGCAGTCTTGTGATCTTATCAGATCACTTGATGTTATTTTTTCTTTTATGCTCCTCAAATCTTCTTTTTTCGTCGCCCGAATGCATCAAAAGTACTTCAAACTTCGTTTTCCCTCTGTTGCTTAAAGCTGGAGCTTTATCAAATTCACGCTGTACTTTTTCTTCTCTTATTTTACTTGTCCAGAAGTATTCGAGAGCTTCTTCCTTACTGTTGAATGGTGCAGGAGTGCCCATAATAGTGCCGTCCGCATCTTCATATATCTGAGCGATGCGTTTTGTTCTCGCACTTACTATCAGCATTATTGCGCCTGCCGCTAAGCCTGTAACATATGCTCCGTACCAGAACACAGGCGGATCAAGCTTCCTGTATTCTTTCTCAGCCTGAGCATTGCTGCATACTGTACTGCTCACAGGGAATGATCTGCCCAAAGAAGTCTTGTAGAATTTCACTCTTGAAGATCCATAATTGCTGAACATCTTGTAGTACGAATACGGAACATTTTGATTAAAAAGATACTCTTTCTTTTTGCTTATACTATTATCATTTATCGAGAAAGCATTTTTTATATCATATTCTTCGCCTTCTATATGATCGCTGATCTCATTTTTTTCAGTAACTTCCTGCTTTACAGTGACATAGTATATTTTACTTTTATAGACCGGATAAGGACCTCTGCCATGTCCCATGTATTCATAATCGGTCGTAACGATACAGTTTTCGTAGGTTTGGTCTGGCTCTACCTTTACATAGCCGTTAAGGGTCTTTGATGCGAATAAAACACCTGTCACTATCAGCGAAGTTAAGCCTGCTTTTTTGAAAAAGGAACTTATATCTCTGTTTATTTTAACAGCAGCATTCATCATTTATTCCTCCATTCACGCTGTTTCCATCTGTGCTCATTTGTAAAGCTTTCGAGCGTTGTATCGTTTCTTAAAGCGTAACGAGCATCTCTTCGTGGTTGGTGGTTATTGAAACGACTTAATTCATATGCTTGCAGATTTTTGTCGTACATTTTTTCTCGTTCGATATTAAGTGACGCTATACCGCCTTCGAGAGTCTCATAGCCTTTCTGAGGAACGAACTGATAGTTCTCATTCTCGAAGTTTCTTGCGACCTTTGCCTGCTTGTAATAATTTACCAGACAAAAAATTCCTAACACAGATAAGACCGCATAAAGCGTATACCATCTTACAGGGCGGTCTATCCTGCGATATTCACACTCTGCTTCTTTTGCGTCGCAGTCAATATTGTACACAGGGAACTCTTTGCCTTTATCGGTCTTGTAAACGGTCAGTTTATTATCGCTGTAGTTGATAAAATGCTTTAGATGTGTCCATGAAACACTTCCTTGGAATAGAACGGTTTCAGTATCGTCTTTTGAGATCGAGTCATTATAGACGTCATATCCTGCATCATTATAAAATCTGTCGAAATCTATTTCAGCTCTGTCTCTGTTAAGTTTTATAGCTTCTACGTAATATAAGTTGCCGCCGTTGACTGTGTTTGTTTCAGCCCATGTTACGACCTTGCAGTTGTTGTAAGTTGCGACCTTTGTGACCTTGGTATATCCTGTAAAGTTTTTATATGTAAATATACCTGCGGCAGCAGCAAGACAAACTATGCCTGTTTTCAAAAAAGAACGGCTCATGCCTCTGTTGATATTATTTTTCAACACAGTTGTTCTCCTAAAGATGTCTCTTTGTTATATAGTTCTTTTGTTTTGTTTGTTCTTTGTTCTCTTTTTTCTTTTAAAAAAGACCCCGAGCATATGCGCTCAGGGTCTTGTCATTAACTATAATAAACGGCAAAAGGACTAACGCCGACAGAAAGTTTAAACTCTCCTAAAGAACATATTTGTCCATGACGTTTAATATATAAAGCCATTAAGCCTGAGGATAAACAGAAACCTTCTTACGGTCCTTACCCATTCTTTCAAATCTTACGATACCATCGCTTGTAGCGAACAGTGTATCATCAGAACCACGCTTAACATTCTCGCCCGGATGGATGTGAGTACCTCTCTGACGAACCAGTATGTTGCCGGCCAGTACGAACTGACCATCAGCTCTCTTTACGCCAAGTCTCTTGGACTCAGACTCACGGCCGTTCTTTGTAGAACCCATACCTTTCTTATGAGCGAAAAACTGCATAGAGATCTTTATCATTTCAATTACACCTCCAGAAAATGTAATCATGTCAAGTCAACTTAGTTGAATAAATTCAATCTGCACCGACATTGACCTTAATGCGCCCCGGAAATTCCTCACCGACCAGATATAAATGTGTCATAAGCCCCAAAAGAAGCTTGTCACCATTCCCATCGGGATCGTCCCTAAGCGTTAGACTTAAATCATTCTCGTCTACCGTCACATCAGCCTTGATTTTAAAAGCATCCGTAATGGTATTGGCTGTCATCATAACAGCCGATGAAACGCTTGCACAGCAAACGTCCTCTCCGATATCTGCATAGCCCGCATGACCCGTTACACGGAAACCTGTGAGCTTATCATCGGAATTTTTGGTAAAATCCGCAATTATCATGTGGATCAACCGTTGATAGCTTCGATAACTACCTTTGTGTAGGGCTGTCTGTGACCCATCTTCCTCTTCTCACCCTTCTTGGGCTTGTAGGTGAAGACTGTGATCTTCTTAGCCTTGCCGTTCTTGACAACCTTTGCGGATACTGTTGCACCGTCAACGTAGGGAGCACCTACCTTGATACCTGCGTCTGTACCAACTGCCATTACCTTATCGAAAGTAACTGTCTGGTCAGCCTCTGCATTCAGCTTCTCGATGAAGATCTCATCGCCTGCCTTTACCTGGTACTGCTTTCCGCCTGTTTCAATTACTGCGTACATCTTTATATGCACCTGCCTTTACTTGAACTCGCTGCGTACGGTGGCATAAATGCGCTTCGATACCGTAAACATGCGGCTAAATTATCATACCATACTTTTATATAAAAGTCAAGGTTTCTATGTCTGTTTACAAAAAATTTACAACTAACCTATCTCCCTGAAAGCATCCTTTATCGAGCGCACGCCGACTATATTTATAGTATACTTTGCGGTATTGAGCTTTTTGACCGTATGATAGGGGAGTATGCATTTCTCGAAACCCATTCTTTCGGCTTCCTGTATGCGCTGTTCTGCGTGGGTGATGCTCCTGAGTTCTCCGCCCAGACCTATCTCGCCGAATGCTATGGTCTTTTCGTCCACTACCTTATCTGTCACACTTGAATACAGTGCCATTGCCACAGACAGATCCGCCGCAGTATCATCGAGCTTCAGTCCGCCTACGATGTTTATGAACACATCAAGTCCGCCAAAGAAATATCCCAGACGTTTTTCCAGCACTGCGATTATCATGCTCATCCTGAAATAATCAAATCCCGTGGCAGTCCTTCTTGGCTGTGAGGTGCTGCTTTTTGATACCAGCGCCTGTACCTCTGCCATTATGGGACGTGAACCCTCCATTATGCAGGCAACACAGCTGCCCGAAACGTTCAGCGGTCTGCTTTCCAGCATCAGCATCGAGGGATTTTCCACCTCCACAAGTCCGCAGTCTGCCATCTCGAAAACGCCTATCTCGTTGGTCGAACCAAAACGGTTCTTCACCGCACGCAGTATCCTGTAAGTTAGATTTCGCTGACCCTCAAAGTACAGCACACAGTCAACTATGTGCTCCATTACCTTTGGACCTGCAATTGCTCCGTCCTTATTGACGTGTCCCACGATGAAGAAAGGTATCTCCTCGGACTTTGCTGTTCGCATGAACAGATTTGTACATTCTCTTACCTGTGTCACCGATCCCTGTGCCGATGATACGCCGCTTATGCTCATGGTCTGTATCGAGTCAATTATGACTATCTCGGGCTTTTCCTTAACGACCGCAGCGCATATGCTCTCCGCATCTGTCTCTGCCAGAAGATAGAGGTTCTCACTGTTGACACCCAGCCTGTCCGCACGGAGCTTTATCTGCCTAACAGATTCCTCGCCCGATACGTAGAGTATGGTGTGGTCATCGCCCATGGTCTGGCATATCTGTAAAAGCATGGTGGATTTACCGATGCCCGGCTCACCGCCCAAAAGCACCAGTTCACCTTTTACCAGACCGCCTCCCAGCACACGGTCAAGCTCGTTCAGACCTGTGTCGTATCTTACTTCACGATGGCTCGCATCCACCGCACCGATACTGAGTATACTGCCCGAAACGTCCTTTATCGCCCCGGCTTTGCCTTTGCCCGAGCCTCTTGAAGAAACAGCTATCTCCACTTCTTCAAAGGTGTTCCATTCGCCGCAGTCGGGACATTTGCCGTTCCATTTGCTGGTCTCGTAGCCGCAGTTGCTGCATACGTAACTTATCTTTGCTCTTGCCATCTTCTACCTCAGAATTCGTAGTCGATGCACGCTCTGGCTTCTTTTACGGACGCAACGAACTCGCCGAATTTCAGGTGTATGGGCGAAGTCTGATAAGTATTCAGGTCCTCAACCGAGTCAAAATCAAATATCAGCGAAACATCGTAATTGCTGTCGGGAGTGCGCTTGTCATTCTTGACTACCTCAAAACGCTTCAGCTGAGGTATCTCTTTAAGGCTTTCTGCCCTCTCAAAAAACTCTGCTATCTTAGCGTCCTTGTTTTCAGCATTGAGTTTGAACATACATATATGTCTTATCATTTTATAATCCTCCGTTACTTTTTATATTTCAGACTTTTTAAGTAGTCCTTGGTTTCCTGTGATATACGCCTGCTTTCCACCGCTTTCTGTATGGCTTTGTTGTGGGTCCATTTATCAAGCTTTCTATCTGTGATGAACGGCAGTACAGCTTCATACTGCTTAGCCAGCGCAGTGGCGAAATACCATGCCTGCATCATGCGTATGTAGTATTCCTCGCTCTTTACTCCTGCGACCATTTCGGGATAGCTTATATCAAACTCATCATCAAGAAAATGGGTCATCAGCATCTCCATGGCGAACCTTACGGTATACGTCTTATCGGAAGCTATCCATACCTTTATCTTTTCAAGCAGTTTATCCTTGTGCTTTTTGAACACCTTTGGTGTCAGCTGGTCGCAGGTCGCCCAGTTGTTCACATATGGCAGAAAACGTTCGACCTCCTCCATACATTTATCCATATCCTTTATCTCGGATATTATAAATGAGTGCAGCTGATCTTCGTCAAAATATCTGTGGGGAAGTTCGTTCAGAAAATCTCCTATATTCGGATCTTTTGAAAGTGTTTTTGCTATCTTGCGAAGCTCTGGAGTGCGTACACCTATGAAATTGTTATCAGCAATTTCGGGTATGAGTTTGCTCTGGAATTTTCCATATTCCTCATCCCGTGTCTGAAACAGCAGTTCTCTTATCTCATCAGATCTCATGCTGACCTCCTTTCGGAATTTCATATATGAATGGCTCACTTGCAGCGATCAGATCTATAAGTTCGTTCTCGGTCACTATACAGAAATGCTTGTAACCTATCTCAGCGTATGCGCCGCAGCTTTCTTCCATAGCCCATTCAAGGAACCTTGAATTATTCACCAAAAACAGATAGCGCCCTCTGAAATAATATTTGTCGCCCTGTTCTTCCTGTATGGGTGCGTATGAAGCCATTCTCATACCCTCGTCGGAATAAAGATACATACGTATATCTTCGTTAAATCTTATAACGATATACTTATCAATGCATTCAAGTATGAATCCGGTGCCTTCGTCATCATGTTTTATTTCGGCAAAATAAGGTTCACCCGCAGGCATATCAGCACATCGGTATTCTTCCCATATTTCATCTTTATGAGGTTTGTGCATCGATATCACTGCCTTTGCAAAAAACATTCTACATCAAGGATTATATCACAAAAAAATCTATTTGACAAGCCCTTGAAATAGTAGTATTATAATAGTGATACTGTATGATCTTATTTAAGAAAGGATGATGTCTCATGAAAAAATATATCCTTGCCCTCGATCAGGGCACAACTTCCTCCCGTGCGGTGCTTTTTGACCGTCAGGGCAATAAGGTTTATGCCGCTCAGTACGAATTTCCTCAGATATTCCCAAAGGCAGGCTGGGTAGAACATGACTCTGCGGATATACTGGATTCTCAGCTGCACGCAGTACGTGACTGCGCCGACCACCTTGCAGCCAATGGCGAGGATATATCCGAGATAGCCGCTATTGGCGTTACCAATCAGCGTGAGACTACCATGCTTTGGGATAAGACCACAGGCAAGCCCGTATATAATGCCATAGTCTGGCAGTGCCGACGTACAGCCGATGTCTGCGCTCGCTTTGAAGAGCAGGGACTCGATAAATTCTTTCGCAGTAAAACAGGTCTGCTGATAGACCCTTATTTTTCGGCTACGAAGATAAAGTGGATATTTGATAATGTTGAAGGTGTCCGTGAACGTGCCGAGAAAGGTGAACTGCTTTTCGGTACAGTGGATACCTGGCTCATCTGGAACCTCACAGGCGGCAAGTCCCATGTGACCGACTACACCAACGCATCAAGAACGATGCTTTTCAATATCCATACTCTCCAATGGGACAAGGAGATACTGGGGCTTCTCGGTATCCCGGAATGTATACTGCCCAAGGTCTGTGACTGTTCGGGTGAACTTGGTGTCACTGATAAAGATGTTGTTGGGGCTGAGATACCTATATGCGGCTGTGCAGGCGACCAGCAGGCTGCACTTTTCGGACAGTGCTGTTTTCTTAAAGGAGATGTTAAGAATACCTACGGCACAGGCGGTTTTCTGCTGATGAATACGGGGGATGAGTGTGTAGAGAGCAAAAACGGTCTGCTGACAACCATCGGCTGGTGCATAGATGGTAAGGTCACTTATGCTCTTGAGGGCTCGGTGTTCGTATCGGGCGCTGTGGTCAAGTGGCTTCGTGATGAGATGTGCCTCATCGAAACAGTAGAGCAGACAGCTGAAATAGCAGAAAGTATCCCCGATAACGGCGGAGTTTACTTTGTGCCGGCTTTTGTTGGATTGGGCACACCTTATTGGGACAGTGAAGCAAGGGGGCTCATCAGCGGACTTACCCGTGGTTCGGGCAGAGCGCATATAGTCCGTGCAGCACTGGAATCCATAGCTTACCAGACCGCTGATGTCATCAAGGCGATGGAGGAGGATACTTCCGCACTGGGACTGATCAAAGTGGACGGCGGCGCTTCACAGAATGATTTTCTTATGCAGTTCCAGGCTGACATACTCGGCAGAAGCATTATCCGCCCAAGAAATGTTGAGTCTACTGCTACGGGTGCGGCTTTCCTTGCAGGACTTCACTGCGGTTTCTGGGAGAACAGGGAAGAACTCAACCGTGTTTCTCAAAAGTTCAGAGAGTTCCTGCCCTCCATGGATGTGGCTTACCGCACCGAGCTCATATCGGGCTGGAAAAAAGCGGTTTCAAGGTCTCTTGAAAAGAAAGATGGATAATGTATGATTTTTTTATTAAAAGTTGACATTTTTCGTAAAATGTAATATAATATAGATGTATAAAAGCAGCTGTTTAGTTTGCTGCTCAAATCTGTTCATAATAGTGGTATTTTCCATTGGTGAACAATTATATGAAGGAGAAAAACTGTGAAAAACAGGGTCTATGATAACAGAGAGCTTTCATGGCTCAAATTTAATGAAAGAGTCCTTGAAGAAGCACGGGACGAAAGTACGCCCCTGCTCGAAAGACTGCTGTTTCAATCCATATACGGAAGTAATCTTGATGAGTTCTTTATGGTGCGGGTGGGCTCACTTTATGACGCTTCGCTTGTAGACGACCATCAGAAGGACAATAAATCAAAGATGAAACCCTCTGAACAGGTAGCGGCTATCTGTTCAAGGGTGAGAGAGCTGATACCTGTCAAGGATGAGAGCTATAAGAATATAAATAAAGCGCTTGAAGTTCGTGGCATTACCCATAAGAGCATGAAAGCGCTGACTATACAGGAACTTGAATTTCTGGAAGCTTACTACTCCTATGAGATCAAGCCTTTCCTGAATGCGCTCATAATAGATAAGCGTCATCCGTTCCCGTTCCTTGTGAACAAAAGCATCTATGCTGCCGCAAGGCTCACATCGAAAACAGGGTTCACTCTGGGACTTATCGGATGCAGTGAGAAGTTTGAAAGAGTGATCTATCTGCCCAGACAGGATGGTACTATCTGTTATGTGCTGGTGGAAGAACTTATATATCATTTTGCCGATAAGATATTCCCCGGATATAAGATCGAGGAGAAAACTCTGCTGCGTATCACAAGGAATGCAGACATCGATGTGGACGAAAGCTTTGACAGGGAGTTGGATTTCAGGCAGAATATGTCGGAGCTCATAAATAAGAGAAAGCGTCTTTGTCCCATAAGGATGCAGCTTTCCAAACAGATAAGCGACTCTTTCCGCAAGGAACTGTGTACAAGACTAGAACTTGCCAATAAGCAGGTCTTTGTGGAGAAAACTCCTCTTGACCTTTCTTTCGTGTTTGGGGTGTTCGATAAGGCACAGGATAAGAAAGACCTGTTCTTTGAACCACGCACACCTCAGCTGTCACGAATGATAGATGAGCAAAGACCCATGATAGATCAGATAGATGAGAGAGACCTGTTTCTGTCTTATCCCTATGAGTCTATACAGCCTTTTATAAGACTTCTCAATGAAGCCGCAAAGGATGATGAGGTCGTATCTATCAAGATGACCCTGTACAGAGTCGCTAAGAACTCAAAGGTCATCAAGGCACTGTGTGATGCTTCCGAAAACGGCAAGGAAGTCGTGGTGCTGGTCGAGCTGAGAGCAAGATTCGATGAGGAGAATAATATCGGCTGGTCAAAGCAGCTGGAAGAAGCAGGCTGTAGGGTCATGTATGGTCCTAAGGGGCTTAAAGTTCATTCCAAGCTGTGCCTGATAACCAGAAAGACTGCCGATGGTGTGAAGTATACCACACAGATAGGTACAGGCAACTACAATGAAAAGACAGCAGGGCTTTACACCGATCTCTGTCTTATGACATCTAACAGTCAGATAGCTGAAGATGCTCAGGAAGTGTTCCGTACACTTTCTATCGGTGAAGTGGTCGAGCACAGCAAGATCTTGCTGGTAGCACCCCATTGTCTGCAAAACCGTGTGCTTGAAATGATGGATAATGAGATAGCTGTTGCCAAAGCAGGCGGTGAAGGTTATGTGGGCGCTAAACTTAACTCGCTGACAGATAAAGTAATAATAGACAAGATCATAGAATGTTCTCAGGCAGGTGTAAAAGTTGAACTGGTCATCAGAGGTATCTCATGCCTGGTGGCAGGTGTCGAGGGCGTGACAGATAATGTTAAGATACGTTCTATAGTAGGAAGATATCTTGAACACGCCAGGATCTATATCTTCGGCAGCGGTGTCAGGAAGAATGTGTATATTTCCTCAGCCGACTATATGACCAGAAATACCACAAGACGTGTCGAAGTGGCTGCGCCTGTATTAGATGAGGAAATAAAAAAGCGTGTGCTTGACCTGTTTGAGACACAGCTAAAGGATAATGTCAAGGCCAGGGATATGCAGCCTGATGGTACATATATCAGGAAGAAAGCGGATGGTCCCGTGATAGATGCCCAGAGCAGGCTTTTTGCCGAAGCTTATGCAAATGTCCCGGTACCAAAGCCAAAAGCCGAACCTGCGATAGAGTTAAAGGAAGAGAAATCCATTCAGGCTAAAGATGATAATGCAGAACAGTCTGCACCGGTTGGTGAGACCAAAAAAAAAAGCTTGTGGTCAAGGTTCATCGCATTCATCTTCCGTAAAGGTAAGGATAAAAAGGAAGAGGTATAGAAAAGAATAATAAAAGCGGCGGACAGCTTTGTGCTGTCCGTCTGTTGTGTTATATAGTTTACTGTAAGGATAAAATAATAATTTTCGGGAGAGTAAAATGTTCAGATTATTCAGGTATTTGAAAAATTATAAAAAGGAGAGTGTCATAGGTCCTCTGTTCAAGCTTATCGAGGCTTGTTTTGAACTGGCTGTACCTGTCGTTATGAAGAAGATAATCGATGTGGGTATAGTCAATGAGGATATGGGTTATATTCTGCGTATGGGCGGCATAATGGTGCTGCTGGGAGTGCTGGGACTTTCGTGTTCGTTGACTGCACAGTTTTTTGCAGCCAAAGCATCGGTCGGTTTCGGCACAGCGCTCAGGACTGATCTTATGCGTCACATCAATAAGCTGTCTTATTCGGAGATAGATTCCATTGGCAGCAGTACACTTGTTACACGAATGACCGCTGATATAAATACGGCTCAGTCAGGTGTGAACATTCTTTTGAGATTGCTGCTCAGGTCACCGTTCATAGTTATAGGTGCGGTCATAATGGCATTTACCTTCTCTGTGAAGCTTACGCTGATATTTCTGATAGCAGCACCATGTCTGGCGTTTGTCATTTATAGGATAATGAGCCTTACTATACCGAGATATAAGCATATACGCAAGACTCTGGACAGAACAAATCTGCTCACGAGCGAAGCGCTCTCGGGTGCAAGGGTGATACGTGCTTTTTCAAGACAGGAAGATGAGGAAAGAGAATTTCGTAATGTAAATGAAGAACTGACAGTTCTTCAGCTTGCAGCAGGCAAGATAAGCGCCCTTATGAATCCCATGACTTATGTTATAGTAAATATTGCCATTACCGCACTGATATGGTTCGGCGGAAGAGCTGTGCTTGTGGGCAGTATCTCGCAGGGTGACATGGTAGCGCTGATAAACTATATGAACCAGATACTTCTTGCACTGCTGGCAATGGCTATACTTGTGACTAATATCACGAAAATGCAGGCATCAGCCATAAGGATAAATGATGTTTTCGATGTAAAACCTTCTGTTACCGATGAAGGCAACAGCGAGGTCAAAGCTGATGATTCGGCGCCTGCGGTAGAGTTCAGAAATGTAAGCTTTGCTTATAGCGGTTCGGAGGAGCAGGCTTTATCAGATATAAGTTTCACTGTTAACAGAGGCGAGACGGTCGGCATAATCGGCGGTACAGGTTCGGGAAAATCAACAGTGATAAATCTTATCCCACGATTTTATGACGTATCCTCGGGACAGGTTCTGGTAGATGGTACTGATGTAAAAAAATATCCTTTTAAGCAGCTCAGGCATAAAATAGGCATAGTACCGCAGAGGGCTGTGCTTTTTAAGGGTACTATACGTGATAATTTAAAATGGCGTGATAAGAGCGCCTCGGATGATGAAATCATTAAGGCACTTAAACTTGCACAGGCATATGATTTTGTTATGGAAAAGCCCTCGGGTCTTGATGAACAGATAGTCAGGGACGGTAAGAACCTTTCTGGCGGTCAGAGACAGAGACTCACCATAGCGAGAGCTTTTATAGGTTCACCCGAGATAGTCATACTCGATGACTCGGCTTCGGCACTTGACCTAGCCACAGATGCAAGACTCAGGAAAGCGATAGCAGATGAGACTGATGGTATTACCGTGTTTATAGTTTCCCAGAGGATATCTTCCATAAAAAATGTGGATAAAATAATTGTTATGGACGATGGCAGAGTTTCAGGCATAGGCACTCATTCAGAGCTTTTCAATAACTGCGA
Source organism: uncultured Ruminococcus sp. (assembly GCA_902788785.1). Lineage (GTDB taxonomy): Bacteria > Bacillota > Clostridia > Oscillospirales > Ruminococcaceae > Hominimerdicola. Next base: position 34,075 of record CADALT010000006.1, read on the forward strand.
GGTCTACAAAGAGATTTGCCTGTCGCAGCTTTCCGATGAGGAGGTGAAGAACATTGGCTGATAAGAATAAAAATAGTGCAGGTGTTCTTCGCAGGCTGATGAGGTATGCGTCACCCTATGTGCCGATGTTCATATTGTCAATGGTATTTGCGGTCATAACAGTGGCAACGACACTTTATGCGCCTATTTTGATAGGTCGTGCGGTGGATGTGATGATAGGTAGGGATAATGTTGATCTCGATAAGCTGACACCGATAGTTATCGAACTTGTTGTAGTGGTTGCTGTCACGGCATTGTCGCAGTGGCTTATGTCACTCCTGACCAATAAGATCACTTTCAATGTTGTGCGTGATATCAGGAATGATGCTTTCTGTAAGCTTGACAGACTGCCGCTCTCCCATATCGACTCACACCCTCACGGCGATATAATCAGCCGTATCATCACGGATATTGACCAGATATCCGATGGATTGCTGATGGGATTTGCACAGCTGTTCACAGGTATATGTACAATTTTTGGTACTATTATTTTTATGCTCAGGATAAACCTGAAAATATCACTTATTGTGATCCTGCTGACTCCGCTTTCGCTTTTTGTGGCGAGATTTATCGCAAAGAACACTTTCATGCTGTTTCATAAACAGTCCGAGGCGAGAGGTGAGATGACATCACTTGTGGAGGAAGTTACGGGAGATCTGAAAACGGTCCAGGCTTTCGGTTATGAGGAAGAGGCGGAGGAGCGTTTTGAGGTATACAATAAAAGACTTCAGCAGGTCGGAGTAAAAGCCATATTCTTCTCGTCGCTGACTAACCCCTGTACTCGTTTTGTGAATGGGTTGGTTTACACATCTGTGGGCATATTTGGTGCGCTGGCTGTCATGAACGGCGCAGGTACATTCACGGTGGGAAATCTTTCTAGTTTCCTGACATATGCAAATCAGTACACTAAACCATTCAACGAAATATCAGGAGTTATTACCGAACTGCAAAGCGCACTGGCTTCCGCAGGGCGTGTATTCGACCTGATAGATGAAAAAGAAGAAATTCCTGACAGCAAAGATGCAGTTGTGCTTTCGGAGGTCGACGGAAGTGTTGAAGCACGACACGTTTATTTCAGTTATGATCCTAAGGTCAAGCTTATCGAGGACTTTGATCTTCATGTAAGGCCCGGCGAGAGGACAGCGATAGTCGGACCCACAGGCTGCGGAAAGACGACCATGATAAATCTGCTGATGCGTTTTTATGATACCGACAGCGGCGAGATAAGGGTAAGCGGTACTCCCATTAAGGATTGCACACGCAGTTCGATGCGTTCGATGTACGGCATGGTCTTGCAGGAAACATGGCTCAAAACAGCTACTATCCGTGATAACATCCGTTACGGCAAGCCCGATGCTACTGAGGATGAGGTAATAAAGGCGGCGAAGTCTGCCCACTGCCACGGATTTATAAAGCGTTTGCCCAAGGGGTATGATACAGTCATTTCCGATGCTTTCAGCACCCTTTCACAGGGACAGAAACAGCTTTTGTGTATTGCGAGGGTCATGCTTTCGCTGCCGCCAATGCTTATACTTGATGAAGCTACATCTTCTATAGATACCAGGACCGAACTCATCGTTCAGCGTGCCTTTGCCAAGATGATGGAAGGCAGGACGAGCTTTATAATCGCACATCGACTTTCTACCATTAAGGAAGCCGATAATATAATCGTTATGAGATCGGGGCATATAGTTGAACAGGGAACGCATGATTCTCTTATGGAAAAAGGCGGATTTTACAGCGAACTTTATAATTCACAGTTTGCGGTGGAATAGTTGATATAAGAAAAGCGGACAGTTGATGCTGTCCGCTTTTTTGTACATATCAGTTTGTCATTATGCCGACCTTTGCCAACAGTTTCGAGGCTGTTTCCTTATCTATGGGATAAAGTCTGCTGTGCGCTGTTTGTTTTTCGCCTTCGATATGCAGGAACTCTATGAGGGCATCTGACATATCCTTTGAGGTGTAAAGCACGCCTGTAATATAGCTTGCTTTTGTAGCATAGTAGTTCACAGGCTTTAGTCTCAGCAGTGACTTGCAGTCCGTATCCATATCACGGATCAGTCCATCGTAATCATCATCTACGAAGTTGATCCTGCGGCATTTCATGTCACGAGTTTTTTCACGCAGCGGATCATTGTCCTTAGGCTGCTTTTTAAATATGGAAAACATAGCTTTCTCACTTTAAAAGTCTCTCGAACAGCTGCTTGCGGCAGTCGCTCTCAAGCTTATCGTTTATGGGTTCGGGGATATATTTTTCGCCCGTCTTTCTTGTCATGCAGTACGATATGATATGGTCGGCAAGTTTTGGGTTCTTTGAGAGCAGAGGACCGTGCAGATAAGTTGCTGTAACGTTCTTTTCTGTGTAACCCTCGGTGGAACTTGCAAATTCGTTGCCGTTGCCTGCCAATACTTTTCCGAAGGGGTGCTTGACATTTGTGGTCTGACCGCCGTGGTTTTCAAAGCCTATGACCTTATAGCTTTTATCATCGAGCTGTGTTTCGACCACTATGTTACCTATGCAGCGTTCACGCTTATTAGTAGAAGCAACGGTGTAGTAGTCAAACAGACCGAGTCCCGGTATTTTTTTGCCGTTGGAGTCTTTATAGTACTGGCCCATAAGCTGATAGCCGCCGCATATCATCAGGAAATATACACCCTTTGCATAAGCTGCTTTGATGTTATCACGCAGCCCCAGCAGGTCATCAGCCAGAAGCTGCTGCTCAAAATCTGCACCACCGCCCAGATATATCATATCTACGTCGGAAAAATCGGTATCCTTGTCCCCGAGTTCGTGCTTAACAACTTCTGTTTCGATACCTCTCATGCGGCATCTGTAGCGCAGTATCTCAACATTTCCGCTGTCGCCGTAAAGGTCGAGCATCGCAGGGTACATATGCAGTATTTTCAGTTTATCCATTTGTGCCGCCTTCCTTTACTTTTTCCTTGTAACGCTTTATAGCAGCACGGGTGGGCTGTATAGCGGTGTAGTTAGCAATGGCGTACTTATAACCCTTGTTCTTGAAGAACTCATTCATCGCATCGTCAAGGTCGGGCTTTACCACGATGTTGTCAGGGTCATAGCCCGAACATTTTATCCTTATAGCGATATCATAAGCTCTTGAACCGCTGGTGACTACCCTTGTAACGTTCTCGAACACCGAGAAGTTAATGTCCCATATCCACGAAACATCATGGCCGTCCGCAAGGTTGTCATTGAGGACAAATAGCAGTTCTTTTGCGCCCTTGTGCTCGTTCATAACACGCAGGGTCATGTTAGCGCCCACGGGATTTTTCGCAAGGTTTACCAGTAACTCGCTGCCGTCAACGCTGAATTTCTCCAGCCTGCCGTTGTTGACCTCGAATTTCTCGAAAGTCTCGTGTAGTATCTTCTTATCGAAGTTATAAAGATTTGCCGCAGTATATACAGCCGCAAGGTTGTAAACGTAGTAGATACTGTTGTGGCTTATCTTGTACTCTTCTCCCTCAAATTCCACAGAGGGCACATCCAACTTAACGTTCTTGGCAGTGATATATGGTTTAACATCACCGAAACCGCATTTTGGACACTTGAATCTGCCCACATGAGAATACTGGTAGTAATCGTATTTAAGCTCCTCACCGCACCTTGGGCAGAACTTGCCTTCACCGACTTCGTAAGGCTGATCTGTAGCTCCTGCATAACGGTCAACGCTGAAATAGAAAATATTCTTGTTTTTTGGATTTGCAAGTCCCAGTCTTGAAACGTTGGGGTCGTCGGCATTAAGTACCACGTTGCCCTCATAGGTCTCAAGAAATTTCTTGACTTTCAGTATTAGTGTTTCGACTTCGCCGTTACGGTCGAGCTGGTCACGGAAAAAGTTCAGCAGAACCAGTGTTTCCAGCTTCATCTTTGAGAAAATGACAGGAACATGGCTCTCATCAACTTCCAGCACCAGATAATCCGCCTTTACTCTACCCTTCATATCACAGTTGTTCAGCAGCAGGGAGGTTATACCTGTGTCAAGGTTGTTGCCCTGCTTGTTGGTGATTATCTTCTTGCCTGTGCTTTCAAAGATGTGACTCAGGTAATTGGTGGTAGAAGTTTTGCCGTTCGTACCTGTTACAGCTATTATTGGACAATCTACCTTGAAAGCTTTCAGGCAGTCTTTGTTAAGTTCCCAGAGTATCAGCCCCGGGGCATTGCCTGCATCCCTGCCAAGCAGATGCAGTGTTTTTACCATCAGTTTGCCGAACCATATTGTCAGCGTGTTTTTTAAACTCATTTTTCTTACTCCGTGTAATATTTTTTATGTCAGTCTTTTTTGAATTGACGCATATACTCTTCAATAACAGGGCGTATGGGAGGGGATATCATATCAGGGGTAATCTCATCTAAGGTAAAATATCTTAACTCTTCGATCTCTGATTCCTGAGCCTTTGGTGTGCCGTGATATTTTCTGCAAATATAGACTATCTCAATATTTGAGACTTCGTCGCCGTTAGGATAGATGTAGTGAGTATCTTTTCCCGAGTTAATATAGAATAGTTCCATCTCGTCGGCAACTATGCCCATTTCCTCAAAAAGCTCACGAGCGGCACAGTCCTCTATCTTTTCATTGATCTCCACAGAACCGCCGGCATAGCCCCACAAATGATTATCCGTGCGCTTGCCGAGAAGCAGTCTGCCGTTCTTATCCACAATGATAATACTTCCCGAACATTGTATAATGGTTCGGTGTCCGACCAGCTTTCGCATATCGAAAATATATCCGCCCATACCATATCTCCCGTATTAAAAAAGAAAGTACGGCGGCAGGGTTTGGTACCTGCATTAACTATCGCCCTCGTACAGCTGAGAGTTACGCCGTCTTTGACTTCTGCCGAAATCTGCTGTACACTTAACGGAAGAAGACCTATTTAATAATATAACAAATCGCTCCAAATGTCAATAGTGAAAGAATGGTTTAGGTTATCATGCGAATATTTTTCAAAGACAAGCATAGTATTGTACAAAGAGTTTTTTTGTATTACAGAAAGGAAAACTGATATGCTGGATATATTTGAAAAAAAGCTTGATGAAGACCTGTACGTGGCTAAAACTGCCGATGATATGGGGCTTACCTCGAATGAAGCCGCACAGCGACTGTCAGATGACGGCGAGAACGTACTGGGCACAAAACGAAAAAAAGGTCCGATGAAAATTTTTCTCGGTCAGTTCCATGATGTTATGGTCATGATACTTTTAGGTGCTGCGGTGGTGTCGGTGCTGCTCGGACAGTATTCGGATGCTGTGCCTATCGTTGCGGTGGTCGTTATAAACGCATTTCTCGGTTTTATACAGGAATTTCGCTGTGAAAAGACTCTTGAAAAGCTTGAAGCCATGACTGCACCAACAGCGCTTGTCTACCGTGACGGTGTGAGAAAAAAGCTGCCTGCCTCAAAGGTAGTCACAGGAGATGTCTTTGCTATCGAAGCAGGCGATAAAGTACCTGCTGATGGATATATAATCAGCTGTAAAGGGCTGTGCTGTGATGAGTCGATACTTACGGGTGAGACAACTGCAGCTGTAAAAACAGGGCGTATCTCACAGGTGGATTTTAATTCACTGAATAAAGATTATATGGTCTACATGGGTACGGTTGTAACAAGGGGAAGTGCGATCATCCGTACCACTGCCACAGGAAAAGCGACCCAGATGGGCAGGGTCTCGGTGATGCTTGAAAGTATCGGAGAGGAGCTTACCCCTTTGCAGAAAAAACTCGCCGAACTTGGCAGGACACTTGCTATCATCTGCATAGGTGTGTGCATACTTGTTTTTATCGGCGGATTGCTGCGTGGCGAACCCGTCTTCAATATGACCATGACTGCCATAACCATTGCTATCGCCGCCATTCCGGAAGGTCTCCCTGCGGCGGTGACGATAGCACTTTCACTTGCAGTAAGGAAGATGCTCAAAAGAAATGCATTGGTCAGAAAGCTTCACTCGGTGGAAACTCTGGGTTGTGCCTCTGTCATATGCACTGACAAGACGGGAACTGTCACACAGAATAAAATGAAAGTAACAGCTATGGTGGACGGTGAAGGCAAACGTTATGATGAAGCTGAAAGATCTGAGGATACAAAGCTTAACGAACTTTTGATATGCGCTGCTGTATGTAATAATGCTGTGCTTGAACATCATGAACGTACCGAACCGCACTATACTGCACAGGGCGACCCGACAGAATGCGCACTTATCACTGCTGCGGCTGAACTGGGTATTTTTGCTGCCGATACTGGTCTTGAACGAATAGATGAGATACCATTCGACAGCGAAAGCCGTACTATGACGGTTATTTGCAAAACTAATGATGGAAAGACAGTTTCCTATAAAAAAGGCAGTCCCGACGCAGTAATATCGGAATGTATAAAACGTCTGACCTCAAAGGGCGTTGAGGAGTTTACAGCCGCTCATAAACTTTTGATACAACGGACCTGTGATACAATGGCAGCGGAAGGGCTGAGAGTCCTTGCGTTCTCTAAGATCACAGGCGGGGGCTGTATATTCCTCGGACTTATGGGTATGCAGGATCCGCCTCGCCCCGAAGCCGCAGAAGCAGTTCGTAAATGCGCTCGTGCAGGGATACGTACTGTAATGATAACGGGTGACCACAAGCTTACCGCTGCAGCTGTGGCACGCAGGGTGGGTATAATGCGGCAGGGAAGTCTGGTGCTGACAGGTGCGGAACTTGACCGTATTACCGATGAAAAGCTTGCCGATGTAATTGAAAACTGTGCTGTTTTTGCTCGTGTAACACCTGCACACAAATTAAGAATAATCAAAGCTTTCAAATCAAAGGGTCATATATGTGCCATGACGGGGGACGGTGTGAATGATGCGCCTGCCGTCAAAGAAGCTGACATAGGTGTATCTATGGGTGTGCAGGGAACAGAAGTCACAAAGCAGGCGGCTGACGTGATACTTCTTGATGACAATTTTGCCACACTGGTCGGTGCGGTTGAAGACGGAAGGACCATATACGCCAATATACGCAAGTTCGTGCGATATATGATATCCAGCAATATAGGTGAAGTCGTTACCATGTTCGGCGGAATCATGATGGGACTGCCTATGGTCATGCTGCCTGCGCAGATATTGCTTGTCAATCTTGTTACCGACAGTTTGCCTGCGGTGGCACTGGGGCTTGAACCATCTGAAAAGTCGGTGATGGAGAAAATGCCGAGAAAAGAGAGTGACAGCTTTTTCATCGGCGGACTGCTCGGGCGAATGCTTCTGAGAGGTTTACTTATAGGTATATGTACACTGGGAACGTTCACTCTGCTTCTGAAAGCGGGAGAAACTCTGCGCTGTGCAAGAACAGGTGCACTTATCACTCTTGTTATGAGTCAGCTCATACACGTTTTCGAGTGTAAATCTGAGGAAAAGACTTTGTTTACAGTTCCGCTGTTCAATAATGGTTTTCTCATTTTTGCGGTCACTGTGTCATCTGCGGTGCTTTTTTCGGGGATATACATTCCTGTACTAAGTCAAATGTTCCAGACCGCAGTACCCGATCTTCTGACACTCATCGTATCACTGGCATCGGCATTTTTAGTGCCTGTAATGTCAGGCGTGACTTCATCATTGACAATATGTCGCCGTAAAACTTTTGATGTATCTGCAAACAAACCCGACCATACATCGGTATGAAAAAAAGCGCTTCGCACTGGATTAGTACGGAGCGCTTAGTATTATCATACTTTTTCGACTTTGAGCAGATTTGTGGTTCCGCTCATTCCAAGTGGAACGCCTGCGGTTATTACCACAAGATCGCCTTCTTTGATATAGCCGTTTTCAAGAGAAGCTTCGATAGCCTTTTTGATGAGGTCATCGGTGTTGTCCATCTCTGCTATAAGACCCGGGTAAACGCCCCAGGACATATTCATCTGATGGCAGGTCACTTCATCTGTGGTAAGACCTATGATAGGACAGTCGGGACGGTACTTTGAGAGTATTCTTGCGGTCTGTCCGCTCTTTGTAACGGTAAGTATCGCAGCTGCATTAAGGTCGTGGGCGGTGGTGACTGTAGCGTGGGAAATAGCATCTGTGATGCTGGGGTGATCCACATTGTCACGCTTGCGGAACCTGTTTATGTAGTCGATATCATTTTCTGTAGTTTCAGCTATAAGGCTCATGGTCTTTACAACATCTACGGGGAACTTGCCTGCGGCAGTCTCTCCTGAGAGCATGATAGCTGAAGTGCCGTCATAGATAGCGTTGGCAACATCGGTTATCTCGGCTCTGGTAGGACGAGGATTGGTTATCATTGACTCGAGCATCTGTGTTGCAGTGATGACCTGCTTACCTGCATTGTAAGCCTTATGTATGAGTTCTTTCTGGATCGCAGGTATCTGCTCAAAGGGTATCTCAACACCCATGTCGCCTCGTGCGACCATTATGCCGTCAGCGACTTCAAGTATCTCGTCGATGTTCTCAACACCCTCGGCATTCTCGATCTTTGCGATTATCCTAGGGTTGAACCAGCCCAGTGACTGTGTGAATTTTCTGAGATATGTGACATCAGCACCTGTTCTTACAAAGGAAGCTGCTATAAAATCAAAGCCCATCTTAGCACCGAAAGCAAGGTCAGCCATGTCAGAATCGGAAATATAAGGCATTGAAAGCTTTACACCGGGAACATTGATGCCCTTGTGGTCGGAAACAGTGCCGCCGTGGATGACCTCACACTGTATATCCGTACTGTTGATCTTTACTGCTTTAAGTTCGATGACACCGTCATTTATAAGTATCCTTGTGCCTGTGGAGATATCCTTTGCAAGACTTGGGAATGTGATGGAGCATATAGTCTCATCCCCCTCTACATCACGGGAAGTAAGTGTGAACATACTTCCGTCCTCAAGCACAACGGGCTTGTGATCTTTAAAATCCCTGAGCCTTATCTCGGGACCTTTTGTATCCATGAGCGTTGCAATGTTCAAGCCCATCTCATCACGCAGACGAGTAATGGTCTCAAAACGCTGCTGATGTACTGAGTGATCGGAATGAGAAAAGTTGAAACGTGCAACATCCATGCCGTTTTTCATCATATCTCTGAGTACGTTCTCGTCATCGGTTGCGGGACCTATGGTACATACTATCTTGGTCTTTCGCATTTTAATCAACTCCTGTTAATCCAAATTTCCATTATTCCTTATTTTTCGGACATAAAATAACACCACATCAAATGTCCGATACCTATTTACATTATACATCAACAGAATATTGCTGTCAAGTTAAATTTCGGTAAATCACCTTTATATGCCCCATGTTTTTTTGTGAAGATGTACGATAAATCTTTAGCCCCCTTGACAAGGGGCGAAAAACGTGTCATAATATAATGTATAAAATGCCGTATTATGGCTGAAAGTATATACTCTCGCCAAAGGTCGGTAGGTTGGAAGGAAAGGACTAAGATGGATAATATCAGGCATACCTTTCAGCTTTTTCCCGGCGTTCGAGTCTGAGACAGGGAATGCTTCGGAAAAAATATTTGATGAAAGGATAATCGAAAATGAAAAAAGAGCTTTCAAAGCTGTATGAACCTAATAAGGTTGAAGACAATATCTATAAATTCTGGCTTGACGGAAATTATTTCCATGCCGAGCCCGACCCCAAGAAGAAACCGTATACGATCGTTATACCGCCCCCGAACATCACAGGTCAGCTGCATATGGGTCATGCACTGGATGAGACTTTGCAGGATATACTGATACGATGGAAGAGAATGAGCGGCTACTGCACACTCTGGCTGCCCGGTACCGACCATGCTGCCATAGCTACTGAGGCTAAGATAGTTGAGGCTATGCGCAAGGAAGGCATCACCAAGGAAGACCTGGGCAGAGAAGGCTTCATGAAGCGTGCATGGGAATGGAAGGCGCAGTTTGGCGGACGTATAGTTGAACAGCTGAAAAAGCTGGGATCTTCCTGTGACTGGGAGAGAGAACGTTTCACCATGGACGAAGGCTGCTCCAAGGCTGTTAAGGAAGTTTTCGTAAAGTATTATGAAAAAGGTCTTATATACAGGGGCGAGCGTATCATCAACTGGTGCCCCAAGTGCCGTACATCACTTTCCGATGCTGAGGTAACATATGAAGATCAGCCCGGATATTTCTGGCATCTGAGATATAAGATCAAGGACAGCGATGATTATGTTGAACTGGCAACCACTCGTCCCGAGACTCTGCTTGGCGATACCGCTGTGGCTGTTAACCCGAATGATGAGCGTTATAAGCATCTGGTAGGCAAGACAGTTATCCTGCCTATCGTTCACCGTGAGATACCTGTTGTAGCAGATGATTATGTTGAGATGGATTTCGGTACAGGCGTAGTTAAGATCACACCTGCACATGACCCTAATGACTTCGAGGTAGGTCTGCGTCATAAGTTGCCCGTTATAAATGTCATGAATGACGATGCTACTATCGTTGACGAATATCCCGCTTATGCAGGTATGGACAGATATGAGGCGAGAAAGAAGATCGTCGAGGATCTGGAGAAGGAAGGTGCACTGGTAAAGATCGAGGATCACAGCCATAATGTAGGCACCTGCTACCGCTGCGGAACAACAGTTGAGCCTAAGGTATCCACACAGTGGTTCGTTAAGATGAAGCCTCTGGCACAGCCTGCGATAGATGCTGTTAAGAACGGCGATACAAAGTTCGTTCCCGAGCGTTTTGATAAGATCTATTTCCACTGGCTCGATAATATTCGTGACTGGTGTATCTCCCGTCAGATCTGGTGGGGCCATCAGATCCCTGCATTCTATTGCGATGAGTGCGGCGAGATGGTAGTTACAAAGGAGAACAGTGCGGTTTGTCCCAAGTGCGGCAAGCCTATGAGACAGGATCCCGATACTCTGGATACCTGGTTCAGCTCGGCGCTGTGGCCTTTCTCAACTCTCGGCTGGCCTGACAAGACCAAGGATCTTGAGTATTTCTATCCTACAAATACCCTGGTAACAGGTTATGATATCATATTCTTCTGGGTCATCAGGATGATGTTCAGCGGTCTGGAGAATATGGGCAAGGTTCCTTTTGATACTGTTCTGATACACGGCCTTGTTCGTGATGCACAGGGCAGAAAGATGTCTAAATCTCTGGGCAACGGTATCGATCCTCTGGAGGTCATCGACCAGTACGGTGCAGATGCACTTAGATTTATGCTGGCTACGGGCAACGCTCCCGGTAACGATATGAGATTTATCGAGGATAAGGTAAAGGCATCCAGAAACTTTGCTAATAAGATCTGGAATGCTGCAAGATTTATTATGATGAATCTGCCCGATGATTTCAAGGCTGACAAGCTTCCCGACGAGCTCAATGTAGAGGATAAGTGGGTGATCTCCAAGTTCAATACACTGGCTAAGGAAGTTAATGAGAATCTTGAAAAGTTCGAGCTTGGTGTGGCTGTATCTAAGCTTTACGATTTCATATGGGATATCTACTGCGACTGGTATATCGAGCTGACAAAGCCCAGGATCGCCGCAGGCGGCGAGACAGAAGCTACTGCACAGGCTGTACTAGTATGGGTAATGAAGGGTATGCTCAAATTGCTGCACCCATTCATGCCTTATATCACTGAAGAGATCTGGCAGGCACTGGTAAATGATGGCTCCGCTATCATGGTACAGGACTTCCCTGTATATGATGAGAAGCTCACATTTGCTGAAGATGAGGCTGATTTCGAGAAGATAATCGCAGGCATCAGGGGTATAAGAAACCGCCGTGCCGAGATGAACGTTCCACCCTCTGTAAAGGCAAAACTGTTCATCGAGACCGAGCAGAAGGATGTTTTTGCAAAGGGCGAGATGTTCTTTGAGAGACTGGCATCTGCATCTGAGGTCGTAATTATGGATAAGTGTGAGGAGAAGGACTGCGTAAACGTTGTTACAGACAGCGCTCGCTTCTTCATTCCTCTCTCTGACATAGTAGATACTGAGAAGGAGCTGGCAAGACTCAATAAAGATAAGCAGAAAGTGCAGAAGGATATTGATTTCCTCAGCGGCAAGCTTTCTAATCAGGGCTTTATCGCAAAGGCACCTGCGCAGCTGATAGAGGCTGAAAAGGCTAAGCTGGCAAAGGCTCAGGAGAAAATGGCTAAGATCGAGGAGTCTATAGCTGCACTTGGAAAATAACATCTGATTTCGGGGTTAGGGGGTCGATGCTATGGATAAAAATATTGATAAGAAGATAGGCAGAGATATGGGCTTATTGATGGGGGCTACCATAAGTCTTCTGCTGTCTTTCGTCGGAACGTTCACTTCCGGGCAGTTCACACTGCCGGGTTTCATCATGAGTTTTTTGGTAAGCTTTGTTGTCAGCATTATCGTTGGTCTTTTTATTCCGATGAAAAAGGTCTCGGATAAGGTTTGCGACAAGGCGGGTGTCAAAAACGGCACCATTGCCAAAAGGCTGCTTGAAACATTGATATCAGATCTTATATACACACCACTGATGACTTTTCTCATGGTGACAATGGCATATAAGATGGCAACTTCGCACGGTGCGCCGTTAAACTATGCGCCTATGCTTTTGAAATCTTTGGGCATCAGCCTTCTGGCGGCATATGGTTTCATTTATCTGGTGACTCCACTGTGCATGAAACTGGTATTCAAAAAGAACGGTATCGGCAAGAAATAAGTATCAAAACGCTGTGGTATCCCCGCAGCGTTTTGACTTGACAAAGAAATTGACGTATGGTATAATTGCTTAAAATATAAGGAGGATGATCGTGGTGATGCGGCGAGGTAACTGCTCGGTGCAGTTTATGATAACTGACCGTACCGAGCGATTTTATTAAGTTATCAAAATAAACTGCACCTTTAATATATAAGTGTAATTTTGAGATTTAAAGGAGTAGTTATAATGAACATAAATGAATTAAGAGAATACTGGAAAAGCGAAGAAGAAAAGGCTCACATCATCGGCTGGGATTTCAGCTATATCGAGGGGCGCTATGAGTCAGAGGAAGATAGTCTGCCTTGGGACTATGCTCATGTGGTAAAAAAGTATCTTAGGAAAACGGACCGGATTCTTGATGTTGACACAGGCGGGGGAGAGTTCCTGTTATCTTTGGGACACCCTCATGAGCTGACAAGCGCAACCGAGGGCTATCCACCCAATGTCAAGCTTTGCCTTGAACGTTTCGCTAAACTCGGTATTGATTTTCATGAAATGAACGATCATAAGAATATGCCCTTTGATGATGAAAGCTTTGATATGATAATCGATCGTCATGGTTCTTACGATGAAAGTGAATTGTACCGTGTACTGAAACCCGGTGGTGTGTTTATAACCCAACAGGTCGGCGAGGATAATGACCGTGAGCTTGTGGAGATGCTGCTGCCCGATGTGCCTAAACAGTATGTGGGGCATGATCTGACACATTGCTTACAAAAACTTGAAAACGCAGGATTTATAATTCTTGAAAGCAATGAAGCTCATCCGCCCATAAGATTTTTTGATACTGCGGCTCTTGTATGGTTTGCAAAGATTATAGAATGGGAATTTGTCGGTTTTTCAGTGGATAAATGCTTTGAACAGCTTATGGTTGTAGAGAATGAGATAAAGCAAAAGGGATATGTGTGCGCTAATGTACACAGATTTTATATAGCCGCAAAGAAATTGTAATATTGGAAATAGACCCGTACAGGTGCTAAATGACCTGTACGGGTCTATTTTATCTTCAAAAATCCTATTTTCATGGAAGACGGAAACTGATTTGTGCAAAATGCACTGAACAGGTTAGGATAATTTGCAAAGTTTGGAGAAAAATAAAGTCGCAAGCCCTTGACAAAATTTGAAAAAAGGTATAAACTATACTTAGCACTCAAAGAGATTGAGTGCTAACACCCGAAAACCAAGAGTGCTAAATCAAATGATGTGGTCGGGCAGGATGGTGAACATATGGATGACAGAAAACTGAAAATATTGACTGCGGTCGTGGACGAGTACATTGTCAGCGGTGAGCCGGTCGGTTCTAAGGCGATAATGTCCCATGTGAAAGCATCGAGCGCAACCATCAGGAATGAGATGGCGGAGCTCGAAAAACAGGGTTATCTTGAACAGCCTCATACCTCGGCAGGCAGAGTGCCTACGTATAAAGGCTACAGGCTGTATGTTGATAGACTGATGGAGCAGGATCCTCTCAGTGAGGATGAGAAAAAAGAACTGGATGCGATGCTTCCCGAGGATTTCGTTACAGAAAAAGATCTGGTGGAAAAAGCATCTCTTGCATTGGCAGAACTTACAAAGTGTGCTACGGTCGTGGCGAATTCAACGCCTAAGTTTTCAATAATATCAAAGGTCGAGGTTATACCTACGGGTAAGCGAATGTACGTTATACTTATGATAACGTCAAACGGCGAGATCAAAAATAAGGTCTGCCGACTTGAATTCGACCTGACCCATGAACAGCTTGAATTTTTTGACAATTTCGTAAAGCAGAACCTCAACGGTGTACCGCTGGAGGAACTGTCTGATGATTATATAAGCAAGCTTACCGAAGCGATGGGCACATATATGATGACCCTCTCACCTTTGGTATCAGAGCTTGTTAAGATGACTAAGGAACTTGATCGGAGCGTTATTTTAAAAGGTCAGAAAAATCTGCTGACCTGTAAGGATTTCGATCAGACCGAAATAATCTCTTTTCTTGATAATGAAAAAGAGCTTATGGATTTTATCGACGGGACGTTCTCGGGGCTGAACGTTATGTTCTCGCCTGAAAAGGACGGTTTTGTGATACACAATTCGTCGATAATAACCTCACCGTTCTCAAAGGGCGGACGTACCGCAGGTGCGTTGGGACTTATAGGTCCCATGAGGATCGATTATGCAAAGTTTATCCCATATCTGGAGTACTTCACATCAAGGATCAGCGATATGATCTCACAGCGTGACGACGTCTCCGATGATGATAAAGAATTATAGGAAAGGCAGGCGCAGTCAATGGTTACAGATCTTGAGAATGAAGAGCAGTTGGAAGAAGAGGAGACGGTGACCGATACAGCAGAGGCTGAGGACACCGAGGAGAAAAAGGCTGAAGAGGAAAATGAACAGCCTGAGGAGAGCGAAGAGGAAAAGCTGAAAAAGGAGCTTGACGATACTAAAGATAAGTATTTAAGGCTCATGGCTGAGTACGATAATTTCCGTAAGCGTTCAGCTAAGGAAAGGCTGGAGCTGTCGGCTTCGGTCAAAGGCGATACGGTGGCGGAGATACTTACTGTTATCGACAATTTTGAAAGAGCACTGGGTACAGAAACTCAGGATGAAGCTTATAAGGCAGGCATCGAGATGATCTTCAAGCAGTTCAACGATGTACTTGCTAAACTTGGTGTTGAAGTGATAGACCCTCAGGGCGAGACTTTTGATCCCAATGTGGCAAATGCAGTCAACCAGATAGAAGATCCCGAACTCGGTGAGAATGTGGTAGCTCAGGTTTTCCAGAAGGGCTACAGGATAGGCGAAAAGGTCATAAGGTATGCGATGGTAGTAGTCGCAAATCCGTAGTGACATGATAAGATAATAACAAATGATATTTATATAACTTGAAAGGATGATATTTTATGGCAAAGATCATTGGTATAGACCTTGGTACAACTAACTCATGCGTAGCAGTTATGGAAGGCGGCGAAGCAGTCGTTATCCCTAACAGCGAAGGCGCTAGAACTACTCCTTCCGTAGTAGGTATCTCTAAGAACGGCGACAGACTTGTAGGTCAGGTAGCTAAGAGACAGGCAGTTACAAACTATGAGAACACAGTTATTTCCATCAAGAGACATATGGGTTCTGACTATAAGGCAAAGATGGGCGATAAGGAGTATACTCCTCAGGAGATCTCCGCTATGATCCTCCAGAAGCTCAAGGCTGATGCTGAGGCTTATCTGGGCGAAAAGGTAACAGAGGCTGTTATCACAGTTCCTGCTTATTTCACTGACTCTCAGAGACAGGCAACTAAGGATGCAGGTCAGATCGCAGGTCTGAATGTAAGAAGAATCATCAACGAGCCTACTGCAGCTGCGCTTTCTTACGGTATCGATAAGGAAGAGGATCAGAAGGTCATGGTATACGACCTGGGCGGCGGTACATTCGATGTATCCGTTATCGAGATGGGTGACGGCGTTACACAGGTACTGGCTACAGCAGGTAACAATAAGCTGGGCGGCGATGATTTCGACCAGAGGATAATCGACTGGATGGTAGCTGAGTTCAAGACAGCTGAGGGCGTTGACCTGACTGCTGATAAGCTGGCTATGCAGAGATTGAAGGAAGCTGCTGAGAAGGCTAAGATCGAGCTTTCTTCCACCGCATCATCTACTATCTCACTGCCCTTCATCACAGCTGATGCAACAGGTCCAAAGCATTTGGAAATGACACTTACTCAGGCTAAGTTCAATGAGATGACAGCTGATCTGGTAGAAGCTACAATGGGTCCTGTAAGACAGGCACTGTCCGATTCGGGTCTCTCCGCAGGCGAACTCCAGAAGGTCCTGATGGTCGGCGGTTCTTCAAGAATACCCGCAGTTCAGGAAGCTGTTAAGAAGTTCATTGGCAAGGATCCTTTCAAGGGCATCAACCCTGATGAGTGCGTTGCTCTCGGTGCAGCTTGCCAGGGCGGTATCCTCGCAGGTGACGCTAAGGACAGCCTGCTTCTGCTGGACGTTACACCTCTGTCACTGTCTATCGAGACAGCAGGCGGTGTTGCTACAAAGATGATCGAAAGAAATACAACTATACCTACCAAGAAGTCTCAGATCTTCTCTACCTATTCCGATAACCAGACAGCCGTTGACATCAACGTACTGCAGGGTGAGAGAGAGTTCGCTAAGGACAACAAGCAGCTGGGTATGTTCAGACTTGACGGTATCGCTCCTGCTCCCAGAGGTATACCTCAGATCGAAGTAACATTTGATATCGACTCCAACGGTATCGTTCATGTTTCCGCTAAGGATCTGGGTACAGGTAAGGAGCAGAACATCACTATCACTTCTTCTACAAATATGTCTAAGGAAGACATCGACAAGGCTGTAAAGGAAGCTGAAGCTTTTGCAGCAGAAGATGCTAAGAAGAAGGAAGAGGTAGATACCAGAAACGAAGCTGACCAGCGTGTATTCCAGACAGAGAAGGCTCTGAAGGAATTCGGTGATAAGGTAGATGCAGCTGATAAGTCCAATTGCGAAGCTAAGATCGAAGCGCTTAAGGAAGCTCTCAAGGGCACAGATATCGAGGCTATTAAGACTAAGAACAAGGATCTTGAGGAAGCCTTCAACCAGATCGCAGCAAAGGTTTACCAGCAGGCAGGTGCTGCAGCAGGCGGCGCACAGGGCTTTGATCCCAACAACATGAACATGGGCGGCATGAGCTCTAACGCAGGTGCTGCTGATGCAGGCAAGGGCGGAGATGACGACGTCATCGATGCAGAGTTCACCGACGCAGACTAATTAAAAATATAATGACGGCAGCCCTCGTTCTTCGGGATGAGGGCATATGCTAAGCTTACGTAAAATGCACCTATCGGGCGATGGGATCTCATCGTTATACCATAAGTGCATTTTGCGGTATAGTTTGACATAGACCTTTAGGAGCGATATATATGGCAGATAAAAGAGATTATTATGAAGTCCTGGGCGTACAGAAAGGTGCTTCCGACGATGAGATAAAGAAGACCTTCCGTAAGCTTGCCAAGCAGTATCACCCCGATCTGCACCCGGGAGATAAAGAGTGTGAGGAAAAGTTCAAGGAAGTAAACGAGGCTTATGAGGTACTTTCTGACCCTGAAAAGAGGGCGAAGTATGACCAGTTCGGTCATGCGGGCGTTGATCCGAATTACGGTGCAGGCGCAGGCGCAGGCGGCTTTGGCGGATTTACTGATATGGGCGATATCTTTGACTCTATATTCGGAGGCTTTGGTTTTGGCGGCAGCGGAAGAGCTGCTAACCCCAATGCGCCAAGAAGAGGCGGCGATATCCGTGCAAATCTCACAATAGATTTCATGGAGGCTTGCACAGGCAAAAAGGTCAAGATGAAATACAGCAGGAACGAGACTTGTCCCGATTGTAACGGTTTGGGCGCAGCAGCAGGTTCATCTCCAAAGACTTGTCCTGATTGTCATGGTACGGGTACAGTTAGGATAAGTCAGAGAACTCCTTTTGGTAATATCTCCCAGACTGCCACTTGCTCACGCTGCGGCGGTAAGGGTAAGGTAGTTGATAATCCCTGCAAGTGCTGCGGCGGACAGGGTATGGTCAAGAAGACTGTTGAGCGTGATATAGATATCCCTGCAGGTATTGATGATGGACAGACACTTAGAGTTGCAGGCGAGGGACACAGAGGAACAAACGGCGGTCCCAGCGGTGATCTGCATATCAATATCTCGGTACGTCCCGACCCGATATTCGAGCGTGACGGCTACGATGTTTGGACGGATATCCCCATAACCTATGCTCAGGCTACTCTGGGCGATGACATAACTGTTCCTACTGTAGGCGGGAAAGTAAAATATACAGTACCCGAGGGCACACAGAACAATACTGTGTTCAGACTCAAGGGCAAGGGTATCAAGCGCCTTAACCGTTCTGATTACGGCGATCATTACGTGCGTATAAATGTTGAAGTTCCAAGGAACCTCAATAAGGAGCAGAAAGAAAAGCTCAGAGAATTCGAGAAGTCCTTAGGCGAGAAGAACTATGCTAAGCGCAATACATTCAAGGATAAGCTCGAAAAGCTCAAGGACATATTTAAATAACATAATAATAGCTTGGCACTGATATAATGATATCGGTGTCAAGCTATTTTTCATATATGTTCTTGTACGAATTTGATAAATTGCTCCATAGCTTTTTCGCCGTATTCACCTTGAAAATAATGATCTGCACCATCTATCTCGGTAACTTCGGCACAAGGGAAAGTTTTGGCGGCACGGTCGAAGTATTCATGATTTGTTGCCCCAAGACTGTCTTTTTCTGTTCCTAAAAGTATCAGTACGTCTTTGTCATAATCAGGCATCTTATCGTATATCTCCACCGACTGCATATCCACAACAAATTGTTTGCCGACTTCAACATTATACAAACTTGTGTCGGTTATAACATCAGGTACTTTTGAAAGATCGGGTGAGGTCTCTCTTGAATAGTCGGGATAAGCATAACTTGGTTCAATGAGCATCATGCCTTTTATGTCGTCAGAACGGGAACATCCTATGTATGTGGAGGATAGTCCACCAAGACTGTGCCCGAAGAGGAATACATTTTCTTCGTCAATGTCAGGAAAATCAGGCAGGCTGTCTATTATAGCATTGAGGTCAGCGACTTCTGTAAGTACTGTTATCTGTGTGCCGTCGCCATAGCTCAGACTTTTCTGTACACCGCTTGTGAAAGTAAAAAGTTCACCGCTGCCCGTAAAATCAAATATCAGGCAGGCTATTCCGTTATCCGCAAAGCTTTTGGCTTCATCGGTATATATCTTGTATGAAGCCGCCTGTCCCGAGGATATTATTACCAGCGGATGATCGCCTTTATTAGATGGCAGATAAAGTTGTCCGAATATTTTTTTGCTGTCACGATAAAAATAAACTGTCTTAATAGTATCTGAATTATCCAGTATTTCAGGCTTACCTACCTTATAAGTGAATGGGTCGGTAACTTTGTATTTGAGAGTATCTTCTATTTCTGATATAACTGTTGTAGATACCGCTGAGGTCGTTTCTGTGGTGCTGTCGGAAACAGTTTCAGTGGTTTTTGAACAGTTAACAAGCGATATGATGCTTGATATAAGCGCAGCTGCAATTATTTTTCTATTAAAGTTCATATTTGCCATCCTTCCAATTTTTTTAACAGTATAACATATAAAAAAAATGTTGTCAATATCTTACAGGACTGTATGTTTTTTTGTCTTTACATTTGATATGAAATATGTTATAATACTTATTTGAAGAATGTTCGGGGGTGAGTTTTGTATGGGCGGAGTCGGTCGGGTAGTGCTTGAAATTCTTAATAAAGATGAAGCGCTCAGGTATATGGGCTACCGTGATACTCCGGCGGATGAGAAAGTACGTGCTGTTATGGATGAGTGCGAGCATCAGCTTATTGCTGTTATAAAGCCCTGCTTTGTCTATCATGTATTTGAGATAAAGCCATCTGACAACGGTATGGCGGTTTGCGGTACATCTCTCGAACTGAAAGGTAAGTCCATATCCGAACATCTTGCAGGGTGTACAAAATGCGTGCTTATGGCGGCAACTCTTTCCGCACAGGCAGACAGACTGATACGCCGATATGAAGCTACCGATATGACAAGGGCTGTAATGACTGATTTTCTTGCAAGTGCTACGGTCGAACAGGTCTGTGATGCAGCAGAAGAACAGTTTGATGCCGAACTTAAGGGTTATTACCGCACATGGCGGTTCTCGCCGGGCTATGGTGATCTTTCGCTGGATATACAGGGGAGTTTTCTTGAAGTTCTGCAAGCACCAAAGCGGATAGGTCTTAACGTGACGCAGAATAATATCATGACACCGAGAAAATCTGTAACAGCAATAATAGGGTTAAGTGAACACGAGATATCCAAAGGCAGACAAGGATGCTCGATATGTAATATGAAAGATGTCTGTCAATTCAGGAAAAGGGGCGAGCATTGTGGGATTTAGAGAACTTTTAAAGAATAAGGAATTTGTTATCCTTGACGGCGCAATGGGTACTATGCTGCAGGCTAAGGGGTTGAAAATGGGAGAAACTCCCGAAGCTATGAACCTCGAAAAGCCCGAGTGGCTCATAGATATACATACTCAGTATGTTAATGCAGGTTCCGATGTGATATATGCCAATACCTTCGGCGCTAACAGGCTGAAGCTTGCAAAGTGCGGCTATCCTGTTGATAAGGTCATCGGTGAGGGTATAAAGCTTGCACGTAAAGCAACCGAAGGTCATAATACGCTGGTCGCTCTTGACATAGGACCTATCGGTCATATGCTTGAACCTACGGGCACACTGACTTTTGAAGAAGCTTATGATATCTATAAAGAAATGATCATTGCAGGTAAAGATGCCGATGTGGTTGTATTTGAGACCATGACAGACCTTTACGAGCTTAAAGCTGCTATACTGGCGGCAAAAGAGAACAGCGAGCTTCCCATAATGTGTACCATGACATTTGAGGAGAATATGCGTACATTCACAGGTGTTGATATAAGCGCCATGTGTATCACAGCTGAGGGACTGGGTGTTGATGCGCTGGGTGTAAACTGTTCATTGGGACCCAAGGAGCTTTATCCTGTAGTCGAAAAGATATGCCGGTGGACTACTCTTCCTGTGGTCGTAAAGCCTAATGCAGGTCTGCCCGACCCTGTTACCAACGAGTATAATTGTTCCGCAGAGGAATTTGCTGAACTGGCAGAAGCACTTATACCGCTGGGAATCAAGGTGATAGGCGGATGCTGCGGTACTGACCCAAAGTATATCTCCGAGCTTAAAAGAATGCTGGCTGACAAAAAATATGTTAAAAGGGATGTACATATTCCTGCGGTATGCTGTTCTGCGGTTGAGACTGTTGTTATCGACCAGCCTCGTATCATAGGTGAAAGAATAAATCCGACAGGTAAAAAGCGTTTTAAGCAGGCTCTTCTGGAGGGCGATATAGATTACATACTCGGACAGGCTATAGAGCAGATACACGCCGGTGCCGATATACTTGATGTCAATGTAGGACTGCCTGCTATTGACGAAAAAGCAATGATGGTCAAAGCTGTCAAGGCTTTGCAGGGCGTTGTTGATACTCCGCTTCAGCTTGATTCAACTATCCCCGAGGTCATGGAGGCTGCACTGAGAGTGTATAACGGTAAGCCCATAGTGAATTCTGTGAACGCAGAGGAAAAATCATTGAACACTATTCTCCCTCTGGTGAAAAAATACGGTGCAGCAGTGGTGGGACTGACTCTTGATGAAAACGGTATACCAAAGACAGCTGATGAGCGTTTCAAGCTGGCAAAGAAGATACTTGACAGAGCCATGGCAATAGGCATCCGCAAGGAAGATGTCTATATCGACTGCCTGACTCTTACCGCTTCCGCAGAGCAGGAAAATGTTATGCAGACCGTCAATGCGGTGCGCCGTGTTAAAGAGGAATTGGGACTCAGGACAGTGCTTGGCGTATCGAATATCAGCTTTGGTCTGCCCAGCCGTGAGATAGTTAACCATAATTTCCTTATGATGTGCCTGACAAGCGGACTTGACCTGCCAATAATGAACCCTAATATCGACTCAATGACGGCAACTGTCAGGGCATATAAGCTTTTGACGAATATAGACAAGAACTCCGTTGACTTTATCGCACATTACGGTTCAGAGGATGGCGCTCCTGCAAAGAAAGCTGAGAAAAGATCCGACATCGACCTGCCCTATGCTATCGAGAATGGTCTTAAAGGCGAGGGTGCTGAACTTACTGCGAAACTGCTTGAGACCACCGATGCCATGGTCATAATAAATGAGATGCTCGTTCCGGCATTGGATAAAGCAGGCGAGCAGTTTGAAAAAGGCAAGATATTCCTCCCTCAGCTTATACAGACCGCAGGTGTGGCTCAGGCTTGCTTTGAAGTCATTAAACAGAAGATGCTCAGTGAAGGCGGAGACAGTGTATCAAAGGGCAAGATCATCCTTGCGACGGTCAAGGGCGATATACACGATATCGGTAAGAATATCGTCAAGGTACTGCTTGAAAACTATGGCTATGATGTTATTGATTTGGGAAAAGATGTGGATTATCAGACCGTTGTTGATGCAGCAATAGAAAATGATGTGAAACTTGTGGGTCTGTCGGCACTGATGACTACTACTCTTGTCAGCATGGAAGAGACCATCAAGCTGCTGCGTGCAAACAATGTGGACTGCAAGATAATGGTCGGCGGTGCGGTGGTAACACCTGACTATGCCGAACAGATAGGTGCAGATTTCTATTCAAAGGACGCTAAGCAGTCTGTGGATATCGCAAGACAAGTTTTCGGCAATTGAATAAAGTATAACGAATGCTCCCATAATAGGTCATAAGATCTTTATGGGAGTGTTTTTATGTCAGTATCAAAAAAACTAATTATCAGCATAGCTGCGGCATTTGCATTCACTGTTTTATCAACAGATGACCCGGTAAAACCTCTTTCGTTCCTGCCGTCTCAGGCTGTATCTTTTGATGAGACAGAGTGTAAAGAAGTCTGTGGCCTATCGGTCATAGATGCAGACTGTGAAGTGGAATTAAAGCTGCGTATAGTTGAGTTAATAAAAGAACATATCGGCTGAGATGTACAGTTTTATGGACACATCTTCCTTGACATATCTTTTGGGTTATGATATACTTGTAACAGCTATATAAGGAGGTCGGGCTGATGGTAGAACTTATAACGGGCGGTGCACGCAGCAGCCGTGAGGATATTTTTATCGAAAGGATATGTGCAGCTGCAAATAAAGGTGAGAGGGTACTTGTGATAGTTCCCGATCAGTTTTCATTTGAGTACGACAAAAGACTTTATGAAGCCATGGGCGCACAGAGTTTCAACAGTATAACGACCACGGGCTTCAATCGTCTGGCTGAACTGATAGGCAGCGAATACGGTGCAGCAGCTAAGGATCAGGCGAATGAGAACGCTCGTATCATCCTGATGTATAAAGCTGTCAGGAATTTCTCGAAAAGCGGCAGTATAAAGTTCTATCGCAACAGCCTGAACAAGCCCTCTTTTATCAGTGAACTCATCTCACTGGTGACACAGCTGCGTGAAAGCGGTATAGCGCCCGAAGCTTTACAGCTTGCAGCGGAAAGACTGAATGGTTCGGTATCATTGAAGCTTGTGGATCTTTCTCAGATCTACAGGCTGTATCTTGATGAGCTGGAAAATTCGGGTATGCAGGATTCACTTTCTGCCATGGCGGAAGCTGTAGTGCTTTCGGCAGAACGTGGATATTTTAAGGGTATGAGTGTATTTATATCATCTTTCACAGGGTTCTCCTATGATGAAAGCCGTATCCTTGATACCTGTATAGCCTCGGCTGATAATGTTACTGTCTCGCTGCTGCTGGATAATAAAGTCATCAGGACCTGCAAGACTCATCCTTTTGACGTTACTGTAAAGACTCAGCAGCTTATAACCGATATGGCTCGGGCACACAATAAGCAGCTGCTATTCTCATCAGCTGATGATAACAACGCAAATTCCATGGATATCATGCATCTCAGTGAGCACCTGTTTGATTTCAACAGGGTAAAGTATACTGCAAACAGCAAGACTGTAAGGGTGCTTTCTGCTGATGATACCTATGAGGAAGCTGATTTTATCTGTGCAGAGATCTGCCGCCTTGTCCGTGAAGAAGGTTATAGTTTTAACGATATCGTTATTACTGTACGTGAACTTGGCAGCTTTGCACCTGTTATAGGCAGCGCACTGGAAAAATATGATATACCGTTTTTTATTGACCGCCGTGACAGTGTTGATGCATCCGCCATCGTACATTACATAAATGCTGTTTTCAGAACAGTGCTGACCCGTAAATTCCGCACAGAAAATATAATGAAGCTTATAAAATCACCTCTGTACGGACTGCTCAATTATGAGATCTGTGATCTTGAAGATTACTGTATCCGTTGGGGCGTTGACGGTGATATGTGGCTCTCGCCATTTACTGCACCGACTTCAGGCGGAGCAAGCCTTGAACGTATCAACGAACTGCGTGAAAAAGTAATGGCGCCGCTTGTTAAATTCAGGGATGCCTGCGCAGACTCTACCGCTGCCGCTATATCAAGGGCATTTTACGATCTGCTTGGTGATATAAGACTTTCCGAGCAGACCTATTCACTGGTAAGAAGGGTAAGTACCTCGGATAATGAGACCGAGACAGAACTTTCCCGTGGGCTGAAACAGCTGTGGACAATGAGCCTTTCAGCTGTGCGATCTATCTATGAGATACTGGGCGATGAAAAGATAAGTCTGCGCCGTTATTATGAGCTGTACAGTGTCATGCTCTCTCAGATGAAGATCTCCGATCCCCCGCAGAAGGTTGACTGTGTACGTGTGATCGATGCAGCAAGATCAAGGATAGGTGATGTTAAAGCCGTATTTGCCGCACAGGTCAATGATGGAGTTTTCCCTGCGGCTGTGGGCAGTACAGGTCTTATAACCGAACACGAAAAAGAGCTTCTCCGTCTAAGCGAGGATATTGTGATAGAAGCAAACGTGCTCAATGATCTTAAACACGAGCGCCTTACTGCGTATACCGCTTTGAGTGCGCCTTCTGACAGGCTTTATATCACATACCCGAAGTCCGATCTGCTTGGAAATGAAAAGCGTCCTTCTATGCTGGTAAGGGAAGTAAAGGAGATACTGGGTGTTACTACAGAACAGATAAATAAGCTGCCTGTGGACTTTTTTTGCACTTCATATAATACTGCTTATATAAAATATATCGAACATTCCCGTGATGACAGTGTTTCGGTTAAAAGCATATATGATTCGCTGATGGGCTCACCTTATTATTTTGATAAGATAACCTCGCTCAGGAAGAATAATTCGGGCAAAGCATATAAGCTTGAACATGATAATGCCGAAAAGCTTTTCTTCGGTAAAGAGACAGCGGAAGTTTCACCCACTAAGCTTGATAATTACTTCAAATGCCCATTCATGTATTATTGTAATTACGGGCTGAGGCTCTATAAGGAAAGCAAGATGGAGATAAACGGCATGAATAAGGGCATCATGGTCCACAGTGTACTGGAAAATGCCATAGATACTTCATCGGGTGATCCTGCGCAAGCCAAGAAAAAATTCCTTGACATGAAAGATGATGATATAACAGCGCTTATAGACAGATGCTTTGATGAATATTACAATAACGATTTTGGCGGAGATTTCGGCAAGAATGAGACTTTTGCCTATCGCTTTGATGATATGAAGCACCAGACTTTCAATATAGTCAAATATGTACAGCGTGAACTTGCTAACAGTGAATTTGCACCTGTTGTGACCGAATTTAAACTGACGGCAGAGGAAGGCACCAACCATCTTGATTTAACTCTCAAAGACGGCAGGCATATCGTACTTATCGGTACTATAGACCGTGCGGATATTTACGAAAATGAAGACGGCGAGAAGTTTGTCAGGATAATCGACTATAAGTTCCGCAAAAAGGTAAGCTTTAGTCTTGCCGATCTCTACTGTGGACTTGATCTGCAAATGCTTGTTTATTTATCTATTCTTCTGGAAACAGGAAATCCTGTGAATCCCAATGGTGATCTAAAACAGGCAGGCGTTTTCTATCTGAAACTTACCGATGACAGGGAAGAACTTTCGGAGGACTGCGAACTCTCGGAAGATGTACTTTATTCAGCCGCCTGTGAATCTGCGATAAATGCCTTTTCGAGAAAGGGCAAGATATCGGGCGGTTCGGAAGTAAACAAGGTACTGGATCATACGATAAACGGCAGCGCCCTTAGCCGTATGACTATGGAAGACCCAAAATTCACTGCCATGAGGATCTTTGCAAAGCGCAAGGTCATCGAGTACGGAGACCGTTTGCTTGATGGTGATATAGATGCAAAGCCACTGGAGAATGTTTGCAGAAACTGCGATTATTCAGGTATATGCGGCAGAGCATACCCCGATGATGTGATTAGCGGTGATGACAAGAAGATGGAACAGATACTCGATGAGATAGTAAAAGAAATAAGCGGAAAGGAGGAAGAGTGATGGGTGTCAGTTGGACGGAAGATCAGGAAAAAGCCATAAATTCCTACGGTAGGGGAGTGACGGTATCTGCTGCGGCAGGAAGTGGTAAAACTGCTGTTCTTATCGAAAGGATAATCAGGCTGCTGACCGATAAGAAAAAGAAGATACCTGCGGACAGGCTCCTTGCGGTTACTTTTACCATTGATGCAGCTGCGCAGATGCGTGATAAACTTGCAGCAGCCTTTGCTAAAAAGCTTGCGGAAGACCCTGATGACCCATGGCTGCTGAAACAGCAGGATCTGGTACAGCTTGCAAGGATATCAACCATTGATTCTTTCTGCTTTGATATGGTCAAGGAGAACCTGAATCAGTTTGACTTTGTAGGCGGACTGAAAATTCTTGCCGATGCAGAACGTGAAAATATTTTCAAGACTGCATTTGAACAGGCAGCGGAGGAACTCTGTCTTAACGATCCCGAGGAGTATAAGCTGCTCGATAATTATTTCCCGATCGAAGAAGGCGTACTTGAACAAGCTGTAAAGGAGCTTCACGGGCATCTGAGGTCGATCTGCCATGTGGATAAATGGATAGCAGATACCTGCGAACATTTTGTAGATGACAGCTTTTTTGATGAGATATATGAAGCTTCATTCAAAAGGTTTGAGCGCATACTGCGTCAGGCTCACAGTAAGCTTGAAGATGCACGCTATTGCTATAATTATGTTATCAAGATGGACAAGGATACATACGAGTTCAAAAAGTGTGCAGGAACACTCGAATTCAATATGCAGGTATGTGCCGATATATATAATTCCTACGAACTTGCCTGTGCGCATCGCTCATATGAGGATCTTGGCAAGATAGAGACTCCAAAATATAAAAATATCATTGTATCAAAAAAGCTGCCCGAAGATGTCCAGAGCATTTTCGGCGATATGAAGGTGCGCTATAAAGCAGATATAGATGCTGTGCGTGAACTTCTTACCAAGGGTTCAAGAGGACTGGAGCTTTCCAAGGAACATCTCAGGCACAATCTTATTCAGGCAGAAGAGGTCTTTAAAGCCCTATGCAGACTTGAAAAGCGTGTGGGTGAAGTATCTTATGACATTAAGCTTGAAAAGAATGCGGTGGATTTCAATGACATCGAACTTATGACCAAGCATATTTTGGTAAAAGAAACTAAGGAAGGCTTTGAACGCACTGAGCTTGCCGAGGAGATACGTTCTGGCGGATATTATAAGATAATCATGATCGACGAGTATCAGGATGTCAATGATATACAGGAAATAATCTTCAAATCTGTTTCAGATACGGACGATCTCTCGCTGATGGGCAGCAATACCTTTATCGTAGGTGATATGAAGCAGGCGATATACGGTTTCAGAAAGACCAATCCGGAACTATTTAAAATTTGTATCGAACAGGCTCAGCGTGATGATAATCCCGAGCTTGAACATATAAGATTCAGGAAGAATTTCCGAAGCCGCCGTGAAGTGCTGGATATCTCGAACTTTATTTTCAGTACCATGATGTCATCGGGCTGCGGTCAGGTGGATTATAATGAAGATGAGCGTCTTGAACTTGGTGCTTCATATACCGACAGACCTTGTCCTGCGGAAATAATGCTGGTCAATGAGCCTGATGAACCTGATATTGCTAAGATACCCGAGGAATTTTATCAGACAGCTATAAGGATAAGAAAACTGATAGATTCGGGCGCTCCCGTCTGTGAAGATGGTAAGGATCGTCCCTGCAAACAATCGGATTTCTGCGTGCTTGTTAATACCAACGATAATATTCGTGAAGTCACAAAGGCGCTGTCTACAGTTGGCTTGCAGGCTTTCTGCGAAGATACAGAAGGATATATAAAGTCAAGAGAGATCTCACTTGCGCTGGATATGCTGCGAATAGTTGATAATCCTATGAACGATATAGCTCTGGCGGCTGTGATGCTCTCACCGATAATGAACTTTTCACCCGATGAAATGGCAGAAGTTCGTCAGCGCTGTCGTGTGAAGAACAGCTATAAAATGAACCATATCTATCAGGTACTCACAGGTGCAGCCCGTGAGCCTGAAACTGATGTTAAATATGCAAAGTATGTGGATATGGGCAGCGCTGTTTTGCAAAACAAGTGCAAAGAGGCTTTTGAACTTGTGGAGTCGCTGCGTTTTTGTTCCATGAGTATGAGCCTTGAAAAGCTGGTGCGCAGGATATTTGATGTGACAGACCTTATGGGACTTACATCACTTTATCTTGATTCCGCTAAAAAACGTGCCAATCTGCGTTTGCTGCTGCAATATGCAGGTGATTATGAGCGCAGCGGAAATGAGGGCGTTACAGGTTTCCTTAGATTTATAGACTCTGTATCTGGCAATGACAAGGCATTTAAAAATGCTGTCTCAGTGACTGCGGGCAGTGATTCCGTCAATGTCAAGACATATCACAAATCTAAGGGTCTTGAATATCCTTTCGTGTTCTTATGTACACTTTCAAAGAAACTTATCCGCAATGACAGCAGCGGCAAGCTGAAACTCCATAAATCACTGGGCTGTGCATTTGCGCTAAAAGACCGCAGGCTGAATGTTAAGCGTGTCGATCTGTATGAGGACTACCTGTCAGATGTGATCGAACAGGAACAGAAGAGTGAGCGAATGAGGCTCTTCTATGTGGGCTGTACCCGTGCCAAGGAAAAGCTTTTCATTGTATGCTCTTCCGAGAAAACAGGCAGAGTATCTTCCGATAAACTCATGGATTCTCTGCGTGAAGCTGTCAGGGCATCGGCTTATGATGAACACGTTTCGGCAGAAATAGCTAACGAGCAGGAAACTGCCCTTGCATGGACAGTGATGAGCCTTGCAAAAATGCCTGAGCGTGGACCTCTGGAGGATTGGCTTGGTATGGCGCTCGATATTGTACCCGTAAGCGAGGCTGCAATGAATATAAGCTATGAGTATCATATCTGTGAAGACCGCAAGGAAATTGCGGCGCAGGCTGTTACGGACGAGCTTAAAAACATCTCGTCATCAGATCCCGGATTAGTTCGGCAGCTGCGCAAAAAGTACGAATTCAGGTATGACAGTCCCGAAAGATTCCTGCCTGCAAAACTTACGGTCACCGAGATAGTTTCGGCTGAAAAAGAAAAGCTGCTTGGTGATAAGCACCCCGAATTTTTCCCGAACTTGCCGAGACTTTCCGATGAACTCGATAAACTGACCGCAGCCGAACGTGGAACCTACACCCATAAATTCATGGAGATGGCTGACTATGAAAAGGCCTATATAAGTGTTAAGGCCGAGCTTGAACGCTTAAAAAGCAGCGGCAGGATGAGTGAAAGGGAAGCCCGTGGAGTTTATGTTGAAAGGCTTGAAGCATTTGTAAGATCGGATTTCTTTGAGCGTATGCGCCGATCGAGTGATCTTAGGCGAGAGCAGAAATTCCTTGCATCCGTAAGGGATCTTGATCTTACGGAAGAACTTAAGGACTATACTACCTCAGATGGTTATATCCAAGGCATAGCCGACTGTATCTTTAAAGAAGATGATGGCTGGGTGCTGGTAGATTATAAGACAGATAATTTCAGATCAGCTGATGATATGAAAAAATACGGTACACAGCTTATGCTGTATAAAGCCGCATTTGAATTGCTGCTGGGCGAAAAAGTCAAGAGCAGCTATATCTATTCGTTTAAACTGGGCGAGGGTCTTGAATTTGATCTTTGAGCGTATTTCCGATGTCTTTCGGGGCATCGGAAATTTTTTGTTGATTTTTGCGTATGGTCATGTTATAATATGGATAGAGGGGGTGCTGTAATGGCGATACGCACTAAGAACCGCCGCCGCATAACTGTTAACGGCAGAGAATACATCTGGTATGTTATGTCGGAAAAGGAAGGCGGCTGGCCAATACTGCATATCTGCGATCATGAAAAAGATATGCGCATCAGAGTTCCCTTGAGTCCCTATGAAAACTATGGAAAGATCGAAAGACCTTTCTGCTATATTTCTTATAATACTGAAAAATCTAAGCAGGGGATATTTCTGCTGCCATTTGAAGTGCCTTCTGCGGTAACGCCGTCTGTGGTCGCCGCCATACTGAACGGACTTCATGACAACACTTTTGAAAGAACGTCATATGGTGAGTTGATAGAGTTAAACAACCATTTATGGCTTTTGGATATGATTTTTTAAGTGAAAAAATGAGGTGAGAGCATGATGTATCTGAAAAAACTTAATAGTGAGGATGTCAACGCTCAATACCTTTTGTTCAGGGATATACCCGAAAATATAAACGGATATACCAATGAATTTCACGGTTGCAGCCTTGAAGATTACAAGAGCTCTGTTTTACCGAAGCTTAAAGCTTGGGAGAACGGTGTGGGTCTGCCCGAAGGATATGTACCTGAAACATATTATTACTTTTGGGTCGATGATAATATAGCAGGTGAGGTCAGGATAAGGCACCACCTCTGCAAGAGCCTTGTTAACGGCAGCGGACACATCGGCTATTATCTCGCCCCTGCATTCAGGGGAAAAGGTCTGGGTGTTAAACTGCTTGAAATGGCTGTTATAAAAGCCTCGAAGATAATTCCCGAGGATGAGATATATCTGCGTGTAGAGAAAAGCAATGCGCCATCTTTTAAATGTATGCTGAAGATCGGCGGATACATACATCACGAGGATGAAGAACACTATTATGTCAGGATAAAGAAATTATCAAAGGAAGATATGTATGGAAGAGATCAAGAACAAGCTTGATAAAATACTGCTGAAAGCCATGAAGCCTGCACGTTATATCGGCGGCGAGATCGGCAGCGTTGTCAAAGACAGGGATAAGGTGGATGTTCGTTTTGCGTTCTGCTTTCCCGATACCTATGATGTTGGTATGTCGCACCTTGGCATGAAGATACTTTACGGGCTGAAAAATCAGGTGCCGAACTGGTGGTGCGAGAGAGTTTTCATGCCCGAACTTGATTTTGAAACTCTCATGCGTGAAAACGATATACCGCTTTATGGGCTTGAAAGTCTGGATCCTATAAAGGTTTTTGATTTTATAGGTTTCACTCTGCAATACGAGCTTTCATTCAATAATGTTTTGCAGATGCTTGACCTTGCAGGACTGCCTGTGCTTGCAAAGGACCGAACATCGCTTACACCTATAGTGGTCGGCGGAGGTCCCTGTGTATGTAACCCCGAACCAATGGCGGACTTTTTTGACCTGTTTATTCTGGGCGAAGGGGAAGAGGTCAACCTTGAACTGCTGCGTCTTTACGAAAAGATGAAACCCGAGCACCCGACAAAAGAACAGTTTCTGCGTGAAGCCGCTAAGATAGAGGGCATATATGTACCGTGTTTCTATGACGTTGAATATAATGGTGACGGCACGGTAAAAAGCATAACTCCCAACGTTCCTGAAGCCAAACCTAAAATTAAGAAGCGTATAATAGCAGATTTTGATAAGGTGTACTATCCTGATAGTTTTGTTGTTCCGTTCAGCGAGATAGTCCATGACCGTTCGGTGGTCGAGGTGCTGCGCGGCTGTATCAGAGGCTGTCGTTTTTGTCAGGCAGGGTTTATCTACAGACCTTTCCGTGAGAAAAATATCGACACTATTAAAACTGAGACAAAGTCGCTTTGTGAACAGACGGGATATGAAGAAGTATCTCTTTCATCACTTTCGACCAGTGACCATACCCGCATCAACGAACTGCTGCTTAGTCTTTCTGAATATACCGACGGCGAGAATGTGAATCTTTCACTGCCGTCGCTCAGACTTGACAGCTTTAACGAAGAACTCCTCGAAAGGATACAGGCTGTCAGGAAGAGCGGTCTTACATTTGCCCCCGAAGCCGGTACTCAGCGCCTGCGTGATGTTATCAACAAGAATATCACCGAGGAAGAGATCATAAGTACCTGCAAGATGGCTTTTGAATGGGGATATACCCAGGTAAAGCTGTATTTCATGCTTGGCCAGCCCACCGAGACAGATGATGATGTGCGTGGTATAGCTGAACTTGCGGATAAGGTGCTGCAGCTTTATTATGATACTCCAAAGGAGAAGAGAGGCAGGTCCGTACAGGTGTCCGTATCGGCTGCAACATTTGTTCCGAAACCCTTCACACCCTTTGAGTTCGAGCCGCAGGCGACCGAGGAAGAGATAATGCATAAGCAGGAGGTGCTCAAATCAGCTGTTAGGAGCAAAAAGGTTAGGCTGAGTATGCATTTTTCTAACACCTCTGTGCTGGAAGCTGTTCTTGCCAGGGGAGACAGAAGGTTGTGCAAAGCCATATATTCCGCATGGAAAAAAGGCTGCTATATGGATAGCTGGGATGAGCATTTCAAATACGATAAATGGCTGGAAGCTTTTGAGGAGAACAATGTGGATATAGCGTTCTATGCCAACAGGAAGCGCAGCTATGATGAGGTTGCGCCCTGGTCGCATCTTGATTATCTGGTATCTCATGATTTCCTGGTACGTGAGAATAAAAAAGCTCATCTTGAGCAGACGACACGTAATTGTAAAGAAGGCTGTTCGGGATGCGGCATAAAGCCGGAGTGCGGAGGTGTATATTGTGGCGGAAAAAAGACTTCAACCTAAAAATGTAGACCTGCGCCCCGACAGGTATGACAGGCGTATCGTTTACGAAAAATGCGGCAGAGCAAAGTATATCTCGCACCTTGATCTGATGCGTGCTATGCAGCGTGCTATAAAGAGAGCTAAGCTCCCAATATGGTATACGCAGGGCTTTAATCCCCATATTTACATCATGTTCCCGCTGACGCTGTCATTGGGGTTTGAAAGTAAAGTTGAGGTAATGGACTTTGCATTGCTTGAAGATATGCCGTTCGATGAAGTAGCAAAGGCGCTTGATGCCCAGATGCCCGAGGGTATGAAGATAGTCAGCTGCGGGCTGCCGATACACAGTCATACGGAGATCACCCATGCAGAATATAAAATAAAACTTGCTGCGGATAGATTGCCTGCGGAGTGTGAAGCGCTTTTTAAAGACTTTCTATCTAAAGATAAGATAGAGATAGAAAAACGCACCAAGAAGAAAACCGTAAATCTTGTGGACATAAGACCTTCGATCAATGTTACGGAGCTTAAATGCGATGACAAGTATCTTTACATTACAGTTGTTCTGCCTGCAGGCGGCAGCTTTAACCTTAATGCAAATGTCGTTATCGAGACTTTTCTTGGTATGTATGAGCTTACAGCGGATGAGCTTTGTATAGAACGCACAAAAATCTTGCTGGCTGACGGCGAAGATTTTTGCTGACATACACTTGAAATCATAGAGATAATATGTTATAATATTAAAGCATTTGAATTACCGTCGGTTTCCCCGACGAGAGTTAGTGCCATGCCGAAAGGCAAGACATTGAAGCGGATGTTCCTCTGGCTGCAATTATTACAGCGTATGAACTTCTGAAAATTAAAGGAGGAATTTTAAAGTGGACGCTTTAAAACAGATCGCACAGGCAAGCATGAAGGAAGATGCACCCGTTGTTAACGTTGGTGACACAGTAAGAGTACACGTAAAGATCACCGAGGGCGATAAGTCCAGGATCCAGGTGTTCGAGGGTACAGTTATTGCCAAGAAGCACGGCGGCATCAGCGAGACCTTCACTGTCAGAAGAGTAGCTCACGGCTGCGGTATCGAGAGAGTTTTCCCTGTACATTCACCTGCTGTTGCTAAGGTTGATGTAGTAAGAAGCGGTAAGGTACGCAGAGCTAAGCTGTATTATCTCCGTGACAGAGTTGGTAAGGCTGCTAAGGTCAAGGAAGCAATCAAGTAATTCTTCAAAAAAGAGTCGGCAATATGTCGGCTCTTTTGTTTTATGTAAGGTATTGGAATGCTTTCAGAAGAGCTTACGTCGTTTAGCATAAAATTATTGGCTCGAAATGTACAAAAAATTAACAATATGAGTATAAACCTTATTTTTTTCTGAAAACCCTTGTATTTTACGATGGAATTTGCTATAATAACTGTATATGATTATATTCAGAATGCGTCCTGCCATTGCTACATAGATATTATAAGGCGGACGGTGCTGTGTTATACAAGGATCCGCATAATGTACAGCGGTCCGTTTGTGACATTTGGAGGTAACATACCATGAACGATGAGAATGGTAAGATAAATAATGCGGACAATGAAAGCTCGCAGGCCGAAAAAAAGTTTGGCGAAGTGAGTGAGAGCGAGATAGAATCCGTAAAGGCAGCAGAGCCTGATGATATAAAAGAAACTTTAGATGTGAAGAATGAGATACTCGAATGGTGCGAGTCCTTCGTGTTTGCGATGCTGATAGTTCAGCTGCTTTTCATATTTGTTTTTAGGCAGGTAATGGTAGACGGTGCATCTATGGAGAATACCCTGCATGACGGCGATCGTCTTATCATGACCCATATAAATTATGAACCCAAAAGGGATGATATAGTCGTTATCGACAGTGAGCCCTGCGGTAAAATAATTATAAAGCGTGTTATCGG
Organism: uncultured Ruminococcus sp.; assembly: GCA_902788785.1. Lineage (GTDB taxonomy): Bacteria > Bacillota > Clostridia > Oscillospirales > Ruminococcaceae > Hominimerdicola. The sequence continues at coordinate 69,323 of CADALT010000006.1, forward strand.
TGTCGAGGGCGATAAGGTAGTTGTAGATTATAACAATAATCACGTTTATGTTAATGATGAAGAGATCTCGAATGAACATAACAAGGAGATCATGTTAGACAGCGCTTCATTTATGTCAAGCTATGAAGTTGAAAACGGTGTTTATGAGTATGATGTCCCCGAGGATCATATCTTTGTCATGGGCGATAACAGAAATAATTCCAAAGACAGCCGAACTATAGATTTCGTTGAGAATGAAACAGTCTGGGGTCATGCGATATTCAGATTTTATCCATTTAATAAGATAGGCAAGATCTGATAAAGGATATTAGGAGGTCCGATTCCCATGAATTATGGAAAAAAGATAGGGAATGAAATTCTTGAATGGTGTGAGTCGTTCGTTTTTGCGATGATGATTGTAATGCTGCTGTTCATTTTTGTTTTCAGACAGGTCAGAGTAAATGGTCCTTCGATGGAAAGTACTCTGCTTGACGGTGACAGAGTGATAATGTTCCATGGAAAATATACTCCGCATCACGGCGATATCGTCATCGTTGACAGTGAGGCTTGTGCCGATAAAAGCGCAGGCGAGAAAAGCAAGATAATAATCAAGCGTGTCATAGGCGTTGAGGGCGATACTATACTGATCGACTATAATACCAACGAAGTATTCGTAAATGACGAGCTTATATCAAACGAAAATATAAAAGATTATGATGATCAGGATAATGTAGATATTCTGATGGACAGCCCGTTTTTTGATCCTTCATATGCTGTTGATGATGGGGTCTATGCGTATGTTGTTCCCGAAGGCAATATCTTTGTTATGGGTGATAACAGAAATAATTCCAAAGACAGCCGAACGATCGGTTTTGTTGAGACCGATACTATCTGGGGACATCCGGTTTTCAGAGTTTATCCCTTTGATAAGATAGGCAAGATCTGATGACATGACACAGCGCATTAACAAAAGGTCGATGCTTGTTGTATCGGCTTTGCTGGACTGGGCAGAAGTGCTGGTTGGTTCTGTGTTTGCAGTCATATTTATTCTGACCTTTGTTTTCAATACAGCCACTGTCAGCGGTTCCTCTATGGAAAATACGCTGTATAACGGTGACAGACTGTTGCTTGGAGTTATTGGTTATTCGCCGAAAAGCGGAGATATAGTGGTCATCGATAGTGATGAACTGGATGAGTATATTGTTAAGCGTATCATAGGGCTGTCGGGGCAGACTGTTACGATCGATTATATCGCAGGCACTGTTTCGGTCGATGGAGAAGTCGTTTACGAACCATATTTAAAAGATGGTCTGCTTGATGATACAGGTAATTTTGACAGGGAAGATTATGACAGTGATCGTCAGGTCTATGAGTATAGTGTTCCCGAAGGGAAGATATTTGTCATGGGCGATAACCGTGACCGTTCCAATGACAGCCGTTCATTCGGTGCAGTGGACGCAGATGATATTGTAGGTAAAGTGATTTTCAGAACATATTCCGAGCGTGGTCATATAGGACCCGTCGGTTAGTGAAAGGAGGAGGCTGAAATGAGTCAGGCAGCAAAGGTACAGTGGTTCCCGGGGCATATGGCGAAGACCCGCAGGATAATGGCTTCAAATCTGAAACTGGTCGATGCGGTGGTCGAGATAACCGATGCCAGGATACCTTATTCCAGCCGCAATCCCGAGATCAAGAAGATATGCGGACAGAAGCCCAGAATGGTGCTGCTGAACAAAGCAGATTCTGCCGATCAGGATATAACATCCATGTGGATAGATCATTATAAAAGACAAGGCATACCCGCACTTGCGACAGACTGCCGCAGCGGACGCAATGTAAACAAATTCTATCCCATGCTGAAAGAACTGCTTTCAGAGCAGATAGAAAAGTGGGAGAGCCGAGGAATGTCAGGCAGACCCATAAGGATAATGATAGTAGGTATACCAAATGTTGGCAAGTCCTCTTTCATAAATCGCCTTGCAGGTTCAAAGATGGCAAAGGTCGAGGACAGACCCGGTGTCACACGAGGAAAACAGTGGGTAGCTCTTGAAGATGGTTTTGAACTGTTGGATATGCCCGGCGTGCTGTGGCCTAAGTTTGATGATAAACTGGTAGGCGAAAGGCTTGCTTTCACAGGAGCTGTCAAAGATGTGATACTTGATATCGAGTATCTTGCTTGCAGGCTGCTGGAATATCTTAATGAGAATTATCCCGAGCTTCTCACTGAAAGATACGGGATCTCGCTTGATGAACTTCCCGAACCTATGGATGAGACCGAAGGTTGTGTGGTCGGATACGAACTTCTTGAACGTGTCGGACGCAAACGTGGCTTTCTTATATCGGGCGGTGAGATAAATACCGAACGTGCTGCTAATACGGTGCTCGATGAATATCGTGGCGGCAAGCTTGGCAGGCTCACACTTGAAAAGCCAAAGGGGTGAGCGAATGACACTGGCTGAATTTGATAATGAATACAGGAAAGAATATAAGATAGTCTGCGGCTGTGATGAAGCAGGCAGAGGACCTCTTGCCGGCGATGTTTTTGCTGCGGCTGTCATATTCGATGAAGATACGGTCATAGAGGGCATAAACGACAGTAAAAAGCTGACCGCTAAAAAGCGTGAGGCATTATTCGATGAGATAATCGAAAAAGCACTGGATTTTTCGATACAGTGTTCAACTATCAGCGAAATCGAGGATATAAACATCTTGAATGCGGCGATGCTGGCTATGAAACGATCGGTGGAGTCTATGAAGACGAAGCCCGATATCTGCCTGATAGACGGCAACAAAACTCCTGACCTTGAATGTAAGGCGGAGGCTGTTATAAAAGGCGATGCTAAGTCTCAGGCTGTGGCTGCGGCATCTATCCTTGCTAAGGTCGCAAGGGACAGATATATGCTTGATATGGCAAAAAAGTATCCCGAATATCAGTTTGAGAAGCATAAGGGCTATGGCACTAAACTGCATTATGAGATGCTCGATAAGTACGGTGAAAGCCCGATACATAGACCGAGTTTCCTGAAAAAGTATTATGAAAAACGAAGTAAGCAGCCGTAGTATCGGTGATATAGGTGAAGATTATGTCTGTGAGTATCTTAAAGATCTGGGCTATGATATCCTTCATCGTAATTTCACTATACGTGGCGGCGAGATAGATATCGTTGCTATCCGAGGAAAAGAGCTTGCCTGCGTTGAGGTCAAGACCCGTAAAGTGGGGGCTAAATTCGATGGCGAAGCAGCGATAACATATACAAAAAAGCAAAGGCTCATCAAAACCGCAAGAGCTTATCTGCATAAGTATCAGCTGAAAGCGTTTTGCAGATTTGATGTGGCAGTCGTGCATCACGACAATGGCAGAGTGGTCTATTTTAAGTATTACCGCTCAGCATTCAACGCAAGCAGTAAGTAATGAGATCTACCCGGTAAGGGAATAAAATAGAAGGGTTGTTGTTTTATGTTTTACAGAAGTACAAGAAACAGCGGTGTAAATGTTACATCAGCACAGGCTATCGCACAGGGCATTTCAGAGGACGGCGGACTTTTCGTGCCTTCCGAGATACCTTCCATTTCAATGGATGATATCAAGAAGCTTGGCGATATGAGTTATGCAGAGAGAGCACTGTTCGTGTTCTCAAAGTTCCTCACAGATTATACAGAGGCTGAGATACGCTACTGTGTTGAGGGTGCATATAACACCAAGAATTTCGACACAGAAAATATTGCAGAGCTGGCTCATCTGTTTGATGGCACATATATGCTTGAACTCTGGCATGGTCCTACCTGCGCATTCAAGGATATGGCTCTTCAGATACTGCCTTATCTGCTGACAACAGCAACTAAGAAGATAAACCTCGATAAGAAGGTAGTTATACTGGTGGCGACTTCAGGCGATACAGGTAAGGCTGCGCTCGAAGGCTTCAAGGACGTTGAGGGTACCGAGATACTGGTATTCTACCCCGATAACGGTGTATCCGCTATGCAGAAGAAGCAGATGACCACTCAGGAGGGCAATAACGTTGGCGTTTGTGCTATCAAGGGCAACTTCGATGATGCGCAGAACGGCGTTAAGGCTATATTCACCAACAAGGAGATCGGTGATAAGCTGGCAGAGAACGGCATGATGTTCTCATCTGCAAACTCCATAAACTGGGGCAGACTTGCACCTCAGATCATCTACTACGTATCCAGCTACGCACAGCTGCTTAAGGACGGCGAGATCAATGCAGGCGATAAGATCAATATCGTTGTTCCAACAGGTAACTTCGGTAATATCCTTGCAGGTTACTATGCAAAGAGAATGGGCGTGCCTGTAAATAAGCTCATCTGTGCTTCCAATGCTAATAATGTTCTGACTGATTTCATCAGAACAGGTGTTTACGACAGGAACAGACAGTTCTATGCAACTATTTCTCCTTCAATGGATATCCTGATCTCCTCCAATCTGGAGAGACTCCTTTACCATATCAGCGGTGAAGACGATGCACAGATCAGAGAGTGGTTCGGCAAACTTGCGAGCGAAGGCAAGTATGAAGTTACAGACGCAGTAAAGGCTGTTCTGAAAGACGAATTCTATGCAGGCTGCTGCGATGATGAAAAGACAAAGGCTACTATCAAGGAGTATTATGATAAGTATTCCTACACTTGCGATACTCATACAGCAGTTGCTGTATCTGTTTATGAAGAGTACGTAAAGGAAACAGGCGATAAGACCAAGACAGTTATCGCTTCTACTGCAAGCCCCTATAAGTTCTCGGGCTCTGTTCTCAGCGCACTTGGCAAAGGCACAGATGCTGATGAGTTCTCACTTGTTGAAGAACTCGGCAAGGCTTCAGGTATAAAGATACCCGAGTCACTTGCTTCTTTGAAGAATAAGGATGTAAGATTCTCCGAGGTCATCGCTAAGGACGAGATGAAGGAATTCGTTTTCAGATCTCTTGGTGTAAAGTAAGCTGAAATAAATACAAAAACAGTATGTACCGCCCGTCAAAGGGCGGTCGTGCTGTGTTACAGCACAGACAGACTAATCTTTGGGCTCAAAAGTCCTGCAGATAGTCTCATCACAGCATCCGGGGTCATCACAAGTGGCACAGACCTCTATGCTGTTTGCGGTACATTCATGGGCATCATGATTGTAGACGCAGTTTTCTACATCGCAGTGTATACCGTGTTTCTTTTTATCCAAAGCTATCACTCCTTTTCGTTGGCAGTAATAGTTTTTGCGCAAACACATCATATATTACAGGAAGTTTTTGTCATGAAACATACGTTTTTTATTAAGCTCAACTGTTTCGATAGACTGGAGGTTTTTGATGAAGCTGTTTGCAATAGCAGATCTTCACCTTGGATTTGGCGTAGATAAACCTATGAATATCTTTGGCGGCTGGGACGATCATGTGGAACGCATCAGAAAAAACTGGCAGGAAAAAATAAGTCCCGAGGATATGGTCGTCATGCCCGGAGATCTCTCATGGGGCATGAACTTTGAAGAGTCTGAGCCCGATCTTGCATTTGTTGAACAGCTTAACGGCACTAAGATCATCTCAAAAGGCAACCACGATTATTGGTGGGAGACTAAGTCGAAGATGCAGAGATTTTTCGATGATAAGGGATTTAAGTCTCTGCATATCATGCAAAATAATCACTATGCCTTTGGTGATATCGGGATATGCGGTACACGAGGCTGGGTAAATGATAATACCGTGACAGAAAATGCCAAGGTAATTGCCCGTGAAGCAATAAGACTTGAACTTTCGATACAGTCTGCGCTCAAAGACGGATTAAAGCCTGTGGTCTTTCTGCACTATCCTCCCGTTTTCGGCGAAAACAGAAATTTTGAGATACTTGATGTGCTCTATAAATATAAAATAAAAAAGGTGTTTTACGGCCATCTTCACGGAAAAGCCCATGCATATGCTATTAACGGTATTTGTGACGGTATCGAATATCACCTTGTTTCAAGCGATTTCTTGCATTTTGACCCATTGGATATAACTCAAATTGTGCAAAGTGACAATTTGTAAAAAAATACTGGAAATAACGGTAAAAGTATGCTATAATAATTAAGATCTATTTTATTTGGAGGAATACTAAAATGAGTTTAAAAGCAACCAATAACGTTGGCACAAATACTTATGAGCTGGAGATCGAGATCTCCGCACAGGACTTCGAGGAGGCTCTCCAGAAGGCTTACATGAAGGCTAGAAAGAATATCGCTCTGCCCGGTTTTCGTAAGGGTAAGGCTCCCCGTAAGCTGATCGAGAAGGAGTACGGCGAGAACGTATTCTATGAGGATGCTATCAATTTCCTGTATGCTCCCGAGGTAAACGGTGCTATCGATGCTTCCGGTCTTGAACTGGTTTGCGAGCCCTCTGTTGAGGTCGAGGAAATCAGTAAGGAGAACGGTGTTAAGCTGAAGGCTACCTGCACTACCAAGCCCGAGGTAGAAGTTAAGGACTATAAGGGTATAGAGGTAGAGAAAACTGTCAATGCTGTAACTGATGAGGATGTTCAGAAGCAGGTCGATCAGCTGAGAGAGAAGAACGTAAGGATCGTTACTATAGATGACAGAGCTGCTGAGACCGGCGATACTGTTAAGATCGACTTCGAGGGCTTCAAGGATGATGTTGCTTTTGACGGCGGCAAGGGTGAGGACTTCGATCTTGAGCTGGGCAGCGGTCAGTTCATCCCCGGTTTCGAGGATCAGATCGTAGGTCACAGCATCGGCGAGCAGTTTGATATCAACGTTACTTTCCCTGAAGAGTATCAGGTAAAGGATCTTGCAGGCGCTGCTGCTGTATTCAAGATCAACCTCAAGGGCATCACCAAGAAGGAACTGCCTGAGCTGGATGATGAGATGGTAAAGGATTCTACTGACTTCGATACAGTTGACGAGTATAAGGCTGATGTAAGAAAGAAGCTGGAAGAGTCTGCTGAAAAGGCTGCTGATACTAAGGTAGAGGGCGATATCTTCGATAAGGTCATCGAAAATATGACTGCTGAGATACCTCAGGTAATGTATGACAACAGAGTTAACGGTATGGTTGCTGAGCTGGAGCAGAGACTGGCTTCACAGGGCATCTCCATGGATCTTTATATGCAGTTCAGCGGTCAGAATCTTGACACTATCAAGAAGGGCTATGCTGAGCAGGCAGAGAAGCAGGTCAAGCTGAGACTTGCTCTGGAGAAGATCGCCGAGGTCGAGAAGATCGAGGTTTCCGATGAGGAAGTTGAGAAGGAACTGAACGATCTTGCAGAGAACTACAAGATGGAAGTTGAGCAGATCAAGAGCTTCCTGAATGTTGAAGATCTGAGAAAGGATCTGGCAGTAGGTAAGGCTGTTGACCTCATCAAGGAGTCCGCAGTTATCAAGTAAAAAATATATCGCCTGCACCTTCTGTCATTTATTTGGCAGATACTGCAGGCGAATAATTATACTTACGCATTTTCGCAAAATATGATATATTTCGCAGGTGCGTATTTTGGCAAATGATTTTTTCTTTAAGGAGGCAATTTTATGGCACTTGTACCTTACGTGGTTGAACAGACCAGCAGAGGAGAGCGCAGCTTTGATATTTTCTCAAGACTGCTCAATGATAGGATAATAATGCTCTGCGAACCGATAGACGATCATATTGCAAGTCTTGTTATAGCACAGCTGCTTTATCTTGAAAGTCAGGATCCCGAGAAGGATATCGACCTGTATATAAACAGTCCCGGAGGCTCCGTGACCGCAGGTATGGCTATATATGATACCATACAGTATATCAAGTGCGATGTTAATACTATCTGCATTGGTATGGCTGCATCCATGGGTGCGTTCCTGCTTTCCAGCGGTACAAAGGGCAAGAGATTTTCTCTGCCTAACAGTGAGATACTCATCCATCAGCCTCTTATCGGCGGCGGCGGTATCTCGGGTCAGTGTACAGATGTCAAGATCCATTCCGATCATCTTGTTGCTACCAGAGAGAAGCTCAACAGGATACTTGCTGAAAACACAGGTAAATCCATCGAGCAGATCGCTGTTGATACCGAGCGTGATAATTATCTTACTGCTGAGGAAGCTAAGGAGTACGGTCTGATAGATAAAGTCATTTCAAAAAGATAGGGTGATTTACTATGGCAAATGATACACTCAAAAAGTGCCTGTTCTGCGGAAAGACTGAAAACAAGGTACGTAATCTTTTCTCCGCAGGCAATAACCATATATGTGATGAATGTGTACTTTTCTGTTATGATATACTGGTAGATCAGGGCGCAGTTCCTCCGAGAGCTAAGGCTGGTGCGGATAAGTTTTCAAAGAAGCCCAATGGTGCCGTTGGCAGCGAGGGGATAACTCTGAAAAAGCCTTCCGAGATCAAGGCTGTGCTCGACGAGTATGTTATCGGTCAGGATGAAGCTAAGATAGCTCTTTCTGTTGCAGTTTATAATCACTATAAGCGTATTCTCACGCTTGATGAGAGTTCTGATGATGTTGAGATACAGAAGAGTAATGTGCTGCTTTTAGGTCCTACAGGTACAGGTAAAACTCTGCTTGCACAGACTCTTGCAAGACTTCTCAATGTTCCTTTTGCTATTGCCGATGCGACTACTCTTACTGAGGCTGGTTATGTGGGCGATGATGTTGAGAATGTTCTGACAAGACTTATACAGGCTGCAAATTATAATGTTGAGGAAGCTCAGCATGGTATCATCTATATTGATGAGATCGACAAGATCGCCAGAAAATCCGAGAACACCTCTATTACACGTGATGTAAGCGGCGAGGGCGTTCAGCAGGCACTTCTGAAGATCGTTGAGGGAACTGTTTCAAATGTACCTCCTCAGGGCGGCAGAAAACACCCTCATCAGGAATTTATCCAGATAGATACCAAGAATATCCTGTTCATCTGCGGCGGCGCATTTGATGGACTTGAAGGTATAATCAAGAAGAGAACAGATTCTTCGTCCATGGGCTTCGGCGGAACTGTTAAGGGTAAAGAAGCTGAATTCAATATTCTTAAAAAGGTCGAGCCTCATGATCTTGTTAAATTCGGTATCGTGCCCGAACTTACAGGACGTCTGCCCGTTATCACAGTGCTTGACGAACTTGATGAAGCTGCGCTTTGCAGGATACTGACAGAGCCTAAGAATTCACTTATCAAGCAGTATACCAAGCTGTTTGAGCTTGACGGTATCGAGTTCGAGATCGATCCCGATGCTCTCACTGAGATAGCCAAGGTAACTATCGAGCAGAAAACAGGTGCAAGAGGACTAAGGTCTGTGGTCGAGAAGATACTGACCAAGTTAATGTTCGATGCTCCATCGGATGAATCCATAAAGGGTATTAGGATAACACCCGAATGTGTCAAAGACGGTGCTTCACCTGAGATAATCAGGAAGGAAGAACTTCACAAGGACGTTGTGTGATATTTAAATTAAACGTCATAAATTGGTGTAAACTCATTTATAAGACCGACAGGAAGGCAGCTTTCTGTCGGTCTTTTTGATGCAAAATAAAAATGCTGTGCAGCTTATTGCCGCACAGCATTTAGTGTTTATATTACTCGTACAGAGGATATTTCTTGCAGATATCTGTTACCATAGCCCTTACCTTGTCAGCATTAGCATCGAAGTCAGAAGCTGTCAGATAGATGCACTCTGCGATAACGTCCATGTCTTCCTCAACAAGACCTCTTGTGGTCACTGCGGGAGTACCGATCCTTACGCCGCTTGTTACGAATGGGCTTTCTGGATCGTTGGGGATAGCATTCTTGTTAACTGTGATATAAACTTCATCCAGCTTGTTCTGCAGTTCCTTACCTGTGATGTTGAAAGGACGCAGATCAGCAAGCATGAGGTGGTTGTCTGTACCGCCTGATACCAGAGCAAAGCCCTTGTCTACCAGACCCTTAGCCAGTCTTTGTGCATTCTTTACGATCTGCTCGCCGTAAGCCTTGAACTCGGGCTTGAGAGCCTCACCGAAACATACAGCCTTGCCTGCGATAACGTGCATCAGAGGACCACCCTGTGTGCCGGGGAAAATAGCGCTGTTGAACTTCTTTGCCAGTGCTTCATCATTGGTCAGTATCAGACCGCCTCTGGGACCTCTGAGAGTCTTATGAGTTGTAGTTGTAGTAACGTCAGCAAAAGGAACAGGAGATGGGTGCATACCTGTAGCTACCAGACCAGCAATATGAGCCATATCTACCATGAAGTATGCGCCAACAGACTTAGCTATCTTGGAGATGCGCTCAAAGTCGATAACTCTGGGGTATGCAGAAGCACCTGCAACGATCAGCTTGGGCTTAACTTCCTGTGCCTGCTTTTCCATAGCATCATAGTCGATGAATCCATCATCGTCAACACCGTAAGGAACAAAGTTGAAATACTTGCCCGAGATGTTTACGGGAGAACCGTGAGTCAGGTGACCGCCGTTGTCAAGACTCATACCCATTACGGTATCACCTGGCTGGAGCAGTGCAAAATAAACTGCTGTATTAGCCTGTGCTCCGGAGTGTGCCTGTACATTGGCAAACTTTGCACCGAACAGTTTGCAGGCTCTGTCGATAGCGATCTGCTCAACGATGTCTACGTCCTCGCAGCCACCATAATATCTCTTTCCGGGATAACCTTCAGCATACTTGTTTGTCAGTACACTGCCCATAGCAGCCATAACAGCAGGCGAAACGATGTTCTCGCTGGCGATGAGCTCCAGATTTCTTCTCTGACGAGCCAGCTCCAGACCCATAGCGTCGCCGACTTCCTTATCGAATTCGCTTACAAATCCGATGGTATCAAGCATCTTCATAATAATATCTCTCCTTTTATTGAATAATTGAAATAAACAACATATAAATATTATACATTATTTTTCTGAAAATAGCAATAGGTTTTTACAAATTTTTCTGATAACTTGACAATATCCTTGATATATGGTATAATATCAACGTAAAGGAGGCGGTACTATGTCCGTATATAAGGTCGTGTACAATAACATAGTCATGTCAAGCTGTATCGGACGAGCCGTTTTCGGATAACTGCTATGGCTTTTTCGCTGTGGCTTTGTTTGAGAGTTCGGTGCGTCTGTTGAGCGGACGCACTTTTTATTTTTCATAAAAGCCGTTTTGATTAGAATAATCATGCCGGATATATAATGACCATAGTATGACCAAGGCTGCGTCCTTTGGGCGCAAATGATGACAAATTTATATACAAGCCGATCTTTAAGGTATACAGAATATAGGATGTGTTATAATGATAAAGCTTTCTTTTGAAAAAATGACACCGGAGACCTTTGATGGTCTGGTTAAAGATATAGAAAATGCTCGTGTGCTTGAAGCTGTTGTCAAAGAGCATAAGGGTGTTGTATTTGCGCTTTATGACGGCGAGAAGTATACTGCGGCATCTGCTATGATGTTCGAGATGAATGATGAGCTGCTGACCGAGGCTTTGCGTAAGCTCTATTTGTCGGGACTTTATTTAAGCGATAAGGCTGAGCAGGGGCACGATAGGATGATGCTTGAATATACTGTCGATCAGGCTTCATATATGGGCTATGATCTGCTCACTGCAAGAGTAGCACTCAACGATATGGATAAAATAAAATTTTATACCTCACATGGTTTTGATAAGATAGTCAGAGCAGACTGTGATGAGGACGGAGAGCATCTTATCCTGCAGCGTGACATCAAGATAAAGATAAAATGCTGCGGTTTTTACAGGTAGGAGGAGATACGGATGGAAGGACTTAATCTTATAGGCACACAGCCTTTTGAAACAAAAAGATGCAAATTGCGCCCATTTAAACTGAGCGATGCGCAGTACATCTATAAAAACTGGGCGGGCAATGAGAATGTTGTAAAATACCTCACATGGAACGCTCATAAAAATCTGGATGAAAGTACAGCGTACTGCGTAAAAATGATAAAGGAATCAAGCACGCTCTCAAATTTCCACTGGATAATAGAACTCAGCGAAATAAATGAGCCAATTGGAGATATCAGTGTCCTAAAGACCGATACGGATAAAAGGGAAGTGCATCTTGGCTTTGTGCTGGGTGAACAGTGGTGGAACAAGGGCATAATGACAGAGGTACTTGAAGCTGTGCTTGCATACCTTGTATTTGTTATAGGATTTGATAAGATAATTGCTGAACATATCAGCGAGAATAAAGCAAGCGGCAAAGTTATGCAAAAATGCGGTATGCGAATGTCAGGCACAAACACATTGATACTCAAAGACAAGGGTAATGTGGAGGTGCCGCTGGATGAATACTGTATCACCAAGCAAGAATGGTTCGCGAAAAATATCAGAGTATGATAAGGATGGGATAATATTGCCGATCAAAATACCAAACGATCTTCCTGCGTTCCGTGCGCTGGAAAAGGAAAGAATTTTTGTAATACCCGATGACAGGGCAATGCATCAGGATATCCGTGCGCTGAAAATAGCCATACTCAACCTGATGCCCGATAAAATAACCACTGAGACACAGTTGCTGAGGCTTTTGAGTAATACGCCCCTGCACGTTGATATAGAGCTTATACAGATGAGTTCTCATGTATCCAAGAATACTTCGCAGGAGCATATGCTGGCTTTCTACAAGACCTTTGACGAGGTCAGGGACGAGCGCTTTGACGGTCTGATAATCACAGGTGCTCCCATTGAACAGCTTCCTTATGAAGAGGTAGATTACTGGGAGGAATTCTGTGAGGTGCTGGAATGGTCAAAAACAAATGTTTACTCTACCATTCACATATGCTGGGGCGCACAGGCTGCGCTTTATTACCATTACGGTATACCCAAGTATACTCTGGAGGAGAAGATGTTCGGTAATTTCAAACATCATATAGAACACCCCGACTGCATGATCTTAAAGGGCTTTGGTGATGTGTTCCACTGCCCACACTCACGGCATACAGAGGTAAGGCGCAAAGATGTTATGAAGGTTTCTGACCTGACTGTGCTGGCAGAGTCCTATGAGGCAGGCTTGCAGCTTTTGTGCGACAGCAGTGAAAGGCTGTTTTTCCAGCTGGGTCACTGGGAGTATGACAGGGAAACTCTTGCAAAGGAGTATTTCAGGGATGTACGCAAGGGACTCGATATACAGGTGCCATATAATTATTTCCCGGGAAATGACCCCGATCAGCAGCCGATATTTAACTGGAGCTGCTCGGCTAATCTGTTGTATTCAAACTGGCTAAACTACTGCGTATATCAGGCAACGCCTTATGACCTTGCCGATCTCAAGCCCATAAACATCGAAAATGGCGGCGTTGAGCCATGAGCAAAGAAAGACACATAGCCGAGAATTTTAAGGTCGGCGCACTGCTCAGTCTTGTGGGAGGCTATCTTGATACCTATACCTACATCAGCAGGGACGGTGTCTTTGCTAATGCGCAGACGGGTAATATGGTACTGATGGGGCTTAGGCTCACCGAAGGGGAGTTTGCAGCGGCGGTACATTATCTTATACCTGTGCTTTCGTTCGTTGTGGGCGTACTTTTGGTCGAACTTATAAAATCACGTTTCAATGATGACCCGAAGATACATTGGCATCAGCTTACACTTACCGCTGAGATGCTTATACTTCTGGTGGTAGGTTTTATACCCGATGACCATAATAATATTGCAAATGTGCTGGTGTCCCTGACCTGTGCCATGCAGGTAGAAGGCTTCCGCAGGCTCAACGGCAATGCCTATGCAACGACTATGTGTACTGGCAATCTCAGAAGCGGCAGTGAAAGTTTGTTCAACTATTTTAAAACTAAGGATGTTTCTGAGCGCAGTAAGTTCATATTGTATTTTAGCATTATACTGATCTTTATAACAGGGGCTGCTCTTGGCGCAGTGCTGACACGGCTGATAGGTACAAAAGCTGTGTTTATCTGCCTTGCGGGACAGTTGGGAGCGCTGCTGATACTTCGTTCAAACAATAAATAACTAAGACCGTGTATTCCGAAGATACACGGTCCTTTTTGGTTATTTGAGATCAAGTGTGCGCCTGATCTCTTTGAAATGCTCAAATTCTTTGGTGAGATCAGCGATGCAAGCTTCAAGTCCCTCTGCGGAAAAATCCTCAGAGTATTGTGCGATAAGGTCGTCTGCCAGATCATAATTTTGTGTCCCGTACCATACTACCACTTTCAGCTCACTCTTGTCCTCCGAGTCAGGCTTGGCTTTTTTAGGGATTATCCTGTAATTGAAATACTTATAAAGACTGCCTGTCCAGATATTTTTTTCCTCGAAGAAATAAAAGGTCGGCAGGTCGAAATAGCCGTGCAGCATTTTATCAGCTCCCGAAATTATTTTTAACTTAATATATTATAACATATATCTTACCTGATTTCAAGTCATTCGATGAACGATGAAGGCATTGCTCCTTATATAATTTAATTTATTGTTTAATATCGTGAAAATGAGACGTGAAATTTGGCTGAATTGTATATTGGAGATAGTGTAATAATGTGGTATAATATAAAAAGTATATGCATATTGTTTTTGATGTACATATTTATACGTACAATTTTATGGGAAGGAGCTTCATATGAGTGTTACTATTAAGGATGTGGCAAGAGAAGCAGGGGTGTCTGTGGCGACCGTTTCAAGGGTGCTGAACGGCAGTACAAATGTTTCGGAAGATTCATCGGCGAGGGTCAATGAAGCCATAAGCAGGCTGAATTATTCGCCTAACTTTCTTGGGCGAAGCCTGAGAAGATGCGAGACAAATGTTATACTCTGCATAATGCCGACCTCTGAACACTCGCTGTATTCCCGTATTGTCAGCGGTATGCAGCGTCGGGCGGACGAACTTGGATTTGATATCGTTACGGCTGTTTCCTCGGGAACATCTGCTGCGGAAGCAAGACAGATGAATATGCTCTTCAATAAAACAGTTGATGGTGTTGTGCTGCTAAGCACGCAGTTCGAGGCGGAAGAACTTAACCGACTTGCCAAGAATTATGATATCGCACTTTGCTGCGAGGGTGTAACCGGTGCCGACCTGCTTACAGTTGCAGTTGATGACGAGAGCGCAGCTTTTGATGCGGTGACGACACTTATAAATAAAGGTCATAAGGATATCGCACTTATAGGTACTAATTCTGAAAGTACCTCATCTCATGCACGAGAAGACGGATATAAGCTTGCACTTGAGATGGCGGGTATCCCTTATAGGGAAGAATACATATATCGTGATACCTATGATTATCACTGCGGCGGTGATGCGCTGGAGCAGTTCATGTCCCTGAAAGAACGTCCTACGGCTATATTTGCGGTGTCAGACCTGCTTGCGATATCTGCGATACATAAAGCTTCCGAAATGGGAATAAAAGTAGGCAGTGAACTGGCTGTTATGGGATTTGACAATATCTTCATGTGCGAGATGATGGTCCCGACAGTTTCGACAGTAGAGCAGCCTTGCGGTAAAATGGGCGAACTTGTGGTCGAGAAACTGATAAACAATATTCGTTCGGAGAACAAGGATAATGGTTATTACACGGTGGAACATAAGCTTATACTGCGCAGTTCCACAGGTGACTGACAGGTGACAATATGATTACAGATATATTTGATAAAGCTTTGGAACTTGAAAGCGGTAGATTATTGCTAAGACCCGTGATCGAAGATGATGCAGATGCTCTGTTTGAAATATTTTCAGATCAGGAAGTCATGCAGTATTATGATATACTTCCGCTGAAAAATAAAGATGAAGCCCGTGAACTCTGTGACAGATTTATACGGCATTTTGCCGACCGCACTATGCTGCGCTGGGCAATTACCGAGAAGGAAAGCGGTCAGGTCATAGGTACCTGCGGATTTTTCTGCTTTTCGGATGAAGACAGCAAAGCGGAACTCGGTTATGAACTTAGACGTGATCGCTGGGGCATGGGATTTATGCCCGAAGCTATCGGTCTTATCATGCGCTTTATTTATGAAAACAGCAATATAAACCGTATTGAGGCTTTCGTTGAGGTACCTAATATATCTTCTCAAAAACTTCTTAAAAAGCTGGGCTTCAGCAAAGAGGGCACATTGAGACAGTTTGAAAAATGCCGTGGTGAACTGATAGATATAACCATATGGGGTTATATCAGGAACGACGGTCTGTACTGATATTTAAACAGCTGCTTTTGGCGGCTGTTTTTTTATGGTGTTGCAAAAATGGAGATTTCATGATATAATTGTACTGAACTGTTTCTGAGGTTTTTTAGGCTAGTACTAATTTAAGCTGCTATTTAAGATAGTTTTAAGAAATATCTCAGTCCCAATTTAAGAATGGCGTGTTATCATATTTTTGTACAGAAGAGAGGTACATAACGTTATGGAAGAAAAAACAGCAACAATACTGGTAGTTGACGATGATAAGGATATCGTGGCAGCCATAAGCAAGCTGCTTGAACTGGACGGCTATAATATAATTAAAGCATATGACGGTATAGAGGCGTTGGAGAAGCTTTCGGAGAATGAGATACATCTTATTCTCATTGATGTTATGATGCCTAAACTGGACGGTCTGTCGACCATTATGAAGATACGTGCAAGTAAGAATATCCCTATAATCGTTCTTTCCGCAAAATCTGAGGATACTGATAAGATATTGGGTCTTTCCATTGGTGCGGATGACTATATCACAAAACCCTATAATCCCATGGAGCTTACAGCACGAGTAAAAAGCAGTCTGCGCAGATATATGCAGCTGGGTGATATAGGGACCATCAGCAAAACGGATGAGATAAAAATAGGCGGTCTGGTCATGGATAAGCAAGCCAAGTCTCTGACAGTGGACGGGGCAGAGGTCAGACTGACAGCTACCGAGTATAAGATACTCGAACTGCTTATGGAGAATGCAGGCAGAGTATTTTCGGCAGAGGAGATATATCGTAAGGTGTGGAACGAGGATGCCTATGCGGTGGAGAACACTGTCATGGTACATATAAGACATATCAGGGAGAAAATTGAGATCGACCCGAAAGAACCAAGATATCTGAAAGTGGTGTGGGGCATTGGCTATAAAGTTGAAAAGATCAAGTAAAAATGATAGTGCTGTTGATAAAGATATCTCGTCTGTGAAAACAGCAAAGCGCAGGAGATATTTACCAAAGAGGATCAGGATATTATGCTTTATACTTGCCTGTATCAATATCTGTGCTTCACTGTTTGCTAAAGGATATGTTCATGTAAATCAATATATTGAAGATGTTGATTTTTCTGATACGACCTACTCTGTGGTTACCGATAACAGATACAAGAAAAAGATAACCGACACCTATGAACAGCTGTGTATCCTGGGCGTGTGTTCGCTTGCGGATATGAACAGCGAAATGGAGTATCAGGGCAATAAGTATCTGATGGAAGATCTGCTGTATTATTTTGATTATAATGATTATAAATATAAAAGAACCGATAGCGGGATCTTGCCTGTCTCTGATGATTTCGACTACTATGTATCCTACACCTTGACAGATGATGAAACTACCGATGAGGAAACCGAGGACAGGGAAGATAACGTCAGGTTCATCACGAATATTTCCGAATCTGTGATAAACCATAACATGACCGAAGATGAGAGACTCGATGTTCTTCGCAATGATTTTCATAATTATCTTCTCAGGTGCAAAGATACTATGACATCGGATATGCTGTCATCAAATATCACCGAAACCTATAGGTATCGAGATGCTGAATGTGCCAATACATCAAATAATGAAGGCCTTGGTTCGATAGAGGAGAATTATCCCAACAACTACCTGCCTCTGGGCGGCTGGTATTATGACAGTTATGGAAGATATATATACTATTTCGGAAATATGGATCCGATAAAGTTTTATAAATATCCCGAAAACAGCGGTCAAGGCGTCAAGGCAAGGGTAGAATGGCAAAAGGATACCGATAAAAAAAGGCGGTATGATCCTTTTGAGTTTGACAGAGAATTTGCGGACGATTATAACAATATAAATTATAGATCTGACATGGTATATATAGAATCTCTTGATGACTATGAGGCTTTTCAGGGCAGCACAAAGGAACTGACTGTATTCATCGCCCCCAAAGAGGATATTATAAAGAATTATGAGGATGAACTGTTTGCCCGAATGAGCTTGCTTTATATCAACAATAATATAATGCGAATTACGGGCGTTTTAGCTGTATTGCTCGTATTGCTGCTTATGTATTCATCGGTGATGCAGGGGATCGAGAAGACAGTTGATATTGAATTTTTCGAGCAGATACCATCTGATTTTCTGGTCTTTGGTATTTTAGTTTCAGGCTTTGTGATAATAAGTTCAAATACCTATGAGCTGGTCGCATCAAATGTATTGATACTGCTTACGTTCATTTCAATTTTCCTTTTCTCGGTACTGAATCTCATAAAGCGTCTCTTGGGAAAAAGATTTTACTCTACCGGTCTGATGCCTGTTATATTGAAAAAGTACAGTACCACAGAATTGTTTAAAGAACGCCGGAAAATAAATCTTGGCAGAAGACTTCGCAGTCGCAGTATATTATTACTTTCATTGATAGCACTCTGCGCATTGATCTTATTTGTTTTTATTTTGTTAGGTGATGACTCTTTGGTTCTGTTAGTTATATCGTTGGCTGCGGTATGCATCACAGGAATTTTAGGTATCTCTGTCCTGATACTAAATATAGTGAATGCAAATCAGCTGATAAAGCTTGAGAACAGAATAGCGGCACTTAATGACCACGAAGATTTCAAAGATGATGTATCGGAGTTCTCGCCCGTTTATCTTGATATGGAGAATCTCTCAAATATTTCTGACAGTGTTGACAGGGCAGTGGAAGAGCAGATCAAGTCTGAGCGCATGAAGATCGAGCTCATAGCTAATGTTTCACATGATCTTAAAACCCCTCTGACATCAATAATCAGCTATATAGATCTGCTCAAAAAGCTTGAACTTGACGATGAAGCATCAAGCTATGTGAAGATACTGGATAAAAAGTCGCAGAAACTGAAAGATATAGTTGCGGACGTTTTCAGCATGGCAAAAGCCACAAGCGGAATAGATGTTGATCTGACAAAGCTTGATATGGTGATGCTGTTCAATCAGTTTTATGCCGATGCTGAGGATAAGCTTAAAAACTGCGGAAGAACATTTAAAATCGATATTGTTCTGCCATCTGCAACGGTCATGGCAGATGGCAATAAGATGTACAGAGTTTTCCAGAATTTGGTCGATAATGCCGTAAAGTATTCAATGGACGGTTCAAGGATATTTATGGACATCACCGAAAATGATGGCTATGCTGTATTCACGGTAAAGAATATTTCCTCATATCCCATCGACTTTACCGCTGATGAGATCACAGAACGTTTTGTAAGAGGTGACAGATCACGTACCGATGGAGGCAGCGGACTGGGTCTTTCCATAGCAAAGACCTTTACAGAAGCCTGCGGTGGAAAGTTCGAGATAGTTCTGGACGGAGATATGTTCAAGGCAGTTGTTGCGATGCCGATAGTAAATGATGATATCGTTGATGATGGAATTGTGCAAAATGATGACCCTAAGTGAAAAAGGTCTTATGCAAGTGGATGATACGCAAAGGCATTAGACGGTTGTTTTGCAGTGCTGTCTAAAGATTGATAGAGCCGTTCGGCAGATATTCTGTCGAACGGCTTGAATTTTGCAGAAAACTGTGTTATAATTAAAGTATCAAAGATTTGAAAGGATTGTTCGACATGACCTACAAGGAAGAATTTATCAAGTTTATGGTTGACAGCGGTGTACTGACCTTCGGTGATTTTACATTAAAGAGCGGCAGAAAAGCTCCTTATTTCATTAACTGCGGCAACTACAAGACAGGTGCGCAGCTGGCTAAGCTGGGCGAATATTATGCAGAGTGCATCAAGGATAACGATATACCTGTTGATACCCTCTTCGGACCTGCATACAAGGGTATCCCTCTGGCAGTTTCCGCTGTTGTTGCACTGAGCAATAAGTTTGGTTATGATGTTTCATATTGTTTTGACAGAAAGGAAGCCAAAGACCACGGCGAGGGCGGTATGTTCGTCGGCAAGAAGCTTGAAGACGGCGAGAAAGTCGTTATCATCGATGATGTAATGACTTCCGGCAAGGCTCTGGGTGAATCTATGCCTAAGCTGAAAAGCGCTGCAAACGTAAATGTTACAGGTATGGTCATAACGGTTGATCGTATGGAAAAAGCCCTGGATACCGAGCTTTCGGCTGTTCAGCAAGCCTATAAGGATCATGGCGTAAAGGTTTATTCCATCGTAGATATCAATGATATAATCAAGGCTATCGAAGACGGTATCGTTGACGGCAAGGATTATCTTGAAAAGATGCGTGAATACCGTGCACAGTATGGTGTGGAGAAAGCCTGAGAATATCATTTTGAAATACTGAGCGATAGATCGGTATAATGCCGATACAACGTTATTCTACATTTTTCGTCAGTTTCAGATGTTTATATCGGAGAGGCTATAGAGCGATATTTCAAAAGGTTACAAAATGAAATCATTTGTAATATTTTTGTATCTATCTGTAATACCTTTGTTCTTGTAAAAAAAGTTAAAATAATATATAATATTAAATGTAGAACAAAGAAAGAAAAGAATGAACACTAAGAATTAAACTCTTAGCTCGTTTCATCCTCTCCAAAATTTTTACACAAGCAGGAGGCAGTCAATAGACTGCCTTTTTGTTTTGTTATAATAGATATAAAAAAGAGGACTTTTCGCAAAGTCCTCTTTATGTTTTATAAGGATATCAGATTCCGCACTCATCATAGTCTTTCCACTTTTCGTAGTGCTCTTTCTCCTCAAAATATTTGTAAACAAAAAATGCAGTCGAAGCTACAACGAGAAACAAAGCGCCCATCACAGCCCAAAAGGACTTCTTTTCCGAATACTTAGTCATTTACTGCACGTCCTTTCCGTAATTGGTTTATATATCTGACGGCAAAATTTCCTGTGGAGCACTTGCCGTTTGATATATTATACTACATAACCAAAATAAAGTCAAGTATTTCACCTATTTTTCAGCATTGAGTATATTTGTCGGAATAAAAGTGCAGGAATTCTTCAAGACATATACCGCTCTCGCTGATGAGTTTTGCCGCACCTCGTCCGACATATCTGTAATGCCAAGGCTCGTAGTCGATACCTGTTATATGCTCTTTAAAACGTGGATAGCGCAGAATGAAGCCGTATTCTGAAGATCTTTTGCAAAGCCATTTGCCTGCTGCCGTTCTGTGAAATTCAGGTTCCACATCATCAGACTCACATGTGCAGAGGTCAGCTGCAAGACCTGTACCGTGTTCGCTGCATCCGACAGGCGCCAGCGTTTTGTCGGTTTTTCTGACCGCTGATAAGTAATCCATGCCAAGTCCCATATTGCTGCTTATTTCCCGTTCACGCAGCATCTGCTGATAGTCGTCCGATCGGTATCCTGATATTACTCTTATCCTTATCCCGTCATCCAGCGCATCGTCAAGCATTGTCTCCAGCATTATGGCAGTTTGTGTTTCAAATAGTTTGCCTTGTACTGTCCTTAGTTTAAGTTTCTCGCCATACCCCTCGGGCAGAGGTTCAAAGCGGTTTACTAAGATTAGATAATCCATATTATCGCCCCTCGGTATATTATGTCAAAATATTCATATTCGTGCATAAATCAGCCTGTCCCGAATATAATGTAGCGAGGTGGTATTATGGAGATAAGAAATACCTGTAAAAAGGCACTGATGATAATATGTTCGGTTTTTATCCTGCCCATGGCGATATTTGGTTTTGGCAGAAACTATGACCATTTTGCTTATATAGCTTCTTTTGTGGCTGAGATATTTACGCTTGGCGGTACTGAAAATGATCCTCCTCAAAAGCTGCCTGTAGGTGTTGATGTATCAGAGCATTCTTATTGGGATATTGCCCTTGCCGATACCGAGACTGAACCCGAGCGCACTTCTAATGCGATACCCAGTCCATTACAGGCAGACGACGTATCTGATATGATACCATACCCCGATGACCTCACCGAGCATGATGGAGCTATTCAAAAGTACACTTATGGAAGATATGATGATACAAATTTTTTTGACCTTGATGAGGGCGGTCAGGTAAGAAATTGCACCGAATATTCCAGTGATGAACTATATGAACTTAGTAAACAGGGTCTTCCGTTTGATACCGATAATGACGGTGAGCATCCGCTGGTGCTCATTTATCATACTCATGCCACCGAGAGTTTCGAGCTAGCAGATAAAGATTGGTACGACAGCCGATTTACGGGAAAGACAACTGAGCCTGATAAAAGCATAATCTCTGTTGGCGATAAAATATGCGACCGGCTTGATGACGCAGGTATTCCTTACATACATGATACCCTTGTACATGACTATCCCAGCTATGATGATGCTTATTATTCAAGCCGTGCGGCGGTGCAGGAGATATTGGAGAAGTATCCGTCCATACGGGTTTGCCTTGATATCCACCGTGATGGTATCGAGCGTGAGGACGGCACCAGGATAGCACCTGTAGCTGAGATAGACGGCAGGGAAGCCGCCCAGATAATGATAATATCCTGTGCGGATGACGGTACAGGTGACCTGCCTGATTTTCGTGAGAATTTTCGTTTTGCCTGTGCGCTGCAATCAAAGCTTGAAACGGATTGGCAGGGACTTACCAGACCTGTACTTTTCGATACCCGTTTTTATAATCAGGATCTTTCTGTCGGTTCACTTCTGATAGAAGTCGGCAGCCACGGTAATTCTCTTGATCAGGTGCAGTATTCGGGTGAGCTTATCGGCAGATCCTTATCAGATCTATTAAAATAAAAGAACGCAGTCATTAAGCGCAGGCTCTATAAAGAAGTATTATTCAGACACTTCTGTTGTATCGCAGCAGAAGTGTCTTTGCGTTATTTAGCAAAGAGCCTGCTAAGTGAATAATGAATAGCGAAAAATGAATAGTGAATAGTCAAGGTGTCCGCTTTGCGGA
>CADALT010000007.1 GCA_902788785.1 uncultured Ruminococcus sp.
TACGGGTCGAAGAGGTCAAAAGCACTTCGTTGTTTGACCTCTGACGGGCGGCGAATTTATCCGCACGAAGTTCTGTGGGGACGTGTTCAGATGCTCACGCACTGATTTTTGCTATTCGCCGCCCGTTTATTTTGCTTTGCTCTCCCGATTTAGCTGTTGATCCCAGCTATGTGCCTTGAGTTGGAGGGCTTTGCCCCCCAAACTCCCCACCACCCTTTCGTGAAAGGGTGGACGGAAAGCTTGCCTCGTCACCTCTTTTTGCTTTGTAGCCCGTTTTTTGCGCTCGGAGCTTTCTTTTGCTTTTTCGGCTCTTTGTTTGTTCTGCCGCTAATTACGCATTTTGTATCAACACTTGCCCTATCACGGTTATCAACGGTAATGTCAATCCGCTAAGTAATGTCGTAACTGCAAAAAATTCCGAACATCGCTCGGGATTCTTGTCAAACTGTATCGCAAACATTGTCCCCGTCGTCGCTACAGGACAAGCCGATGCTATCACTACTACCATGAATACCATCTGAGGTGCGCCCATTATACTTAATACCCCCATGGACACCATCGGCAGCAGCAACAGCTTCAGCGCTGCTACTATATAAAGTCCGGGGTTCTTCAGCGCCTTGATCACATTCGTCTGCGCTGCCGCTGCTCCTGCTATCAGCATAGCCAGCGGTGTGTTCATGTCTGATATGTACTGCAATGAGGTATGCAGCATATCAGGCAGCTTTATCTGGCACAGGTAAAACACCAGCCCCACAAACACCGCTATCACCGACGGCGACCGCAGCGCTTTCAGGAATGACTTCATATCCCTGCTCTCTTTCATGGTCATATACCCATGCGTCCATACCAACAGGTTGAAAAGTGTTACATACGCCGTAAGGTAAAGCACACCTTCGTCGCCGTATATGCCCCTGATAAGCGGTATGCCGATAAATCCGCAGTTCGAATACACTGCCGAGAAACGCTCCAGCGAATAGTCGGGACGCTTTTTTCTGATGATGAATGTCGCCAGCAGTATCATGATCGCAAAGGAACACCCTGACAGTAAAAACGACCACAGCAGCCCTTTGAGCAATTTGCTGCTGTAATCGCTCTGATATGACATGAAGATAAGCAGCGGATTGACGATGTGCAGTGCCACTGTCGAAAGCTGCTTCGTACCCTCTTTTGTGATAAGCCCTTTCATGCTGCAACCAAGTCCTATCAGCAATATGGTGAACATTATCACTATCTGTTTTATAATAACTAATCCTGCTTCCGTGGGAAAGCTCCCCTTTCAAAAAAAATTACTGTTTTCTTTTAAGCACGGTCAAGGCGCCGTCCGTAGCAAAGACAAAGTAATTGCCGTCGGGCGAAAAGCCGTAGATATAGGGCGCATAGCCCTCGTAAACGAGAAAGCTGCTGCCGTTTTTCACGGTGAACGTCACTTCTTCCCGGACAAGGGTCTTGCCGTATTTAAACTCTTCCCTTTTAACGGATGAAAGCTTTTCGCCTTGTGCGGTCTTATGAGGAAGTTCGCCGCCGTACTGACCGCAGATATTGATGATCTCGTCCTTTAGCTCGGCACAGACAGCTGTTCTCTCATTTTCATCAAACACACATTTCGTAGGAGAAACAGTGCCCTTTTCGCAGTCGAATATAGTCTCTTTATCAGCCGATATACACAGCATCTTATGAGGTTCCTGCTCGGAAAACCCGAGCCAGATAAATCCGCCGACGACCTTTACCAGAGATACCTCCCAGTCATCAAGACCTTTTATATCAATACCGTATTCATAGTACATTGTGCGCTCCTCCTTATGCTTTATCGCTGAGATAAGCGGCAAGTGCAGCCTCAGTTTCGTTCAGCAGCTCTGAAAGCTCACGCTTTCTGCGTTCATGGTCTTCCTCGCTGTCTTCCATGGCATACCATTCTGCCCAGTCATCAAGGCAGGCGCTTATATCGTCGATGAGCATACGTGCAATGTCGGTAAAATTTATTTTCTCTATGACGAACAGCCTGTAACCCTCATCTTCAATGATGATATGGGTCCTTGCAAAATAGGAAGTTATGTACGCCTTGCTAACTTCAAGGTCAGCATAGAGTGACAGCGGCAGATCATATTTCAGTGAATGTATGCAGGCACGCAGCCAGCAAAATGGTATATCGTAAACATAGCTTGCGTCCAGCACCATACCGCCCAGAGTCACATTCGTCCAGCCATTAACGGGCTTTGATAACATTTTGCATACCTTCTTTCCGTCATAGAATAAAACAAAGAGTCAAAAATTACGTGGCGCTGACATGATTATACCATATTTTCCCTGAGATTGCAAGACGTTTGGGCAGGTCATTTTCGGCAAATGACACAAGGAGTGTGTCCGAAAGCTGTGCATGATGCTAAAACTTTTTGGGACGGCGAAAAATGTTATTGACATCGTGTCAGCATAGTGCTATAATGTTTGTAGTGACACAATGTCAGAATAGAAAACAGGATGGAATGCAATGAAAAAAAGCATCGAAACAAAGCTGGCACTTTACCCCACCCCCGTGACCATCGTCGGCACGATGAACGGTGATAAGCCCACATGGACACTGGTGGCGCACATCGGTATCATAGGTCATGACCGAATACTCGTGAGCCTTGCCGAGCCGCACTACATAAATCATCTTATCAGGGAGAACGGCAAGCTTTCCGTAAGTCTTGTGACCGAGGAAATGCTGCCTGCGGTGGATAAGGCAGGCTCTGTGACGGGTGCAAAGGAGGATAAGTCCCGACTGTTTGAATACGAGCTTGGCGAGAACGGCACACCCATCATCAAGGCGGCAAACCTTACGCCGGAATGCAGTGTTGATGACATCTACAAAACGCCGAATTTCGAGAGCTTTATCTGCACCATCGACAATACCTATGTCGAAGAGAGCTGTCTTAACGACAAGGGCAAGCCCGACTACACCGCTGTCAAGCCCGTACTGTTCGAGTTCCCGAATTATCAGTATCTCAGGACAGGCGATGTCATCGGCAAATGCCTGAGCTTCAAAAACAAATAAGGAGTGAGTAAGATGCCAAAGGGTTCACCCGAACTTACTGCATCACGCAGAGAAGAGATAATCAATGCCTGCGAAAAACTGTACAAGACCATGAGTTTCAAGGAGATAACGCTCAAAGAGATAAGCGTTGAGACCAGTTTTTCCAGACCGTCCATATACAACTATTTCCGCACGAAAGAGGAGATATTCCTGGCGCTGATGCAGCGTGAATACGAGTTGTGGGCGGCACAGATGGATAAGCTGGCAGAGGAAAATGCTGCCATGGGTGCAGAGGATTTTGCCGATGCCATGGCGACATCGCTCAAAAACCACGAGCAGCTGCTGAAACTGCTGGCGATGAACCATTATGATATGGAAGAACACTCCCGACCCGAACGGCTCACAGAATTCAAGATAGCTTACGGGGCATCGCTTGATGCAGTCAGGAAGTGCCTGAAAAAATTTTTCCCCGAAGTGGACACGGAGAAATTTATATTCGTGTTCTTCCCGTTTTTATTCGGGGTCTATCCGTACTCGGTGGCAACGCAGAAACAGCTGGATGCCATGCGTGATGCGCAGATAGGATTTAAGATGCACAATATATATGATATAGTTTATACCTGCGTTATGCAGCTGATAGGAGGTAAGTCATGAAGTACACAAAACTTGGAAATTCCGAGCTGAACGTTTCTAAGATATGCATGGGCTGCATGGGATTCGGCGATGCGGCGAACGGTCAGCATTCATGGACCATAGACGAAGAACACTCACGTGAGATAATAAAGCGTGGGCTTGAACTGGGCGTAAACTTCTATGATACCGCCATAGCCTATCAGTCGGGCACAAGCGAGCAGTACGTGGGCAGGGCGCTCAGAGACTTCGCCAAGCGTGACGAGGTGGTAGTAGCCACAAAGTTTTTGCCGAGAACAGCTGCGGATATAGAGGCAGGCATTACGGGTCAGGCTCATATCGAGCGCATGATAAACAAAAGCCTTGAAAACCTGGGCATGGACTACGTTGACCTGTACATCTATCATATGTGGGACTGGAACACGCCCATCTATGATATACTGGAGGGGCTGAACAATGCTGTTAAAGCTGGTAAAGTCCGCTATATCGGCATATCCAACTGCTATGCGTGGCAGCTTGCCAAGGCTAATGCCCTTGCGGAGAAAGAGGGCTTTGCGAAATTTGTCAGTGTGCAGGGGCATTACAACCTGATATTCCGTGAGGAAGAGCGTGAGATGGCTATGTTATGTGCGCAGGACAATATCGCCATGACCCCCTACAGCGCACTGGCAAGCGGCAGACTGGCAAGGCTCCCCGGCGAGACCTCAAAGCGTGCCGAGGAAGACAGCTACGCTAAATTCAAATACGACGCCACCAAGGAACAGGACGAGGTCATCATCAGGCGTGTGGCTGAGATCGCAGAAAAGCACGGTGTCAGCATGACGGAAGTCTCACTGGCATGGCTGATGACAAAGGTGACTTCCCCCGTGGTGGGTGCGACCAAGCTGCACCATATCGAGGGTGCGGCAAAGGCGGTGGACTTGGAGCTTTCCGCTGAGGAGAACGCATATCTCGAAGAGCCCTATGTGCCCCATGCACTTGCAGGTGTTATGGCACAGAACAAGCCTGCTGAAAAAGATGAAAAGCACGTCTGGTCCACAGGCGCACAGAAAATATAAGGAGGTATAGTTAAGTTCGATAAAAAGCTTACTCTGGCAAACGGTGTAAAAGTCCCTCAGCTGGCGCTGGGCACATGGCTTATAGATGACAGCGCAGCAGCGGCGGCAGTAAAGGCTGCCATCGGGCTTGGCTACCGCCGCATAGACACCGCACAGGCTTACGGCAATGAATGCAGAGGGCATTGATGAGACCCTGCACCAAAAAGGGCATGGTGATGGAGGCTTATTCTCCCGTTGCCCACGGTGAAGCACTGAAAAATCAGGTCATCGCCGATATGGCGAAGAAATACGGTGTGAGCATACCTCAGCTTTGCATAAGGTTCGATATACAGCTGGGCATGATAGTTCTGCCAAAGACTGCCGATCCCGAGCACATGAAGCAGAATGCTGACGTTGACTTCATCATCTCTGATGAGGATATGCAGGCACTAAAGACCATAAAGCACATAGAAAACTACGGCGAGCACAGCTTTTTCCCTGTGTTCGGAGGAAAATTCTGAGGAGGAGATATTATGAGCGAAAAGATAGTACAGACAGCAGGCAGAGATCAGCTGGGCGGATTTGCACCGATGTTCGCACACCTCAATGACGATGTGCTGTTCGGCGAGGTCTGGAACGATGGGGCGATAGACGTAAAAACCAGGTGCATCATCACGGTGGTATCGCTGATGGCATCGGGCATAACCGATTCATCTCTCAGCTACCATCTGCAAAACGCCAAGGCGCACGGTGTCACCAAGGAAGAGATAGCTGCCATCATCACCCATGCCACAATGTATGTGGGCTGGCCAAAGGGCTGGGCAGTTTTCAGGCTGGCTAAGGAAGTCTGGGGCGAAAATATACCCGAAACGACCGACAAGGACAGGTATCAGAACACCATATTCTTTCCCATCGGCGAACCTAATCCCTATGGCGAATTTTTCGTGGGACAGAGCTATCTTGCGCCTGTTTCCACCGAGCAGATACCCATTTACAATGTTACTTTCGAGCCTGCCTGCCGCAACAACTGGCACATTCACCACGCTAAAAAAGCAGGCGGACAGATGCTTATCTGCGTAGGCGGCAGAGGTTATTATCAGGAATGGGGCAAGGACGCTGTGGAGCTTACTCCGGGCAGTGTGATAAATATCCCTGCCAAGGTAAAGCACTGGCACGGTGCAGCGCCTGACAGCTGGTTCTCGCACCTTGCCATCGAGATACCCGGTGAAGACGGCAGCACCGAATGGTGCGAGCCCGTATCCGATAAGGACTACGGAAAACTGAAATAAGACGGAGGTAATATCATGGGAAAGAAATTAGTTGCATATTTTTCCGCAGGCGGCAATACGGCAAAGCTTGCAAAGAAGCTGGCAGAAGCGGCAGGTGCTGACCTTTACGAGATACGCCCCGCAAAGGCGTATACAAGCGCCGACCTTAACTGGCAGGATAAGCAGTCACGCAGCAGCATCGAGATGAGCGACCACAACTCTCGTCCCGAACTTGCGGACAAGTCGGCGGATATGTCGGCTTATGACACGGTGTATGTGGGTTTCCCCGTATGGTGGTACATAGCTCCGACCATAATAAATACATTCCTTGAAAGCTGCGACTTTTCGGGCAAAAGGATAATACTGTTTGCTACTTCGGGCGGCAGCGGTTTCGGAAAGGCTGTGCAGAACCTGAAAGGCAGCGCACCCGATGCCGAGATCATCGAGGGCAAGGTAAACCCTTCGGCAAAAGATATAGATGCGCTTTCAGCTATGTGACAATCAGAAAATCGTTCAGAAAAACACAACTTCCCCACAGGATCACGAACTTCCTATGGGGGAGTTTTTTGTTGGCAAAGCCGAAAAGTGTGAAATTATGATGAAAAGGGTGAAATTAAGATGAAAGTGTCGGGCAGATGATTGAAAAAACGAGAATAATATGGTATAATATGCCCGTTAAACACGGAAACCTATTTCATAGCCGATGAAATATTATTCATGTTATATAAAAATATTAAGGTGACACCACACAACCATTGTATGCCGGCTGCAAGTGGATGGTGTGCAATGGTTGTGCGGTGTTGTCTTTAAGGAGGTGTATCGGATGAAGGATATCGGAGAGAGACTTTCGGCTTATGAGCCTTTGTGGGAAAACTGGTATAAAGACAGCTATCTGGGCAGCGGCGGCTCGGGAAAAGTCTACCGTTTCAGGCAGGAGCTTTTCGGGCAGGTAAGATACTGTGCGGTCAAGGTACTGCCCATTATTTTGGACAGAAGCGTAAGCGTCACCCCCGAGAGCCGTGAGCAGGAGCTTATGGAGCGCCGCAAACAGATGGCGCAGGAAATAAAGAATATGTACCTGCTGGCTGACAAGCCCCATCTGGTACACTGCATAAACCACAGCTACCGTGATATACTTGATGACAGCGGCGAGGTCATAGGCTTCGATGTGCTGATACAGATGGAGTATTACTCGACCCTCACCGAATACATAAACCGCAAGGGCGTACTGCACCCCGATGAGGTGGAAAAGCTCGCAAGGCAGATAGGTGAAGCGCTGGTAAGTATGCATGGGATAAATATGCTGCACCGTGACATCAAGCCCGAGAACATTTATGTGGGTGACAGCGGCAATTTCTTTCTGGGAGATTTCGGAATAGCCAAGCAGACCCAGGCAGGCAGCTTTGCGACCTTCGCAGGTACACAGCCTTTCATGGCGCCCGAGGTCTGGAATGCGAGGACCCCCGGAGAACAGCACTACAACAAAACTGCCGACCTGTATTCGCTGGGCATAACCATGTACTATCTGCTTAACGGCAACAGACTGCCGCTGGTACAGCCCGGTGATAACAGAAATGCGGTAGATGCTGCTATATTCTCAAGGCTGAGCGGCAAGGTCTTCCCTCCACCCGAAAACGGCAGCAAGGAACTGAAAGACACGGTCATGGCACTGTGCGCCTTCGACCCTGCGGACAGACTGCAAAGCGCTGAGGCTTTTCTTGCGCAGCTGGACAAAAGCGAGGCTACTGTAAGGTACACGGGTCATGCGGATACCGAGCCTGCGCACACGCCTATACCGCTTATTCGTGAAGAACTGCCCGAGGAGAATGAGCCTTTTCATGAGACAGCCATCGTCCGTGAAGATGAGGGCTATGAGGACGGATATGACAGCGAGTACGACGGATACGACTCGCAGTATGATACAGAATACGAGACCGAATATGAAACAGAGTATGAAAAGCGTGAGCCTGCAAAGCTCTCGGCTGCCACGAAGAAGAAGGCTCTGGGCATAGGGCTTGCAATGGCGGCGGTGCTGACGCTGGGTATGCTTTTCTACACCAGAGTCATCTGCATACACCGCTGGACGGCAGCGACCTGCGTCAAGCTCTCGACCTGCGAAAAATGCGGCAAGACCAGGGGCGAGCTGGCAGCCCATACTTTCAAGGACGCCACCTGCACCCAGCCTAAGATATGCATGGTCTGCGGCACAGAGGAGGGCGAGCCCAAGGGTCATGACTGGCAGGAGGCAAGCTGTACTGCGCCCGAATACTGCCCTGTATGCGGTGAAAAACGTGGCGAAGCTCTGGGACATCAGTGGGAAGAAGCCACCTGCACCGAGCCACGTACCTGCAAAGTCTGCGGAGATACCGAAGGCAAGCCCCGTGGTCATGACTGGAAGGAGGCTACCTGTCAGGAGCCCAAGACCTGCAAGGTCTGCGGAGTGACCGAAGGCAAACCCTCGGGTCATCAGTGGAAAGAAGCTACCTGCACAGACCCCAAGATATGCAAGGTCTGCGGCATAAAGGAAGGCAAGGCGCTGGGACATGACTGGAAGGAAGCCACCTGCACCGACCCCGAGACCTGCAAACGCTGCGGTGAAGTAAAGGGCAGCCCCAAGGGTCACACCTGGGAGCCTGCGACACTCACCAAGCCCAAGACCTGCAAGGTATGCGGTGCCACCGAGGGTAAGGAGCTCTCATACACCGAGCAGGGGGTAATGTACGTTGATACGGGCGGCGATACCCTGACCCTGAGACAGGATAAGTCCGCATCATCACAAATGCTGGCGCAGATACCCGACTGCACACAGCTGACTGTCTGGTACACAGGCAGCAGCGGCTGGTACTACACCCAGTATGACGGCAAGTACGGCTATATAAACTCGAAATACCTCTCTGCCACCGACCCCATGCTGGGCGACGGCACTATAGGCGGCTGGAGCGGAGAGAATACATTGAATGACGGAGCATTGCAGGTAAAAGTAAGCTCCGCTGAGGTCAGAAACGGCAGGCTAAACGTAACGCTCGAATTCTACAACGACAGTCTCGATATGCTGTGGCCCGAGATCAAATGCTACTACAACGGCGTTGAGGACGGCTCGGGCGGTGTCTCGCTGAACGGTGACCTGATGGAGAAAAAGGACTTCATCTGTATGCCCTACGCCACACGAAGCATAGCTTTCAGCTGCATGGTGGATAAGAGCTTCGGCAAGGGCAGCCTGAACAATCTGGTCGTTACCAATGCAGAGGGCGATGTATGCGTCCTCAAACGCAGCTGAGACCGATAAAAAATGAGCTTCAAAAGCCATAGTATTTTCTGTTATCGGAGGTACTGTGGCTTTCGTTTTTTACTGATGATCCCACAATGTAAAGAAGCTTTTTAATTCTTTCAATTTGTTAACTTAAAAATTCGTCCACATTTTTCAAATAATTTGTCTAAAACCTATTGCAATTTATGAAAATATATGGTATAATACAAACGGAAGTTGTGTAGCTTTTCGTTTTATTCGATGGACGAAATGTGAACGGAGGACATTATGAATAGCAGACGACAAATGGGATTTCTGAAGTCGTATCTTACGGGTCTGCTGCTGAATGTCAGCTGGACTGAACCCGCATTGATACTGCTTATACTGCACATAACATTCGGTACACCGCTAAGGCTGGTATTCCTGGCGCTGACGGTGTGGGCAGGTGCGGTCTTTATGAGGATAGAACGTATGCAGGCAATGCAGGAGCGTCCTGAACGGCAGCGCCGAAACAGGACAGTGAAACTGCAATTTCCGCTTGACAGCTCATCTCCCATCTCACAGAGGGAGTATGCGGCTTACTGCGATCTTTTGGCAGATCGTGATATTTGATCTTTTAAGGAGGATACGTATATGGGTCTTATTATGGCAGCTATCAACGCTACAGGCGGCGTACTGGCAGATCAGTGGAAGGAATATTTTTATTGTGAAGCACTTTCCGATGATGTACTGATGGTAAAAGGTCAGAAGGTGATAAACAATCGTGGTCAGAATACAAATGGCAGCGATAATATCATCACATCGGGTTCGGGCATAGCTGTGGCTGACGGTCAGACTATGATAATCGTTGAGGACGGCGCTATAATAGAAGTCTGCAACAAGCCCGGAAGATATACTTTCGAGGTGGGTACACCCTCACTGTTTGCCGAGGGCAAGCTGGGCGAGAAGATCAAGCAGACTTTCCAGCAGATCGGTCAGCGTATAAGCTACGGCGGTTCTCCCGGAAAGGATCAGAGAGTTTATTACTTCAACACCAAGCAGATCTCAAACAACCTGTTCGGTACTTCCGAGATGGTGCCTTTCAGAGTTGTTGACTCGAAGGTCGGACTTGATGTTGACGTTAATATCAAGTGCAGCGGTATGTATACTTTCCAGATAGTTGATCCGCTGCTCTTCTACACAAATATCTGCGGCAACGCATCACAGGAATACAGAAAAGATCAGATAGCTCCAAGAATGAAGGCAGAGTTCATTGACGCACTTTCTCCTGCATTCTCAACACTTTCTGATATGGAGATCAGACCCAACCAGATCCCCGGCAAGAAGATCGAGCTGAAAAAGGCTGTAAACGAAGTGCTTGCTGATACCTGGGGCAAAAATATGGGTATAGAGGTAATTGAAGTAGCTATCAAGAACCTCAGCCTGCCGCCCGAGGATCAGGAGATGATAAAGCAGGCTCAGCAGGAGGGTCAGAAGCTCTTTATGGAGGGCAGACGTGCAGGTATGTACTCCGACCCATCCATGGCAGCAGGCGGACTAGTTGCGGCACAGGGCGATGCTATGCGTGCAGCAGGCAGCAATGCAGGCGGTGCTATGGCAGGCTTTATGGGCGTGAATATGGCTCAGCAGGCAGGCGGCATGAATGCACAGCAGCTCTTCGGTATGGCAGCACAGCAGCAGGCTCAGCAGGCAGCTGCTCAGCCCGCAGCTAACACAGCGAACGGCTGGACTTGTGCCTGCGGTACAGTGAACACAGGCAAATTCTGCCAGAATTGCGGCAAGCCACAGCCTGCACCTACAGCGGCTAACGGCTGGACCTGTTCCTGCGGCACAGTAAATCAGGGCAAGTTCTGCCAGAACTGCGGCAGCCCCAAGCCGGCAGGCGCAAGGGTATATAAGTGCGACAAGTGCGGCTGGACACCTGCGGATCCTTCTAATCCGCCTAAGTTCTGCCCCGAGTGCGGTGACATTTTCGATGACAACGATCTGACCTGATAAACGTATTAAACGGCATAGATCTTTATGGCAGCATAAGGTTTTGCAGCGCTGCCTTCGTATAATTGCAGGGGTCGTGAGATCTCTGCAATTGTTGTATTACAGAAAATAAGGAGTGTGATAGGATGGCTGTTCAGGAATATAAATGTCCATGCTGCGCAGGTGCGATAGAATTCAACACCCAGGTGCAGAAGATGAAGTGCCCCTACTGCGATACAGAGTTCGAGATGGAAGCTTTGCTGGCTTACGACCAGGACCTCAGCACCGACGGCAATGACCAGATGGACTGGAACTCCGAGGCTGCCGAATGGCAGGAGGGCGAAACTGACGGTATGAGAGTATACTCCTGTCAGTCATGCGGCGGTGAGATAATCGCAGACGAGAACACGGCTGCCACATCTTGCCCATACTGCGATAATCCCGTGGTAATGATGGGACAGTTCAAAGGTGCGCTGAAGCCCGAATTCGTCATACCCTTCAAGGTCGATAAAGCTGCGGCTGTGGCAGGGCTCAAGAACCACCTGATGGGTAAGAAATTTCTGCCCAAGGTTTTCAAGGATCAGAACCATCTTGATGAAGTCAAGGGCGTATATGTGCCATTCTGGCTGTTCGATTCCGACGCTGAGGGCGGCGTAAGATACAGATGTACCAGGACTTTCACCCGTACCGAGGGCAATTACAGGGTCACGGAGACCCAGTATTTCTCGGTATACCGTGAGGGACAGATAGCCTTTGACCATGTGCCTGTGGACGGCTCGACCAAAATGCCCGATGACCTTATGGAGTCCGTAGGACCTTTCGATTTCAAGGACGCTGTGCCTTTCCAGACCGCTTATCTGGCAGGATACCTGGCGGATAAGTACGATGTACAGTCTCAGGACACCATCGACAGAGCCAATCAGCGTGTCAAAGAAAGTGTAGACGATGTTTTCAGGAACACCGTACAGGGTTATGAGTCGGTCATAAAAGAGGGCGACAATCTGAGACTTCACAATGCCACAGCTAAGTATGCGCTATACCCTGTCTGGGTACTGCACACCAGCTGGAACGGACAGAATTATCTGTTCGGCATGAATGGTCAGACAGGCAAGTTCGTGGGCAATCTCCCCTGCGATAAGAGCATATACTGGAAAAGCTTTGCAATAGTCGGTGCGATAACGGCTGCGATAATATATGCCGTTGCATGGCTGCTTTTCAGATAAGGGGGGAAACATATGGTAAAGAGATTATTTGCAGCCCTTGCGGCTTCGGTCATGATGATAGGCTGCGCTGTTACAGGTCATGCGGCAAGCATAGACGACCTTATCCCCAGCACGACCATACCCTCGGAGAGGATGCTGGACAGACTGGTAGACGGTGCAGATATACTCTCGGACAGTGAAGAAGCAAAGCTGCTGGCTAAGCTGGACGAGATAAGCGAGCGCCACGGCATTGATGTGGCAGTGGTAACGGTATATTCGCTGGGCGACCGCACACCGATGGAGGCGGCTGACGATTATTACGACTACAACGGTTTCGGCACCAACAGCAGCAGGGACGGTTTTGTAATGCTGCTTTCGATGGAAGAGCGTGACCGCTGGTTTTCGGGCTGCGGCAAGGGTATAGAGATATTTACCGACTACGGTCAGCAATATATGTGGGAGCAGGTAACGCCCAAGCTTTCAAGCGGCGATTACTACGAAGCTTTCAACACCTACGCCGACATCAGCGACAAGTTCATTACCGAGTGGGAAAAGGGCAAACCCTTTGACACCAACCACAGGGTCAAAGGCAAGCTTTCGCCCATATGGATACTCATATCTCTGGGCGGCGGCGCACTGATAGCGCTTATCTACTGTATGTCCACCAAGAGCAAGCTGATGACTGTAAATATGCAGCACGGTGCGGACGACTACATCAGGCAGAACAGTTTCAAGGTAACGGATTCCCGTGACACTTTCCTTTACAGGAACATTTCAAGAGAGTACATCGAAACCGAACGCAGCAGCGGCGGCGGAACGAGCACACACATCAGTTCCTCGGGCTCATCGCACAGCGGCTCGGGCGGAAAATTCTGATAAAAAAAT
This sequence comes from uncultured Ruminococcus sp., assembly GCA_902788785.1. Classification (GTDB taxonomy): domain Bacteria; phylum Bacillota; class Clostridia; order Oscillospirales; family Ruminococcaceae; genus Hominimerdicola. The sequence continues at coordinate 13,254 of CADALT010000007.1, forward strand.
ATCAGCGTTCTCATATGGGAACGCTGATTTTATTTTATCGCTCAAACAATATTGAGATCATTTTACATATAAAAGCTGCTTAGAGGGGTCGCCCTTTACGGGTCGAAGAGGTCAAAAGCGTTTCGGCTGTACTAAGTCAGTGCTTATTTTTGTTTGGCTTATGGATACGTTTGCTTTGATGGATATGTCGCTGTCTTCGCCCCTTACGGGTCGAAGAGGTCAAAAGCACTTCGTTGTTTGACCTCTGGACGGGCGGCGATGTCCTCGCACGCCTTTTTGTGAGGGTGGGTATGTGGGCAGACGTTCAATAATTTGTTTCATCGCCGCCCGTTTATTTTGCTTTGCTCTCCTTGTTTGTGGAGAACGCTCTTTTGGTGCCCTGAGTTGGAGGGCTTTGCCCCCCAAACTCCCCACCACCCTTTCGTGAAAGGGTGGACGGAAAGCTTGCCTCGTCACCTCTTTTTGCTTTGGTGCCTAGTTTTGCGCTCGGAGCTTTCTTTTGCTTTTTTGACACCGTTCCCCTGCTACCAGGGCTTTACTGTGCCGACGATCTCGCTTATATTAGCGATGTCGTTATCCTCGCAATATTTTTCCATACCCTCGATTATCTTCACAGGTGCATATGGGTCATGGAATATTGCTGCGCCTACCTGTACAAGGCTTGCGCCTGCCATCATGATCTCCACAGCATCTTCCCAGGTAGAAACTCCGCCCATGCCGCATACAGGTATGTTTACCGCATTAGCTGCCTGCCATACCATCCTTACTGCCACAGGGAACACCGCAGGACCCGAAAGTCCGCCGACGTTATTTTTCAGTATGGGTCTGCCTGTTTTGATATCTATCCTCATACCCAGCAGTGTGTTTATCAGCGAGATAGCATCTGCGCCATTTGCTTCAACGCTTTTTGCTATATCGACTATACTGGTCACGTTAGGCGAAAGCTTTACCATAACAGGTTTATCCGAATTATCCTTGACCGCACGGGTCACCTGACCTGCGATGGTACAGTCAGTACCGAAAGCCGCACCGCCCTGTTTAACGTTGGGGCAGGAGATGTTGAGCTCTATCATATCCACATCGGTACCTTTGAGCTTAGCCGCAAGTTCAGCACATTCCTCAATGGTCGAACCTGCGATATTTGCGATGATACGGGTATCCTTGGTGAGCAGATTCGGAAGCTCGTAGGAAAGGAACTTGTCCACGCCGCCGTTTTGCAGTCCCACAGAATTGAGCATACCCGAGGGAGTCTCTGCAACTCTTGGCGCAGGGTTGCCCTCACGCCTGTGCAGTGTCGTGCCCTTTACTGAGATACCGCCCAGAGTTGACAGCGGATAAAGGCTCTCGTACTCCCTGCCGTAACCGTATGTTCCGCTGGCAGGCACGATGGGGTTCTTGAAATCCACACCGCAGAATTTAACACCTAGTCTGCTCATTCAAATACGACCTCCTTACTGTCAAATACAGGACCATCCTTGCAAACATGAGAATGTATCTCCTTGCCGTCCTTTACCGTGCGGCAGGCGCACACAAGACAGGCACCCACGCCGCAAGCCATTCTCTGTTCCAGCGATACCTGACATTCGATGCCGTGCTTTTCGGCAATATCAGCCACTCTCCCGAGCATGACCATAGGTCCGCAGGCAACCACAAGGTCGGGCTTTTCTGCGGCTATCTGTTCTTCAAGGGCATCTGTGACAAAACCCTTTCTGCCTGCCGAGCCATCATCGGTGCAGAGTATGGTCTTTGCGCCCACAGCCTCAAAGTCTTCCTGAAGTATCACCGCAGCCATGTTGCGAAAACCGCTGATCGCTGTGGCATTCTCGCCGTAAGCCTTAGCTATGCCCACCATAGGAGGCACACCTATACCGCCGCCAACGCAGATGACTTTCTTGCCTTCCATTACTTTGAAGCCCTTGCCCAAGGGAGCAATAACGTCCATCAGCTGACCCTTATTGAGTTCAGCCAGCTTTTCCGTACCCTTGCCCCTTATCTCGAACACCAGACGAATAGTACCTTTTACCTTGTCGATATCGCAGATAGATATGGGTCTTCTGAGGAAGAAGCCATCGGCTGCCACCTGAGCGAACTGTCCCGGTTCAGCAAGTTCTGCGATCTCGGGACAAAGTATCTCCACATCGAAAATGCCCTTAGCGAGGGTCTTTTTCGACACTATCTGATATTTGCCTTGTTTATACATCCTATCAGCCCCTAAAAAAATATTCCAACTAATATTATAGCCCAAATCGTCCCTGTTGTCAACAGTTCAAATTTTACGTCTGAGGAAATTGATTTTTGTGTTTTACAGCTTTGTTATGATATGATACAGCCGTCAGTCGGTCTTGTCCTCCCAGAAGTCCACCGCTGTCTGCCCGTATCTTTCATACTTATCATTATCTGATATGATCCCGATGAACAGTGCTTCGACCTCATCATCTTTAATGGGCAGCAGATATCTAAGTGCTGCATTTGTCAGCGCATAGTCTATATCAGCCTTAACCGCAGCAATGGCGGTGTATCTGAGCCGTCTGTCCTTTTTATATGCTCCCTTGTTGAATGTCAGCTTCAGTCCCGTGTACACAGCTTCGGGCTTGTGTTCGGCATTTTTCATACCGAAGGGGTCCTTCAAGATAAAATTGTCAAGCCCTGCTTTATCGGTCACGAATTTTTCCAGATATACTGCAAGCTCGTCATAGTCATCAGCTATGCCGAACAGCTTTTCAAGCACCAGCTGCCGTGCGTTGGGGTAGTTTTCGGCACATGCGAGAAACTCCTTCTCCCACTCACGCTGTTCAAAGCGGCAAGGGATTTCATCGGCGGTACAGGGTGAGCTTTGCCCGAACACGTTCTCTTTTTTTCCAAAACGTTTTATTATGCCCTCAAATTCCGCCGTACTTATCTGCTCCCTTGTAAACTGTACAGCTCCGCCGAATATCTGCCGTTTGAACGTCCGATCAGCTGTGGCGCCGCTTTTAATAAATTCGAGGGTCTCGGGTATTATCAGCAGACATTTCACAGGCTTGCCTTCAAGCGCAGCAGCAGCCGCCTTGTGGTGCCCGTCTATAAGAAAACTCAGCCCGTCCGCATAGTTCAAAGCCAGCGCCCTGGGTGCATTCTCCTGCCCGATGATGCCCCTGTAATATTCCACACGCTCGCTGTCCATCATCGCCGCAGACTGAGTGGGATAGAGATACAGCGGCGGCACAACGTCACCGCTGAAAAGGTCCACCCCGTCCTCCGAGCCTATGTACATCCAGCTGACAGCAGCATCATAAAACTTCTTCTTCGGTTCTATGTCCCAGAAAAATCCGCCCTGTCCGTCGGTCGGGAAGCAGTCGGTATCCGCCAGCAGGTAAACGCCGTCTTCCAAAAGCCCCAGCAGCGGTGCAAGTGTCTCCAGAGAATTATCTGCGCTTACAAACTCGTTGTTCACCCTGTCGCATATCTCCCTCAGTTCACCGCATTCCGCCTGTTCAATGCCGTACCCCGCCCCCAGCAGACTTTCGCAGGTAGGGGAGTAGGGTCTTTCTATCTCAGTTAAAGGCTTGTCCCCCAGCATAAGCTGAGATACCATGTACCTATCATAGTCCTCTGTTTCTACAGTTCCTGTCCGCTTCACCCTCAGCCTGCCCCTGCCATTTTTCAAACTGAATATCACTCCGCTTTTGACTATGCCTGTCTTTTCCAAGGTTCTTATCTTTTTGATCTCAGGTACTCTTTTCCCGAAAACATTCATCGCTGTTCCCCCTTTCTGTAAAGTATTATAGTATACCACAAGTTATTCGGCTTGTCAAGCTATTTTGCAAAAAAGCTGTGAGCTCATCACTCACAGCTGCCTTCTCATCTGTACATGAGGAAAACCGTCCTCGATAAATTCCTCCGAGCATACCTTGAAGCCCTCTTTTTCGTAGAAACCTATGGCGTAGGTCTGGGCTTCGATATACAGCCCCTTTACGCCCTCCATAGCCTGCGCCTCGACCACAGCTTCGTGCAGCAGCTTTCTCCCGAGACCTTTTCCCCGTTCGGTGGTCACTACCCTGCCGATACGAAAAATATTCGGCTCATCCGGCTTTGGATATATCCGCAGACACGAGGTACACTCGCCCTTGTCGTTAAGGGTGAACAGGTGTCGGCAGATGGGGTCTGTGCCGTCTATATCGTTGCAGACGCAGTTCTGCTCAACGATGAAAACATCGCACCTGGCTTTCAGTATAGCATGGAGCTCCCACGGGGTAAGCTCCGCAAAATCCTTTGAAATGATATTACTCATATTTTCCTCACAAAAAGCGCTCCCCTATCATTGGAGCGCCGAATCACAATTTTTCTGCCCGACTTAAACTTGCGAAAGCCATCGTCATTAACGACAGCCCTTTACTATAGCTTTGCTTTCCTGTTAAGATAGATAATAAATACCATACACGCTGCCGAGCAAGGCAAAAAGATGATCCATATAATATCGCTAAAATGCAAATGATTATCAAGCGCCAGAAAAACGGTATATAAGAATAGATATAGCTCGATCAAACAATAGCTTATCCGCTTTTTTTCAGACATTAAATAAAAGCCGCAAAATGCTAAAGAAACAAATCCCATAGAAACATTTGCAATAATATGCGGTATGTCACCATTACCTAGCTCATACATCACTTCAATACCTGCTAAGATCAAAGTGACTGACGGAATGATCGTACACAGATATTTGCCGTATAATTCGTTTATTTTGTTAAGTATCTTCATTATACATCACTCCGTTATAAGTAAGGGCAGAGAATACACTCTGCCCTTAACTATCGGATCAAATTTTTGTCCTGACTTCTATCTCGTCACCCGAATCCGGCTGTATGGTCGGTATTTTTTCGTTGTTCTCATCATACTGCACGTCCGATGATACCACGCAGCTGCCTTTGCCCCATGGTTCGGTACGTGTCATGCCGACCGCCGTTACACCGCCTATTTTGATAGTCACGGGACTGCCTTTCGGGTCTTCAAGTTCAAGACTTACCTCTGCACGGTCATAGTCAGCACCAAGCCTTATAAACCTGTAGTCATGCAGAGCCTGATCTTCAAAATAGTGCATTACTCGGGGAGCGCTATCTTAGGCAGATAGGAGATGATATCCTCTTTCATGCGGATAACTTCCCTTCTTGCTGCCTTTGCAAAATCCTGCTCGTCGCAACCTTCCTTCTTATAAGCGCACATAACGCCTCTGGAAGAATTTACTATCGCACCGAGACCGTTCTTATCGAATCCCTTGCTTACACCCTCTGCGCCGCCGCCCTGTGCGCCGTAACCCGGTACCAGGAAGAATGTGTGAGGCAGTGCTGCTCTCATTTCAGCCAGCTGCTCGGGATAAGTCGCACCAACAACTGCGCCTACGCCGCTGTAGCCGTACTTGCCCATGACCTCTTCGCCCCATTTTTCGCACATATCGCCCATGGTGGCATATACGGTCTTATCGCCGATCTTCAGGTCCTGGAGCTCGCCCGAGGACTTATTGGAAGTCTTTACCAGCACGAATATACCCTTATCGTAAAGCTTACACTGTTCCAGCAGAGGGCTGATGCCGTCGGTACCCAGATAACCGTTGACAGTCAGTGCATCTGCGCCAAAAGCCTCTATCTTCTCGCCGCCGACCTCTGTAAGACCTAAGTGTGCAGCCGCATAAGCTTCCATAGTTGCACCGATGTCGTTACGCTTGCCGTCTGTCATGACGAACATACCTTTTTCCTTAGCATACTGTATGGTCTTGTAGAGGGTCTTTACGCCCTCATAGCCGTACATCTCATAGTAAGCAGCCTGGGGCTTTATAGCAGGGCAGATATCGTGTATCTCGTCGATGATGCACTTGTTGAATTCAAGTATAGCCTTTGCCGCAGCTTTAAGGGTGCGGTCATATTTCTTGAACTTCTTTTCCTTGATAAATTCGGGCACATACTCCAGCTTAGGGTCAAGTCCCACCACCGAGGGGTTCTGTGTTTTTACTATGTTTTCGATAAGTCTGTCCATTGACATATGTTTTTCCTCCTTGGTACAATTATTTGCTTTGTATATTGATGATGATCTCAATACGGATATATCCCCACCCTTTCGGCGGGTATGGAAAATTGCAGAATATCGCCTGCTTTGATATCCTTTATTGTATTGCCGATGTCCAGCATTTCAAGCCCGTCGGGTGCAAGGCGCAGATATATCAGTCCGTCGGGGTCAACGCTCTCACATTCTGCTGTGAATATATCGTTATCATTATCTGTCGAAAAGCCCTGTGCAGCGCTGTCAAGGATCCTGACCGCATCTGCGCTCACATCATAAAATGTAAGCTCGATCATGTAGACCTTTCCCTTTTCGGGGGCATCTCCAAAGTGCCAGACACCCCACAGTCCGCCTAGACTGTTCTCGGCTCTGACCATTGTATGATCGTTTTTTTGCCTGATCTCGGTTATCCTGACCTCCATCACAACACCTCTTTGAGCCTGTCGTCCTCATGGTCGCAGTAGTGCGGTATGCCGTTTTCGTCAAGCCAAGCCTCCAGCCTGTCAAGCAGGTATCTCAGTTCAAACCTGCGGTACTCAGCCACACGCTCGAACTCTCCGCTTTCAAACACATTCCAGAACATGGCGGGCAGCTCAACTCCACGGAAATAGCTGTCGATACGGCGGTCGTTCTGCGCTTTTATAAACGCTTCCATGACCTCGGCTTCGGGGATATAGGGATATTCGATCAGATATGCGCTCCCCTGCCGTGCTTCTTCCGATGACTTTTCGATCAGCTCGCAGTTATAGGTATCGAACAGATATTTGTCCTCGGTTTCCAGTGAATACACATGAAAAGCCTTTATCAGAAATGCCATTTCAGCTATTCCTCCCCGTCGTCATCTTCTTCGTCATCATCATAAAGCTCTTCATACAGCTTAGTGACCTCGTCCTCGTCGCCAAAACGTTTTGCGACAAAGTGATCTATAATGACGATCAGCACGATGAACACCAGCAGACCTGCGCCTGCGATAATTACGATATTGCGCTGTTTTTCGGTGATAAGGCTGCCGCCCTCATCGGTGGTGCTGTCCCCGGTATCCGTTACGGTCTCGTCCTCGTCAGCAGACGGTATCTTATGCATAAAGCCGTTATATATGGCATATTTCGTACCTACAGTATCGCTGCCCGAAATGACGAACATACCGTCCATTGGGATAAATTCTTCCAGTTCACCGTCTATATCTCCTCTATGATAGCCGAAAGCGTGAGTGCCAATGCGCTTGACGCCGTCGGGTATGGGTACGGTATGCAGCTCGGTACACTCGTAGAAAGCTTCCTTGCCTATCTTTTGGAGAGTGTCGGGGAAGCTGACCTCGTTCAGCTGCGAACAGTTTGCAAAGGCACGATAGCCTATGCTATCCAGCCTGTCTCCGAAATTTATCTTCGCAGGCTTTGCGCAGCCCGTGAACGCATAGTCGCCTATCTTCTGCACCGAGCCCAGATCTGCTTCTTCCAGATCATGGCAGTTTGCAAACGCATTTTTACGTATCTCGGTGACTGTATGTGGAATGACCAGTTTCCTGAGAGAATAGCAGGGTGTGGCTGCGCTTTCGCCGATTATGGTCAGCGGATAGCCGTCCACCGTTTCGGGAAGTATCAGTTCTTCTCCGGGGTCACAGTCCACCAGAACAGCGTTGTGGTGTTCCCTGTCCAGCATAAATGTCATGCCGTCTACGGATACTATATTGCCCTCGGGGTCGTACAGACCACGGGACGAGCTTTCCTCGTACTGCGAAGAGGGTTCCCACTCATAAGCCCAGGGGTCGTATTCCGAAGAACTTGACTGTGACGAGCTTGACGGTGATGAACTTGATGAGCTTTTTCTCCACAGAGATACCCGTGAAGAAGACTCCGACTTTGAAGAAGATGCCTTACTTGAAGCTGAACTGCTTTCAGCATATCCCAATGATGCATCCGAAGGCGACTTCACCTCGCCGCTGTTGAGCCTTATATACTCAGCGCCCACCGTTTCGGGTGCGGCAATGATCTGTATATCGTAGCGTCTGTAGGGTTCGGTCTCACTGTCCGAGGTATCCTTGTAATATCCCAGCGCATGGCTGCCTATGAACTCTATCTCATCGGGCAGCTCGATCGTCCTGAGCGCTGTACAATTATAGAACGCATTCTCACCTATCCGCCTGACTGTGTACGAAAGTTCTATCGAAGAAAGTGCAGTACAATCCCTGAACGCACTTCTTCCTATCCTTGAAAGATGCTCGCCGCCGCCGACAGTTTTTAATTTTGTGCATGACAAAAACGCACTGTCCCCCAACAGCTCGGTCATGCCGAGATCGACCTCTTCCAGCGAACCGCATTTAGAAAAGGCACGGTCTCCCACAGACCTCATCGTGTTGGGCAGCACGATCGTTTTTACGACATTATCGTCCTCGAAGGCTTTGTCGCCTATCCTGATAAGACGGTAGCCGTCCACCGTTTCGGGCAGGACGACTGCCGCCTGTTTTTTCTCGGATCTTGTCAGCACCGCAGTACCGTCGGAAGGATCCAGCTCATAGGTGAAATTTCCGTCGGTCATGGTCTGCGCAGAAGCTGTCACGCAAAATGGAAGCATCACCGCAAGCACCACGGCAGTCATCACAAGATATATCAGTTTTTTCATATAGTTTACCGTCGCTGCCATACTTCCATCAAAGGCTGAATACCACCTTGCCTCGGCAAATGGTATACATATTCCTGCCCTTGAGATGTTCACCCTTGAATACTGTGTTCTTGCTCTTTGAGTTAAGCTCCTCGGGTATGACCTCCCACTCATAGTCGGGGTCGAATATACAAAGGTCACAGCGTTCACCTACAGCTATCTTTATAGGTTCAAGCCCCATGATCTTTCTGGGATTTATGCTCATGACCTCGACCAGCTTAGCAAGGCTCATCTTGCCCGTATGATAAAGCTGTGTCAGCGTTACTGCCAGCGAAGTTTCAAGTCCCACCACGCCGTTGGGGGCTTTCTCGAAATCCGCCTTTTCCTCAGCTGAATGAGGCGCATGGTCAGTGATGATACAGTCTATCGTACCATCCAGCAGTGCTTCTTCGACAGCCTGTCTGTCACGCTCTGTTCGCAGCGGAGGGGACATTCTGTAGTCCGCATCACGGCTCATGAGCTTTTCATCGGTATAGGTGAAATAGTGCGGAGCAGTCTCACAGGTGACTTTAACGCCGTCCTTCTTGGCAGCCCTGATGATATTCACCGAGCCCCAGGTAGAAACGTGGCATATATGTATCCTTGCATCACAGCTCATGGCAAGGGTTATCTCCCTGGCGGTTATGCTGTCTTCACTGGCTCTGTCCATACCACGAACGCCCAGCTTTTTTGATACCTCGCCCTTGTTGATTATACCGCCGTTGATTATTTTCAGATCCTCACAGTGTGAAGTTATGATAAGACCGTTTTCGTTGGAAAGCTCCAGCGCTTTCCTCATAAGCTCGGCATTCTCCACAGGTCTGCCATCATCGGATATTGCAGTTATGCCTGCCTTTTTCAGTGCATCATAGTCACAAAGCTCATCGCCCTGCATACCCTTTGTCACGCAGGCATACGGGAACACCTCGATACCTGTTCTTTCAGCCTTATCGAAAACATACTTCACAAGCTCGGGCGAATCAATGGGCGGCTTTGTATTCGGCATACAAGCCACACCTGTGAAGCCGCCTGCTTTAGCGGCATTCGCACCTGTTATTATATCCTCTTTATATTCGAGTCCGGGGTCACGGAAATGTACGTGCATATCGAACAGTCCGGGCACAGCACAAAGCCTGCCCTCGCCGTCGATGACCCTTGCACCGTCCTTTGCAGCAAGATCTTCGCCAATGGCGGTTATTACGCCGCCATCGACTTCGATATCGGTTATCCTATCGAGCCCCGACTGCGGGTCGCAGGCTCTTACATTCTTTATCAGCAGCATTATTTAGCTCTTTGTTCTTTCTTCTGCGTGCTCATCACCGTTGAATTCCTTAACGGTTCTGGTTCTCTTACAGTTATATACAGTCTCGTTGGCGTCATTCATGATGAACATAGCTGTACACTCAGCCTTCATTACCTCTTCACGCTGCTTTGTACTCATGAAAGTCCAACCTTTGTCAAAATCAGGTGTCTTGTCATCAATGTTTCTGAAAGTGATCTCTGTGAAGAACTTCATCTTCTCGCCCATCTCATAGGACTCATCTCTCTGATCGTTGGGCATTACCAACAGCTTGATCTTACCTGCGGTCTTATCGATTTCATTTACCTTGAAATAGCCTGTTGCATAAGTAACCGACTCATCGCTGTCCTTGCAGATAGTGAACTCACCGCTCTGATCGAATATCAGACGCATATCCTTTTCCTCATCCGACCAGTAGCCGAGTATCAGCACTCTTGATGCTGTATTCTTCAGCTGGCTGGGCTTTGAGAATACATATGTACCTACAAATACACCGCATATAACGATCACTACGAACAGCAGACCGAGTATTGTGGAAACGACCTTCTTTGCTTTCATAAAAAGAACTCCTCCTGTCAATTCTTCATTTTAACTTTAAAAGTTTACTTTATCTCAAGCACTGCGCCACGGTTAGCCGAAGTCACCAGCGACGCATATCTTGCAAGATAACCTGTCTTGATCTTGGGCTCTCTGGGTACCCACTTTGCTCTTCTTGCTTCGAGCTCCTCATCGGAGATCTTCAGCTGTATGCTGTGGGCATTGATATCTATGGAGATGATGTCGCCTTCCTCGACCAGAGCAATATTTCCGCCCATAGCAGCTTCGGGAGAAACGTGACCGATAGCAGCACCTCTTGTGGCACCGCTGAATCTGCCGTCGGTGATAAGCGCAACTGTCGAGCCAAGACCCATACCCTGTATAGCAGAGGTCGGGTTGAGCATCTCTCTCATACCGGGGCCGCCCTTAGGACCTTCGTACCTGATGACTACCACATCACCGGGAACGATCTTGCCGCCTCTGATAGACGCTATAGCCTCTTCCTCACTGTCGAACACTCTTGCAGGACCCTCATGCTTGAGCATCTCGGGTGCAACTGCCGAACGCTTTACCACGCAGGTATCAGGTGCAAGGTTGCCCTTGAGCACTGCGATACCGCCGTTTGGCATATAAGGATCGTCGATAGGCCTTATGATGTTGGTGTCCTTATTGACGATGCCTTCGATATTTTCCTTGACTGTCTTGCCCGTGCAGGTCAGGCAGTCTGTATAGATAAGGTCTTTCTTGGCAAGCTCACCCAGTACCGCATAAACGCCGCCTGCTTCGTTGAGGTCTTCCATATAGGCATGGCCTGCAGGTGCAAGATGGCAGATATTAGGTGTCTTCTCGGAGATCTCGTTGACAAGCTCCAGATCCAGATCAATGCCGCATTCATGAGCGATAGCGGGCAGATGAAGCATCGAGTTTGTGGAACATCCCAGTGCCATATCAGCAGCGATAGCGTTCTTGAAAGCCTTCTCTGTCATGATATCACGGGGTCTGATATTTTTCTTCAGCAGTTCCATTACCTGCATACCTGCCTGCTTTGCAAGCTTTATCCTTGCAGAGTATACCGCAGGTATAGTACCGTTTCCACGAAGACCCATACCCAGCACTTCTGTCAGGCAGTTCATGGAGTTTGCGGTATACATACCTGAACATGAACCGCAGGAAGGACAAGCCTTATCCTCAAATTCCTGAACATCATCAAGTGTGAACTTGCCTGCGTTGTAAGAACCTACTGCCTCGAACATACTCGAAAGCGAGGTCTTGCTGCCCTTTACATGACCTGCCAGCATAGGACCGCCCGAAACGAATACTGTCGGTACATTTACCCTTGCAGCTGCCATCAGCAGACCCGGAACGTTCTTATCGCAGTTAGGCACCATTACCAGCGCATCGAAATGATGTGCCAGTGCCATACACTCTGTAGAATCAGCGATCAGATCTCTTGTCACCAGTGAATACTTCATGCCCTGATGACCCATAGCTATACCGTCGCACACTGCTATAGCAGGGAAAACCACAGGTGTACCGCCTGCCATTGCAACGCCCATCTTTACAGCTTCAACGATCTTGTCGATGTTCATATGACCGGGAACTATCTCATTGAAAGATGAAACGATACCTACCAGAGGTCTTTCCATCTCTTCCTTAGTCATGCCCAGTGCATTGAACAGTGATCTCTGCGGAGCCTTGTCTACTCCCTCACAAAAATAATTGCTTGCCATTGTGATTACCTTCTTTATCAAATTTATTTTACTCCCCCTAAAGGTGAGTTATATTAAACAGCTTTGAGTTATCCTCTTACTTTTTAGACTTCTTCCGTGCCTTGACAGTCTCTTCTTCTGCATCGGAGCTTCTAAAACCCAGCACTGTCAACAGCACACCTGCGACCAGCGGAGGTACCGAGAACAGCCAGTAATACTGCTTCTTGCTCATATCACCCAGTCTCAGGCAGCAGTCCGATACATGGTCTGCGTCCACCGAGCCTGCCACATCATGTCCCAGCACCAGATACGAGTAATCATCGTTCCAGCTCTCTACCTTATCGCTGATGAACTTTTTCTCGAAGTCGGTTGTTGAAACAACGCCCTCGAATTCAAAATATCTGTCATCGAAAGCCTGATTTTTCATATCTCCGCCGAAGATATGCCAATAGAGGTCGGTATACTTGAATTCATCCACAGCCATGCATATATATTCGCCCGAACCGCTCTGACCGACTTCTGCCAGAACATAGCTTACATTAGCATCTTCCTCGGTATCCTGCGACTCGGTGGTGTACAGGTCGAAAGGCACTGTATCATAGCCGTTGTCGAGTTCACTTTTCTGCCCGATGGGGAAACCGCTGACCACCTTATTTATGCTGCCCTTTATGTACATACCCTCGTGTATATCCGCCAGAGTCAGCTCCGAGAGGTCACGCATATCATTATATTTATTCCTGACATTAAGCCCCAGCACCAGCGCTATGATACCTATGACCAGCATCACGGCACCGCCGATATGCAATGAATTTAGCCTGCGCTTGCCGCCTTTAGTCATTCGTCATTACCTTCCTGCTCGTCATCTATATTTTTGGCATCAGCCTCGTCCACATCGACCATATGCTCCACGGGAATGCCCTTTTCCTGTGCCTTGCGTTTTGCAACGACATCTTCACCGCTGAGCACGCTTTTAAATGTATCCACGGTCTTGACTGCATCTTCTTTGAGTCTGCCGCCTGTGACATACTCTTTCATGGGAGCCACAGTTCTGCTCACGCTCTCGCCGACCTTGCCGCTGCCGACAGCTTCCTTAGCGTCCTTAACGACCTTTTCGGCTTTGTCCTTCAGCTTGCCGCTCTCCACGAAGTCCTTGGCATTTTTCACGACCTTGCCTGCGTTCTCACCCAGTTTGCCGCTGCCCACAAATTCCTTGGCGGACTTGAAAGTATGCTCTGCATCGTCCTTCATTCTGCCGCTGCCGATATATTCTCTCATCGGGGCAACGCTTCTGTCGATACTGTCTTTGAGCTTTCCGCTGCCTACGAATTCCTTGGCACTGTTTGCCTTTTCTGCCAGCTTATCTTTCAAATTCATTTCGCTTAAGCCTCCTATTTTTCGAGCCTGTACATCATCACAGGCTTGTTGATTCCCTGTTCATAGACATATATGCTTTTACATTCAGGACACCGTCGGACCTCATATCGGGGAACTGCCCGTTTGAAAGCAGTTCGCCGCAGGAACAAGTCATCCTCGCCATGGTCACAAAACAGCTTTACTGTTTGTTAAGACCCAGGAATGCCGCACCGATTATGCCTGCATCGTTACCCAGCTCTGCAATAACTATCTTGGTGTTATTGGGAGAGTCCTTGGTATAGACTTCCTTAGCTACCAGTTCTTTCAGCGGCAGCAGCAGAGGGTCGCCCTCGTTGCAAACACCGCCGCCGATGCACAGAACATCGGGCTGGAAGATATTTATAGTATTGGTTATACCGCAAGCCAGGTATCTGATGTACTCATCAACTACTTCCTTAGCCGCAGCATCGCCCTTTCTCATGGCATTGAAAGCTGTTCTGCCCGACACCTTGCCGTCAGCTTCGCACTCCTTATGCAGCACGCTTTCGGGGTGCTTCTCCATAGCTTCCTTAGTCATTCTGATAAGGCCTGTAGCCGAGGAATAGACCTCAAAGCAGCCACGTCTGCCGCAGGTACACTTAGGACCGTCAGCATTTATCACCATATGACCTATCTCCGCACCTGCGAAGTTAAAGCCGGAGAATATCTTCTTATTTATGATTATGCCGCCGCCGACACCCGTACCGAGTGTTATGCACACAGCATCATTAGCGCCCTTTGCAGCACCTGCCACGAACTCACCGTAAGCCGCAGCGTTAGCATCGTTCTCGACATAGCAGGGCTTGTCGATATGGGTCTTCATCAGCTTTGCCACAGGGAAATCGTGGAAATCCAGATTGCAGGAATACTCGATAACGCCCGACTCGGAGTTAGCGATACCGGGTGTACCTATGCCCACAGCCTCAATGTCATCAAGAGTGAGACCAGCGTCCTTAACAGCCTGCAAAGCTACCTTAGCCATATCAGCGCATATTTCCTCACCGGGTCTTGGCAGATCGGTCTTGCAGCTTGCCTTAGCGACTATCTCGAACTCCTCGCTGACAACGCCTGCCTTGATGTTAGTTCCGCCCAGATCGATACCGATATAATACTTCATAATTTTACCACCTTTTCCAATTTATACACCTTATTTACGAGCTTTGATCCATAGATCGGCACCGACCCGACAGTATTGGCAATTGACCCCTCAAAAGCCTGTCACCGCACATTCAGGAATGGTCTGTGCTTCAAAAAATCGCACTCTTTATAATAATACCACAAATTACGCATTTAGTCAATATTTTTCAATAAAAATATAAACAAAAAATGACCGCACCCGTTTTTACATGAAAGCGATGGGCATAAAAAAAACAGGCGACCCGAAGATCGCCTGTGAAATATGCTGTTTACTTAACTATTGCCAGCAGAACACCTGCTGCAACGGCAGAGCCTATAACGCCTGCAACGTTGGGTCCCATAGCGTGCATCAGCAGGTAGTTGGTAGGAACTTCTTCCTGACCTACCTTCTGGGAAATTCTCGCTGCCATAGGTACAGCGGAAACGCCTGCAGAACCGATCAGAGGATTGATCTTACCCTTTGTGGCAACATACATCAGCTTGCCCAGCAGTATACCGCAGGCAGTACCCAGCGAGAACGCTACAACGCCCAGCAGCATTACCTTACCGAAAGCAATACTTATTACCTTATCAGCCTGAGTTGTTGCACCAACGGTGACGCCCAGGAAGATGGTGATTATGTTCATCAGTTCGTTCTGCGCAGTCTTTACCAGTCTGTCGCAGCAGCCGCTCTCTTTAAGGAGGTTACCGAACATCAGCATACCTACCAGAGGTGCAGCAGAAGGTATCATCAGTGCGATGATAAGTGTTACCAGTACGGGGAATATCAGCTTTTCGAGCCTTGATACAGGTCTGAGCTGACCCATGACTACCGACCTTTCCTTCTTGGTGGTGAGCAGTCTCATTATAGGCGGCTGGATGATAGGTACCAGTGCCATGTAGGTGTACGCTGCCAGTGCGATCGTACCAACGGAGTTGGAGCTGTTCGCTGTAAGCAGCTTGGAAGATACGTAGATGGATGTAGGACCGTCAGCACCGCCGATGATAGCGATGGATGCGCAGTCAGCAGCACTCATGCCCAGGACTGCAGCGCCTACGAATGTGAAGAAGATACCGCCCTGTGCGGCTGCACCGAGCAGGAAGCTCCTGGGGCTTGCTATCAGGGGACCGAAGTCTGTCATAGCGCCTATACCCAGGAATATCAGCGGAGGATAGACCTGAAGCTTAACGCCCATATACAGTATATCCAGCAATCCGCCGTGTTCAAGTATTCGTTGATAGTCTATGTAGTGGCTGTTCACCGTGCCTGCATCTTCCTTGAAGTCCTCAACATAGTTCCAGAACTCGGGATGATACATCTCTGCAAAAGGCAGGTTGGTCAGCAGCATACCGAATGAGATCGGCAGCAGCAGCAGCGGCTCAAATCCCTTAGCCACCGCAAGGTACATAAACACGAATGATATAAGTATCATTATTATATTCTTCCAGCCGCCGTCAGCGAAGAAGCCGGCAAAGCCCGACTCCTGTGCCAGCTGTGCCAGAGTGTCCAAAAACGATTGAATTATAGCCATTTTTACTGATCACGTTCCTTTCCGAAGCTAAAAGGGTCTGGTGTTTTCAACGGCACCAGCCGAAGACCAAGCCGAACGTCTCGGCTTAGAAGCCTTTACACCCCTGAGCACAGGCTTTTTACCTGTACCTGCATACATCATCGAAAGCGCACCCATGATCGCAGCTACGACCTCATCGCCTACACCGTCCTCCACCACAGGGGCGGCAGCAGCGGGAGCAGCCTTCTTCTCTTCCTCTTTCTTAGCTTCCTTGGCAGCCTTCAGCTTAGCCTCTGCCTCAGCTTCAGCCTTCTTTTTAGCCTCAGCCTTAGCGTTGATAGACTCGAAGATCTTGCCGTAAAGGGTCACCAGCAATATCAGGATTATAAGTCCGATGAACACCACCGAGATACCTGTTATGACAACAGAAGCGACTGTTTCTGCGCCAAGATCGGTCTGATCGGGTGGGATGTTGCTGGAGAGTATTTGAGCCAACGTAGTTTGAAAAGTAGCCATATAAAAAACTCCTCCGAAATTATTTCAACATATGTATCTATTATACACTATTTCTCTCAAAAATGCAAGCCCTTTTTTATATTTTTTAATTTTATCTTATGTACGTTTGCACATATCACACTTGCAAAGCGGATAAAAATATGTTATACTTTCATTTGAGGTGAATACAATGACGATGACCGAGCGTTTTCTTCTCCGTCTGGAGGATATGCTGCCGAACCTTATCGCAGCAGTTATCATATTGGTTGCAGGTTTTCTTATTACGAGAGTTACCCTGCGCATCATGGGCAAGGGGCTGAACCTTAAACACGTTGACCCCACCATACACAAATTCCTGATGTCGATGGTAAAGGTAGTCATGACCGTCATCATCGTGGTGAGTGCACTTTCGGCGGTAAAGGTACCCATGTCGTCCATCATAGCCGCCATCGGCACCGCAGGCATAGCCATCGGTCTTGCCCTGCAGGACAGCCTTTCCAACGTGGCAGGCGGTTTTGTGATACTTTTCGCAAAGCCTTTCAAGTGCGGTGATTACGTGAAGATAGGCACAGACGAAGGCACAGTGGACGCTATATCCATGTTATACACAAGGCTGCTTACCGTGGACAACAAGGCTGTATTCATACCGAACAGCAACGTGGCGAAAAGTTCTGTCACCAACTTTACCGATGAGGACAGGCGCAGGCTGGAGATACGCTTTGCTGTGAGCTACAGGGACGATTTCCGCAAGGCAGAAAAGCTCATACGTGAAGTTATCGAGGGGCATCAGAAGATACTGACCTCTCCCGAAAAGCCGCTGGTGGTCATGGACGAGCACGGCAGCCACGGCATCATCATACTTACAAGGTCATGGGTAAAAACTGCCGACTACTGGCAGACCAAGTGGGACATACTGGCAGCCGTCAAGGATACCTTTGATGCAAACGGCATAACGATACCTTTCGATCAGATGGACGTACACATCACCGAGAAATAGCACACAAATAAAGGAGCCGCCGTCAACGCACAGCAGCTCCTTGATTATTTTTAACGACATAAATATCCATACATTTGACACTCACCGAAGCAAGAATCATATCTCCGATAAGTGCCCTATGTAGAAATTTTAATGTCGTTTACTATATTTTATTCTACCGATATTATATAATAGTATACGGGCTGACCGCCGTTTATCAGGTTAACATCAAGGTTTGAATACTTGGTGCTTATCTGCTTATACAGCGCTTCTGCCGCATCATCGGTAACATCTGCACCGTAGATGATGGTGATGAACGAGCTGTCGCCCTTGACCATCTTCTTGGTCAGCTTGAATGCGGCCTTGGCAAGGTCCTTATCAACAAACGAAAGCTTGCCGTTCTCCATAGCAAGTATCTCGCCCTGCTTTATGGAATGACCCTCATAGTCCGAATCTCTTGCCGCAAAGGTTATCTGACCCGTGGTGACACGTTCGATAGCCGCAGTCATTTCAACACGGTTCTTATTGAGATCCGCATCGGGGTCGAATGCCAGCATTGCGGACATTCCCTGGGGTATCGTCCTTGTCTGGAGGACACATACCTTTCTGTCGGTAACAAGGTTAACTGCCTGTTCAGCAGCCATGATGATATTCTTATTGTTAGGCAGCACGAAAACCGTCTCGGCAGGGCAAGCCATTATAGCTTCGAGTATATCCTGCGTAGAGGGGTTCATGGTCTGACCGCCCTTTACCATGCAGTCAACTCCCACATCTTTGAACAGTGCTTCAACGCCGCTGCCTGCTGCAACTGCCACAAAGCCGAACTCCTTCTCGGGCTTGACAGCTGTGAACTCACGCTTGACTTCCTTGCGCTTGTTCTCATGCTGAAGCTTCATATTCTCGACCTTCGGGAAGTTTATATAACCGAATTCCAGACCCTTCTGTATAGCAAGACCGGGGTCGTTGGTATGAACGTGTACCTTGATTATCTCATCATCGTCCACGACTACCACGCAGTCACCGATGGTCTCCAGATAAGCCCTGAGCTTTATGGGGTCATCGCAGTCCTGCTTCTTGGTGATGAGCATCTCGGTGCAGTAAGTAAAGTGTATGACCGCATCATACTGACCGACTACAGACGAAAAGCTGTCCACAGTCACCGCACCTTCGGCAGCCGTTGTCTTGGGAGCTTCTGCCACAGGTTCTTCCTGCTCGACGATATCGCCGCCCTCGAAAACATCACGCATAGCTTCAAATATTATGAGCAGACCCATTCCGCCCGCATCAACTACGCCTGCCTTAGCCAGTGCAGGCAGCAGTGTAGGTGTCCTGTCCAGCGAAGCTTTTGCCTCGGCGCAGACATCTGCCATTATCACCCTGACATCATTTGTAGACCTCAGTGCAGCTCTGCCCTTTTCGGAAGCTTCTCTGGCAACTGTGAGTATAGTACCCTCGGTAGGCTTCATAACAGACTTATAAGCGCCCTGCACGCCCAGCTCCAGCGAATTTACCAGTTCCTCGGCACCCATCTCGTTCTTGCCCGCAAGACCCTTTGCAAAGCCCCTGAATATCAGCGAGAGTATAACGCCCGAGTTGCCTCTTGCGCCCCTTAAAAGGCAGGATGCCGCTGTCTGTGCGACAACTGCGCAGGTAACATCGTCATCAAGGTTCTCAAGCTCTGCCACTGAATTATTTATGGTCATGGACATATTCGAGCCTGTATCGCCGTCGGGTACGGGGAATACATTGAGCTCATCCACAGATTTTTTCTTGTTGGTGATGCTGTGTGCGGCGCTGATAAAAGCACGGCGCAGCAAATTTCCGTTTATCACTTTCAGTTTCCTCCTAATCCATCTACAGGACTTATATTAACGTCATAAAGTTCTGTCAGTCCGTCATCTCGTCTACATAGACGTTTACCGACTTGACTGCGACACCTGCTTCATTGGTAAGTGCATAATCCACTTTATGGATGATGCTGTCCACTATAGCACCGACATTTACACC
Source organism: uncultured Ruminococcus sp. (assembly GCA_902788785.1). GTDB lineage: Bacteria > Bacillota > Clostridia > Oscillospirales > Ruminococcaceae > Hominimerdicola. The sequence goes on from CADALT010000007.1 coordinate 32,964, forward strand.
GTAGGTCACGGTGATGTGAAGGTCAACGACAAGCTCGTCACCCTCCTGCCTGATGATAACGCCCTTTGTGGTATTCTCTCTCTTGAGCATCGCAGAAACACCCTGCTTTGCACCGTAGGCGTTCATACCTGCTACACCGAAGCAGCTCTCCGCAGTGGAGGATATCAGCTGTCTCAGATAGCCTGTGGATATGCCGATAGTGCCAAGATGATTCTTGATTTTGATCATAAAAACGCCTCCCTGACCTGTCAGATCCTGTCCCGACTGCCCTGCCGCCCGAAAATATTATCAGGCACTGTTCTGTCCGTCCGCAGTCTGCGCCGAGCTCATCCGACTATATTCACACAATTTATCAGATACAATTATAACATATATATTTATATTTTTCAAGGGCTTACACAAATTTTTTCACACTCTGTCACAATTGCGCACACACCTGCGGCTGCGCAAAAAATTTGCGTTTCTCACTTGACAAACGCATTAAAACATGGTACAATATTAAAGCTGACCTGTCGCAAACAGGTCCTGCGCTGGTGTAGCACAGCTGGTAGTGCAGCTCATTCGTAATGAGCAGGTCGCAGGTTCGAATCCCGTCACCAGCTTTTATTTTGCCCTTTGGTTCTTCCAAAGGGTGTTTTTTATTCTCTGAGGTGGCAGCAAAGACCCCGTCACCGGCTTTTATTTTGCCCTTTGGTTCTTCCAAAGGGTGTTTTTTATTCCCTAAGGTGGCAGCAAAGACCCCGTCACCGGCTTTTATTTTACCCTTCGGTTCTTCCGAAGGGTGTTTTTATTCTCTGAGGTCGAAAACGTCTATTTCAACCGACCTGCCTTTTCTTCATTTTCTGCCAGCTGAAAAAGCTGTAAATATCGTTCACCAGGAACACCAGGAAGCACACGACCACCGAGATATACTTTGTGTCTGTCATGCTCGCCATCGTCCACAGGATTATGAGTACTATATCATTTGCGGCGTATGCCAGCGCATAAAAGGGGTCACGCCTGAATGTCAGATAAACAGCGATAAAGCTCGTAGTCACCGAAAGGGTGCTTGGTATGATATTGGCAGTATGGAACGCTCTTAGTATAAAATAGAAAGCCGCTGTTACCGCCGCCGCAAGCCCTGTCATAAAATAGATCTCTGTCCTGCCGATACCGCCCACCGTGACCTCAGACTTATTGCCGCCGTAGGGATTTTTCAGCCACGAGACCAGAGCGAGCACCGCCATAGGCATCGTCATATCGATGTAAGTTATCATTTCTCCGTAATAAGAGAAAGAGTACGAGATAGCACCGTAGAGCAGGCTAAAAACTATTACCAGCACTTGTCCGACAGGGTTGCCCTTTGCATTGAAGATCAGGTAAGTCACACCAATGAGCGAGGCGCACAAGCTGAGATAATTTGACCGATCGAACAGAAAGAACGACACCAGCACGAAAGCCGCAGACAGCCCCCACAGCAAGAGTTCGCTTTTAGTAAAATAGCCTATGAAACGTTTAAGCATGAACATTCCTCCAAAAAAATAAAGCATCCGCACACATCTTCCATATCAAGCGGCAGAAGAGCCGTTTGGTATACGACCTAACGATGTGTACAAATGCATTCATAGCATATACTACCCGGTGGCAGTTTAAAATATAACAGGATCATTATATCATAATAAAGCAAAAAAGTCAAGCAAAGCTGCGAGCGCAAAGAGGGCTGCGAATACAAAAGACGTTCCGAGCCTCTTTGCTTTTATGTTGCCCTCTCTGCCCTGCTTTTTATGACTTTATCCAGATATTGGTCACAGCACACTGGTCTCCCGTAATGGATACATAAATCTTCGGTATCTCCTCGTTTTCTATGGTGGTGGTATTATTGAGCGTCATGCCCCCTACATCTATCTTTGTGACGATACGCTCGCCGTCCCTGATTATCTCCACCAATGTATCCACACCCTGCTTATTGCGCTCTCTCCAACTGTCCCAGCTGACAAAATCTTCGTTCTTGCTCACCTGCATACGGTTCTGGATATTGTCCTCTGCGTCCCAGCATTCGCCGTCAAATCTGATAAGCGCAAGCTCACGGTAGTTCTCGCCGCCTATCCTGCCGTTATCTGATGTGAACAGCACTATGAACGGGCAATGCCATATAAGTCTTGCGGTGGGCAGGCTCATATAGTGGAAAGCAATTTCCATCTTCCCGAACAGAGGTTCGCCCCTTGTGGAAGCCGTCCGCCAGCCGTCTATCTGTATATTCGGGATATTTCCCCGTGGTCCCTCTATATAGCTTACCTCAGGGGCTATCCTCTCGATAGCCTTATCATCGGCTGTAAATCCCGTCTTTTCCATCCTAAAATCGTCTATCAGGCAGTTTTCGCCCGTAAAGCTTATATATGCGAACCTTGCGCTGTCGGGCAGTGCAATTATCACCTCATATGCATAAAGCTCCGTGGTCACGGTGAATTTCAAATGGTCCTTATACTTTATGACATTTATATCGTATTCAAGACCATGTTCATAGGCTTCAAGAAGTTTTTCGTCGGTCAGTCCGTCTTCGTTTTTTATATCGACCCTGTACTCCCTTGCGCCCAGACATTTTACCTCACCGTCCAGCCTTATCTCGGCATACTCGAAATATTGCAGTGTCCCGGCATTTCTGTCATTGTAATGCACCCTCGCATCCAGCGAATCGAATATGAGCATAGTCGGTACCGATCCTTTTGAGATATGCCCCTTGTCGGCAGTGCTCCTGATATGGATATGGCTCTCGCTGCGCAGAAGCTGTATGCCTGATGAGAAATCCGACCTGAACTCATCGCATTTCAGCTCAGACTTGCCTGCCAGCTCCTTGACCTCGGCATTCTCCTTCATCTTGTACTCTAAGTCCATGTCGATGAGGTGCAGCATTATTTTAGCATATTCGGGGTCGAACTGTGTCCCCATGCCCTTGACTATCTCCTCTCGCACCAGCTGCTGGGGCAGAGGGTCACGGTAGCTTCGCTTTGAGGTCATGGCATCATAGGCATCAGCCACGCTGATTATCCTGGCTATCTCGGGTATATCATCGCCCTTCAGTTTGTCGGGGTAGCCCTTTCCATCATACCTCTCATGATGGAAATGCGCACCTATGCTCAGCTTCGGTGAACTGCTTATGCTCGAAAGTATCTGGTCACCTATGCTCGGGTGCTGCTTTATGGCATCGAACTCCTCATCGGTCAGTCTGCCTTCCTTGTTGATGATATGGTCGGGCACACCTATCTTACCCACATCATGCAGCAGTGCAGTATAGTAGATCTCCCTGCACTCATCGGGAGATTTGCCCGAGTGTTCTGCCAGCATTCTGGAATATTCTGCCACTCGCCTTGAATGACCGTGGGTATACTTATCCTTGGCATCTATGGCGTTTGCCAGCGCAAGAGCCGTCTGCTCGAACATCTCCTGCATATTCTCCTGCTCATCTCTAAGTATGGCTATCTCTTTCTCGGTGGCAGTCTTGACCTTATCGTTCATATCCGACAGCGAGAATACATACAAAAGCATAGCCATACCAACTATGGTCAGATTTGTCAGCGACAGCCCGTAGGTAAACATCTGCACCACGGTCGCCGTAAGCGGCACCACCGCAAACAGCATTATCGCAGGGAACATCTTTTTGCTTATGCTCCTGCGGCGCTTTATTATGACCACCAGCTGTATCATCAGCGCCAGCAGCGGCATCATATAGCATACTATCATGCCGCTCTCACGGTGATAGTAGTTATGCTCATCAAAAGTATAGTAAAAGCCCGTATACTGCGATACTATAAGCATTGCCGCCGCTGCCGCCAGTATCACATCAACTATCCTAAGCGCCCTCGGATACTCCCCTTTCTTGCCGTCATCGGTAAACATATTTTTCAGATACAGGTTAAAGCCGAATACCTCGAATATGCTCGCAAAGAACACCACGAAATTGCAGAGCCTTACCATTATATAGCCCACATTGCTATCGTCGCCCCTGAAAATATATGCGTAACGGTCAGAGATAAGCAGTATCATCGAGACTAATTCCATGACCAGCAGCGACCATCGCCGCTTGGGCGGTATGGAATCAGAGATCAATACCAATATCGAAAGTGCTGCACATACGCCGCTGAGAAACAGCATAAGGTCAGACTGGATACTTCTTAAAAACTCCATATGCTCTCCTTGATATATAAGATAAACCAAAGAATTGTTTCTTTGACAATATATTTTTATTATATTATAACACAATTTTTCAAGATTTGCAATAATTTTTACATTTTTAACAAATAAATTTTCCAACAAACAAAAAGCCCCTGCGACATATCTGCCGCAAGGGTGTGTGCTATCATATCCTGCCGTTTTCCAGATGCAGCACATGGGTACAGCAGCGCTCGGTAAGCTGCGCATCGTGGGTGACGATGAGCACTGTCATATCCTTTTCCAGCGAACGCAGCAGCTCTGCCGTGCGTTCCATACTGCCAAAGTCAAGTCCGCTGGTAGGTTCATCTAAGACCAGCAGTTTCTTGCCTGCCAGCATAGCCGAAGCTATGGCGACACGCTGTTTCTGTCCGCCCGAGAGCGACATGGGGTGGCGGTCTTTATACTGCGCTATGCCAAGTTTTTCCAGTATCTCCAGCGCCCTGTCGAGCTGACTGTCGTCCGCCCCGAGCATAGCTTCTTCAATGACTGTATCCGCAAAAAGCTGATGGTTCACGTCCTGCATGACCATGTAGGACAGCCTGCGCATCTCCCTTGACCGCAGGCTCCTGCCGTCCATGACCACCCTGCCCTTGAAGCCTTTTTGCAGTCCGCACAGACATCTTGCAAAGGTCGATTTTCCTGCACCGTTATGCCCCAGCACTGCGGTAACGGAGCCTATGGGTATCGAAAGGCTGCCAAGCTCCAGAGCCTTATGCGCACCATAGCTGTAGCTGAAATTTTCAAGGGCGATCTCGCCCCTGTGCTCAAAGGGCTTGATGGCGTGCAGTCCTGTTTCGCTTTCAAGATAGCCCTGCTCTGCACCTATCCCACGCAGTCCCATGCTGCACAGTGTATCAGCTCCCAGCGAGAAGAACGCTTCTCCCGTGAACTCTCGGCTTATCCTGCCTTCTTCCATGAAAATGACCCTGTCGCAAAGCCCCCTGAGCCACCCAAGGCGGTGCTCTGCGATCACGATGGTCTTACCGCTGTTTTTCCAGTCTGCAATAATATCTCGCAGTTCGTCTATGGCATCAAGGTCAAGATTTGATGTAGGCTCGTCCAGCACAAAGATCTCGGGCAGCATAGCCGCCGCACCTGCACAGGCTATCTTCTGCTTTTCGCCGCCAGATAGGTTGAATATGCTGCGCCCCATGAGCTTTTCTATCTTCATATCGGCGACGGTCTTGTTTATTCGCCCGATCACTTCGTCCTCGGGCAGACCCATATTCTCGCAGCCGAAAGCTATCTCCGCCGTGGTATCCACGCAGAAAAACTGACTCCTCGGGTTCTGGAAAACGCTGCCGACCACTCCTGCTAAGTCTTCTATGGGTGTATCGCTGACATTCCTGCCCGACACGACCGCTTCACCTTCGAGACTGCCCTCGTAATAATGAGGTATCAGCCCGTTTATCAGCCTTGTCACCGTGGTCTTTCCGCAGCCCGAGCAGCCGCAGAGCAAAACACATTCTCCCCTGCCTATCTCCAGATCCACCCCGCTAAGCGCACCGCCTTCACCGTTTGAGTATGTGAAAGTCACATTGCTGAGCTTTGCCGCAGTTTTCATTTTACCACCCCTGTCAAACCAAGTATCCACAGCACGTAAGGCGCTGCCGTTAATACCAGCACCGCCGCATCCTGAATATGAAAGCCTATCTTGCAGATATTAGTGCGCTTCACCTTGGTGCCCAGCCCTCTTGTGAGGGCAGCCGCAGAAAGCTCACCGCCGATGTTCACCGAGCATACCATCAGCGGCACCAGCCTGTATTCGATGAATTTTCCCGAATTTCTGCCGCCTATGCGTATCTCACGCATTTTCATGGCTGTGTTTATGGCGGAGAATTCTTCCAGCACCGTCGGGAAAAACCTGAACATCACAGACATCGGTATTGTGATCTGCACAGGTACGTGCATACGGTGCATGGCAGCGATAAACTCGCTGACCGTTGTGGCTGACAGCATATATGCTCCCATGATAAGCCCGGGCAGCAGCCTCACAAACACCAGACAGCATACACCTATCAGGCTGAGCACCGCCCCCGACGCCTTTGGCACCAGCAGTATCTCAGCCGCCTTCATAAGCCCGTATATCAGTCCTGCCGCAGCTGATTTCTTGTATTTTTTTGCGGTAAACAACAGCACCATAGGCAGTGCGCACAAGGCTATCGTCGCATACCTTACCGCAGCGATATCACTGCCTGTGTTGCCCAGTGCGAACACCACCAGCGTTATCATAACCGCAAGCTTGGTCCTCGGGTCGAGGACCAGCCCACGGTTTTCCGCATCAGCTGTAAAAATACCCGTCATGTCAGAGTCTCCATGTGGCAGCTTCACGCCTGCTCTCCACAAAACTGCGATATATGCCTTCGGTCTTCATGAGCTCGTCATGAGTTCCCTGCTGGGCTATCTTTCCGTTGTCGATGACCAGTATCTTATCTGCATTGCGGACAGTTTTCAGCCTGTGAGCTATCATGATGATGGTCTTCTCCTTTGTAAGTGCGTCGATAGCCTTCATCAGGTCAGCCTCGTTTTCGGGGTCAACGTTTGCAGTGGCTTCGTCCAGCACTATGATGGGCGCATCTTTCATTATCGCACGGGCTATGGAGATACGCTGCTTTTCACCGCCCGAAAGTGATGCGCCGCCCTCGCCGATGACCGTATCGTAACCATCGGGCAGCTGCATGATAAAGTCGTGGCAGCAAGCCTTCTTAGCCGCCTCGATGACCTTTTCCATAGGCGCATCGGGCTGACCGAAGCGTATGTTATTGGCAATGGTGTCCTCGAAGAGATATACTCTCTGGAAAACAAAGCTGTAATTCTTCATCAGCGCATCCATGCTGTATTCACGCACATCTCTGCCGTCCAGCAATACACTTCCTTCGTCCACATCCCAGAAACGTGAGAGCAGCGAAGTCAGTGTGCTCTTGCCGCCGCCCGAGGGTCCCACGATAGCCGTGGTAGTGCGTTCGGGTATATCCACCGATATGCCGTCGATTATCTTTCGTTTCTCATAAGCAAAGCTTATGTTCTTGGCGGTTATATCAAAGTGCTCAGGTGCGATCTCGCTGCCCGAAATATCCATCTGAGGTGTGCGAAGTATCTGCTGCGCCCGGTCTACGCTGGCATCTACCGTTCTCAGCAGAGCCGAGTATTTGCCTGCATTATCCAGCTGTGCATATATCATATACGAGCTGATTATCATGATGATGCAGGTCAGCAGATCCATCCTGCCGCCTATATGCAGCAGTACAGATGCCATAACTATGAGTGTGCCCACTGCTTTCAGCCAGAAGCTCTGCATGGTCATGTAGGGTATTAGTTTTAGCTCCATAGCGGAGTTTGCGTACTCATTCTCGTCTATCGCAGTGTTCAGGTCACGGCTGCGCTCACCTGTCAGGCGGAAGCTTTTAACCTCGAATATGCCCTGTATGTACTCGATGACCTTTGCTACCAGTGCAGCGTCCTTATCCAGCTTCTGCCTTGCCATGCCTGCCGAAACTTTCATCATACCGCTGTTTATCATGAAGAATATCACCAGTCCGCAGCAGAGTATCAGTCCTATGCGCCAGTCAAAGCAGATAAGCATCGCTGTGATGACCGCTGTGGTCAGCAGACCCGAGCAAACTATCATGACCACTCTTGTAGCCACATTTTCAAGGTTCTGCATAGTGTTGGTGGTAACAGACATTATCTGTCCCAGGCTGTTTTCGTTATAATAGCCCATAGGCAGGTATCTCAGGTGTTCAGCCAGCTGCATACGCTTGTTTGCGCAGGTGCTGTAGCCTGCCTCGGTCTGGAGCATCGTCGCCTTTGACTTTATTATGCCCGAGCCTATAACGCTCACTATCATGATGCACAGGCAGGTCAGGCAGGTCTTCGAGGTCACGTTATTATCCGGCAGTGCAGTTACCATGCAGGCTATGGCTGGTATCTTCATCGCCTCGAGCATCGCCTGCAGCAAGCTGAGCACGATGGAGATATAAAAGCGCTTCCTGTCCTCCCTGCTGCAAAAATCAAAGAAGTTTTTAAGTATCCTATACATCGCTCTCACCGTCCTTTGCCGAGATATGTGCTGCCCACATGGAGCTGTAAAGCCCGCCCTTTTCAAGCAGCTGTTCATGGGTGCCCTGTTCAGCGATATCGCCGTCCTTTATAACATAAAGCCTGTCAGCATCCTTTACGGTGGAGAGCCTGTGAGCAATAACTATAAGTGTCTTGCCCTCCACGAGCTTTGCCACGCTGCGCTGTATGATGGCTTCGTTTTCGGGGTCGGTGTAGGCTGTGGCTTCATCAAGGATTATGATGTCGGCATTTTTGAGCATTGCCCTTGCTATGGCGATACGCTGTCTCTCGCCGCCCGAAAGGTGTCCGCCCGATGTGCCGACCACTGTGTCATAGCCGTTTTCAAGGCTCATGATAAGGTCGTGACAGCCGCATCTTTTGGCAGCCTCCTCGACCTCTTTATCGGTGGCAGACTGTCTGCCCAGCCTGATATTCTCTCTCACCGTCAGGTCAAAGAGGAAATTATCCTGTGATACATAGGCGATATGCTTGTTGTAATCGTCCATGGGTATATTGCGTATATCGACTCCGCCCAGAGTTATGCTGCCGCTGTTCACGTCCCAGAGGCTTGCTATGAGCCTTGCCACTGTGGATTTACCGCTGCCCGAGGGTCCCACCAGGGCAACGAACTCTCCGTCGTGTACCGTCATTGAGATGCCGTGGAGTATCTCCTTGTCGGAGTAGGAAAAATGCACATCTTTCAGTACGATATCGCCGCCGTTCACAGTCTTTGTGAGCTTTTCGGGACGCTCCATCTCGGGGGCATCTATGATATTGCGCACCTCGGTGACTATGGTATCCATCTGCGCTATATCGTCCGAATAACTCATAACGCCCAGCAGCGGCTCGATAAGACCAACGGTCAGTATTATCATGGTGATGAAGTCGGCTGTGCTGATAGTGCCGTGCATCTTCATTATACCGCCTATGGGCAGTACGGAAAGCATCGTTGCAGGCATTATGCACATGGCAAAGGTCATATAGACATTGCACTTGCGCATCCAGTCCACGAAGCTTGCGGCACTCTCCTTAGCGGCAGCAGCGAATTTCTCGTAGCTTGACTGCGCCTTACCGAACACCTTGATTACCTCGATACCGTTTATGTATTCGGTCGTCACCGCATTCAGCGCCTTTGTGGCACGCACCGTTCTGCTGTAGTTCTCCTCATAGCCGAACATCATGAGCATATAGCAGATAATGCCCAGCGGCACCGTGATGAGCGCTGCAAGTCCCAGTTTCCAGTTTATAACAAAGGCATAGATAAGTATTATTATCGGTGCACCTATGCCCGTAGTAAATTCGGGGAGTATGTGCGCAAGGGTAGTTTCAATGCTGTCGATACGCTCGACTATCGTGCTTTTCAGCGCACCCGATGGCTGACTTATCACGTCGCCCAGAGGCATCTTAGCCAGCTTATCCAGCGCTTTCTTGCGTATGACAGCCAGCGTATGGAATGTGGCAAGGTGGGAATTTGCCGTGCTCAGCGCATGGAACAACGCATGACCCAGCCACAGCACAAGTATTATCACGCAGTTTGTGATATATGCGCCCTTGTCTGTGCTGCCCGAGAGCAGGTCCCTGACTATCTTTGCTATAAAATGGTATGGTACTATACCGCATATCATGCTGAATGCCGCCAGTATAACACTCAGCACGAATTTGCCTTTACGCTCGCCCGACTGACTTAAAAGCCACCCGAACGAGCCGTGTCTGTCTTTTCCCATTAAAGTTCCTCCTGTCTGTTTCTGTAGCTTTGCGGTGTGACACCCATCACGTCACGAAAAGCTGCCGAGAACTTTGAAGCGTTGTCATAGCCCAGCCGCTGTGCGATCTCGGCTATGCTCATATCCCTTTCGGATATGAGCATTGCAGCTGCCGCTTTCATCTTGTAGCTCTTTATATACTGATATATAGGCGTACCGTACACCGCCCTGAACACCTTGCGCAGGGTCGCAGGTGGCATACCCGAAAGCTTTGCAAGCTCCTCCGCTGTGAAGCTCTTATTCAGACTGCCCGTGATGAGCGTATGTATCTCCTTTACCTTGTCGGTCTGACTTGCAGGAAAATACTGCCTTTGCTCCGAATACTGCGTGGGGTCCACCGTATCCAGCATAAGCAGCAGCTCGGCTATCTTCACCTTGTAAAAGTCGAGCCTTCTTATACTTTTCGGAGCATGATAAAGCTGCGAGAACAGCTGATTGAACGGCTCGTTCGTGCGCAGCAGAAATTCCTTGTTGTCAGCACAGAATTTTTCCGCCAGTGCATCAAGGTCCAGGTGGATAAAGGGCATCTCCCTTTTCAGAGCTGCCTCTGCCAGCCCGCTGATAAAACCGATGGTTATGCCGTGATAGTGGGAGAGGGGCATCTCGACATTGCCTGCGTGGTGCACACGCCTGTCTATGCGCAGGTCGCCTGCCTCCATATAGTAGTGTCCGCCCAGAGCATTCTCATGTTCTATGCGCCCCTCACGGCAATGATCTATACACAGCACCGTTTCGACATTCTGATACTCCGAAATGCAGCTTTTCAAATGAAAATCGTTGTACATCAGGTACACGCCCTCTGCCACACGGTACATGGTCATGAAGCCTTCGCCCGTGTCATCATCCAGCCTGAGCACCCTGCATTCCCCCTCTGCTGCGACCTCGTGTACGTTAGACCCGAAGCCTGCATTATCAAGGGAGTAGAACAGATCCTCGTTCATGCGATACCTGCCTTCACAAAATGCTTTTTCATGAGCTTTCTGCCCAGAAGTCCACCGATCACGCCGCAGATGAATGCTGCTGCGAACAGAACGGGGCACATCCATGTCGGCATCAGTTTATTCACCGCATCGATATAATCCTGACCGAAATTCTGTCTGCTTGCCCAGTATTTCTCGGCTGCAAAAAACAGCGGCAGATAATTTCCGCCGATCCACAGGCTGAACACGCCATTGGTCAGCACAGCTTTCGCAGCGCTTTTGTAATTTCCGCTTTTGTAAACAAGCTCAGCCAGCAGTCCCGTCACAACAGACACGACCAGCGGCTGCCAGCTCATGCCCGTAAGCAGCATCAGTGCGCCCATAATGACACTCATGATCCATATCATGCCGAATTTATTGACCCTTGTCAGGAACAGCATGAACGGTATACCTCCGAGTATCGGCACGATGACCGCCAGCATCGGCAGGAATATGGGTATAGTGCCCATCATAGCCACGATGAAAACTATCACAAAATAAATAGCAGAAAAAATACCGATGTTCACAAGATCTTTGCCTTTCATTCTCTTACCTCCCTATAGTTAGATGAAACTAACTTAATCACAAAAATTTATAGCAGATCACACAATAAACTCTTATACATCATACGGTGCATAAGAGAACGATCGTGTCATTTACTACAGCTAATATTATATCACAGCAATTTGCAGATTTCAACTCCATTTTGTTCTTTGTACTCCATTTTGTATATTTTTTCTTTGCCTTTCACAGTGGGTATACCACATAAAAAACAGCCCATCGGAGCAGACCTCCGACAGGCTGTTTGAGTTTATGAACCCGTACCGTTGTATTTCGATGCGCCCAGCATCCAGAGCTTATAGCTCAAAAAGAAGAACACACAGCCTGCCGGCGGCGAAAGCCATGACAGCAAAGGCACGTCCTCCGGGCGCAGCACCACCAGTGCAGGATAATATGCGATGAACGCTATGGGTATTATGTAGGTGAATACGAACCTGAACACCGTGGAAAATATGGTTATGGGGTATTTCGCATAGTCCTTGAAGCGGAAAGCCAGATCGAGTACGTAGAACGAATTCTCTATCCAGAAGCATGAAGCTGCGCCTGCATTCTGCAGTGCCGCCATGACCAGCGATGCCGTCATCAGGTACACCGTCACCTTGACCACCGCAAGGGGTGTCACCGCCATCCCCAGCTTCGCCCAGGCATATACCAGTGTGCCTATACCGAAAGCCAGCTGACCCAGCCCCTTTACATCGAATATCTCCGACTCGTAGTAGAAAAACAGATTTATCGGGCGAAAGCAATATTTTATAAAATCCCCCGAATATACCTGCTGCCTTAAACTCCAGTTATTATCCAGCATACACTGTGTCGGTGTGATGGATATGAGCGAAAATCCGTAAAGAAACAGTATCTCATAATAATTATACCCGTTTATCGAGGGAAAGTTCCCAAACATTATCCGGAAACTTACAAAACCTGCGATATTCGTAAATATCATGCCGAAAGTCGAAATGATGAAATCCGCACGGTAACTCATTTTGCTCTTTAAGTCCTGCGCCAGTATCTTGAAATATATGCGCAGATAAAAACCAAGTCCTTTTCTTTTCATAAGCATTTGTCTCCATATATTTGTTTATCAGTATCTGTTTATGTGTATCCGTTTTTGGATACCCTCAAAGTCACGCACCGTTCTTCTGTTATAGTAAACGACATAAAAATTTTCCCATAGACCGACCGCAGAGCCTGTGATATTGGGAATTGCGGTCGGGATATGACAGAAAATTTATGTCGTTTAATATATTTATCGCCTCGTAAAGTTCCATATCTCAGCCTCCGTTCACTGTTATCTGTCTGAGGGAATATCTCCAGAAAATGCAGCCTGCTGCCGTCATGACCAGCGCCCACATAAGCTGCATGGCAATAACGGGCAGCACCTCACCGACTGTCGGGTCGGCTTTAAGCAGAATGGTCAGCGGCGCATCATAGACAGACCTGAAAGGCAGGCAGTCCACGACCTTCCTTAGCCCCTCGGGGAAGAATGCCAGCGGTATCGTTGCCCCCGAAAGCAGCAGCACTATCACCTGTTTCATGATATTTATCCCCCAGATCGACTCCGTATACAGGCAGACTGTTCCCACGATAAAATCTATGCTGAAATTTATCACTACCGAAAGCACCACCGAGACTGCGAACCACAAAAGGTTCAGCCCGATGGGTACAGCCCCGTGGGTCAGCAGGGCTACTATTATAAAGGTAGGCAGGAACGTGGCAAAAAACTGCGTCACGAATGTGCCCGAGTACGACCAGAACAAGTAGCTGCGGTAACTCATGGGCTTTAACAGGTCAAGGACTATCTTGCCCGTCTGTATATTCCTGCCTATCTCCCAGACTGTGTACATCTCCATGAAATTGAACAGCGCCGTGGCAAGCACCAGATATATCAGCGTATCCGTAAATGTCATGCCGTTTACCGTGCCGCCCCCTGCGGACGCATAGATGGACTTCCATAAAAAGTACACCACTGTCAGGTACAAAAGATTGCCTATGACCATCACGAACATCGCCAGACGATACTGCAATGACTCGATGAGTCCCGCACGGGTGAGGGCTAAGAATTTTTTGAGCTTCATTCTACCCCTCCTTCGTATATGCGCTTTATGACCTCTTCACTGGATATCTCCTCCAACTGCATATCCCTTATATCGTGGGAATTTTGCAGCTGTGAGAGCACGCTCACGACCTTCTGTTCGTCCTCGTTGACCAGTACAGATATCCAGTTGTCGTCCGTCTTGACCGAGCACATCGGCAGTTCCTCCGCAATGCGCTGAGCTTCCTGTTCCATATCCCCACGCACTCGCAGTTTCAGCGTGCGGTACGCTCCGAAGAACTTTTTCAGGTGTTCGATGTCGTTATCGTAAAGCATCTTGCCGTGGTCGATTATAACTATCCTTTCGCACAGCGCATCCACATCGCCCATATCATGGGTCGTCAGTATGACCGTGGTATTCTTGCGGCGGTTTAGTTCAGCGATGAGAGTACGTATCTTCGCTTTCATCGAAACATCAAGCCCGATGGTCGGCTCGTCAAGGAACACTATCTTCGGGTCATGCAGGAAAGCCGCCAGTATATCGCTGAGTGTCCTCTGACCCAGCGACATCTGTCTTACAGGCTTGTGCAGCAGCGGTTCGATATCCACCAGCGACCCGTACAGCGACATCATCTCATCATACTGTTCATCGGGTATCATGTATATATCTTTCAGCAGTTTGAAAGACTCTATCAGCGGCAGTGCCCACCACAGCTGCGACCTCTGCCCGAATACCACACCGATGTTCTGCGCATTTCTCGTGCGGTTTTTGTAGGGCACGCAGCCGTTCACCGTTATTTCCCCGGAGGACGGTTCAAGCACGCCCGTCATCATCTTTATGGTTGTTGATTTGCCTGCGCCGTTAGGCCCCAGATAGCCCACTATCTCGCCCTGCTTTATCTCCATGGATATATCGTCCACAGCTTTCACCGTGTGGTATCTGCGTGAGAACAAATCCTTTATACTGCCCTTCAGACCCTCACGCCTGTCAGGCACACGAAATTCTTTGGTTATGTTTTTTATCTCTATTATGTTTTCCATATTGTATCTCCTTTAACGTTTTATCGGTTCTCCCCTATGCTGTCAATTTATCATCTTTTCAAGCACAAAAAGTCTGTCATCATTCAGCCTGCGTATACCGTCCTTGTGGTCATACCCCATTTTCCGGTAGAACTCCACCGCTGTAATGGACGCAGGTACTTCTATGCGTTTTGCCCACAGAAAGAACTCGTCCTTTTCCAAAGTCCCGATGATCATCCGCCCGATACCCTTTCCCTGATATTCGGGAAGTACAAATATCGTATACAGACTGCTCTCATCTTCCCTGCCCCAATAGGGTCCGATAGCCCCACAGCCAATGATGCGTACACCATCACACACGACATACAGGTGCATCCATCCCGAACGCTCGATAAGCTTTTCGGCAGTCAGGAAGCTGATATCATTCTCTATATACTCCTGCGTGTAGTCCTTGATATTTGTGGTGCGAAGTGTTTTTGCGATCACCTCTGCAAGTTCGGCAGCATCTTCTTTTTCAAATCTTCTTATCTCCATGAAGGCTCCTCCTTTACCTTTTGTTCTTATGTTGACTTGTGCGTTTTTGTGTGATATAATTATATTACAGCAATGCCTGTGTGTCAATCGTGATATTGCAGATAGATATAACAAAAAGGAAAGTGACAGCATGAAGATTTTTTGCAACTGGTACGATCTCGAAGTCAACAGCGACCGCAGCGAAAAGGTGCGCTACAGTTTTACAGACCTGCCGATAGGCTTCTTTTCAGGGCGGCACAGCGCCTATGCAAACAGCTCGATGCCTGCCCATTGGCACGAAGATATCGAGCTTTTAGTCCCATTCGACGGTGAGGTCGTTTATAACATTAACGGCAAACTTGTTAAAGTCGGCAAGGGTGAGGGCATACTTATAAATTCACGCAGGATACATTCGTCCGTCACGGAGGACTTGCGTGATTGTTATTATAATCTGCTCATTTTCCATCCTATGCTGCTGTGCGTTTCAAAGGATGTGGAACAGCAGCTGGTACAGCCCATAATAAATTCGTCCTTCGACTACATACTTTTACAGAAAGGCACACCCTGGCACGAGAATGTGCTGGCATGGTTCTCGCTGATAAAGCGAAAGCTCAGCATACCGGGCACCGACCGCATAATCAAGCCGAAAGAGCGTGATATGGTGAAATCTGCGGTGGTGGGCTTTGTGAACCTTATCTGGAACGAGCTGGCTGAAAACATCACCCCCGATGACAAGCCCCAGCCCGAGTGTTCACAGCTTTCGTCCATGAAATCCATGATAGCTTATATAGATGCCCATTATGCCGAGAAGATAAAGCTTGAAGACATTGCGGCGGCAGGCTTCGTATCAAAGCGCACCTGCGGAAATATGTTCGAGCGCTTTCTCTACACGCCGCCCATGAAATACCTCAACGAGTACCGCCTGAAAAAGAGCATCGAGCTGCTGCGGGGCACGGATATGACCATCACCGAGATAGCCCTTGCCTGCGGCTTTTCGGGGGCAAGCTATTTTGCCGAATCCTTCCGCAGAGAGCTGGGCAAAAGTCCCGGTGAATACCGCAAAGATATCGAGAACGACGACCTCGAACAAGCGGTGCTGAGCTTTTGCGGAGTCCGCAGATAAAGGCTTATTTACAACTTAAACAAAGCGTCCGTAAACTTTATGTTTGCGGACTTTTTTAATTTGATGTTTATCGACATCATATAGTTTTAAGCTTCATTTAATTTTTTATCTTATTAACAAAAAATCAGAGTAATTAACCATGAGGTTTTTCTCTTTTTTGAAAATATTTTGTGGATAAATTGAGAATTCTTGACATTATTTCCCATAGATGATATAATACAAACTATACAAATAATTTATTAAATATTTTACAATATTTATCTGTAACCGGTGAACAGATCTGCGGTAATGATCGGGGGATCATAAATTAAGCATAATTAGCCGTTTAATTTTTTATTTACCGTGAAGTGATCTTTCGCCGTATAATACACAAGATATCCTCTGAGGGATAGGATAGTATCTGTGTGGTTTAAGGAGGACTAATGATGAAAGACCAAATGTTGAAAAAAACGCTTATAACCACTTCTGCCCTGGTGCTGGCTTCGGGCAAAGCAGCTGCAAATCCCGTTAGGGGGCTCATAGACACTGCAACTCTCAAAGCAAGTGCAGAGAGCTTCGATCAGATATCGCCCGACGATTTCGATCAGGTCTCCACAGATGATGAGCTCGCCGCCCTTGAGACCATCGACGGCTCCAAGGCAGCAGCACTGACAGAGATCCCCGAAAATACTATCTACCGCATCGTAAAAGACGAAAACGGTACACGCTATATACCTGTCGAGATCACAGGCATCAAGGACAGATATGCACACGGCGAGGCTGTACATTTTGAGCTTAAAGAAGCAGATGGTTCGGGGCTGACCGAGCACATTGAATACTATGTGAAAGATATTTCTGAGCAGACCGAAGACGGACTTCTCCACACCATGACTTTCTACAGCCAGAATGTTCATCCTTCTGCCGAGTATACATATTATGGCAGTCAGTCTGTCACATTTATGGAAGACTATCTGACCGAGGACGCAAAGGAGATCGCACTGACACATAAGCTGCACCTCGGCACTAACGATTGCGTGCGCATGGTGAATGAGCATACCTTTACCCCCGAAGAAGACGGCACATACAGATTTACACTTGATATGCCCGAAGGACAGAAAATCACAACTTTCCTTAAAGCTGTTGACGGCGATGAAGATTTCTACAACGAAAGCACCAAAGGCCATGGCGTAGTCACCGCCGATCTTAAAGCAGGCAAGACCTACGCTATCTGGAGCGAGCCTGTCGTAGCAGCGATATCCGAATATCATAATACCGAATTTGATATGTTCGTTGATAAGGTCGAATCGGGCACTATAAGCGTTACTCCCGACGAGCACGGAAACGTTCGTGTATATGCAGCCGAGCAGAACAGAAAAAATGCAGGCGATTATGTTCTGGTCGATGTCTATCCCGATGACGGATATTACTGTAATGGCATTACCTACACAGCTGCTGACGGCAGTGAGGTCAAGGGCAGCAGCAGCGGCTTCTATATGCCTGCCTGCGATGTGACCATAACTGCCGATATCCGCAAGGGACTTGACAATAAGATGTACCGTGTAGACGGCGATGAGCTTCTGCCCGTAAAGATAACCCGTGTCGGTGAGCCGAGTAAATTAGACTATGTTTCAGCATATGAGCTGACGGATGCAAACGGCAAGAAACTCAATTTAGGCACTGATTTCGGCTGCAGTTTCAGTTATAAAGAAACCAGCAAGGGCACTCTGTATACCATATCTTTCTCAGGCAACAGAGAATATAAGGGCAAAGAGACTGTCGAATATCTGAAAGAAAAGAAAACCAATGAAGTAAAACAGAATGATACCGAAACAAACAACAGCAATGTTTTCAATATAAACATCGAAAATGCAGAGAACGGTCGTATCATGACCTACAAGATGGGACGCTCCCATCCCAATGATAATGTTACCAGCCGTGAAAAGGGCAAGGATGTCGATATCAGAGTTTATCCCGATGAGGGCTATTATCTCAAAGACATCGTGATCGTTACAGATAATAACGAAAATGTACGCTGGTATGATGATGACACATATTCTCTGGGCTTCCGTATGCCGAGCAGCAATGTTACCATAAAGCCTGTTTTCGAGAAGATAGACTCAGCCTCAAATACTGCACCCGAGACAGGTCTTTACCGTGAAACTGCTGCATACAACGAAAACGGCAAGAGAAGCGGCGAAAAGCTCTATATCCCCGTTACGATCGAGGGTATCGATGATACATACAATAAAGGCACACAGCCCGAGTATACCGTCAAGACCGCTGACGGCACCGTACTTAAAGAAGGCACCGACTACACCGTTAACGAAACTGTCGAGGAAACAGACAACGGCACAGTCCACACCCTGACCTTTGAGGGCAAGGGCGCACCCAAGACCGACTCCAGCGGATACCTTCTCGCAAAGACCGATACTTTCAAGGGCAAGCAGGTCATCACCTACACCGAGAAAGATGTGGTTTTACAGCAGCAGATAAACATCACCAAGGCTGACCACGGCAAGGTCGAGACCTACAAGATAGGCCGCACCTCCGAGAATGACAAGGTGACCGAGAGAGATCAGGGCAAGGACGTTGACATCAAGGTACTCCCCGATGAGGGCTACTACCTCAAGGATATACAGATAGTTTCCGATACCGATCAGACTATCCGCTGGTACGATGACGAGAACTATTCTCTGGGCTTTACAATGCCCGAGGGCAACGTTACCATCACACCTGTTTTTGAGAAGATAGACGCTTCTTACAAGACGATCCCCGAAAACTCCATGTACCGTCAGGTATACGGCTATAACGGCGGCAGAGACGGCAACAGGTACTATATCCCCGTTGAGATCAAGGGCATAAACACTTCCTATGACGAAGGTCAAAAGCCCGAATATACCGTGAAGGCTGCTGATGGCACAGCACTTACAGAGGGCACCGACTACACAGTTAACGAGACTGTCAAGGAAACATCGGACGGTATCCTCCACACCCTGACATTCGAGGGCATCGGCGGATATTCATACGATGACGGCGGATATCTCAAAGCCAAGACCAACATTTTCAGTGGCAAGCAGGTCATCACCTACACCGAGAAGAAAGCATCAGCAGCAGCTGAAAAGGCAGTAAGGATAACCACCTACGATGCCAACGGCAAATACACCACAAAGGCTGTTTTCATCAAAGATTACAACGCACCGATCAAGGCAGTCGAAGGCTATACTCTCGTGGGCTGGACAGTTAATGACAGCGAAGTTGTGGACAACAATGACGATGTACGTGCTCTCATAAGATCATCATATGAGGCAAATTCCAATGGACTTATCAATGTAAAGCCCGTTTACGAGAAGAAAATGTCACCGGCAGATACTGACAAGATCAAGATACTTACCTATGATCATAACGGTGATTTCGAGGTAAAGGCAGTTTATCTCAAAGATTACAAAGCTCCCGATGAGACTGTTGAAGGATATACCCTTATCGGCTGGACACTTAATGACAGCGACTTGATAAATGATGAGGATGATCTGCGCCTACTCATAAGATCACGTTACGAGAAGAATACCAATGCAGGGTTCATCGTAAAGCCCGTTTACGAGAAGAAGCAGTCACCCTCAGATACAGACAAGATCAAAATAGTTTCCTATGATCATAACGGTAATTTCAAGACAAAGGCAGTTTACCTCAACGAGTACAAAGCTCCTAATGAAGCTGTTGAAGGATACACCCTTGTCGGTTGGACACTTAATGACGGCGACTTGATAACCAATGAGGATGATCTACGCTCACTCATAAGATCACATTACGAAAAGAATACCAATGCAGGGTTCATTGTAAAGCCCGTTTACGAGAAGAACGCTGAGGAACCTGTCATCGAGGAACCGGTTGTTGAGGAACCCGTTATAGATGTTCCTTCCGCAGAGGATACAGACTATGCTGTTACCTTCACAGCTGCAAAGGACCAGGGCTATTCCGACTATGTAACAGGCAACAACGTATTCACTATGGATTTCAGCCTTGAAAACCCCGATAAGAAACTTATCAAGGGCGGCGTTATCGAGTTTGAATTCAATGCACCTATCGGCAGATTCCTTTACGGTGCGGATATAGGCAGCAGAAATGTTACCGTTGACCCCACAGACCCAAGAAAAGTAAGGCTTGAATTCTCCACCTACGATCCCAACGGCGTCAACACCGCTGCACTCAGATCTTATCTGGCGATCTCCACAGGCGAGAAAGTATCTGATCTCAAGTGCGTAAGTGCAAAGGTCATATCTATCAAGTAAGCTCCAAACTCCCATATATAAAATACCACCGATGTGCGCTGAACACATCGGTGATATTTTTACCTATCCGTCTTTTTTTCGGTTTTTTCATAGTTGACCACAACTATGCCCAGCGCTATCAGCACCAGCGAGATCACATACTTTATCCCCAGCTGACCTGCCTCACCCAAAAGCAGTGCCGAAAGTATCACGCCTATAACAGGGTTCATAAAGCCGAATATGGAGATCTTTGAAACATCGTTCTTCTTGAGCAGTATCCCCCAGAGCGTATAGGCAACGCTTGATACCAGCGCCAGATAAACGAGCATCATAACAGCAGGCGCTGTCACCTGCGGCGATCCTATCTCGCCGCCGACACCGCCCATCAGTGCCCCTATGAGCGTCATGACCGTGCCGCCCAGCAAGAACTGATAGCCGCTGAAAAGCACCGTGTCATGCTTATCGGAATACCGCTTTATCATTGCCGAAGATACTCCGTAGCACAGTGCCGATAAGGCGACAAGTCCATCGCCTAACAGCGAGAAAGTGAAGCCTTGCGGTGTCAGGTTTACGATCACCACTCCCCCGAAGCCCAGCACGCACCCCAGTATCTTCCTAAAGTCCAGCCGTTCCATCTTCATGACAAGGCTTGCGATGATAATGGCAAAGAATGTTGTGAGCGAATCCACCACTGCCGAATTTACGCCCGTAGTGTGCGCAAGTCCGATATAGAAAAACACATACTGCCCGATGGTCTGGAAAAGGCTCAAAAGCAGTATCTTGCCCCACTCGTCTTTGCGTGGAACGATGAGCTTTTTCTTTGATATGCAGGCAAACAGTATCACGAACGCCCCCGCCAGGAAAAACCTCACCCCCGCAAAGCAGATCACCTTCCAAGTCTCATCACTGTTTATATCCCACAGCCCGTACCCTATCTTTATGCACGGAAAAGCACTGCCCCACAGAAAACAGCACAGCAGCGCCCCCAGAAACGAGATCATATTATTCTTCAATCCCTACTCCCCTTTCACCATAACTAACGCAATTGATATTATATCCCCTTTGTCTGAAAATGTCAACCTGTGCAGGCAAGATCAAGCTGTCCAAAAAGCAAAACGACCTTCTGCCACTTCACAGAAGGTCGTTTTGCTTATGCAGTCTTATATTAAACGACATATATTTATGTACAATGTTAGACCTTTCAACACGATCTCTATTTTCCGCCCTTATGCACCGATCATCTTGATGCAGATCTCTTTATATAGTTCAGATAGCAAGCGTTGAAATCCTTGTACTTTGCTCTTGATATCACCGCCTTGTGTCCGTTTGACAAGGTTATACCCGTCTTATCGTAGGAATTGATATGTTCAAGATTAACTATATACGATCTGTTCGTCCTGAAAAAACCGCCCGAATCAAGTTCCTCTTCCAGCGCCGAAAGGTTATATGGATATCTGTATGTTCCCTCATCTGTTATTATATATGTATACACATTGTCAGCCTGCGCATATATAATGTCCTTTTCGTACACCACTATGCTCTCGTTATAGTTTTCGTCCTTGACTATAAGCTTGCGCTCGCTGCTGCTCATCTCCAGCGCAGAATCCATCGCCTCATAAAGCTTCTCCCTGCTCACAGGCTTTACTATGAACCTGTATGCATTGTACTTCATGCTGTCAAAAACGATATCCGAGTAACTGCTTACGAACACCACCTTCGTATCAATGTTTTTTTCACGGATACTCTTTATAGTATCCAGACCGTTGAGGTCTCTCATCTGATGATCGAGAAATATCATATCGAAAACGGTCTTGGAAGTCACCAGTTTCCTGCCGTCATCGAATTCTGTCACATTTAAGATAATATTATTCTCTGCTGCGTACATATTAAGCAGGTCAATTATCTCATAACGATAAACTTTCTCATCATCACACACCGCAATCTTCATTTAACTACCCCTTTTGTTAATGTAAATTGTACAGAATCATCTAGTTTTTTATTCTGTATATCCGATATATTATTTATTATATAATATTTTTTGTAAAAAATCAATAGTTTTTTACCGTTCACACAAAAAAAGTGAGACTTGCCTGTGAACTTATTGATCGAAATTAAATAATGTTGTATACTAAAAGTAATTTCACTTTATTTTTAATTTGTTTTAAAGCATTCGTCTGTATACATAAATGTCATTTTCCTGCTCATGACAACATCATTAAATAAAATTATTAAATTAAAATTCAATACCTTGCGTTGACTTTCGACATTTTAAGTGATATAATAATATATTGTGTGAAATGATGATCTATTGATCTAAGAAAATAAGGACGACAAAACTCCTATGTTTGTATAGTAAACGACATTGTTTTTATGTAAGATCATGTCGTTTAATATAATCAGGCGCTCACATCTCAAAAAGAAAGATGCGTGCTGCTGATAACTATATAATATGAAATATGCGCTTTTGCGCAGAACAGGAGGTTTATACATGATAGTAGCACAAATTTTTGCTGTTATCATATTTGTCGGGATGTTCATAATGATCGTTCTCGACAAAATTGAAAGACATTATGTTACTCTGGGCAGCGGTCTGCTCACACTTATCGTGGTGTTCGGTATTTGTATGAGAAACGGTACTGCCATACTCAACACCCTTGCGGTCAAGGACTTCTTTACCAGGGATTTCTGGTATCAGGTGGAGGAAAGCGAGAGCTCGGGCATCAACTGGGCGACCATCGTTTTCATCGCAGGTATGATGCTCATGGTCGAAGGAATGGCTAAATCAGGCTTTTTCCGCTGGCTGTGCATGAAGATAGCATTCCTTGTAAAGTGCAAGACAGTGCCGATATTCATCACATTCACGATCATGGCGGCTGTTCTCTCAATGTTCATCGACAGTATCACTGTCATAATGTTCCTGGCGGCAGTCACAGTCGAGCTGGCACAGCTGCTTAAATTCAACCCCGTGCCTATGATACTTTCAGAGATCTTCTGCGCAAATCTGGGCGGAAGTGCCACCATGTGCGGCGACCCCCCGAATATAATCATCGGTACATCACTGGGCTTCTCATTCTTTGATTTTCTGCTAAATACAGGTCTTGCGGCAGGCATAAGCCTTATCGTGTCGGTCATCTTCCTGTACTTCGCTTTCAGGAAGGAACTCGTTACAGAAAAAGGCGCCGAGGTCGATATGAGCAAATTTCCCAAGCCCTCGGAAGCTATCACCAACAAGAAGGACTTCCTTATAAGCACTATCATTTTCGGCTGTGCGGTGATATTGCTGGTAACACATTCCACAACTCACCTTACAGTGGCTTCCATCGGTCTTTTCATCGGCATCGTAACGCTGATAGCCGCAGGCAAGCACGCTCTTGAACTGCTCAAAAAGGTCGATTACAAAACACTTGTATTCTTCATCGGCTTGTTCATGGTCGTAAGCGGTCTTGAAGAGACTGAGATGCTCGATAAGATAGCTATGTTCATCGAAAAGATCTGCGGCGGCGATGTAAAGCTCATGATCGTTATTATCCTTTGGGTATCCGCTATTGCCAGCGCATTTGTGGACAATATCCCCTTTGCGGCTACTATGGTGCCTGTCATCAAGAATCTGGCGGCAGCCTCGGGCACGCCCATCAGCACCCTCGCCTGGACACTGGCTATCGGTACTGATATCGGCGGCAGCGCAACACCCATCGGAGCATCCGCAAATGTTGTCGGTACATCTGTTGCGGCAAAGAACGGCCACCCCATCAGCTGGGGACGCTATTGCAAAAAGCTTGCGCCTGCAACAGTTATTGTTCTTGTGATCTCAACAGTATATCTTTTCGTAAGATACGTTTGATGGTAAAGGAGGGAATTTTATGTCTCAGATCATTATTTCAGTAGGACGTGAATTCGGAAGCGGCGGACGAGTTATCGCCGAAAAGCTCGCAGAAAGATTTGACCTGCCCTTGTACGACCGCCATCTCATCACAGAGATAGCCGAGAAAATGGGCATGACAGTCGAGCAGGTGGAGAAGTATAACGAAGCCCCGAAGATGAAGATCATCTCAAGAAGAGTGAACGGTTACAGCAACTCCATCGAGGACAACATCGCAGAGATGCAGTTCGATATCATTGATGACAAGGCAAAAAGCGGAGAGTCTTTTGTAGTTGTCGGAAGATGCTCCGAGACAAAACTCAGAAAGTACCCTGCCCTTGTTTCTCTGTTCATTCTGGGTGACATGGATCAAAAGATAAAACGTGTCATGGAGGTCTACGAACTGAGCGAGGAAGATGCCAAAAAGTTCATCACCAAGAAGGACAAGAAGAGAAAGCGCTACCACAACTATCACTGTCAGGGCAAATGGGGAGATTCAAGGCTTTACGATCTTTCCGTAAACAGCTCACGACTGGGTATAGATAAAACCGTTGATATGCTCGAAGATTATATCAAAGCCCGTATCGAGGCTATGAAATAAAAGCCTAAAAAGTGTGCTGACATTTTGTCGGCACACTCTTTTTAATGCAGGAGCTTTTCATGACGGTGAGCTTTTGCTTTCCCAAAACCGACAGATAATATTTGACATTTCCCTGCTTGTGTGTTATCATGTTATAGTAATTATTGTAAATTTAGGCATACAAAAGAAGTGATGAGATGACAAAGAACAAAGATAAGATAATAAAGATCGTTTTTATAATTTATATCCTGGGCGTTGTGTTTTTTACTTTCGTCGTCAGGGAAACACTGGTGCCTCGTACATTCGGACACCGTGGCGCCGAGCTCAGACCGTTCAGGGAATATTACGCTTTATTCCGCTACCAAAACCACTTTTTCTGGTTCAAGCAGATAATGCTGAATATCCTGCTGTTCGTACCGCTGGGCGTTCTTCTTCCTGTGAAAGATGAGCGTTTTAAAAAGCTTTGGAAGACAGCTTTGGCAGGTCTTCTGTTCTCATGTCTGATCGAAATCACACAGTATATCACAGGCCGTGGCTTTACCGAGACCGATGACGTGATAAACAACACGCTGGGCGCTGTGGTGGGATATTTGATTTTTACTTTTATAAAAAACAGAATTCGTCAAGCCCCGAAATAGGCTTGGCGATGTTTAAGGCAACACCGCACAACCACCGACTAAAGCCTTTGCACACCATACACTTGCAGATTTTCCGTCATCTTTCCCAAATTTTCCTTGAAAGGCGCCAGCCTTCCTGCGTCAAATTTAGAAAACCTGACGAAAAATCTGAAACATCAGTTTCACTGATGTTGGGCGTATCCGGCGCACAATGGTTGTGCGGTGTTGCCTTAATATATGTACGGTATGAAAAAACATTGTCTGCCTCTGTTTTTTCCCGCCGAAATGCCGCCCACACGATATTGACATTCTTGCGATAATAATGTATAATGACTGAATGTGGACATTGCGTCCACGATCATACTGTTTGGAAGATGAAAAAATGAAACTGGAACTCACAAATAAAATATTAAAAGATCAGCGCTACCGCAGCCTTGTGAACGAGCTGGAAATGCTCGAAAAGGACAGGATATTCTGCGGCCACGATATCGAACATTTCCTAAATGTGGCGAGGATAGCCCTTATACTGTGTCAGGAAAAGGGCATAGAGGCTGACAGCGATATCATCTATGCGGCGGCACTTCTCCATGATATAGGCAGAGTTGAGGAGTACCGCAGCGGAACACCCCACGACAAGGCAAGCGCTGTTATCGCCGAGGATATACTTACCGGGATAAACTGCCCCGGGGAGATGAAAAGGGAGATAATCAGCCTTATCTCAGCCCACCGCACTGCCGAAAGCGGCAAGACCGAGCTGGAGAAAGTATTCTTCCGTGCAGATAAGAAGTCAAGGCTATGCTTCTGCTGCAAGGCGCAGGCTGAATGCAACTGGCCCGAATACAAACGCAACAACGAGATAGGAGTTTAAGCTATGGAGATAGGCGGACACATATTCGATACGGACAAAAAGTGCTATATCATGGGCATACTCAACGTTACCCCCGATTCATTCTCCGACGGAGGAAATTTCAACAGCATCGACAGCGCTCTCAAACATACCGAGCAGATGATAGCCGAGGGCATGGATATCGTGGACGTGGGCGGAGAGTCAACTCGCCCCGGCTACACAATGATAAGCGAGGCAGAGGAGACTGAAAGAGTCGCACCTGTCATCGAAGCCATAAAACAGCGGTTTGATATACCCGTTTCCCTGGATACCTACAAGTATAAGGTGGCAGAGGCAGGGCTTTCCGCAGGGGCTGACCTTATCAACGATATATGGGGACTTCGCTATGATAACGGCGAAATGGCAAAACTGCTGGCAAAAACGGGAGCCGCCTGCTGTCTTATGCACAACAGGGACAATACTGACTATGCTGATTTCATGGCTGACATGATCTGCGATATGCAAAAGTCGGTGGATATAGCCCTGAGCGCAGGCATTTTACGTGACAGGATAATTGCCGATCCGGGGGTGGGCTTTGGCAAGACCTACGAGAACAATCTTGAAGCCATTGACCGTATAGACGAATTCGGCAAGGCACTGGGACTGCCCGTACTTCTGGGTGCATCGAGAAAATCGGTGATAGGGCTTACCCTTGACCTGCCCTCCGACCAGCGGCTTGAAGGCACGCTGGCGATAACCGTTGCAGGTGTTATGAAGGGCATCTCATTTATAAGAGTACACGATGTCAGGGAAAATGCCCGTGCCGTTAAAATGACTGAAGCTATAATGAGGGGTCACAGAAATGGATAAGATCTGTATTGAGGAACTGAAAATATTCGCCCATCACGGTGTTTTCGAGCATGAGAATATAAACGGTCAGAATTTCTATGTCAATGCAGTGCTTTATGTGGATACCGAAAAAGCAGGAAGAACAGACTGCCTTGAAGACTCGGTGAATTACGGCACTGTCTGCGAGCTTATAAGCAAGGTGATGACCGAGAACACATACAAGCTGATAGAAACTGCCGCACAGTCCGTGGCAGAGGCTATACTGCGTGAATACGACTTGGTGGAAAGCGTCGATATTGAGATAAGCAAGCCCGAGGCTCCCATTGATATGGAGTTCTGGTCGGTCTCTGTGAAGATACACCGTGGCTGGCACGATGTGCTGGTGGCATTGGGCTCGAATATGGGCGACAGCCGCAGCTACATCGAAAATGCCGTGGACGAGCTGAAAAACAGCCGTTTTAACAAGGATATACGCTGTTCGGAGCTTATTGTGACAAAGCCCTACGGATACACCGAGCAGGACGATTTCATAAACGGAGCTGTACGATTCAAAACGATGCTCTCGCCCCGTGGACTGCTTGACCTTCTGCACGACATCGAAAACAAAGCCGACCGCAAGCGTGAGATACACTGGGGACCTCGCACGCTCGACCTCGATATTATTTTCTACGATAAGGAGATAGTGGACGAGGACGACCTTATCATCCCCCACGCAGATATGCACAACCGCACTTTCGTGCTGGAGCCTGCCGCCGAGCTTATGCCGAATTACAGGCACCCCATCATAGGCAAGACCGTGGCACAGCTTCTGGAGGGACTAAAGGAGTCATGATAAGCATTATAGCCGCAGTATCACGCAATGGAGTTATCGGTGCAGACGGAAAGATACCCTGGGATATCCCCGAGGATATGGCATATTTCCGCAAGACTACCACAGGCGGAGCTGTTATAATGGGCAGGCGCACCTATGAGGACATAGGCAGACCTCTGCCAGAAAGATACAATATCATTTTGTCAGCAAAGCTAAAAAAGGCACCCGAGGGCACTGTATTGGCTGACAGCCTTGAAAAGGCTATCGAGCTTGCAAAAAACTCGGGACGGGAGAATATTTTTCTCTGCGGCGGTGCGGCAGTTTACCGTGAGGGGCTCGCCATTGCCGACAGGATATACCTGACCGTCATCGACCGTGACTATGAGGGTAATGTATTTTTCCCGAAATTCAGCGAAAAGGACTTCCGCCTGACCTCATGCGAAAAATGCCCCTCAGCGCCCATAACTTTCCGAGTGTACGACAGATGCGCAAAACTCTGAATGATGTAATACAGCAAGCCCCCATGACACCGTGTCATGGGGGCTGTTCTTTTATATTATGATAAGCTTTGCCATCACAGCGCCTTTGCTATCTCCTCTGCCAGTGCAGATACGGAGATACCGTGTTCAGCCAGAAGTTCCTCGGGCTTGAATTCGGTATGGAATGCCTTGGAGATACCGTGACAGTGTACCTTCATCTCGCTGTCACCATAGAATGCCGCAACATTCTGTCCGTAGCCGCCCATAAGCTCGCCGTCCTCAATGGTGACGATCAGACTATGATCTGCTTTAAGAGACTCCAGCAGTTCCTCATCAAGTCCGCTTACGAAGTGAGGATCAATAACGGTGATATCAGTGCCCGTCATCTCCTTTACCTTATCGGCAGCCTCCAGTGCCATGGGAAGAAGTCCGCCGACTGCAATTATAGCCGCCTTTGTTCCACGGCGCTCGACTTTGTTTTTCAGCACAGAATAATCCGTGTCATCAGCCTTGCCGCTGTCAGCCAGGTTAGGTGCCACACGTATCGCAACAGGGTGTTCTTTCTGCGAGGTCGCAAATCTGAACATCTGTGTGAACTCCTCGTTGCTTGCAGGTGCAAGGTAGATGAGATTAGGTATATGCGCAAACATCTGTATATCGCAAAGTGCGATATGTGTGTTGGAGTTCATGCCATATGCACCGGGGCTCAGTATCAGGAAAGTCGCAGGGCTGTCATTCAGGCAGACATCGTGAGACATCTGGTCGTAGGTTCTCTGGAAGAAGGGCGCAAATGTACCGAACACCGCAGTTCCGCCGTTTCTAGCGATACCGCCTGCCATAGCAACTGCATTTTCCTCGGCAATGCCCACATCAATGAACTGTCCACGCTTTACATATTCCTCACGAACGCCCTGTACAAAGCCCAGTCCCATGGGAGTTGCCGCATTCAGTGCGATAGCATTGCTGTTGTTATCCAGCAGTTCTTTAAGACAGTTGAACACCACATTCTCGCCGCCCTCGAAAGGATATACGGGAGAACCATCCTCCACATGGAAAGGACCGCCTGCGTGCCAAGCCTCACGGTTTTCTTCCGCATATGGCAGACCCTTGCCCTTGATGGTGTGGATATGCAGCACGATAGGGTGATCGATATCCTTGGCTTCTTTGAACAATGCCACCAGCTTATCCGTATCGTGGCCATCATCAAGATAACAGTAATCCAGTCCCATGGCTTTAAAGATGTTATCCTCGGCTTTGCCGCCGTTCTCACGGAGTTTCTTCAAAGTTTTATACATTCCGCCGTGGTTTTCAGCGATACTCTGGTCATTGTCATTTACGATTATTATGAGGTTCTTGTCGTACTCGCCTGCATAATCCAGCGCTTCAAGTGCCTCGCCGCCCGAAAGCGAACCATCGCCGATGAGTGCTATGATATTCTCTTTCCTGCCGTTGAGGTCACGTCCCTTTGCCAGTCCCAGGGCAAGGGAAACAGAAGTCGATGTATGTCCGACAATGAACATATCATGCTCGCTCTCGTTTGGGTTGGTATAGCCTGTAATATCATGGAAGTGCGCTTCATCAAGGAAAGCTTCTTTTCTGCCTGTCAGTATCTTATGGGGATAGCACTGGTGCGATACATCGAATACTATCTTATCCTTTGGCGAATCAAATACATAGTGCAGTGCAACAGTCATTTCCACCACACCGAGGTTAGGACCCTGGTGTCCGCCTGCCTTGCTTATCTTATTGATGAGTGCGTCCCTGGTCTCATCTGCAAGCGTCCTCAGCTGCGATATCTCAAGCTTTTTGATGTCTGCGGGACTGTTGATATTTTCAAGATACATAGATTTATTCTCCTTCAAATTTTTAAGTCTTATTAAAAAGGCGATATTCTGCGGTATATTATCTTTCGGTATAATACTTCATAATCTAAGCGGAGAGACAGCATATAACTCTCACACTTTTTCCTTATTATACCAAAAAGGTAACAAAAAGTCAATCTGCACCTGATTTTCACTTTATTTTCATACAAAATCCTTCCATTTGTGCTATTATATTGGCTAAGCTGCGAATAACTAAAACAAAGATATATTTTGAAAACACTTTTTAGGTAAAATAGATCTCAATTGTGAACAGGTACACAATTATTCTTTGGATATATCTGTGAGTTTCATCTATTGATAAGCAAAAAAACGCTGTGAATTATGGTATTTTCCCGAATACACAGCATAATATCAACGACAGGAAAAGACCGTCCGATCATTTTTATTCGTTATTATTACTAAAGAAAAGTTCATATTATGTTTAATTTTCTTTGTTTTTGTAATTTTATTATATGAATTCGGTAAAAATTCTTGACTTGAAAATAAATGTCTGATATAATTTATTAGTAAAATAATTTACTATTTTACATTTATAATGAAAAGGTACGAGAGTAATGCTTTACCGCCCTGCTGCGGATCACGTCATGTTATGCATTGCCTGTCAGTACAAAGGTACGGCAGGATTCGGTGTATGTGTAGTATGCACGGATAACAGCCCCGATATTATCGGTGGGCGGATGTCTTCTTGGGGGTTCATGTCATTTACTCTCCGCCTTTTCATAAAAAGGGTTTATTGAAGATAATGATATTGGTCATATTACCGCAGAGGTACGGTCACATGACTTGACGATGTATTGAAACAAGGAGGAAACAGTATGAATGATAGTATGTGGAAAAAATCGCTGATAGCGACCACAGCACTGCTGGCAGCTTCGGCAAAAGCTCCTGCAAATCCCGTAACAAAGTTCATTGATAAAATGACACTGAATGCCAGTGCAGCTGTTATGGATGAAGTTTCGCCGTTTGATTTTGATGAAGATACCACAGCTGAAGAATCCCTGCCCGAGGAGCTCCCCCTCAATATCGAAGACACAACAACACCAACAATAACAAATGAAATACCCGAATACGGTGTGTATGCTGACAGTCGGTTCGGTAAAGTTGATTTTGTAAGCAACAGCAATGACAGAGGTGCTTACCATAATCTTTATAAAACAGGCACAGGCATGGCGGTGAACATCACCCCTTACGACGGCTATAACATAAGCCGTGTATATGCAGAGGATAATAACGGTCAGATCATTGACCTTACGAAAAATACCGATACTCAGTACATAATGACCATACCCGAAAGCGATGTTACGGTACACGTTGAGTATACAAAACAGCAGTATACTGCTGTGAATAATAGTTATAACAATACCGAGTACAGCGTAAAGATCGACAGTGCGCACGGTAAAGTAAATCTTTTGGGCAAGAACAAGGACAGCAAGGCAGCTTCCGCTTCACTGATGAAAGCAGGCGAGGCAGCTCTTGTGATAATCAAGCCTGACAGCGGTTATGAAGTTGCAAATGTATATGCATCATGCAGCAGCGGTGCGACTTTCTCACTTTATCCTGTAAAGAACAATGATAATACCTATACTATCGTGATGCCTGCCAGCGATGTTACCATACACGTTGAGTATGAAAAAGAGCAGGCTCCGAAATATGATATAGATGTCACTTCGGAGAACGGCACCTATGAACTTTATGACAGCAGCTACAACAAATCCGGCAACACCCTCAGCGCAGGTGAATCGGCTACTCTGGAGATCAGACCAAAGCCCGGCTATGTTGCTGTAGCCGTTTCGGTCGTTGACGCAGACGGCAGGAACATTGCAGTCACAAAAGTTGCAGGTGAAAGCATATATAAATTCACTATGCCCCAGAGCGATGTGAAAATTGATATCACTTATCTGATGGCTCCCGATGATAATAAGGATTACGGTGTATTTTTCGATAACGATTATGATTTAGGCAACATCGAGATCAAAGGTATACACAATGACGTAAATTCTTTCATGACCATGAAGCGTGATCAGTCGGCTTATATCAAAGTTACCCCGAAGAAGGGCTATACTGTTGCCGATGTCTATGCAACAGATCACGAGGGCAACAGGATAATTCTGTCATGTCATGACAACACCTATGTGCTGAAAATGCCCTCCGACGATGTGACCATACACACGGTCTACGAAAAGGAATATTCAGTACCTTCATACGATGTCTTTGTACACTCCTACAAGGGCTCGGGCAGAGCCACTGTATGGGGTTCGACCTGGGATAATTCAGGCAAGATAATGTCGGGCGACAGGGCTATACTGAAAATAAAGCCCGATACAGGCTATGAGGTCAAGAGCGTTACCGTTAAGGACAAGGATCATACTCCCATAGATGTGAAGAACACAGCCAACAGCGGCGAGTATACTTTCATTATGCCTGACAGCGATGCATCTGTTGAGATAGTTTATTCCGAAAGCATGGCTGACATCGCAGAGATCAGATATGACGGCACAAAGACCTCCGCAAGAGTGGATATAAACGATTATTCCCTCCCCAAGGCTGAGCGTGCAGGATATGAGATCGTCGGCTGGAAGATAGGCAGCGACCCGACAGTTTATTCCGAAGAAGATGCACAGGCTATGATAAGGCTCAGCTACGGAATGTCCAAGACCCAGCCCATCATCGTGCAGACTGTTTATGAAGAGACATCAGAAAGAGTCTCCGAGGAAAATTCGGGCTATTCGGTATCCATCACCGCTGATCCCGTAATGTGCTATACAGATTATAAAACAGGCAGAGGTGTATTCAAGCTGGATTTCAAATTCAACAATGACCAAAACCGTAATTTCAAGGGCGGTGTCATCGAGTTTGAATTCGATCATGCGATAGACAGATTTGAATATGGTGCAGATATAGGTAACAGGACAGTCACAGTAGATGAGAAGGACCCCAGAAAAGTCACCATCGACTTTACTACCTATAACCCCTACGGTGAAAGCAGTTCGTCAAGATCGGGCAGTATGTTCATCGTTTCAAAGGATATGACCTCGGCGCTGAATTGTGTCAACGCAAGAGTTGTAAGTGTAAAATGATCTCGTGATGAGATATTTGGTCAGAGAAATGAGCTAAAAGAGATAATATAGCCAAAGGGATGCTGTAAAGTACGGCATCCCTTTTTTATTAAGATTTGACAGCCCTTTCTGTTGACAATGATGAGGTGTTATGTTATAATTTTTACCGAGATGAGTGGGAAGCGGAGGTCGGAACAATGTTCGAGGAAGTTTTAAAAGCTGTAAGGCAGTGGCTTTACGTGGCAGCCGATAAATACAAGGACAAGCTGAACATCAAGGTCGTCAGAGATACCTGCGATGATCTTCTGGTGAATATTGACAGCGATATATTTGTCAGCGAATTGAACGTATCAAAGCCCGATTTTCGCCCGTACAGATATATTTCACTATTTGTATTGGATAAACGCAAAGCTGATGACCAACAGCCTGCATTTGTTTTTTACGATAAGGAAAATGATACGATCGCTTATATTATTGACGAACTGGATAAAGGGCTCGCTCTTATCCTTTCGGAAAAATAAGCTTTCGAGCACCCAATAAAGCACGATGCCCCGAATCGGTCATGATGATCTGCCTCGGGGCATTGCTTATGTATACCCGAAAACAGGTCTTATTTGTTCACCATCATAATTGCAGAAAAAATAGGTAAAAATTGTATGTTACTGTGAACTTCGCACAGTTTGCTAACTTTTTTAAATATCATTGATGAGTGCTTTAAAGTTTTGAAAAAATGGGATAGTCCGAAACAGCGCACTTTTAGTATATTATTCGATCACTATACATATATTGCGAAAAACAAATTTAAAAGCCTGACTATTCTTGTTATTTTTACATTAAAATATTTTACTTTAATTGGATACTCTTGACAAATTACACCATATATGTTATAATTTCGATGTATAAAAAAATCGATTATTGTAAAAAAATTTTAACGAATAGTTCCAATATCGAGTTTTTTTATTCGGGGAGTATATAGAGATGAAGAGATGAAAGGAATAGCTATCCATGAACAATGAAGAAGCATTGGTGTACGAGGAAAACGACGTCATTGATCTGAGGGACTTGTTTGCATTCCTGTTAAGTAAGATCTGGATAATAATACTGGTATCTATACTTGCAGGGGCGATAGGGTTTGCATATTCAAGCCTGGTGATGCCGTTGAAATTTGAGTCATATACAACGATGTACGTTAAAAACGTAAATCAGAACAGAGTAGCAAGAGATGAAAACCTGAACCTTAACGATATAAACGCATCGAAATCTCTGGTAAATACCTATATAGCGGTGCTTAACAGCAACGCTGTTATGGATGAGATAGGCGAAGAACTGCTGAAGCTTTACAAAGAGGAAGATCTGGCTTATGTGTTCCCGATAAAGGACGGCAAGGTCAGCACTTCTGCACTTAAAAAGTCTTTTGCGATGTCGGCTGTAAACGATACCGAGGTCATGAAGATCTCGTGTACCACCCTCAATCCCGAGGTCTCAGCTTATATGTGCAACATCATGGCTGATATAGCACCCGGATTTCTTATCCGAATTGTCGGCGCAGGTTCGGTCGAGGTGATAGATGTTGCCAAGGCGAACAATGATCCTGTATCGCCCGATATCAAGAAGAACACAGCTATCGCTCTGGCGGCAGGTTTTGTACTGGCGTGCGGCGTACTGTTTTTGATGTTCATGCTCGATAATACCGTCAAGGATTCCGATGTTATCGCCAAGAAGTATAACAAGGCATTCCTCGGTGAGGTACAGAATGTCGGCGATGAAAAGAAGAAGAAAAGAAAGGGTTCGCACAATTCAGCAAGAACCCTGCTTACGGATTCTTCCGTACCCTTTGGTGTTGTGGAGAGCTACAAGTCCATAAGATCAAATGTACTGTTCACATTGAGCACCTCGGACAACAATGTTATCGCCGTATCAAGCCCTAATCCCGGTGAGGGTAAATCTACCACAGCGGCAAACCTGGCTGTCGCATTTGCCCAGACAGGCGCAAAGGTACTGCTGATAGATGCGGATATGAGAAAACCTGTTCAGCATAAGACCTTTGATGTCAAGAACAAAGATGGTCTTTCCACACTGATAATCAAGCGCAGCGAGGCTGCTGACTCCATAAAGAAGAATGTTGTAAAGGGTCTGGACGTGCTCCCTGCAGGTCCGATACCTCCCAACCCGTCGGAGCTGCTGGCATCAGAAAAGTTCGCTTCCATTATAGAGGATCTTTCCAAGCAGTATGATTACGTGGTCATGGATACACCGCCTATAAACGTAGTAAGTGATGCTATGGTCATCAAGGACTGCATCGGCGGCATACTCATGGTACTCAAGTACGCTGTGACCACCGAGGAAGAAGTCGCAGACTGCATGAAGCAGATCGAGATAGCAGGTGCGAACGTACTCGGATTTGTGCTCAACGATATCACCGCACATTACGGCAAGTCCTATTACAACTACAAGTACAAGTATAAGAAGTACGGCTATTACGGCGCTTACGGTTACTACGGCAATTCAGATAAAAAAGACAAAGATGACAGCGACGACGAGAATATGACAAATATCTCATCGGCTCTCACAAATTAGACAGATATAAGATAGGAACAATAAAACGAACAGGAGGGAAAAACCTAATATACTAGTGAAAAGGATGTGATCAAATGAGCGTGATGTACAAGGATGCAGATGTCGCTATACAAGAATCTGCACCCATGATCGAAAAAACAACTACTAATGAGAAGACCGGATACAGGGTCGCTAAAAGAACAATGGATATATTTTGTTCCTCCATTGCGCTCATTGTGCTCCTGCCGCTGCTCATTATATCGTGCATCGCAATAGTGGCTTATGATTTCGGAAGTCCGTTTTATCTTCAGGATCGTGTAGGTAAGGACGGAAAGAAGTTCAAGATCTTCAAGCTGCGCACGATGCGCAAAAATGCTCACCAGCTTCGGGAAATGTTGAAGGACATGAATGAATCCGAAGGTGCAACATTCAAAGTCAAGAAAGATCCCCGTATTACTAAGCCGGGTGAGTTCCTCAGAAAGACTTCTATTGACGAGCTGCCACAGCTGATAAATATAATCAAGGGCGATATGTCCATTATCGGTCCTCGTCCGTTCATCCCCGAAGAACAGGCTGAACTGCCCGATGACAGATTATGTGTAAAGCCCGGATTATCCTGCTACTGGCAGATAAGCGGAAAGAACAGCCTCTCTAAGGAACAGCAGATAGAGCTTGACAGAAAGTACATAAGAGAATGTTCTATCACGACCGATATCAAGATAACGGCGAAGACCGCCGCAATGGTCCTGAAAGGCTGCAATTGGTAAGCATTTTTGAGCAAAATATAACAGCAGTTCCGCATTGTTTCGGAACTGCTGTTTTTATTATATATTTTTACTGCTGATCGCCGAACTTGTAGACAGCAAGCCTGTTCATGAATTTGCCTGCCAGCAGTGAGCCTATCTTGCCTGCCACAGAGTATTTCTTTATCTCTGCAAAGAAGCTGGTCTCATTTATCAGTTTCCAGCCGTCGCAGTAACTCTCCAGTTCCCTGCCGTCCTTCACACCGAAGGTAAATCTTGCATTGGTGTTTTTCACGGTGTCATGCATTTTCTCGTTGCCCGTGGCGATGGGGCTCATAAGTTCCGCAAGCATAAAACCTCTCGGAAAATATGCGTGGATATGCTCCATAAGCGCTTTTACCTTATCTTCGGTGAAATACATCAGCAGACCCTCGGCAATGATAATCGTCACTTTATCATTGGGTATGCCGTTCGTCCAGCTGTTTTCAAAAAGATCGCCCGCAATTAGCGTCTGACGCTCGTGGGGCTCGAAGACCTTGCGGCGCACCTCGATGGAATCCGCATGATCCACATGATACCAGTGGGCTTTTCCGTTATCCACACGGCTGAAACGGTCATCAAATCCGCAGCCTATATTCACGACTATCGCATCAGGGTGCTTTTCAAGCAGTTTGCTTACCGTGCGGTCGATCATGATGGTCCTAGCCACAACACCCTCGTGGGAAGCGAATTTGTCGTACTTATCCGTATCTATGCCCAGTGCGCTGATGATCTCCACAGCCTTTGCATCGTATATCCTGGGCGATTTGCGGCGGCTCTCATTCGCCTTTATCGCCAGGGGGATAAGCGCAGTTTCCTGCACATCGCCAAGGGATATCACGCTTTGCTCCTTAGGTTTTCTTGCCACGCAATGCATACGGCAGAAGTCCCTCTTTTCAAAGAGTTCCATATTGAGACCTGCGTTTTTGCAAAGCGCCTTGACCTCTGCTTTGCCGTAAACGTGTACATCTCCGTGACCTGTGAGATTTACGAGCGGCAGCTCCACATTATTGCACAGCCATCTGACAGCCGACGTTTTCATAGTCATATCACGCAGCACCAGCCTGCCGCCCGGACGAAGCACACGGTAAACGCTGTTGAAGAAATCCTGCACATTCGGATAATGGTGGAAACTCTGACAGCAGATGACCACGTCAAACGAGTTTTCCTCGAATGGAAGGTTTTCGCAGTCCCCCACTACCAGCTCAACGTTCTTCATATTTTTCGCCTTTGCCACTTCTATCATTTTCGGCGTAAGGTCGATGCCCGTATAATGCTTTTCGGGATACTTTTCATTCAAAAGCGTCAGCATAGGCGCAGTACCGCAGCCGCAGTCCAGCAGGTCGTCAAACGGCTCTTTTTCCAGTTCAGCCAGCACATCGGGATAATCCTTTTTGCACATATTATAGACACCTGCGTGGTCGGTCTCATAGATCTCGGCTGCTTTGGTAAATTCACTCATCGTCAGCTCTTTATACTTTTTATCAGTCATCACTCTTCTCCTTTTCAATAAATGCCTGTTGCTGTAAACCTGCTGCCCCCTGAACTTTGCTTGCAATATATCTATCTTTTATATATCTTTCGATTAGTTCCCACTAACTCGATTATAACAAAATCTCTCTCATATGTCAAGTTTATCTCGAAAATACGTTATTTGCTTATTATTTATAAATTCTTATGCATAACGAATGCAGAGCTGACAAAGATAAGGCTGTATGACCGCCAAGGTCACACAGCCCCTCTCTATTTATCATGCTGCCGCATCAAAGCGCAATAGATCTGCCTAACTTGTATGCCTGTTCGGGATATTTGCTTGACCGTGTCATAGACGGGCTTCCGCAACCATATCCCAGCACCATGCCCATATCCTCAAAATTGATATAGCGCACCAGCGTTTTATAGTGGGCTTCCAGCGCTTCAAATGTCCAGTCATCAGCATTCCACGCAACGGTCAGCAGTGCCGCTTTCAGGTGCCTGCGGTTCAGACTGCTGTTGTAGGCGCAGAAACGATCAACCACTGTTTTAAGCTGTGCGCTCATACCGTAGTAATAAAGGGGCGTTGCAAACACCACCATATCGCAGCTAAGCAGCGCTTTGCGGATATGTTCGTTATCATCATGCTGAACACAGTCGCCCTCGTAACCGCAGGCGATACAGCCTGTGCAGGGGCGGATATCTGCATGACAGACATCTATCACTTCGACATTGTTTCCGTTTTCCTCTGCACCTTTTTTGAAGTTTTCAACAAGAATGCTCGTCGAGCCCTTTCGGTTGGGACTTCCCATAAGTATCACTATTTTCATATTGCACCTCACTGTTCTTCAATACCGTTTTCTTTGAGCCATTGAGTCATATCGTCATCACAACACCGATGATGACCGCTGCGCCGAGCCATATCAGCGGTTTCGGGGAATATTTCTTATCCTTACCCTTTTGAGTGACCTCCGACAGCACATACCCCACCAGAACAAAGAACATCAGCATTGCGAGATTTTGCAGTATTACAAGCCACTTTGCTGTCTGATAGTCAAGAAATGCAAAATGCGTCCTGAATGTGATATGCTCCACGATACCGCTTTTCAGCGATAACCAAAGTCCCACGCCCGAAACCCCTGTCAGTATCACCTTGAAAACGAGTTTTCCCTTTTCGGGCATTTTTGATATCATAGCTTTCATGTGCAGTCCTATGTGGATACCCATAAGTATAAATGACCAGTAAGACATCGCAAGGTGCAGTTTTCTTGCTGTCATCACGCCTATAAAGCCATACATAAAGGGTACTGCGTGACCGCTCATAGCCATTCCGCTCAGTGCGGTCATGACTATCGCCGCAAGCAGCAAAGTGTTCACTGCTGTCATGGCAATGCGGTAAGGCGAATACTTGCCCTTGAACACCGCCTTATACCATTTGCAGTTTAGGATATGGTGCAGTATCAGCGTTACTGTCATACCGATACCCAGCCATTCGTGCAGTACATCGCCTGTCACCTGAAATGCCATCAAAAACAGCAAAAGGACTGTCAGCACCACATCGACTATCCTTTTGATGATGTTAGTTGTCTTAGCCTGCATAACTCTCCCGCCCTTTCCGAGCCATTCTATACATTATCGAGAACGCCGAAAGATTTCTGACACTGTGTCAATACAGATATTATATCATCATTCTGACACTGCGTCAATATAATTGGAGCAAATATTGAAAAATCGTTATATCGAACAAAAATGAAACCGCAAATTTATAAATAACAACCATGCACCATCTTATATCAAACGACAAAAGGGCAGTGCCTTCCGTTCACGGAGGACATCGCCCTTTTATTATGCTGTCAGTCCTTTCTTGTGAAATATATGGTGTACTGCTCATCGGTTATGTCATACAGCGGCTTGAACTCTATATTCACAGGCTGGTTTTTAGTTACATAATTGTTCTGCTTCCACACAAAAGTCCCATAGGTGTGCTCTGTACGCACCGAGAAAATATCTTCGGGAGTTTTGCCTATGAGTCCGCTGTCACGGTCGGTTAGTCCTGCAAGGACGATGGGGCCGTCCACCGCTGCGGCAAGTTCTGTGCAGTCAGGCAGATGCTCAAAGCGTATCTTTGAGGCAAACATCACCATGATCTTGTTATTTTCCCATTCACGACTAAGCTCGATGCAGCCGTCTTTCACATCATACTCGGTCTTTTCGCCATCAATGCTGAGCACACAGCCCTGCGCCCACTCGGGCATACGCAGTCTCAGGGTAAACTCGGTCTTGTTTTCGCACTCCACCTCGATGCTGAATGACCACCTGGATTTCTCTCCGCCGCCCTCGTCATCAAAGAACACCTGATTATTGTAGTTCTTCATTTCTGTTTTCTGCCTGAGCTTAACTCGTTCACCGTTCATCACGAATTCGGCTTCCGATGGTATGTACTGCATCACACTGATAGTGTTATCGCCTGTATAATATATCAGCTCGGGGTATATGGTCTGTGCCTGCACCATAGTACCGTGGCAGCACCAGAAATCACGGGTCTTGCTGCCCCACTTTTTTCTTCCGCCTGCCCTCATCGGCAAAAAGTATGCAGGCATACCGGTTTCACTGTTCTGCTGTGCCAGAAAACCATTATACAGCGCCCTTTCAATGTGATCCGCATATCTCTTGTCCCCTGTCATCCTGAGAAGATAGTCTGCGGTAACTACCATATTGTATACCGTACAGAATTCCTGATCGCTGTCGCTCATATAGGTGCCCTGCATTTTCTTCGGTATCCAGAATTCCCCTGCATTGGAGCTTCCCGTAGCGAACATACCTCTGTCCGTCACGGCGTGCTGCCAGAACTTGTCAACCACTTCTTTCCAGTAGTCCTCGCCTGTCAGCTCATACATCCTTGCAGCCCCGTGCGAAAGCGGAATGCTCGCATTCGCATGATCGTCCGACAGTGCATCATCCTCGTTCATCAGCCTGCGGAACAGCGCATTGTCCTTGTAAAGCTCGATAAGCTCCAGGTACTTCTCATCATCAGTGAGCGAGTACAGATCGACCCACGCCCCCAGCATACCTGCCTGCTCGCCCTTGTATACTGCAAACGGGTTGACGGTTTTCATTCGTTCAGCCCACTTTATGTACCAATCCGACAGCCTGTCTGCTATGCCGATAGCTTTTTCGTTATCAGCATATTTATATGCGTCTATTAGTCCCATGAAAAGCTTGTGCATCGTATACTGCGGCGACCAGATATATTCGTCCCCTGCCATTATATCAAAATACTTCTCGGGTATAGCTCCGACCCATTCGCCGCCGTTCTTTTTCTGACATCTTTCAAGCTCTGAAACTATCCAGTCAAGCTTCTCTTTTAGCACCACATCACAGTCATATGCATAAAGCTTTGCCGCTGCGGACAGCCAGTGCCCCAGAAAATGACCTCTCAGCTGACAGGTCGGTGACTCCCAGCCCCAGTGTATGCCTGCTGCCTCGGGGTCGTAGATTGTCTGCATACCCTTTATCTGTATGCCTGCTTCAAGGTAATAATTCTGCAAAAGACATTCACTGTCAAGCTCCAGAAGATATTTGCGGTCCAGCTCCATACGCTTTCTGAACAGACCATCGCCCAGTCTCACTTTTCCTTTTGATGCTTTCTCTAACATACTCTCACTCCATTGCTGCGATAAAATATTAACATATTATACCACACTTACTGCCATATTTCAATACATATTTTTACTATGAAAGTTTAGTTTTTTATTATAATAAATTAGATCCCGACACTGCCTTTTTAGACGGGTATCGGGATCATTATTATCATGCTGTCAGCAATGAAGACATGGGCTGAAATGCTTCGCATTTGCCCCTGCGGTGGAGCATTACCAGTGCGGTCGGCAGGCATACGGCAACTACCGTGATGCCCACATACATTAGCCAGCTGTTAGCCAGCAGCTGCTTGCCAATGGGCATTGCCAGCATAGTCATTATGTTCGCTGCCATATGGAAAGCTAAGCTGTATACCAGATTTTTCGAGAGCATATATATCACGCTTATTACGATACCTGTGACCACAAGGTCAACAAAACGTGCGCTCGTTCTTGGAAAGTGTATACATACCCAGGGCAGGCAGGATATGACTATGGCAACCACCTTTTTCATGGTGCTCTTGCCTGCGGCTATGAGGAGTACGGTCATAACGCCAAGACGGAAGATGAGCTCCTCTGCAACAGGTGATATGAAAGCAGTTGCTGCCATGCCGTATATTTCTTTGAATGTGGGGATAAATTCGTTATTCTCGAAAGTCTGACGGTTTGAAAGGTACACATCAGCCAGTGACCAAGCGATACCTGATATTACAACAAGGGCAAACGTCA
The DNA here is from genome assembly GCA_902788785.1 of uncultured Ruminococcus sp. Lineage (GTDB taxonomy): Bacteria > Bacillota > Clostridia > Oscillospirales > Ruminococcaceae > Hominimerdicola. The sequence continues at coordinate 75,564 of CADALT010000007.1, forward strand.
GGGGCTGTGGCTTTCTGAAACAGCTGTCTGTATCGACTTTCAGTACCTTCTTGCTAAACAGCACACAGAGCAGTCCGCCTATAAGATAAAATACAGGCAAAAAGTAGCTTTCCAGCGACTTGTCTATTAGATCTACTACCGCACAGCCCAACATAGGCAGCACACCTAAAAGTATCATCAACACAGCGTATCCTACGGCACTTTTATAGTTTTTCATAATAACTCTCCTTTACTGCATTATGGGCACTACCCTTATCTCGGGCTTTTCATCGTTTTTGTCTTTTCTGAAAAGCTTTGCCATTTCATAGACAAAGCCTGCGGTTATGATAACTGATGCAATGATCGTTATTGCCAGCGGCAGAGGGCTTGTATAAGCTCTGCCGAAAAGCATTACCAATGTAACGCAGATATTGTTGGCAGCGTGTGAGAATATACAAAGTTTTAGGCTGCCTGTCTTCTGGTAGACCATGCTTGCTATGATACCCGATATCAGGACACGTGCAGAGGTAAATGCTGCATAGCAGTGGGGCAGGGTCCAAAGTAATGAAGTCATCACAGCTGTAAAAATACAGATAGCCTTGGTGTTTGAACCACGCTTTATAATATGGGTCATGAGATAGCGGCACAGTATCTCTTCTGCAAAGGGCGCAAAAAATACTGCTTCTATCTGCTTGGCAAGGTTAATTTTTATTTCGTCATCCTCAGCGCCGTGCAGAAGGAACATTATGGGCAGCAGCGCAAGCATTCCGCCGAACAGCGAATACCACACATAAAGCATGGCAGGTGCCTTGCGTTCCTTCGGCATTTCCACATCGCCCCACTTTTTGAAAACGCAGACGGTTAAAATACCTCCTATGCCGAACAGCACCATTGTAAGATGCTTGAATGTGAACTCAAAGTTACCTTTAAGTGCTAAATTCACTGCCATGCCTATTGCCAATGGCAGCATATACAGTATCTGTGCTATCACCAGGTCTCTTATCGTCAGCAACACTCTTTTCATTTTCATCTATCCTTTCATGTTGTTTTTGCTGTGATATTGTTATACCATGTTTGTTCACAACAATCAATGATTTCACGGTGAACGGCATTCAAAATCGGCTCAACGGTATTTTGATACAGTTGAACGGTGCTGACTTATCAAAATAATAAATAATCTTTACATTTGTTAAAAAACGTGTTATAATATGAAACGGAGGAGATAGTTGATGAAAATAGCTATATGCGATGATGAAAAACAGCTGCGGAGCATTCTGCGGCAAAAGATAGCTGCAAATTCGGGCGATATAAAGATAACCGAATTTTCGGACGGCAGCGAGCTTATCAGCTCAAAAGAGCGTTTCGATATTATTTTTTTAGATATCGAGATGCCCAAACTTGACGGTATGGAGACCGCTGCTAAACTCAGGGAGAAAGGCGTTTCTTCCCTGATGATATTCCTGACCAGCCATGAGGAGTTCGTGCGTGACGCTTTCAAGGTGAAAGCTTTCCGCTTTCTGCCAAAGCCGGTTAACGACAAGGAACTGTACGAAGCCCTTAATGAGGCTGAAAATGAGCTTTCAGCCGATGACAAGCTTATAATCGAACAGCGTGGCAGGATATACGAGGTATTGTCGTCAGATGTGCTTTACATCGAAGCCTACGGCGACGGCACATATATCTACGATAACGCAGGCAATGTCTACGACAGCAAAAAACAGCTCAACCAGTGGGAGGAAGAGTTGTCGGGTCAGGGATTTTTCAAGATACATAGATCCTATATGGTATCTCTTGGGCAGGTGGCTAAGATAGAGGGTACCACTGTCACGCTGGCAGGGCTGCAAAAGCCCCTTAGTGTCAGCCGCAGGAACCTTTCCGCATTTAAAGAAGCCTATCTTGACCATGTCAGAAAAAATGCCCGTGTGATATAGGAGAAGAGCATAATGGATATGATTCTTGACAATATAGTATTGAATAGGATAATTGCCTATATACTTGATTTTATAAAGCTGTTCGTCATCGAAGTGGGAATATTCGGCTACAAGCCCAAAAAGGACTGGAAAGCCCCTGCGGCAGCACTGGCTTTTACAGCGGCATTTATAGTCGCAGCCCAACTGACAAAGCATAACGTGGGGGTATCGGCTCTTATTCAGCTGTTGTATCTTATGTCAAATGCCATAACTATTTCACTGACATTGGAGGGCAGAAAAAAGCTGATAGTCAGCTCTGCGGTATACTGGTGTATAAGCGTGTTTGATGATATCTTTACGTTTATAACGGCGAATATACTGGGGATATCATATCAGGAACTCTTAGGGGACTTATTCCTGAAACACACGGCTATGCTGCTCTCATTGGCACTTTATACGCTCATAACCGTTATTATCGTATATTTCAGAAAAAGAAAATGTGATGACAAGGTAGATCTCACAAAAAGCAGCAGCCTTTATTTTGTCGTTCTTCCGCTTGTTATTATAGCAATGTATTTCCTGGGGGTCTCCGGGAAGTTAGGACCCAAAAACATCAGTGAAGGCATTCCCAGCTATATGCTGATGACGGTCGTATTGAGCGTACTTTTTGCTATTATCATATATACAAGTGCTTCAAAAAAATATTATGAGAACAGCAGTCACGTCAATGAAAAGATAAAGGAATCTCAGAAAGCCTACTATGAGGGTATGCTGGAGAGAGAGAAAGAGACCAGAAAATTCCGCCACGACATAAACAACCATGTGTTGTGTCTGAGAACTCTGCTGGACGACGGCAAATACGATGAAGCAGAAGAGTATCTTTTGGGCATGGAAAACAGGACGGAAAACCTGCGCCCTACAGTATCAACGGGCAGCGAGCTTGTCAATGCCATAACGGGCGATCTTATGTCCCGCCACGAAAATGTAAGCCTTGAATGGGAGGGGCATCTTCCCGAAGATATGGATATATCCGACATGGATATCTGCACTATCTTCTCGAATATACTGGATAATGCCTTCACCGCCGCCGACAAATGCGAGAGCGGCAAGGTAAGGGTGCGCACCGCCGCCGCAGGGGCAAGCCTGATGATAACGGTGGTCAATGATATACCTGAGCCCATACAACTCAAGGACAGCAAGCTTGTGACCTCAAAGCCCAACAAGCGCAACCACGGCTTCGGTGTCATGAATGTAAAGGAATGCGCCGCAAAAAACGGCGGCAAGGCAGATTTTTCCTTTGACGAAAAACAGTTCACCGCCGAGGTCATACTTCCCGGGGCAGTACCCCTTTGACAGACATAATAACAGCTCGCCGATCTGCACCGATCGACGTCAATGTATTAAAGTAATAACATGATGTTACAAGTTATCAACAACCTTCCCCCGAGAACTGCTTACAAGTAATTCTCGGGCATTTTTATGTCGTTTACTATAACTATATATAACAATTAAATACGAACGGTCAGGCGCATTTATAGTACATTTTATCAAATCGATCGAATGGCTATTGACAAAGTAAAAAAAATGTGATATATTTTGAAACAGCGTTGCGCAACAGTGTTTCACAACAGCGTTGCAGATATAGGAGGTGCTTTATGGCCAACAGAGTTGAGGGCGTTACCGAAAAACTGCTTGAATGTGCCATGCAGGAGTTTCTTGCAAACGGATATAACGGCGCATCTATGCGGACTATCGCCGAAAATGCAGGTACTACGCCCCGTTCTATCTACACACGGTATGAGGATAAGGAGGGGCTGTTCTGTGCGCTGGTCGATGAACCTGCAAGAGAGCTGACTGATTATTTTGAACAGCATATGCAAGGATACAGTCAGCGCCCTGTTGAGGAGCAGCGTGAGCTGTTTCATGATGAGGAGTTTGAGAATGAGCATAAAGGCTATATGCAAAGCATCATTGATATCATGTATGATAGTTTTGATGCCTTCAAGCTGCTGATATGCTGTGCCGAGGGTACGAAGTACGGCAGGTTCATCGAGGATATCGCAGACCTTGACGAAAAGTATACCCTCAAATACATCGAGGATACGGGCAACGATGTCATATCCTCGGGGCGTGCTGGCAAACTGCTGATACATCAGCTTTGCAGCTCGTATATGTACGGCTTTTTTGAAGTCATTCGCCATGATATGACCAAGGAGGAAGCACAGGTACATATTGCACAGTTACAGGACTTTTTCTCACACGGCTGGGATAAGCTTTTTAATCCATAGGTACATTCGGGCAATGCCAAAGGGTATTGCCTGAAAAAATGCGCAGAAGTTAGCTAAAACAAACTTGTTAGAGAGGTGTTGACATTGAATAAGAAAGCATCGCCTGTCAGCCTTATAATGGACTATGCAGGCGCTTACAAAGGCAAATACATCTGTTCGATGATACTTGCGATCATTTCGGTAGTATGCGGAATGGTGCCGTATTTTGCGGTGGCTAAAATGGTCACGGCAATGATAGGGCATGAAGATAAAGGGCTGTCGTACTTTGCGGCATGGTGTGCAGCGGCGGCTGTGGGATATATCGCAAAGGGTATATTCAGCAGCATTTCCACAAGTATTTCGCACACAGCTACCTTTTTCACTATGAAGCAGATCCGCCAAAAGCTCATAGCAAAGCTCACAAAAATGCCCATGGGCACGATACTTGAGTCCCCCTCGGGATATTACAAGGACGTTATCGTTGACAGAGTTGAGGGTATCGAAGTACCGCTGGCACATCTGCTGCCCGAGATGACTGCAAATGTGCTGGCACCCGTACTTATGCTCATATATCTGCTGACGCTGGACTGGAGGCTTGCGCTTATATCGCTCATAACTATCCCTGTGGGAATGGCTGTCATGAGCACTACTATGAAAAGCTACGGCAAGAACTACGGAAAGTCCGTGGAGATCAGCGGCAGGATGACAAATGCCATCGTTGAATACATGGGCGGCATCGAGGTCATCAAAGCATTCAGCCAGAGTGAGAATTCCTATGAAAAGTACGAAACAGCCGTCAATGACAATGCAGCTTTTTTCTATAACTGGATGAAGAGCGCACAGTGGGCTATGTCGGCTTACAATGCCATAACTCCGTCGGTGCTGCTGACGGTGCTGCCCTTCGGCATTTTGTTCTATGCATCGGGCAGTCTTATGGCAGGCGCATTCGTCACTGTCATAGTGCTTTCGCTGGGTCTGCTCGAACCTCTGATAGCAGCCATGAATTACACTGACAACATCGCCCGTGTGGGCACTGTCATGGGTCAGATAAACGAGGTGCTGGCAAGCCCTGAGATAGAGCGCACGAACAAAGTCTCCTCCGTAAACGGAAGCAGGATAGAGTTTAAAAATGTCACATTCAGCTATGACGGCGAAAAGGAAGCCCTCAGCAATATCGACCTGACTATCCCCGAGGGCAAAGTCACCGCACTGGTGGGTCATTCGGGCAGCGGTAAATCAACAGTCGCAAAGCTCGTCGCAGGTTTCTGGGACGTCAGTGACGGCGAGCTTTTCATGGGCGGACAGAATATCCATGATATCCCCCTTGAAGTGCAGACCGAAAGGATAGCCTATGTTGAACAGAACAATTTCCTGTTCAATGAAACGGTAATGGAGAATATCCGCAAGGGCAAGGCAGGCGCAACAGATGAAGATGTGATAAATGCCGCAAAGGCAGCAGGCTGTGATGAATTTATCAGAGGGCTCGACAAGGGCTATCAGACAGTGGTCGGCAGTGCAGGCGGACATCTTTCGGGCGGTGAAAGACAGCGTATCGCCATAGCAAGGGCGATGCTGAAAGATGCGCCGATAGTTATACTCGATGAGGCTACTGCCTATATCGACCCCGAAAATGAAGCTGTTATACAGTCAGCGCTCGCAAAACTCGTGCAGGGCAAGACTGTTATAGTCATCGCCCACCGACTTTCGACCATAACCGATGCCGATAACATCATCGTCATGGAAAACGGCACAGTTTCAGCACACGGCACACATGAGACTCTGCTTAAAAACAGCGAGCTTTACCGTGATATGTGGGCAGCCCACACAGGTACAAAGGGAGGTGCGGCATAATGATAGGCGCATTCAAAAAAATATGGGATTTCGCAGGGAGTGAACAGAAGAACATCAAAAGCTCGATCGTTCTTGCACTTCTTAATTCGGTATTCTATGCGCTGCAGTTTGCAGCGGTGTATGTTGTACTCAGATCACTGACAAGCGGCGATACCTCAAAGATAAATGCACTTTACGCTTTGGGCATCATGGTCGTCAGCATTGCGGGCAGGATAATTCTCAATACCTACTCACAGCTGCAAAGAGTCCACGCAGGCTATTTCATGGTGGCAAACAAGCGTATCTCCATAGGCAATAAACTGCGCTCTGTCCCCATGGGCTATTTCAACAAGAACAACTTAGGTCAGATGACGGCTATAACCACCACAACACTTACGGATGTTGAAAACACAGCTCCCGTGGTGCTTGTGACAGTGCTTGGCGGCTTTATCAATTCAGTGGTGTTCGCACTGTCGGTGCTGCTGTTCGATTGGCGTATCGGTATCATTGTTTTCATCGGTATGGCGGCATTTTTATGGACGACCTCCTTGCAGGAAAAGCATTCACGCAAAGGCGCACCCGAAAGACAGCGTGCGCAGGAAATGCTTGTTGAAAAGATACTTGAAGCGGTGCAGGGCATCAGTGTTATCAAGAGCTTTCGTCTTACAGAGCGTTCCGAGAGCGCAGCAGATTCTGCGATAGAAGAAAGCTGCAAAAAAAATCTCTTCATCGAAAAGCAGATGACCCCCTACCAGATCTTCCAGCAGATAGTGCTGAACCTGTTTGCGGTCATTATCATGATAGCAACTGCGGCGCTGTATCTGAACGGTTCCATGGAGCTTTCAAATGCTATGATGATGTTCGTGGCAGCATTCATGGTGTTTGAGCAGATGAAGAGCGCAGGCATAAGCATCGCAACGCTGCGTATCGCTGAAAGCTCCATCGACAAGGCGAACGAGACAGATAATGTCCCCGTCATGGACGAGGGCGGCAGAGATATCATTCCTGCGAACTTCGATATAGCTTTTGAAAACGTAGATTTCTCCTATGGCGAAAGAAAGATACTCGACAGAGTTTCCTTTGATATAAAACAAAAGACCACCACTGCCATAGTCGGACCCTCGGGTTCTGGCAAGACCACCATGTGCAGCCTTATCGCACGTTTCTGGGATGTTAAAGGCGGCAAGGTGACCATAGGCGGCAACGATGTGCGTGACTTTACGCTTGACAGCCTGATGAAAAATATAAGTATGGTTTTCCAGAACGTATACCTTTTCAGTGACACGGTGGAGAACAACATAAAATTCGGCTGCCCCAACGCAACCCACGAACAGGTGGTCGAAGCAGCTAAAAAGGCTTGCTGCCACGATTTCATCATGCAGCTGCCCGATGGATATAACACGGTGCTGGAGGAGGGCGGTGCTTCCCTTTCGGGCGGTGAAAGACAGCGCCTTTCCATCGCAAGGGCAATACTGAAAGATGCCCCCATCATTATCCTTGATGAAGCCACAGCCAATGTTGACCCCGAGAACGAAGACAGGCTGCAGTCTGCTATCGAAGCGCTAATGGAGGACAAGACCATAATCATGATCGCACACAGGCTTAAAACCGTCCGCCGTGCCGATCAGATACTTGTGCTCGACGGCGGACACATCGTTCAGCGTGGAACACATTCTGAGCTTGCAAAGCAGGACGGTATCTATTCGAGATTCATAAGTCAGCGTGAGCAGGCTGAAAACTGGCACATCACGGGGCAGACCACATGATAAAGCGCATACTTTCAAGGCTTGGGGTGCTGGCGGTCGTGCTGTTCGGGGTGACTGTACTGACATTCTTTTACACAAGTCTCTCCCCCGTTGATGCGGCGCAGGCACTCGCTGTGCGCAGATATACACGACCGACCGAAGATCAGGTCACGCAGGTCAGACAGGAACTGGGGCTTGACAGACCTCTTGCAGAGCAGTATACAGGCTGGATTTCAAAGGCTGTCAGGGGCGATTTCGGTAACTCCTACAACACGGGAAAACCTATAATCGACGAGCTTTCGGCATCTATGATACCGACTTTAAAGCTGGCGGCAATGGCTCTTTTGTTCACGGCACTGCTGAGTATCCCCTTGGGAGTGTTATCAGCCGCAAGAAAAGGCGGACTTGCGGGCAAGTGCATATATCTGTTCGGGATAGTGTGTATGTCCGTGCCGAATTACTGGATAGGCTTCATGCTTATGATCGTATTTGCGGTGAATATACCGCTGTTCGCCATTATGGGTGCAGAAAGTCTGAAAGACTTTATCCTGCCCTCACTTGCGGTGGCGATATTCACTTCTGCCTCTAACATAAGAGTTTTTCGCTCATCACTGCTTGACGGCTACAACAGCGATTTTGTTATGTATGCAAGATCAAGGGGCATATCCGAGCGTAAGATAGCGGTTATGGTCAGCAGATATGCACTGCCTCCGCTGGTGACGCTTTTAGGACAGAGCTTTGGCTTTACTATCGCAGGCAGTGCAATGATCGAATTCGTATTTTCTATCCCCGGGGTAGGCTCGATGCTGGTAACGGCACTGAGTTCACGGGATACCGTTACGGTAAATGCCTGCGTGCTTGTTATAGCCGTGATATTTGTTGCGGTGAATTTTCTTGCGGAGGTCATAAACGTTATACTGAATCCGAAGGAGCAAACAAAGGAGCGTGCGTATGATAGGTAAAATACTTCGCAAACCGCAGGCTTTGATAGGTATTGCGATGATGCTCACGGTGTTTGCGGTAATGATATTCGCTCCTGCATTTGCCCCGAACGACCCCGGCAAAGTGGACATCATGCAGAAATTCGCAGAGCCCTGCAAGCAGTATCCCCTGGGGACAGACGATATGGGGCGGTGCATCACATCAAGGCTTATCTGCGGTGCAAGAGTGTCAATGTCCATCGCACTCCCGACCATTGGGGCTATCGCTGTGATAAGCGTTCTGCTTGCGGCTGTGTGTTCATACATCGGTGGTATAGTGGATAAGCTGTTTGTTATAGTTTCAAACATCTTCATGGCGCTGCCGCCCTTTCTTGTGGCAATGACCCTTGTGGGGCTTTTCGAGTCAAAAGCGCTCAGCATAGTGATCTCTATAGTTGTCGCCATGTGGGTATGGAACGCACAGGTGGTCAGGACCTATGTACTGCGTGAAAAGTCAAAACCGTATATCATCACCTGTAGGATGTCGGGCTGTTCTGAGCTGCGTATCATACTCAGGCATATAATACCGAATATCTTTCCGCACCTGCTGGTCTTATACAGCACGGGACTTTCGGGCGTTATCATCATGATATCGAGCTACGCTTTTCTTGGGCTGGGACTTGAAACAGGAACGGCAGAATGGGGCGCAATGCTCGTGAATGCAAACAAGCTGATATTCAGCCACCCCGAGCTGATAGTTTACCCGGGACTTTGTATATTGTTTGCAGCGGCAGGCTTTAATCTGTTCGGTGAAGCGTTAAGAGACATCTGCGATCCAAGGGAGGGCTGATATGCTTAAAGTAAACGGACTTGAAATAACCGCAAGGACTTCCAAAGAGCGGCTTGTAAAGGGTATCAGCTTTGAGGTCGGCAAGGGTGAGACGCTGGGACTTATCGGTGAGAGCGGCAGCGGCAAGAGCCTTACGAGCAAGGCTGTCATTAAGCTGTTAAATGACCGTGTTTTCGAGATAAGCGGCAGCATCACATGGAAGAATGAAGAGATACTCACAAAAAAAGCAAAGCTTCCCAAAGGCTGGCGTGGACAGCAGATCGCAATGATAATGCAAAACCCCATGACAGCTTTTGCACCGATGATACGTCTGGGCAGACAGATAGAAATGGGCTTTGAGCTCAAAGGCAAAAATGCAAGGCAGGAATTTTACGAACAGCTTGAGATCGCCCTGAAAAATGTCAATCTCGGTGATATGAAAAAAATACTTGGCAGCTATCCCGATGAACTTTCGGGCGGTATGCTGCAGCGTGTCATGATAGCTGTGACGCTTATGAAAAAGCCCGAGCTGCTCATCGCTGATGAATGTACCACCGCTGTGGATGCCGCCAGCGAATACATGATACTAAAGCAGCTGGAAACACAGCGGAAGAACGGTATGTCGATGATAGTTATAACTCACGATTTCGGCGTTGCGGCAAGGCTTTGCAACAGGGTCGCTGTTATGAAGTCGGGCAGTATCATCGAACAGGGCAAAACTCTCGATGTGTTCAGCTCACCACAGACGGAATACACTCGTGAGCTTGCGGCGGCGAGCGTACTGTTCAGGGAGGGCGTATGTTAAAAGCGGAAAATGTAACGAAAAAATACGGTCAGCAGACAGCAGTGGACGATGTTTCTCTCAAAGTGCAGGATAATGCGGTCACAGTCATTGTCGGTGAAAGCGGCAGCGGAAAAAGCACACTTGCAAGGATGCTCTCGCTCATAGAATCTCCCGACAGCGGCGAGATAATCCTTGATGATAAAAAAACAGACCGAAAGTCCGCCAAAGCCAACAGGCGGCTGGTACAGCTTGTCATGCAGGACGCTGCAAGCTCCCTTGACCCTCATCAGAGTGCCCGTCAGGTAATTGATGAGCCGCTGAAGCTGCTCTTGGGATTTGACAAAGCCAAAAGAGCAAAGCGTACCGACGAACTTTGTGATATGGTGCAGTTTCCGAAGGACAGGCTCAAAAACAAAGTTTCCGAGCTTTCGGGCGGTCAGCAGAAAAGGCTGTGCATTGCCCGTGCCCTTGCGGCAGAACCGAAATATATCATATTTGATGAATCGTTCAGCGGACTTGATGTGACACTGCGCAGATGCATACTCACGATGCTAAAAAAGCTGCGTGAGAAACTTGAAACAGGATTTCTTATAATAACCCACGATCTTGATACGGCTATGTACATGGCTGACAGGATATATGTCATGCGTTTTGGAAAAATGATCGAAACGCTTGATGATCCCAAAAGTTTTCTTGACTTTAAAGAGAACTATTCAAAAGAGCTCGTAAGGGCAGCCGAATATAAGCGGCAAGCCCTGAAATTATAAAAAAGGAGTAAGTTTTATGAAAAAAAGCAACACAATGATAATGGCACTGATAATGTCAATGACGATGCTTGCAGGCTGCGGCGGTACCGAGGACAGCAGCAATACCGAAACAAAAGCAGCTGCAAAGGAGGAGACTGCCTCCGCTGCGGCAAATGAAAGCGAAAGCACCGAAAAGACCATCACCATCGCACAGAGCGCCCCCTTTTCCATGGGCTTCGGTCAGGGTGTAATGGTGTATGAAAACACCTACTATGCCAACAATTTCTATGAGCCGCTGGTAAAGTACAAGGACGGCGAGTACATTCCCTGCCTTGCCACCGAATGGAGTTCCTCCGATGACGGTCTTACCTACACATTCAAACTGCGTGAAGGTGTAAAGTTCAACGACGGCACCGACTTCAACGCACAGGCAGTCAAGCTGTATTTTGACAATATGCGCCCGACACTCGGTGCAAGCACCAACTACGGTCAGCTGGATACTCTGATAACAGAGGTCACAGCAGATGATGACCATACGGTGTCTTTCCACCTGTCACGTCCCTATTACAACGTGCTGAACGACCTTTCGATGGCTATGCCCAGAGGTATCCTCGCACCTGCCGCTTTTAATGAGGACGGCACTGTAAATGAAGAATACCTTATGGACCATACTCCCGGTACGGGTCCTTATATGTTTGAGAGCGCAAACGACACCGCTACCGAATACAAGTTTAAAAAGAACCCGAATTACTGGGGTGATGCCCCAGATGCGGACAGCTTTACCGTCAAGATAATCCCCGAAACAAAGGTCGCTGCCATGAAAGCAGGCGAGGTAGACTTCATCATCGGTTCGGAAACACTTGATGCGGCTTCTTATCTGGAGCTTTCACAGGCAGACGGTATCAAGGGTGAGGTATCCGACTTCAATTTCGTAACAGAGTTTATCGCACTCAACGACGAAGTAAAGGGTCTTGACGATATCAACGTGCGCACAGCCATACAAATGGCGATCGACAAGGCATCTGTTGCGGAAAATATCTATTCCGGACTGCGTACCCCTGCCGACTCGGTAATGCCCTCGGATATGCCTTTCTGCAAGTATGATACCAAAACTCCCGAATATGATTTTGAAGAAGCAGTCAAACTGCTGGACGACAACGGCTGGAAGGATTCCGACGGCAACGGCATTCGTGACAAAGACGGCACCGAGCTTTCCTACACCATTACATATCCTGCAACGGGCGTATATGATGATGTGGTGCTCTACTATCAGCAGACGATGCAGGAACTGGGCATCGAGATAAAGACCGATCCTCTCGATCTGATGACATTCTTTGACAAGATATTCACACAGGTGGACTACGAGATGACTGCCTATATAAGCTACTGGTTCCCCTATGACCCCTACACCTTTGTGGCGAATATGTACCCCTCCACAGATTATACTGCGGCTGACGGCATTTACTCCACCGATCCTCAGGTAGCAAAGGCACTTGCCACCATGTCCGATGACGAAGCTAAGGAGCTTATCAAGGGTCTTTACACCTATGATGACAATGCAAAGATACAGGAGATATACACAAAGACGCTGAACTCTGCCAACGAAAGCAGCGTTGTTATCCCCCTCAATTACAGAAATGAATATGTGGTCTACAACAGTGATAAGGTAGCGTCCTACACCTTCAACAGCATCCCAAATCATGTTGATGTGGCTGCTATCAAGCTGAACTGAGTTTTGCACATAAGTTTTCGACCGAACAAAAAAAATATGATCTCTCGGAATTTCCAACATGATATTCCGAGAGATCTTTTCGTATATCTAAAACATTTGACTCTCCTGCCAATAATAGCTGCGCAATCAAACATAACATAAATCAGATAAATTTGACAACTTTGGTTGGTTGATGTTTACGCCGTTATATGTTACATTATTCATAGGAATCATACAAGGAGGTCAACGTTATGGGTATCGTTACACTTAAAAATGTTTGCAAGAGCTATCCTGCATTTGATCTGAAAAATGTTTCGTTCTCGCTTGAAAAAGGTAAGATAACAGGCTTTATCGGCAGAAACGGTGCAGGAAAGACCACCACCATAAAATCCATGCTCGGTCTTGTCCACACAGACAGCGGAGAGATAAGCTATTTCGGCTTGCCGCTGAACGGGCATGAGACCGAGATAAAGCAGCGTATCGGATATTCGACAGGAACGGTCAGTTGGTATCCTCGCAAGACTATCCGTGGGATAATTGATACCACCAAGCGCTTTTATCAGAACTGGGACGAAACCGCCTGCCGTCACTACATGGAGATGTTCTCACTTGACGAGCGCAAAAAGCCTATGGAGCTTTCCGAGGGCATGAAAGTTAAATGCAACCTGATGGTTGCGCTTTCCCACGGGGCAGATGTACTGATACTCGATGAGCCGACAAGCGGACTTGACCCGTTCTCACGGGACGAGCTGCTGGAGCTGTTTATAAAGCTGAAAGAAAATGGTGTGACTATCCTCTTTTCTACACATATCACCTCCGACTTGGAGCGCTGTGCGGATAACATCATATACATCAGCGGCGGTGAGATAAAAGCGGACTGTCCCAAGCCCGATTTCATGCAAAATTACGGTAAGCCTGATGAAACGCTGGAAGAGATCTTCCTGAGACTTGAAAAGGAGGCGAGAGCATGAAAGCATTGCTGCAAAAAGAGATGCGCCTGAGTGCATCGGTACTGTCATACTTTTTTATTTCGGCAGCGTTCATGACGCTTCTCCCGGGGTACCCTATCCTATGCGGTGCGTTTTTTGTGACCCTGGGGATATTTCAAAGCTTTCAGAGTGCAAGGGAGTCAAATGATATAGTCTACTCCGCACTGCTGCCCATTGCAAAAACTGACGTGGTCAAAGGAAAATACCTGTTCTCTGTTATGATAGAATCCGCAGGCTTTCTCATTATGACGGCACTGACGATACTGCGCATGACCGTTCTGGCAGATGCGCAGCCCTACAGACAGAACGCTCTGATGAACGCAAATCCGTTCTTTCTCGGTATGGCGCTTGTAATTTTCGGGCTGTTCAATCTGATATTCATCGGCGGATTTTTCAAGACTGCCTACAAACTTTCTCCGTTCGTACATTACATCATTGCGGTATTCCTGACGATCGGTGCAGCGGAGGCTTTGCATCATATCCCGACACTTGAAAGCCTGAACGCATTCGGTTTTGAGCATTTTCCCATGCAGCTTTGCCTGCTGTCGGGCGGTTTGGTTATCTATATACTGCTGACCGTTATATCCTGCAAAACTGCGTGCAAAAGATTTCAGAAGATAGATCTGTAAAGAAAAAACACAGCAGGGAGAGATGTGAAATGCTCCCCTTTTGTTAGACAATGTGGTATAATAGAAGTGTACCAATCAGAAATCTAATGAAAGGGGGCATTTTTATGCCTAAAGGAAAGCCGAA
>CADALT010000008.1 GCA_902788785.1 uncultured Ruminococcus sp.
GAAAATATTTTGCTCAATATACTGTTCATAGGACATACCGCTTACCGCTTCTATAATAAGTCCCAGCAGTCCGTAATTTGCATTTGCGTATTCATAGCTACCATATTGTTCGGTACTTTTCAAAGAACCAAATGTCTGATAGGTGGTGATACCGCTTGTGTGATTCAGAAGATCTTTCACGGTTATCCTGCTATGATCGGTATTTTCCTCAAACCATTTTGATGTATCTATGTACTCATCTATCGGGCTTTCAAGTTCAATTTTTCCTTGTTCATAAAGCTGCATAATTGCGATCGCAGTAAATGATTTGCTCATAGACCCGATGATAAACAGCAGATCGGCGTTTTCACAGCTGCCATAGGTATTTTCAAATAGAACGCTATCCTTATCCACAACAGCCACTGCCATTGCAGGAATATGGTATTTTTTTATATCCTCTGCAATTTGCTTATCTATCGATGAATAATCAGTGATCTCGTTTTCTGATGCGAAAGCGCTTATTCCCGATATACCCAAAGCCAAACAAAGCATTACGCTGATAAAAGCATAGATCAGTTTGTTGGTTTTCATTATCACAATACCTCTTGATATGTTAAATTCGGATTTATTCTATTATCAACACAAAAGTAAAATGAGACATTTTTTATAATATCATTTAAAGAACAGCGGCAGCTTTTCAAGGAAGAATATATCGTCACGGTCGGCTGCATCGCCCTCTGCAAGGACTGCGCCCTTCCCCACGATGTTTCCGCCTGCTGCTTCAACCAGTTTTTCGATGGCTGTGAGAGATTCGCCCGTACTGATAACATCATCAAGTATCAGCACTTTCCTGCCCTTCAGCCTTGCAACATCTTCCTGCGAAAGGTAAAGCGTCTGTACATTGGCTGTGGTGATGGATTTCACCTGAACGGAAATTGGGTCGGTCATATAAAGCTTGACTGACTTTCTTGCTACCACATAGTTCTTGCCGGACTGCCTTGCAGCCTCATAAGCCAGAGGTATGCCCTTGGACTCGGCAGTGATGATGATATCGAAATCGGGGACTTTTTTCAGAAGTTCCTCCGCACAGGCAACTGTCAGTTCCACATCTGAAAACATGATGAATGCTGCGATATCGAGCTTTTCACTTGCTGCGCAAATGGGCAGTTCACGATCAAGCCCTGCTACTTTCAAAGAATAGGTTTCCATTTTTTTACAACTCCTTACAATTTTACAAGAATATATATTTCAGTACGAAAAGTACCGCAAGTACGTACATTATTGGGTTGATCTCCTTGCGTTTTCCGCAGAAGAGGTTTATGACTACATAGGATATGACACCTATGGAGATACCCTCGGATATGCTGTAGAACAGCGGCATAGCTATTATGCACAGGTATGCGGGCACAGCCGATGTAAAGTGCTTTTCATCGAATTTGATATCGGTAATGGTAGAAAACATGAGAAATCCCACAACGATAAGTGCAGGTGCTGTGGCAAATGACGGTATAGCTATGAATATGGGGGCAAAAAGCATTGATGCCAGAAACAGCACCGCTGTAGTGACTGCGGTAAGTCCCGTTCTTCCGCCTGCGCCGACACCTGCTGCGGATTCGACAAATGTAGTGGTCGTAGATGTTCCAAGCACAGCACCGCCTGTAGTTGCTATCGCATCAGCCATAAGTGCAGGTTTAATAGCAGGGAGCTTGCCCTCATCATCAAGCATATCAGCCTTGGCAGCAACGCCTATCAGGGTTCCCAGCGTATCAAAAAGATCGACAAATAAAAATGCAAATATCACGGTAATGAAATTGAAGATGCCCACATTGTCCATATCCACATTGAAGCACTGGCCAAAGGTCTTGCCGAGAGCGGAAAAATCAGTCATGGAGAAATTCGGGAACAACGAAAACCAGTTCTCACCGTCGGGCTTATATATCCCCATCAGCTGACAAAGCATACCCAGCACCCATGTGCCGATTATACCTATGAGTATAGAGCCCGGTACTTTCTTGATATAGAGTATCGCCATGGCAACGGTGCCTATCAGTGCAAGCAGCGCACATATACCACGGGTGGAAAATTCCTCGGTAAGATCGACCATCTCCACCAGAGTCGCACCGCCCACTACCAGTTTTGCATTCTGAAGACCGATGAAGGCGATGAACAGTCCGATACCCACAGACACGGCTTTTTTCAAAGCAAGGGGTATACTGTCGAAGATGGCTTCCCTGACTTTAGTCACAGACAGGAGTATGAACACGATACCCTCTATGAACACCGCAAGCAGAGCGACCTGCCACGGATATCCCATGGAACCGCAGACTGTATAAGCCATAAATGCATTGAGTCCCATACCTGCGGAAAGAGCAAACGGAAGATTTGCCATTAGTCCCATACACATTGTGCCTATAAAGGACGCAAGACAGGTCGCAAGCAATACAGCTGTGCTGTCCATGCCCGCAGCAGAAAGCACGCTGGGATTTACCGCCAGGATATACGCCATGGTCATAAATGTGGTCACGCCTGCCATTATCTCGGTGCGTACATCTGTACCGTGTTCCTTTAGTTTAAACAGTCTCTCCATCAATCAGCCTCCTGTGCAAACTCCGCTATGCACGGAAGATTTCGGTAGTATTCATCATAATCGAGACCATAGCCTATAACGAACAGGTCGGGTATGGTAAACAGCGAATAATCCGACTGTATCTTCACCTCTCGCCTTTCGGGCTTATCAAGCATTGTCACTATGCGCAGCGAGAGAGGGCCCTTGCTTTCAAGGTACTTTACGACCTCGCTGAGTGTTCTGCCCGTATCGATTATGTCCTCAACGATAACGATGTGATACTTGCTCACATCCTGTTTAAGGTCCATGGTTATCTCCACATTGCCGGAACTTTCTGTACCGTCATAACTTTTAGCCGCCATGAAACCTATCTCATGGGGGATATTTATGGCACGGCTGAGGTCTGCCAGAAAGATGAAAGCACCTTTGAGTATGCTCACCAGTAGCAGAGGCTTGTCCTTATACTCCATACTGAGTATCTCACCTGCACGGGTGACTGCCGCTTTTATATCCTCTTCAGAATAAATGACACGTTTGATATGTCTATGAAATTCGGGCATATTTGTTATCAGCATGACCGCACTCTCCTCTCGAAATAATTACTTTGTACCGAATATCCTGTCGCCCGCATCGCCAAGACCCGGGACGATATAAGCATCATCATTGAGCTTTTCATCAAGACTGCCCACATATATATCAATATCGGGATGAGCTTTCTGCAAAGCTTCAAGACCCTCGGGGGCAGCTATTATGCACATGAATTTTATATTGCTGCACCCATGCTGTTTAATGAAATCCACCGCAGTTATCGCTGAGCCGCCTGTGGCAAGCATAGGGTCGGGCAGGATAACAAGACGCTCATCCATATTATCGGGCAGCTTGCAAAAATACTCATGGGGCTCATGGGTCTGCTCATCACGGTAAAGCCCGATATGACCGACCTTTGCGGACGGCACCAGTGCAAGTATACCGTTGACCATGCCAAGCCCTGCACGCAGTATAGGCACAATTGCCAGCTTTTTACCTGAAAGCATCGGTACATCAGCTTCGGTTATGGGCGACTTTACTTTCACAAGCTCGGTCGGGAGGTCTCTCAGCGCCTCATACCCCATAAGCATAGCTATCTCTTCCACCAGTATACGGAAATCTCTTGTACCCGTATTCTCATCACGCAGCAGTGATATCTTATGCTTTATCAGCGGATGGTCAATGACCGTAACTTTTCCCATTTACACGACCTCATTTCATCATAAAAAAATCAGCTGCAAGCACGCAGCTTCGCTATTTTTATTTTATCACATTTTAAATCTGATGTCAATAAAAACAATTAAAGTGTGAGCATGAATAAAGTAATTGTTCAAAGTGTTCAAGCGGTACAGTGTATTTTTGTTTATTTGATGATAATTTAAGTAAATTTGAAAAATCTTATTGACAAACCGTGAATACCGTGATATAATCTAATCACAAATAGTGTAAGTTTACACGTTTTATACCAAATAAGGAGATACAGAAATGAAATTACTGACATTATCAGAGGATCAGATACTGATAACCTTCATCGCTTTAGCTCTACTGCTGCTGTTCTCTTATGTATTCGGCACGCTGCTTGAAAAGATAAAGGGACCAAGGGTCGTGGGCGAGATACTGGGCGGCATGATACTGGGCGGCAGCTGCCTGTTCATACTAATGCCGGAGCAGATGAAAAAGATATTTTTCGCATACCCCGAGGAGGGGCAGGTACTTAACATATTCTACCAGCTGGGGCTGATATTTCTGATGTTCTTATCGGGCTACAATACCGATATAAAAATAGAGAAGAAGAACACCAAGACCATCGGGCTGGTATTTATCGGTGCCACTGTGATACCGATGCTGCTGGCTATACCGTTCATAGGGCTTTTCAAAAAGCATTTCATCGGCACAGCAAGCAATGATCTATCATTTTCGCTGGTATTCTGCATAGGTGTTGCCATAACCTCGATACCCGTCATATCAAAGATATTTTTCGATATGGGCATAATGAACACCAAGTTTTCAAACACGATACTTACGGTGGCAACATTTCAGGATCTGTGCCTATGGATACTGCTAAACATTGCCACGAGGGTGGCAGCTACGGGCAACATAGGTCTGGGGCAGATGCTTGTGATAGTATTCTCGACGCTGGGACTTTTCGTAGTCATAACAGCCGCCGCAAAGATGGTCAAGAAGACCAAGAAAATAAAGGACACAAAGCTGTTTTACACCATATGCTTTGTGATGCTGCTGGCAGTCTGCGGACTTCTCTCAAAGATCGGCATAAACATCATGTATTCGGCATTCATCGTGGGATATGTGGTGAAGGTATTCTCGGGCAAGGAAGAGACCGCAAAGAAAGACATAGGCGTACTGGAAAATCTTGTATTCTCGTTTTTTGTACCGATATACTTTGCGCTGGTAGGCATACAGCTTAATGTTATACATGATTTTTCCGTTGGAAGATTTCTGTTATTTTTCGTGATAGCATTCGGTCTGGAATTCTTCGGCACATGGGTTATGCTATTATTTTCGGACTTATCAAGGGATATGAAGATGAACTTCGCCATAACCATGAATGCCAGAGGAGGTCCGGGCATTGTACTTGCGACTGTAAGCTACACGGCTAACATAATCTCGCTGGAATTTTTCACGGTACTTATCCTGACGACTATGCTTTCATCGATGACGGCAGGTTATTATTTAAGGTATCAGCAGAAGAAAAACACGGAGATATTTGATTCGCTGTAAAGAAATATCCGCAGACGAGATCTGCGGATATTTTTCATTATCATTTATCAAAAGATTTGAGCATTTCAACTAAATCATTGTAATGCTCGGTGCAATAATACTCTATTTCACCGGAAATTCCGATAATAGAATATGTTCCTTCTTTATCACACATCTCACACTTATGCTTACTGTAAGGTCCTTTACCAACATCTTCCTCCATTTTTGCATAAAAATCATTTATTTCCTTCAGATGAGCATCACAATAATACTCTTTTTGTCCAGAAAAACCTATATACTCATTTTTCCCTTCTTTTGTACAACCTTCAGCATCACAATAATGCTCAATTCTTTTTTCTGTTCTAGCCGTTGTTTCAATTGCTACTGTAGTTGTTGTAATTGTAGTTTCAACCACATCTTTGCTTTGATCATCATTATTTGTACTTAAACTACTACTAGAATCATTTTCCTCTTTTATTGAATTCTCAGAAATTGTACAAGATGACAACAATACTACCGAAATAAACAACAAACCTATAATTCGATTCATAATTTTACCCCTTTTGAATAATTAGAATATACTGTTTTATAATCTAAAGTGATTATAATATACTTAAATTATAACCTATTACAGTTCGTTTGTCAAGTATAATCAATCATTTGTGGTAAACTTCTTTTAAAGGAGTGATTATTATGCCACTATACCAACGAATAAAAGATTTAAGAGAAGACTCAGACAAAACACAAGTTGAAATAGCGACATATCTTGGAACAACAGCACAATACTATGGAAAATACGAAACAGGAAAACGTGAAATACCATTCTCAAGAGCAATAGAATTGGCTGAATATTATAAAATAAGTCTTGATTATCTAGCTGGTAGAACCAATATAAAAAAAATACAATCTGATACATCATTATCAATTGACGAAGTCAGATTACTAGAATTATTTCGTTCTCTTTCTGAACGAAATAAAGGGAAAGTAGAGTTATTTATAGAACAATTAAACAAAGCACAAAATATCTAAAATTATTATGAAAACGCCCCCGCAGGAGCTTTATTATCCTGTGGGGGTATTTTTGTCCATTATATAAAATGTAAAATTTTGTTTTAAGCTATTGACAATTAAAATGATAAATGATAAAATATGAATTGTGCATAATATTCAATTATAGTGTTTTTACTATAACAAGAAGTCAGATGCTTTTCACACTAAAGAGGGTTTCATATTACAAAAAGATACAAAAAAGTAACAAATTCTTTTACGGTGATGACTTTTTCTGCAAGTGCCTTTTGTATCTCGGCATCAGATATGGTGTGACGGGAATAACCGAATAAATTGGAGTATATAGTAAGTTATTATGGAAAAATTAGAACTCAAAGGCTTTTATAAAGCCTACAACAGATCATGCATATTTGATAATACGGATTGTTGTTTCAAGAATGGACGGATAAGTCTGATAATGGGCATAAACGGTTCGGGAAAAACAACATTTGCAAAATGCGTCTGCGGGCTGGAAAACTATAAGGGAAATATCACTTTTAAAGGAGATGATAATTCCCGTGAAAAACTGCTTGCCATATGGGACGACACACCATTTTACGGCAATCTAAACGGATTCGATAACCTGAAAGTGCTTTGCGATAAAAAGCTCAGCAAATCAGAGATATTTGAAACGGCTAAAAAATACATGACCAGAGACCTTCTGAACGAAAAAGTCAGAAGATACTCTTACGGTCAGAAGAAAAAACTCTCGATCGTACTTGCAGAACTTATAGATCCTCAGATACTTATAATGGACGAGATCACCAACGGACTTGACAGAAAGTCTTTAAAGTTGTTAAAAAAGTATCTTATAAAAAAGCGTCCCGACAGGATCACCATACTTACGGGACATTCTCTCGGTTTTTATAATGATCTGATAGACGACCTGTATCTTATCAAAGATAATAAGATACAAATGAAATACACTGACTATAACAGTCTGGAAAATAACCTGGAGGAAATATATGATTCTGAATTCGATGAAGAGTGAGTTAAGATATGATATCAGATCAAAATTTATGATCATCATTACGCTTATACTTACCATGCTTATGTGCGGTATGGTGTATATACAATATATTCGGATCGGTTCGGCTATTTCTTCATTCAGAAATTCTGTCCAAAGAGCAGAAGAAATGGGCAGCAGTGTAGAAGAAGAATTATCACAAAAGCTCAAGTTGGTCAGAGAAGAAAACGGTTTTATGAATGCTCGTATAGATAACAGTCCTGTGGCAGTATCTAAGTATTACATTGAACAGGATATGAAAAATCTGTCCCTCGGAAATGCTGCATCATCATTTTGCGGAACAGGTCAGCTTTATCTGCCGTTGTTTTTTTCACTGTTCGGTCTGTTCAGTATGCGCAGAGATGTCAAAAACAAGACCCTAAAGATCAAGATCTGCAAGTATGGTAAAAACAATTATGTCCTTTCCAAATTTCTGTACCTTTCGCTTATGTCAGGGGTAGTCCTGCTGATCGCTATGGCGGTGGCAATGGCAGCAAACAGGGTAGCATACAGTTTTGCACTGAATGATCTGAATGCGCTGGGTGAACTGAATAAATACATCGAACTTGATCCCGTTCCATTCAGCCTCACAAGGCTAATATCCCAATATTTCTTTACATGGACTTGGTCGCTTATATATCTGTATCTGGGAATGCTGTTTTCTCAGATAACACGCAACACAACGGTCGGTGCGATAGCACTTTTCGTTCTCAACTACATAGTTCCGACGTCAAAGAAATATGATCCCAGAAATATTATACTCTGTTATATCGACAAATTCTTTGACTTTTACGGAGATTTCTTTATAAACTGTATTGAAGTCAGACCCATCGCTCTCGCCATACCGATAGCTATTGCGATATTGGCTGTAGTGCTGACCATCACTATCAATCGTTCAAGAAGTGCATACGTATAAAAAATCTATCCCCGAGGATAAACGAGCATCGTTTATTCCCGGGGATATTTCTGTTTAATATATTTATTTCAGATTTTGTACACCATCACGCCGAAAAAGCAGGAGGCGTACTTTGCTTGGTACACAAGCCTTTAGATATTCTCATAAAGCTTGATGTATTCTTTTGCCGATCTTTCCCAGCTGAAATCCTGCTTGAATGCTGTATTTACCAGCCTGCCCCAACGCATCTTATCATCGTAGCAAGCCCTTGCCCTGATACAAGCATCGAGCATATCCTGTGCATTATAGGTCTTGAATGTGAAGCCGTTTCCACCCTTGTCGCCTGCATCTCTGATGGTATCACGCAGACCGCCTGTCTCACGTACTATGGGGATAGTGCCGTATCTCAGCGCTATCATCTGTGCAAGTCCGCAAGGCTCGCTCTGGGACGGCATCAGGAACATATCCGCACCTGCATATATCTTCCTCGAAAGTTCAGGTACAAAGCCTATGCGCAGACCAACTCTGTCGGGATAGCGGTAGTGCATCTCATTGAAGAAGTCCTCGTATATCTTTTCGCCCGAACCAAGTATAGCGAATTTAAAGCCTATCCTTATCATATCCTCGAAAACGTACTTGATAAGGTCAAGGCCCTTATGAGATACGAACCTTGTAACTATGCCGATAACAGGCTCTTTTCCTGTGGAAATGCCCATTTCGTTCTCCAGCGCACGCTTACAGACCGCCTTGCCCGACTTATCCGCAAGACTATAGTTCCTAGCGATATATTTATCGGTGGCAGGGTCATATATCTTACCCGAGATACCGTTCAGGATACCGCTGAGTTTATACTGGTGATGTACCAGTTCCCTGTCCAGCGAATGTGAATACCAGGGGTCGAGTATCTCCCAGGCATAGCTCGGTGATACGGTAGTGACACGGTCAGATACTTCGATAGCGGCTTTAAGGAAGTTCACATCGCCGTCGTAGCTCAGCATATCGGTATGATAAAGAGGTATACCCATAAGGTCGCCTATCAGTTCAAGACCATACTGACCCTGATACTGTATATTATGTATGGTGAACACAGTCTTGATGTCCTCATAGCCCTGCTGATAGCGGTAGAAAACATCATAGTAAACAGGTACCAGCGCTGTCTGCCAGTCGTTGGCATTTATCACATCGGGCTTGAAGTCGATATAGCGCAGCAGTTCCAGCACTGCACGGGAGAAGAATATAAATCTCTCCGCATCGTCATAAAAGCCGTACATACCGTTTCTTGCGAAGTAATATTCGTTATCCAGCAGATAATAGGTCACTCCGTTCTCCACACCCACGAAAACTCCGCAGTATTGATTGCGCCATGCCACGGGCACGGTGAAATTCGTTATATAGTTGAGCCTGTCTTTAAGTTCCTGCCTGATGCTGCCATAAAGCGGCAGTACCACACGGCAGTCCTCGCCCAGTGCGTTCAGTGCCGCAGGCAGCGAACCCGCAACGTCTGCAAGTCCGCCCGAAGCGGAATAAGGCAGACCCTCACTTGCTGTATAAAGTATTTTCATAGTATCACCCTCCTTTTGAATAAGTGATAAGTCGGTCATAGTCGGTTGAGTCGGCTTGAACAGCTGTTACGTCTGATATTTCTTTGAAAAATCAGCAAACATTTCTGAAAGCTCGGATTTCTTTTCTTCGGACATAATATTATACGAATCAATGATGAGTTTTTTGAAGTCATCCGGAAATATATCTGTTCGATAGTTATACATACTTAAAAGTATGGTTTCCAGCAAACTCCATTCCATAGTTGTTTTCCTTTGGGTCATCAGCGTGACTGTTTTGATATCATCAAAGTCATAGCAAGTGCTCCATACACACGCCTGAAGAAATTGGTCGCCTTTATTATTTATAAGTATATCCATACCCATATCATATGCTTTTGCAGATGACCGCTCCATGAGCTCACCCAATGCATAAGGCACTGCTTCGATATATACCATATCATCTATGAACTTGACAAGCTCATCATCAGATGAACGTTTCATAAGTTCTTCAAAAGCATCGCCGATTTTGCCGTGATCTTCCATTTTCTCGATAATATCATATAGCTCGGCATTTGTATAATTTTTCAGATCCATATCTTCACTCTTTTATGCCACGAAACAAGCGCAGACTCTCACGCAGACCGTGATCGACTATCGAAAACGCACGGCACCGACCGACGGCGCCGTGCGGCTATTTTACATATGATATCAGACAGTAGCGCCCTTTGCAACATACATCTGATAGCTTTCGGAGCTTGTCAGAACGTGCTTAGGTGCAACGGTAACGTCCTTATCGGTGATGACGTAATTCATCTGTGCGCCCTCACCTACGACAGTCCCCTGACCTAAGATACAATTCTTGATCTTGGCGCCCTTGCCGATCTTAACACCTCTGAACAGCACGCAGTTCTCTACTTCGCCCTCGATTATACAGCCGTCTGCAACGAGGGAATTTGTAACGATACAATCAAGATCGTACTTTGCAGGAGCATTATCGCTTACCTTTGTATAAATAGATCTCTTCGGTATGAAGATCTGTTTTGCGTTCTCGGGGTCAAGCAGTTCCATATTAGCTTTGAAGTAAGAAGCTGTGGAATTCAGCTTGCTGAAATA
Source organism: uncultured Ruminococcus sp. (assembly GCA_902788785.1). Lineage (GTDB taxonomy): Bacteria > Bacillota > Clostridia > Oscillospirales > Ruminococcaceae > Hominimerdicola. The sequence continues at coordinate 10,893 of CADALT010000008.1, forward strand.
ATACTTATACTCATAGACCTTTATCTTCAGGTCATTGCATCTTTCCTGAAGAATGTTCTTCTCGAAGCTGACGATACCTCTTGCTATTGAATCCTTTATCATATCCACCATGAATTCCATGGACATAACGAACATATTCAGGCTGCAAGTGCAGGTGCCGCTGAGTTCGGGCTGGATAAGAACGCTGGTAACGTTGTTGTCCTCATCGGTATTGAGTACAGTGGCGGTTTTAAGGTCATCGGAAGTGTACGGACCTGTATGTGCCACAACAGTTATATCAGCGCCTGTCTCGATATGTCTTGAGATTATCGGTCTGTAGTCGATATTTGTGATCACGTCGCAGTCAGTCAGCACCACATACTTTGCAGATGAGTGGGTGATAAAATTCATTGCGCCGTATATGGCTTCTATCCTGCCTCTGTAGAGGGTGCTTTCCACATTGCCGAAGGGAGGCAGTATATAAAGTCCGCCCTTCTTCCTTGCCAGATCCCATTCTCTTGCGGAACCCAGATGGTCAAGCAGGCTCTGGTAGTTGGCTTTGGTTATAACGCCGACCTCACTGATGCCGCTGTTCACCATATTGGAAAGAGGAAAATCTATCAGGCGGTATCTTCCGCCGAACATAACAGAACCCATGGTCCTGTTCTTGGTCAGGTCGCCAAGAGTCGTGTCGTGCATATTAGCGAAAACAAGACCCAGTACATTGCTCATATTAACTTCCATCGTTTACTCGGTCCTTTCTTAAATATTCTCGTAGATTATAGCCTTTGGCGCAACTGTACTGCCGTCGGATATAGTAAGATTATGTCCCACAACAGCCACGCCCCAGCTGGACTTGTCCTCGATGGTCTCGGGTCTTGCACCGACCTGGCAGTTCTCGCCGATGATAGAATTCTCACCGACAATGGCATACTCGACCTTTGCACCCTTCTTGACCACCGCACCGGGCATCAGGATGGAATCGTATATCACAGCGCCCTCCTCAACGGTAACACCATCTGAGATCATCGAGAACTCGACCTGTCCGTCGATGACACAGCCCTCTGTTACCATGGAGTTCTGTACCTCTGCATTCTTGCCTATACTCTGGGGAGGATAGATAGGGTTCCTGGAATAGATCTTCCAGTTGGGGTCATAAAGGTCTATGGGGATATTTGGATTTATAAGGTCCATATTAGCTTCCCACAGGCTCTCGATGGTTCCCACGTCCTTCCAGTAGCCGTCAAACCTGTAAGCTACCAGCTTTTCGCCTGCTTCTCTCATATCGGGGATGATGTTCTTGCCGAAGTCCTTGGAAGCAGTCTCATCCTCTTCATTGGCGATAAGATATGCTCTCAGCTTCTCCCAGGTGAACACATATATACCCATGGAAGCCAGAGTAGATCTGGGGTTTGCGGGCTTTTCCTCGAAGTCGATGATATTATCGTCATCATCGGTTATCATGATGCCGAATCTTGAAGCTTCATGCTTAGGCACATCCAGCACAGCGATGGTAGCCGCTGCACCTTTCTTCTTATGAAATTCCAGCATCTTATTGTAATCCATCTTATAGATATGGTCGCCCGAGAGAACGATCACATACTCGGGGTCATATCTGTCGATGAAGCCTATATTCTGATAGATAGCATTTGCGGTACCCGAATACCAGTCTGCGCCTGTAGCCTTCTGATAAGGAGGCAGTACATGAACGCCGCCATGTATCCTGTCAAGGTCCCAGGGCTGACCGTTGCCGATATACTCATTGAGTACCAGCGGCTGGTACTGAGTAAGTACACCAACGGTATCTATACCCGAATTGATGCAGTTTGAAAGCGGAAAGTCGATTATACGATATTTAGCGCCAAATGGCACTGCGGGCTTAGCCACATCCTGTGTCAGAGCGTAAAGTCTGCTGCCCTGACCGCCTGCAAGAAGCATAGCCACACATTCTTTTTTGTTGAACATAAATTTTTCACCCACCAATTTTTTTTATTGACACACCGCCGTTATACACGGCAATGGACTATCTCTTACTTCTCTTATTTCTTTTATTCTTCCTTCTCATTTTGGAAGACTTTTTCCTGCCCGAAGATACCTTTGAGGAAGACCTCTTCACCGCAGGCTTTTTCACGCTCTTTTTGGAAGCGGACTTTTTCTTCTCGCCGTCCTTCCTGACCTCGAAATACATACAAGCGAAAGGAGGTATATCTATGCACACCGACTGTTCAAAGCCGTGCATGGGAACATCCTGCGACTTAACAGTGCCGTTGACATAAGGTGCACCGTCTGTGGAGGCTGAGTTGAACACCTCGGTATACTTGCCCTTGTAAGGCACACCGAAACAATACGATTTACGCTCCACGGGAACGAAGTTGCAAAGCACGATTATCTCGTTGGCTTGTGCATCGAAGCGGCGGAATATGATGATACTCTGCCTGAAATCGTCATTTGCTATCCAGCTGAAACCGCTCCAGTCAAAGTCCTTCTGCCAGAACTGAGGATGGTCAAGGTAGAACTTATTAAGACGCTTTGAGAATGCCAGATAATTCCTGTGATTATCATACTCGTCCACCAGGAACCACTCAAGACCGTTCTCATAATCCCACTCTCTGAACTGGGCAAATTCGGTGCCCATGAACATCAGCTTTTTACCGGGATGCGCCATCATATATGCATTGAACAGCTTGCACTGCTCGAACTTTTTATCCACATCTCCGCCGTACATCTTATTGACCAGCGAAGCCTTGCCGTGTACCACCTCATCATGGGAGATAGGCAGCACGAAGTTCTCCGAAAAAGCGTAGAAGAACGAGAACGTCAGCATATCGTGATGGAAAGCCCTGTCGATAGGGTCGTAGGACATATACTTCAGCATATCGTTCATCCAGCCCATATTCCATTTGAAATTAAAGCCGAGTCCTCCGTCGGTAACGGGCTTTGTGACCATAGGCCATGCAGTGGACTCCTCCGCAATCATCAGTACGGTGGGGCATCTGGAGAATACAGCTGTATTCAGGTCTCTTAAAAACTGCACAGCTTCAAGGTTCTCATGACCGCCGTAAATATTAGGTGTCCACTCGCCGTCACGTCTGTCATAATCAAGATACAGCATAGATGCCACCGCATCTACTCTGAGACCGTCGATATGATACTGTTCTATCCAGTACAGCGCATTTGAGATAAGGAAAGACTTTACCTCTCCCCTGCCGTAATCGAATACCCTGGTGCCCCATGCAAGATGGTCACGCTTTCTTGGGTCGGCATATTCATAAGATGCGCCGCCGTCAAACTCAAACAGACCTGCTTCATCCCTCGGGAAATGGGCAGGCACCCAGTCAAGTATCACAGAGATGCCTGCCTGATGGAACAGGTCTATCATCGCCATGAACTCATGGGGCGTGCCGAATCGTGAAGTCGGAGCAAAATAGCCTATGCCCTGATAGCCCCACGAACCGTCAAACGGGAATTCAGCCAGCGGCATGAACTCGATATGGGTATAGCCCATTTCCTTCAGGTAGGGTATGATGGTATTGGCAAATTTGGTATAAGAGTAATACAGCCCGTCATCGCAGCTTTTCCATGAATTAAGATGTACCTCATAGATATTCATGGGGCAGTTGTAGACATCCTTTGTCTTGCGTTCCTCCTGCCACTTGTCATCCTTCCACTTATAGCCCTCGATATCAAATATCTTCGAGCCCGTCTGGGGCTTCAGTTCCATATGAGTACCATAAGGGTCGGCTTTATAATGACGTTTGCCGTCACAGCCGTCTATACAGAATTTATATGTATCAAAGGTCTTCATACCCGGTACAAAGACCTCCCACACCTCCGACTCTGCTATCTGTTCCATCGGAGTTGCTTCATCTTCCCATTCATTGAAATCGCCCACCAGAGATACAGCCTTTGCCTTAGCAGCCCATACTCTGAAATAGTAGCCTTCTTTTCCGTCTTTTTCGCCTTTATGACAACCTAAGAACTTGTATGTCTCAAGATTGGTTCCGTTATGAAAAAGGTACAGAGGTACCTCATATTCCTGAGGGATCTTTTCCATGAAAACTCTTTCCTCCTTCGCTTTCAAGGCATAGCTATGCCTTTTGATATATTTATTTTAACTCTTTTTTCATATAATTTCAAGGGGCTTTGTGATTTTTTTCAGTTTTTCACATATTCTAAGTATCGGTTTTGTATAGTATGTATACGGATTTATCACTTAATTCACTGTTTTCTTACCTTTTATACACATTTACAACTGCATCTTTATCACGTTCGACTCTGACCGCCATAATGGTCAGATCATCACAGTGATCTCTGCGCCTGCGTTTGAGGGCAATACTGCCCAGCTGCTGCACGAGAGAGTCAAGATCGGTATCGCTGTGTTCGGCGGCAATATGTGCCATAAGTTCGGCGGTATCATCATCCGCACCATCGGAAGTAAGTATGATAGTATCACCGTCAAACAGCTTGACCTCGCTTATGTCGGGAGGACAGTCTGCCAATATCCCCGCAGGGAATGACTGACCGCCCAGCGCTGTAACTGCACCGTCACGGCAAAGCCTGCTTTTGACAGCACCCGCTTTAAGCAATGTAGCCCTGCCGCCGCACAGGTCAAGGCGCAGCATATCCATAGTCGCAAAGGATTCCTCCCAGCCTTTGACACGCAGCATAGAACTTACCAGCCTGTGTACTGTGGTCATGGAAAGCCCCGAAGTCAGCAGCTTTTCCATAAGGCTGACAGTGAACGATGAATCAAGTCTGGCACGTTTGCCTGTACCCATACCGTCCGAAAGCAGCAGATATTTCTCGCTGCCGCCAATATCGAATATCTCGCAGCTGTCGCCCGAATATTCGCCGCCTGCGGAGGCTGTGAACACTGCGGTCTCAGCGATGAACACAGGAAGTTCCGCAAAGGATATGCGTGAAACTCCGTCTTCCTGAGCCACATCGGGAAGCCCCATATCACAGTCCAGCAAAGCTGAAACAGAAGCAGTAAGCTTTATAAGGTCGCCCGAAAAAACGCCGTTTACAAACGCATCGATCCGACGGCACAAAGTATCATCCACATAAACGCAGACCTTTGCGCCCTTGCATCCCATGGCTGAGAATATCTCACGCACCCTTGCGGACAGCGCAGGGTCGATACTCCTGACGGCTGATGAACGGAATGAAAGGTCTGCGAGTATAGCCTCCATGGAAGCCAGCTGCTCGGTGAGCATACCTCTTAACTCTCTCATCCTGATGTTCTCGGTCTTTTCCTCTAGTATCCTGCGGCTGAACTCACCAAAGGCATCGGCTATCAGCTGCGGTCTTGAACAGGTCGGCACAAGCTCCGCTGCCTGAACAGCACCTACAGTGCCATAGTTCTGCGCCATATACTCCAGCTTATCAAATGCACCGACAGTATCGCTATCCTCGGCAAAGCAAGCCGCACAGCCTGCACATTCGCTGCAAATGCAGCGCCTTACCTCACCTGCTGCGGTACGTTCAGCGGCACTCTTATCCATAGCATCGGTGACCATATCCAGTCTGCGCCGTATGCTGCATAAGGTCTGCCCTGCAAAAGCCAGCCTTGATGATGTGGTCTGCCCGATAAGATCAAGCGTACTGCTGAAACCCGAGAGCTTCTTGCCAAAACGCCTGAGCCTTTCCGCAGGTATTATGATATAAAGCAGTGAGCCTGCCGCCACATCGGCAAACATATGATAAGTATCACCGTTTACCCCCACAGCCACAAGACTTATGAGCGAGGATATGAGCAGAGCCATAACTGTACCGAAATTGCCAAAGCGCACAAAAGCTCCGCACACTAGACCTGCGGTAGCCAGCAGCAGAGTATTTCTCGCAAGGCTCGGGTCACACACCATCACTCCGCAGGCAGTAAGCGCTCCCACCACCGCACCGCCGAAGCTGCGGTATCTGCGCACTGCATACAGCAGCACGAATGTGCCCATGATACGCCCCGGGTCGAAAGCAAAGATATGTACCGATGACAGCACACTGACTGCCATTATCCCGAACATACCGAGGAATATACCGTTCATGCCCGTTAGGTCGTACACACCGCTTCTTCTGAAAGCTGCCGTTATCGTCATGACGATAAACACCGTACAGCCTGCCAGAAGTGAATTCACCATACGCATCGATGCAAGATAGAAGTCGGTCGGCATAGCTGCGGTCATAACACACGAAAACAGCATGAGCGTACCCACCACCGTAAGCGAACGGTATACAGGGTCATCACGGTGACTGCCAAACGGGTCTATAAAATGTATCGCCGTTATGACAAGCACCGAACATATCTGTATTATGCCTGCTTCGATACCACGGTTCAGAAGAAACGAGAGCACCGTTCCCAAAAAGACCGCAGGTGCGCAGTCCCCTGCCAGTGAAGCCGCAGCCGCACACATAAATGACGGGAAGCCCAGCACCACCGACATACCCGTAAGTATGCCTGTCAAAAATGCAGCTATCTGCCGCCGCAGCCTTCCGCCCTTTTCAGATATATCACGTTTTTTTGTCCTGCCTGCCTTTTCACGGGATACAGCAGTTTTTACATTTTGCAGCATATTTATCACATCCCCCGAATAGAATACATATTTATTCTATCATCGCAGGAATGTGAAAAATGTCGTTTTTGAATATCAGTCAGACAAGGGTTTTAAGCTCCTCACTGAACGCTATGAGCTGTTCCATCGAAAGCTGTTCGGGACGAGCCGTTGATTGAAGTCCACTTTTTTGTACAGCTTCTGTAACAAGAGCCTTATCTAGCCCCATAGCCCCCGATACAGAATTCACCAATGTTTTGCGGCGCTGTGAGAACGCAGCCCTGACCATGGAGAAGAAGAATTTTTCATCTGTGACACCCTCGGGAGTATGCTCGTTTATATCGAACCTTACCACGCAGCTGTCAACATTAGGCGCAGGCATGAAGCTGCCCCTGCTGACATTAAACAGTATCTTGGGCTTTGAAAAATAGTTCACCGCCACGGTGACCGCACCCATATCCCTTGTGCCCACAGGCGCACACAGCCTGGTGCCTGCCTCTTTCTGCACCATTACAGTGACAGAGCGTATGCGCAGGCGTTCTTCCAGCAGCATCATAAGTATGGGTGAAGTTATATAGTACGGCAGATTGGCACATACAGCCACCTCCAGCCCATCGAATTCGTCTTCGATGAGTTTATGAAGATCGACCTTCATGACATCTGCATTTATTATCTTGACGTTATCGTGTTCAGCCAGAGTTTCCTCCAGCACAGGGATAAGACGCTCGTCTATCTCAATGGCAACGACCTTATCGGCACGCTTGGCAAGCTCGTTGGTAAGCACGCCGATACCCGTACCGATCTCGATGACACCGAAACCTTTCTTCGCATTGCCCTGTTCGGCTATGCGTGGGCACACCGAGGGATTTACCAGAAAATTCTGACCCAGCGCTTTAGAAAAAGTAAAGCCGTGCCTTTGCATAACATCCTTTATTACACCTATGTTTGATAGATTATCCATCATTTTCTCCTTAAAAGTGACATAAAAAGCTAATATTATATTAACACACCAAAGCCCGTATGTCAATAGGTCATGCATCATTTTATTTATGTAGGGTATACTAAAAACCTGTTAGAATACATCAGAATTAACTATAACATTTATCAAATTCTCTTTAATATTACAACATATGAGAACGCTCTCGGCGTTGTAATCTTTATTATAGATAGGGTAAGATCAGCTATTGGGTTTAATATAGTCATAAACAAAAAAAATGAGAGGAATGGTATCATGAGAAACGAAGCAAATTTTAACGGTTTTTGTTTATCGGGCAGACTTATCTGCCTGACAGGGCACAGAGGTTTTGTCGGCATGAGCGAAAGTTCACTGAGGACAGCCGCACAGATGTCCAAAAGCTTCCATGACAGCAGGGACATGACCACGGCTGCACAGGCTGATATAAGGCACGCTAACGGCGGCGGTATTTACAAAATATAGACCATTTATGTAATATTGTTATTTTATACAAGAAAACCTTTTTTAACCGCAGCAAATTTTATAGTAAAAAGTGTTGAAATTCTCGGGATTATATTGTACAATATTTATAGACACCCCGAACAGGTGTCGTATACTGTTAAAAAGCTGAACAGGAGTGTTAGGATATGTACATCAAGGGAATATCTCGGAGCTTTTCAACTTCATATTCCATGGGCGGAGCGACTGACGGCTGCCGTCTTACATACGTGCACTCTTATGCATCCATGCAGATGGATGCTTTATCTGTTATAAAGTCGAATTGAAACTGCAACGCAATAGTTGCAGTTTTTTTGGTATGGAAGGAGTAAGATGCAAATATGAAAAAAGTAGCAGTCATCATGGGAAGCGATAGCGATTTCCCTGTTGTATCAAAGGCTTGTGCCGAACTGAAAGCTTACGGCGTTCCCTATGAGTGCCACGTTATGAGCGCCCACAGAACACCTGCACTGGCTGCGGATTTCGCAGACAAGGCTAAGGAGAACGGATTTGGTGTCATCATCTGTGCCGCAGGCATGGCAGCACACCTGGCAGGCGTTATCGCAGGTCATACAACTCTGCCCGTTATAGGCATACCCTGCAAGTCATCCAATCTTGACGGACTTGACGCTCTGCTGGCTACAGTACAGATGCCAAGCGGCATACCTGTGGCTACAGTTGCTATAGACGGTGCAAAGAATGCGGCTATACTGGCTATACAGATGCTGGCTCTCTCCGATGAAGGTCTGGCTGAAAAGCTCGAAAAGGCTAAGGCTGATATGATAGAGGGCGTTAAAGCTAAGGACGCTGCTTTGCAGGCAAAGCTGGCTGAGATATGAGCATTACATACGATACCCTGCTGTTCGATCTGGACGGCACACTGATAGACTCAGCCCCCGGAGTTCTGGGGTGTCTTAAAAAGGCGCTCGGCACCTTGGGTATCCCCGAACCGCAGGAACTTAAAAGGTTCATGGGACCGCCGCTGACGGACTCGCTGAAAATGTTCTGCGGACTTGAGGGACAGGCAGCCGAAAAAGTGCTGAACTCATACCGAGAGCTTTACAGTACCGAGGGCATTTTCAATACGACAGCTTACAGCGGTATCGAAAGAATGCTGGAAAAGCTTTCCGCAGAGGGCAAGACTCTGGCGGTGGCGACCTGCAAGTCTGAGGATTTCGCTTTGAGGATACTGAATGATCTTGGCATAGCGAAGTATTTTGACTTCATTGGCGGCTCGGACATTGCTTCGGGCAGGAACAGCAAGGACAAGGTCATTGAGTATGTGATGGAAAAACTCGGGCAGCCCGACAGAAACAGTACGCTGATGATAGGCGACAGACTGTACGATGTGAACGGCGCAGGCAAGTGCGGCATCGGATGTCTGTATGCACTGTGGGGTTACGGCAGCACCGATGAGGCAAAAGCCTGCGGTGCACACGATACCGTGACGACCACCGAAAGCTGTACGGACTATGTACTGGGCAGACAGCAGGCAGCAGGATAAAAATGTATACAAAGCGGCTTAATGCCGTTTACCATAAACAGGCAGGGAGAATGATAATATGGGCGGATTTTTTGGAGCAGTCTCCGCTAATGACTGCATACAGGACGTATTTTTCGGTACAGACTACCATTCACATCTGGGTACGAGAAGAGGCGGCATGACATCTTATGCACCCGAGCTCGGTTTCCAGAGAAACATACACAGTATCGAGAACTCACCTTTCAGAACAAAGTTCGAGAAGGATGTTGAGAATATGAGAGGCAAGGTCTGCATAGGCTGCATCAGCGACACAGACCCTCAGCCGATAATGGTAAGATCAAAGATGGGACTTTACGCTATATGCTCCATCGGTGTGATACACAATGCGGAGGAGCTTTCGGCTGAACTGCTGCAGAGCGGCTGCGCAAACTTCGAGACAATGAGCAGCGGTGCAATAAACTCCGCAGGACTCATCGGTGCGCTTATCGCACAGAAGGACAGCTTCGTGGACGGCATACGCTATGCACAGTCCAAGATAGAGGGTACGATGTCACTGGTCATCATGACGAAAGACTCTATCATATGTGCGAGGGACAAGGCAGGCAAGCTCCCCATAATCGTGGGCAAGCGTTCGGACGGCTACTGCTTCTCCTTTGAGGATTTCGCTTACCAGAAGCTGGGCTATCAGACCTGCCACGAACTAAAAGCAGGCGAGATACTCGAAATGACCAAGGACGGCTACGAGATACTGGCTGAGGGCACGGACGAAATGAGCATCTGTACATTTCTTTGGACTTATTACGGATATCCCAATGCCAATTACGAGGGCGTGAACGTCGAGGGCATGAGGATACGCAACGGCATGATAATGGCAGAGAACGATATCAAAAACGGCAGACTTCCCGATGTGGACTATGTATGCGGCGTTCCGGATTCGGGTACTCCCCACGCTATCGGTTATGCCAACAAGAGCGGCATCCCCTTTGCAAGACCTTTCATCAAGTACACCCCCACATGGCCCAGAAGCTTTATGCCTACGAACCAGTCCATGAGAAACAGGGTCGCTAAGATGAAGCTGATACCCGTTCACGAATTCATCGAGGGCAAAAAGCTGCTGTTCGTGGACGACAGCATAGTAAGAGGCACACAGATGAGGGAGACCGTGGAATTCCTCTACGAGAACGGCGCTAAGGAAGTTCATATGAGATCAGCCTGTCCGCCCATCATGTACGGCTGCAAGTACCTCAACTTCTCCAGAAGCACATCTGAACTGGAGCTTATCGCAAGACAGATCATCGACGAGAACGAGGGTACCGAAGGCGTTAAGTTCATCAGAGAGTACAGCGACTCCAATACCGAGAGAGGCAGACTTCTCAGGGACGAGATATGCAGAAGACTCAAGCTCACATCGCTGGAGTTCCAGTCACTCGAAGGCACAGTAAGAGCAGTTGGCAGACCCGAATGCGGTCTGTGTACATACTGCTGGGACGGCAGAGAATGATACGACACACACATCACCAAACCTAAGACCGAAAGGAATCAATTATGAATAACAACAGCTATTCCAACAGCTATAAGGACGCAGGCGTTGACGTAACAGCAGGATATAAGGCAGTAGAGCTCATGAAGCAGTACGTGGGCAGAACAGTAACTAAGGGCGTTATCGACGGTATCGGCGGTTTCGGCGGACTGTTCGAGCTGGATATGACAGGCATAAACAAACCTGTACTGGTATCGGGTACTGACGGTGTCGGCACCAAGATCAAGATAGCATTCATCATGGACAAGCACGATACAGTCGGCATCGACTGCGTAGCTATGTGCGTAAACGATATAATCTGCTGCGGTGCTAAGCCCCAGTTTTTCCTGGACTACATCGCTTGCGGCAGAAATATCCCCGAGAAGATCGCAAGCATAGTTTCGGGCGTGGCAGAAGGCTGCGTCCAGGCAGGCTGTGCACTGGTAGGCGGCGAGACTGCTGAACACCCCGGTCTTATGCCCGAGGACGAATACGATCTGGCAGGCTTCTCTGTGGGCGTAGTTGATAAGGACAAGATACTTGACCCCACCACACAGAAGGCAGGCGACGTTATGATCGCTATCAAGTCCAGCGGCGTACACTCCAACGGCTTCTCACTGGTAAGAAAGGTATTCGATGTTAACGAAGAGAACCTGGCTAAGCACTATGACGAGCTGGGCACTACATTGGGCGAGGCTCTGCTGACACCTACACGCATCTATGTAAAGGCTGTAATGAGCCTGCTGGACGCTGTAAAGGTAAAGAGCATCTCACACATCACAGGCGGCGGCTTCTACGAGAACATACCGAGAGCACTGCCTAAGGGCATATCTGCACAGATACGCCGTGCAGATGTACAGGTGCTGCCTATCTTCGACCTTATCGCAAAGACAGGCAATATCCCCGAGAGAGATATGTTCAACACCTTCAACATGGGCGTTGGCATGACAGTCGTTGTTGACAAGGCTGATGCTGACAAGGCTATCGCAGCTATCAAGGCAGCCGGCGAGGACGCTTACGTTCTGGGCGAGCTGGTAGACAGCGATATGGGCGTTATCATCGTTTGATAAACACTGTATAAGACTGATAAAGGAGAGAGCTCCGTTATGAACTCTCTCCCTTTTTAAAATGCGGTCGGATCACCGACTGCGTTTTAAAGAGTACGATTTTCAGGACAGTAAATAAAAAGAGAACAATTATGATATGCAAAGAATTCGGAGATAAAAATGCCCCGACAGTAATGCTGCTGCACGGCGGCGGACTGTCATGGTGGAGCTGCCGTGATGCGGCAGAGATACTTAAAGAACAGTTCCATGTGGTGATACCGATACTTGATGGTCATGCAGGGAGCGACAGACATTTTACCTCTATAGAGGACAATGCAGCGGAGCTTATTTCTGCAATAGATGAGAAATTCGGCGGAAAAGTCAAGGCGATAGGCGGACTTTCTCTTGGCGGACAGATACTGCTGGAAATGCTTTCGCAGCGAAAAGACATCTGTGAGACCGCTTTCGTCGAGAGTGCTGCGGTCATTCCCTCAAAAATGATGGCTGCAATGCTCAAACCCTCGGTACAGGCAAGCTATGGGCTCATAAAAATGCCGTGGTTTTCAAGGGCGCAGTTTAAATCGCTGAAAATAAAAGATGAGCTATATGAGGATTACTACCGTGACACCTGCAAGATAAGCAAGGAGGATATGGCAGCTTTCCTCACGGCTAATCAGAGCTATGCTCTTAAAGACGATGTCAAGCACACTTCTGCTAAAGTGTATGTTTTCGCAGGCACTAAGGAGATCGGACAGATAAAACGCTCGGCTGAACTGATACATAAATGCATACCGAACAGCGTGCTTGAAATGTCGGACGGGTTGTACCACGGACAGTTTTCGATAAATAACGGTGAAGAGTATGCAAAACGCATGATAGGCTGTATAAAAGCCAAGGAGGAACAAAATGCCCTGGACAAAGATAAAACACAGGCTGGAAAATGAATACCTCGCACCGTCGCTGCGGGGGCGGATAACATATTTTGCCACATCTTACTCCAAATGTCCCGACCATGAGGGCAGGGCGGCGATATTGCTTGACGGTGAGGAGATACTTGAAGGCAGCTACCGTGAACAGTGGAGCATCAAAAAGATCTCACAGTTCCCGAAAGATGAAAAATATGAAAAACGTCTGAGCTGCGAATTCCCGTACATGGACGATACTGCTCTGAAACTTGGTCAATTCGACCAAAGACAGTTCTATATAGCATATCACGAATTCATCGCTCAGAGCATAGAAGACAGTCTCGAAAGTGAGAATATGCTGGTGCGTATATTCGCCGTACTGGATAAACGTGTCGGCAAGCGCAGACTTGAAAAGATGAAAGAAACTGCAAAAGACATCGGCGATGTCTTTTCACTGTTTCTCAAAATACGCTGTGAAGCGGAGGGTATACATTTCTGATGACAGAGGAACGCAAAAAAGAACTGGCTACGTTCAAAAGACGGTACGGCCACCATTTTATAGGTTTGCTGGTACTATTTTTCATGATAGGTATCGGATACTTGGGCTGGAGAGAAACACGCCCGAAAGCCGAGACCGTATCGGCGGACGAGATAATGGACTTCGATGATCTTGATGTAAGCTACGATGTGAAGCTTGATGCATTAGACGGCAAAAACTTTATATACAGCATATATTTCAGTCACGAGATAAGCGACAAGGAACTTGATGAGGTCGAGCACTGTGTAAAATCACTTGAACAGCTGAATATCGCAGGGCAATATTACGGCCATCTCTCCGATGCGGTGCGTGAAAGTGATGATAAGGTCACGGTGATGCTTGAACTTTGGAATGCAGATAATGATTCAATGATAAAGAATTTCCTTAAAGCACTGGATAATGTGGACGGCATAGAGAGAGTCGTTATCAATGAAGATACAGCAATAATACCGCAGGAAGAAGTTCAGTTCGATATAAATAATATAAACACGGAATGCGAGTTTGAATATAAAAACTACGGTGAGAAAACACTTGAAATATTTGTTTTCGTTGACCATGTTTTAGATTATTATGAATCCAATGATCTAAGAAAAATAGTATTTTCCGATATAATGAATATGAATGATAGCCAAGGTCATGGTCTGGGTGAAGAAATAAGCGGTGTATTATATCATTATGCTTTCGATACATCAAATACGACCGATTATTCCGTTCTATACAATGTTATAAATGATCTGGATAAAAATAATAATGTAAAAAAAATCATCGTACAGACAGGCGCTGATTATGAATCTGAACAATTTGACGTTGATGCGCCTGAAAACTATGCACGCAAACAGAATTATATCATAAAAGATAAAAATGGCATAGTGATATATGACAGCTACAAAACTGCTATGGATATATTTGGGTTCAGCTTTATGGATCTTAGCTTTGATGCTTCATTTGAAGAATTTTGCGGAGAAAACTTCTTTTACAATATATACTTTGGACGAGATGTGACCAAAGAAGACATCGCTGAGATTGAAAAACGTATAAATGCCAAATGTGATAAATATCCTGAATATGCTTATATAGGATATATCTCGCAGGCTGAAATATCTGATGAGCGTCATGTAACTTTGATGCTTGACCTTGGAGATGCAGACAGCGAATGCATGATAACCGGCATTGTTCAGGCACTCAATGGTATGGACGGCATAGAGAAAGTCGTTATCAATGAGAAAACGGACGAACCTGATATGTGATATATTAAACACGAAAGGATGTAATGATATGAAAAACATAGTTGTACTGGTATCGGGCGGCGGAACTAATCTGCAGGCACTTATAGATGCAGAGAAACGAGGCGAGATAAAGGGCGGCAAGATAAGCTGTGTGATCGCCTCCAAAGAGGGCGTATACGCTCTTGAAAGGGCGGCACAGAACGGTATCAAGAGCTGTGTGATACCAAGAAAAGAGTATGCGGATATTGCTTCATACACCAAAGCAGTTACCGACAAACTCATCGAGGAGAAGGCTGATCTCATCGTATATGCAGGCTTCATGACAATACTTGATGAGCAGGTGGTAAAGGCTTTCCCATACAAGATGATGAACGTTCACCCTGCACTTATACCCAGCTTCTGCGGCAAGGGCTACTATGGTCTGCACGTACACGAGGAAGCGCTGAAAAAAGGTGTAAAGGTATCGGGTGCGACCGTACATTTCGTTACAGAGGAATGTGACGGCGGTCCCATAATCCTTCAGGAACCGGTTGCAGTGGAAAACGATGATACTCCCGAAACTCTCCAGCGCAGGATAATGGAGAACGCTGAATGGAAGATACTTCCCAGAGCCGTTTCGCTGTTCTGCGAGGACAGGATAACCATTAAAGACGGAAAGGCTTATGTTGATCTGAAATAAGGGTTGCAAAATAAGCTTTTTTCTGGTATACTATATTGTATATGGGCATATGACATATGTTTGATGTCTGTGCTGTGAAAAATAACGCAATTGTTCTCCCGCTAAGGGAGCATCACATACATTATCAAGGAGGTCAAACCTAATGAAAACACTTGACATTTATGAAGAACTGAAAGGCAACGCTTACCCCGGAAGAGGTATAATCATCGGTAAGAGCGAGGACGGCAAGAGCGCTGTTACTGCTTACTTCATCATGGGCAGGAGCGTAAACTCCAGAAACAGAGTATTCACCGAGACTGAGGACGGCATAAAGACTGAGGCTGCCGATCCTTCAAAGCTCTCCGACCCCCATCTGATAATCTATTCGCCTGTAAGGGTGCTCGGCAACAAGACCATCGTTACCAACGGCGACCAGACCGACACCATCTATGAACTGATGGACAAGCAGCAGACTTTTGAGCAGAGCCTGCGCACAAGAGAGTATGAGGACGATGCTCCCAACTACACACCCAGGATCTCAGGCATAATGCACGTTGGCGACGGACAGTACAACTATGCTATGAGTATACTGAAATCTGCTGACGGAAACCCTGACTGCGTTGAGAGATTTACCTATTCTTATTCAAATCCCATCGCTGGTTTCGGTCACTTCATCCACACCTACATGGGTGACGGCGATCCCCTGCCCAGCTTCGAGGGTGAACCCAAGAAGATCAAGATACCCAATGATATGGACGAGTTTGCAAAGGGTCTCTGGGAGTCCCTCAATGAGGACAACAAGGTATCGCTGTTCGTAAGATACATCGATATCGAGACAGGCAAGGCTGTATCGAAGGTAATAAACAAGTATACAAAGTAATGGAACGTCAGGCAGAGCGCTGGTTTTCCATAGCCTGCGGTGACGGCTTTTCTTATGGCATGACGGCTGACTGGCGGTATGTTTAAGCAGGTCATATCGGCACGACCTATATGACCGAGCTGTATGACATAGGGTATGAGCGTTATCTTGAAATGACCGACCCCGCTAACTAAGACCGCCTGCCGCAGCTGATACAACAGATCTATGCGGAATGTGACTGTATAGCATTTGAAGACTTGAAAAGGAAAGATTGGTGCTTATCACCGATGATGGCGAAAGGGCATTCTGGCTGAAAGATAAGGAGTGAAAAGCAATGGATAAGTATGTAGAGATCATAGAGAATGACGACAGCTTCGATGTGATATTTTATGTGGATAATGATGAGATACTGGCGATAGGCGAAGAGCTTTCGGCAATAAACGAAAATGCCTACATGAACGGATATAACTGGGAAGCTTTGCTTGACTGCTATATCACAAAGTACGAACCGAAGCTTGGAAACTCCTTTGAAACGGACAGCGAGAGCGGTATGTATGCGGCATATTTCGATAAGTCCGAAGAGGGAGCGCAAGCCGCTGAAACTCTGGTAAATATCATTAAGTCGCTTATAGAAAACGAAGATAAACTGTTTGCGTTCGTCACTGAGTACGGCGACGAAGTGGACTGGGACTGACAAGGACTTACTATCGGGAGATACATTATGGAAATAAATGCAATGAAATGTCCGAATTGTGCGGGCGACATAAGCTACTCGCCCGGACAGCGTGTCGCCAAGTGTCCCTACTGTGATTCGATATTGGATATAAAAGCTGATCCTGCGGATATTGCCCTGAAACAAGCGATCGAGTCCCAAAAGGATACTGAAGCAGCAAGAGCAGGTTATCTTGAAAAAGTCAGAAAATGGAAACTAAAAAAGCGAATATTCCTGGCAGCAGAATTTTTACTGACTTTCATTGCATACTTGCTAACAGAGATACCGCAGAAAGATTCAGGGCTTTATGAATTGGGTATGGTGATCGTGCTGGCGGTATTCATCGCTGTGGTAGCAGGTCCCATATGGCTCAATTCTGTGATACCGCCTGCACCGAATGTCATCGAAGAACAGATAAGGCTGAAAAAAGGTCCTATACAGACCATAAAAAGCGTTGCACTGACATTTCTTGTAATGCTGCTGGGACTGGTCGTCGGGATAATGGTATACTCCAAGGACAAGGATAACGCTGAAACCGATGAAAACAGCACTTCCGATTTTGATACAGGTATAAGTATATCGGACGAACGGGAGGACTGACCATGGAAAGAGAATTGCCGAAATTCCGATACCACCCCGAACCGATAGGCACGGGGGCATTTAAAAAGGCGGATACTCCCGGCAGGTGCGAATGCTGCGGAAAGATCACGGAGTATGAGTACGACGGACCTTTCTATTCCGAACATGACGTGGAAGATATTTGCCCGTGGTGCATAGCTGACGGCAGCGCCGCCAAGAAATATGACGGTGAGTTTCAGGATACTGCAAGCTGCGATGAGGTAAATGACAGCGATAAGACCGATGAGCTTATCCGCCGTACACCTTGCTATGTGGGCTGGCAGCAGGAATACTGGCTCGCACACTGCGGCGACTACTGCGCTTTCATCGGATATGTGGGCATGAAAGAACTTGAAGATATGGGGCTTGCTGATAAGCTTGAAGACATATACCGCAAGGACGTCAGTATGTTCGATATAGAAGTGATAAGAGAAAATATGATAAACGGCGAAGGTCTGCAGGGATATCTTTTCAGATGTCTGAAATGCGGAAAATATCAGCTTTATGCTGACTGCGACTGAGACCGCACGCTGTTATAAAATGCATATAATTTAGTTAATATAATACGGAGGTAATGACAATGGCTAACGAAATGCTTTTGAAGTACGGCTGCAACCCTAATCAGAAGCCGTCAAGAGTTTTTATGGAGGATGGCAAGGACCTGCCTATCGAGGTACTCAATGGCAAGCCCGGCTACATCAATCTGCTGGACGCTTTCAACGGCTGGCAGCTCGTTAAGGAGCTGAAAGCTGCAACAGGTATGTGCGCTGCAACTTCCTTTAAGCACGTATCCCCTGCGGGTGCTGCTGTGGGCAGACCCCTGACAGAGACCGAGGCAAAGATCTATTTTGTTGATGATCTGGGCGAGCTCTCCCCTATGGCTTGCGCTTATGCAAGGGCAAGAGGTGCTGACAGAATGTCCAGCTACGGCGACTTCATCGCACTTTCCGATGTATGTGATGTTCCCACCGCAAAGATGATACAGCGTGAGGTATCCGACGGTATCATCGCACCCGGTTATACCGATGAGGCTCTGGAGATACTCAAGTCCAAGAGAAAGGGTACATACAATATCATCAAGATCGACGAGAACTATGTTCCCGCACAGATCGAGCGCAAGCAGGTGTTCGGCGTTACTTTCGAGCAGGGCAGGAACGAGCTGAAGATCGACAAGGAGCTGCTCTCGAATATCGTTACAGAAAACAAGGATATCCCCGATGACAAGCTGGAGGATCTTATCATATCCCTTATCACACTGAAATACACTCAGTCCAACTCCGTTTGCTATGTAAAGAACGGTCAGGCTATCGGTATCGGTGCAGGTCAGCAGTCAAGAGTTCACTGCACCAGACTTGCAGGCAGCAAGGCTGATAACTGGTGGATGAGACAGCACCCCAAGGTAATGGGTCTGCAGTTCGTTGATAACATCAGAAGACCCGACAGAGATAATGCTATCGACGTTTACATCGGCGATGAGTATGAAGATGTACTGGCTGAGGGCGAGTGGCAGCGTATATTCAAGGTAAAGCCCGAAGTCCTCACAGCTGAGGAAAAGAAGGCTTGGCTGGCAGAAAACAAGGATGTATGTCTGGGTTCTGACGCATTCTTCCCCTTCGGCGACAATATCGAGAGAGCTAAGAAGTCAGGCGTTGCTTACATCGCAGAGCCGGGCGGAAGCATCAGAGATGACAATGTTATAGATACCTGCAACAAGTACGGCATGGCTATGGCATTCACAGGTATCAGACTGTTCCACCACTGATGAGGATACTGAAAATAACAGCTGCACTGGCGGCAATGGTAATATGCCTTGCCGCCTGCGGTAGTAAAACGGATAGTTCTTCTGAAAACCCTGCGAGCTCTGCGGCTGAGACCACTGCAAGCGTCAGTGAAGAAAGCTCTGCCGAACCCGAACAGAGCGACAGCAAAGAAGAGAGAAAGGCAGAGGAAAGCTCACAGGATGAGAGCGAAGCTGATCCATCGGAAGCTGAAAAAACTGACAGCGAGACAGATGATGAAAAGGAAGAAACTGTCGAGGCTGCCAAAGAAAAAGAGTTCACGGGTACGGGCTATAAGTTTACAGTTGATGAGAGCAAGTGGATAGATTTCACTGACAGCTTTGCCGAAAAGGAGCAGAATATGGGCGAATATACTGCCCATATCGAAAGAGTTTTCGGCTGGAAAGACGACGGTATGTCAACACTGATGATGACATACAGCGATCTGGGACAGGACCCCGGCGAGATAGATATGCAGCAGTATGCCATTATGCAGAGCCAGCAGAACAACAGTGTCGCCGGCACCACCTGCGTAAGTGCAGAGGCTGTTGGCATAAATGATGTAGTCTGGTCGAGAGTCGAGCTCGAAGTTCCCGAGGACGTATATGGCAAGACCGCAAGGATAGTACAGTATTCCGCATTTAAAGGACAATACGAGTTTTTCGTATCGTTCACGGCGATGATGGATCAGTACGATGAGATCTCTGCGGATATTGATAATGTGATGTCCTCTTATGCGATAGACCTGCCCGAGGAGCAGGCTGAATAATGAAAGGTCTGATCGTGCTTTCAGCTCTCGCCTGTGCGGTGATGCTCACAGGCTGCGGCAAAATGCAAGAGGGATCTTCATCTGCCGAGGCTGATGCAGTCCTCACCGATGCGCAGGATGTGCTCATAGGCGACGAAGATGAGATGAGCCTTGATGTGGAGATGGGCAGCTATGTGTTCACCTACGATGAAAGGTTCTGGGATATGTCGGAAAGACAGGACGGTTCGGCTGCAGCCGACCTCAGCTATAAACTGCCCGATGGTCAGATGATGCAGATAATGATAAGCTCCGATGGACGAGGCAGCCTTGATGAGGTCGCCGAGATATACGAGGGCAATCTGAAAATGATAACCGAATTAGGTGAGGGCAGACATGAGGACTTCGGAGGTATGCCCGCATATATCGCAGAGGGCGTACCCATTGGCGAAAATGATAAAGACTGCGCCACAAAACTTATTGCGGCACAGCCCGAGGGTAAACATGATGTGCTCGTCATATGCATGAGATACTCATTCCCGAAGGGAGAAATAAACGAACAGGCACTGGCGCAGGCACAGGCTGTACTGGACAGCTGTATGCCCATGTCTGAAAGGATAAAAAACGGAAAAGTGGTATTATGAAAAAGTTCGTGATCGCTGCAGCGGCAGCGCTTACAGCTGTGTCTCTTACAGGATGCAGCGGTGATACAGAAGTAAATGATAATGTTCAGCAGACAACACAGGCAGTGCAGACAGCCGAAACGGCGGTGACAGAACCGCTGATAGTCATAGAAGACCCCGGTGATCAGCCTGCAGTAAGCACAGACAGTGTACAGCAGACTGTCACACAGGCACCCGAAAGCAGCGCCGAGGGCTTTGTGGAGCTGACGGAGGAACCGAGTGAAGACAGCACTTCATCACAGGCTGCCCCGCAGGAGACCGCAAAGTTCACCTTTAAGGCAAGCAGCTCGAAATGGTCGGAGGACTACAGTGATGCGACGGGTGCAAGCGTTACCTACAGAGATGTGGATATAGAAAACGCTAAAGGCACCTGCACGGTGGTAATAAACTACCGTGAGGATCAGCAGGCAAATGTCACTCCCCTGTCGGAGCTGGCTGACAGAGCCCTTGCCGAAAAGGGCATGACAGATACCCTCGAGATAACAAGTCAGGGCGAGACCACATTCAACAATTACGACGCATATTCAGTGTCAGGCAGATACACCATGAAGGATGTGGACTTTAATGTGACCCTTGATGTGATAAGTGAGGATGAGAACGTGCTTGAAGTCTGGACAATGTCATATACAGGCTGCACAGAAGCGATGCAGAGCAATTTCAGTGAAGTGCTCAGTACCGTTAATTTCAAATAAAGGATGTGTTCGATATGAAAATACTGGTTGTTGGCGGCGGCGGACGTGAACACGCCATAATCGCAAAGCTGGCACAGTCTGAAAAGGCTGAAAAGATATATTGTACCCCCGGTAACGGCGGCATCTCGGCTATGGCTGAATGCTTCGATGTAGGTGCTACCGACATAGATGGCGTTGTGGCACTGGCTAAAAAGCTGGCTGTGGATCTGGTCGTAGTTGCACCCGATGATCCGCTGGTACTCGGCATGGTAGATGCACTTCAGGCAGAGGGCTTCATGACCTTCGGTCCTAAGAAAGCAGCTGCTATCATCGAGGGTTCAAAGGTGTTCTCAAAGGAACTGATGAAGAAGTACAATATCCCCACCGCAGGCTATGAGGTGTTCGATAACAGTGAAGATGCAATAGCTTATGTTAAAAAGCAGAATACCTACCCCGCAGTTATCAAGGCTGACGGACTGGCACTGGGCAAGGGCGTTATACTTGCGCAGAACGAGGCAGAGGCTGTTGAAGCCATCAAGGAAATGATCGACGGCAAGAAGTTCGGTGACAGCAGTACCACTATCGTTGTGGAAGAATACCTGACAGGTCCCGAGGTATCTGTACTTTCATTCACAGACGGCAAGGTGGTCGTTCCCATGCTTTCTTCCATGGATCACAAGAGAGCGCTGGACAACGATGAGGGTCTCAACACAGGCGGAATGGGCACGATTGCGCCTAACCCCTACTATACCGAGGCTATCGCCAAGGAGTGCATGGAGAAGATCTTCCTGCCTACCATAAACGCTATGAATGCCGAGGGCAGAACCTTCGAGGGCTGCCTGTACTTCGGACTTATGCTGACATCAAAGGGTCCCAAGGTCATCGAGTATAACTGCCGTTTCGGTGATCCCGAGACTCAGGTGGTATTGCCTATGCTGAAGACAGACCTGGTAGACATCATGACAGCTATATACGAACACAAGCTGGGCGAACTTGATGTTGAGTGGGCAGAAGGCAGCTGTGCCTGCGTTATCATGGCAAGCGGCGGCTATCCCCTCTCCTACCCCAAGGGCATCGAGATCAAGGGTCTTGATGACAAGGGACAGGTTGAAGGCGCACAGGTGTTCCACGCAGGTACAAAGCTCGATAACGGCAAGTTCCTCACCAGCGGCGGCAGAGTGCTGGGAGTTACCGCAAAGGCGCTGACACTCAATGCTGCACTGGATAAGGCTTACGACGGTGTCAAGAAGATAAGCTTCGAGGGCGCACACTTCCGTAAGGACATCGGACAGAGAGCACTCAAAGCTATCGACAATGATCCCCTGCACCTTGGCTACAAGGATGATATGGAAGACTACATCGAAGAAAACGGCGTTTATCTGAGACAGTGATTTATGTATATAACATCCCCGTGAGATATCGGGGATGTTTTTTTGTATCATATAGTATACCGCATAAGTCATGTTTATTTATGATAAAGGGGCTGAAACTAAGGAATATGTGCATATCATCTCTTTACACGGAGCGCCGTTCGTGGTATAATTTACAAAAAGGAAGATGGAAAGAGATGGTTTAATGAGAAAAGCGATACAGACTTTTCTTAGGGCATTTGCCACCGGACTGCTTATCGGTATGGGAGGTATAGTTTACCTTTCCTGCGATAACAGATATGTCGGGGCAGCACTGTTCGGCACAGGACTTTTCGTGGTGCTGACATTCGGGTTCGACCTGTTCACGGGAAAGGTCGGATATGCATTGGAACGTGAACGCAGCTACATAGGTGATCTAGGCATCATCTGGCTGGGAAATCTGGCAGGTACAGCGCTCACAGCTTTGATGACGATGTACACAAGGATATCTGCCATTGGAGATAAAGCCGCAGACCTTTGCAGGATAAAGCTGGAGGACAGCTTGTTCAGCCTGTTTTTACTGGCTGTATTCTGCGGTATGCTTATGTTCATTGCGGCAGAGGGCTACAAGCGCATCGATAACCCTGTGGCAAAGATAATGGCGGTATTCCTGCCTGTTATGGTTTTCATTCTTTGCGGCTTTGAACACTGCGTTGCGGATATGTTTTATTTTTCCGCAGCAAAAATGTGGTCGGTCAATGCTTTTATCAGGCTGCTGATAATGACCGCAGGCAACTCGGTGGGCGGAATTGCTTTCGCACTGCTGAGAAAGAATGTTTTTTATGCTGCGGACAGTAAAATTTCAAAGAATGATAAAACCGACAATAAAAATGCTGCATAACTGCGTAAAAACTCCCGTTTAAGTAGATGACGGGAGTTTTTTTGTACTCTTCAATTGTACGTGCAAATGTACTTGAAATAATGTAATAAATATGTAATTGACAAATTGTCTCAGAGAGTTTATAATTATTTTATAGAATATATATAATTAAGGCAGACCTGCAAGTGTATGTTAGCCGATGTACGGTTTTGCCTGAAGGTGGGTGAAGATGATGGATCCTCGGGAACGCAAAAATATCAATGAACAGAAATTAAAAGCTATGGGTATCGCTGTTAATGCAAATCTGCCATTCACAGAAAACATAAGCGATAGTGATATTAAGTCCTTTGAGGACATCTGCCACAGGGCGGTGGCTGCGCTGCTTGTCATACAGATCGCCTTCGACGCAAGCGAGGGCGAGTACGAACAATCCATAAAGGTATTGGCAGACATCATCGACAAATTTGGCGTAAAGGACAGCTTTAATGCTAAAGAACAGCGTGTGTACGACGGCACATTCTCTGAACAGGATGTGGTCGATGTGGTATGGGAGTATGAAAGCTACTGGGCGCTGGTATGGGCGCTGGGGCTGATAGATGATGAGGAACTTATAAAAGCAGACGGCATATGCGACTGCAATAAGGCGATACATCTGGTCAGCGATAAGAACGATATGAAAGAATTTATGGCAGGGTGCAAGCTAAAAAGTGCCGATGAGATAATGACTATGCTGGATCTTTTCTACCGTATGCACTGGGCTTGTGTTGAAAAACGCATACGCCCCGAAACCGCAGCAGGCGATCTGGTCGAAGAGGTCGTTATGGAAAGACGCAGGGGTTTGGAATGGCTGGTGTCCAATGAAACGGACTGGTATGACATTTCACTCAACACCTGACAAACTGAAAAGGACAATAAAATGGAAAAGCAAAACAATCTTTTATTTACCGTGATATGGATAATGCTGATAGTTGTGCTGTCGGTCATTATGTCACACATATATAAAAATTCACTGAGAAAAGATCAGGTATATGCCAATGAACAGGCAGAAAAGATCTGTAATGTGGTCGAAGACTGGTGCGATGAAAACGAGATCGATCACAGTGCTTTGCCGCAGATATTTCATTCGGGCAGAACCTATGATGTCTCGCAGGACGGCGACGGTCTTCAGCATGAACTGCACAAAGCCATAAAGTACGGGTCTGCATACATCGGTACAGCCGAAAAGGACGGCAAGGAGACCATCTTCTATCAGTGGAAAAAGAACAACGCAGGCATAGTTGGACAGTACCCTGATGCCTCCGAGAACGGGGCACTTGGTATGGTGTGGACAGAATACCGCACCGCAGGATAATATATTTATGATGGGATAATACCGTAAAGGGAGAGATGATATATGTCTAAGATCAAGATAGTTACTATAGGCAGACTTTACTGTTCGGGCGGAAGCGACATAGGTAAAATGGTCGCTGAAAAGCTGGGCATACCCTGTTATGACAGGGAGATAATCGAGATAGCAGCCAAGAAAAGCGGCATCTCGATGGATGAGATAAAGAAGCATGAGGAAAGCATACTGCATCCGCTGAAAACACCTATAAGAGTGTTCGGCAAAGGCGATGAGGATATAACCGAGAAAATATTCGCTGCGGAAACTCAGGTAGTTTACGAACTGGCTGATAAGGGTCCCTGCGTTATCGTGGGCAGGTGCGCCGACTTCATACTGAAAAACAAGGTCAAGACACTCAATGTGTTCATCTACTCATCAAATGATAAACGCAGACAGACGGCAATGAGTGAAAAGCACAATATCCCTGCGGACGAAGTGGATCAGATCCTCAAGCGCTACGACAAAAAGCGTGGAGATTACTACAACGCTAATACCAACAAAAAGTGGGGCACAAAGTCAAGCTACGACCTCTGTCTTGACAGCGGAAGCCTGGGATATGAACTCTGTGCGGATATAATCGCTCATGCGGTGGAGGCATCTAAATAATGGCAAAGGAAAAAGATGTAAAGACCAATGCCATGCGCATACTCGACCGCAGCAAGATAAGCTACAAGGTCAATACCTACGAATGCAGCGAGTTCATCGACGGGGTGCATATAGCCGATATGCTAAAACAGCCCCATGAATGCAGCTTCAAGACTCTGGTGGCACAGGGCAAAAGCGGCGGATATTATGTTTTCGCTCTGCCCATAGAAGAGGAACTTGATCTAAAAAAGGCTGCACGGTCGGTGGGTGAAAAGTCTGTAGAACTATTGCACGTCAAGGATATAAACAAGGTCACGGGTTATATCCGTGGCGGCTGCACTCCGCTGGGAATGAAAAAACAGTATCCCACCGTGGTCGATAGTTCTGCTGAGAAGTTTGATGAGATAATAATCAGCGGCGGCAGGCTGGGTTCGCAGATATTCCTTGACCCTAAGGACCTGGTCAAAGTCACAGGCGGAAAATTTGAAGATATAATATTTGAGTGATATAAACGATCATCTTGAAAAGCGTCCAATGGTCAGGGCGCTTTTCTTATCTGTTTATAGTTTACAAATTATTCATAGAAATTAACGTTATTATGTGTTATAATGGAGAATAAGGTGCGGTATGGTTTGTACCGCAAAACTCATAGGAAATACATGATCCTCGGGAGGAATACTATGAAAGTCTTTACTAGACGGTTCTGTGCTGCTGCCGCTTCCGCTGCGCTGGTATTCAGTCAGCTGGGCATGACAGCATGGGCTGATGATAATAAACAGGATAACAGCACTGAAAATATCGCTGAAAAAACAGACACAGCGGATGATAAGGTTACAACTGACGATGCTGTTACAGATGATGAGACAGTCACAGACTATGAAACAGGCGATGTAAATGGTGACAGCAATATAAATGTCACCGATATAGCTCTGGTAGCCTCGCACATCAAGGGCATAAAAGCCCTTGATAAAAGTGGTGCAAAGGCTGCTGATATAGATGAGGACGATAATATAAACGTCACGGATATATCCATGATCGCCGCACATATAAAGGGCATTAAAAGCATAGGCTGGGAAAAGACACTTGAAAAGATGTCTGATGCGGATATTAAAAATGAACCGCAGAACTATACTAAACTTGCAGATGTTTTTGCTGCAAAAGATAAGGTCTCGGTCAACTGGGATGCGGCTGACGGTGCTATGGGCTACGCTGTGACCTGTATCGCAGGCGGAAATGAAAGAGATGCCGATACCATATCGGTGAGGACAGCAAAGCTTCTGCCTGACAACGTGGGCGATGCACAAAAGGTCACTTTCAGGATAAAGCCTTACAGGATCGTAAATACAGAGACTCAGACTGCTGTCAGGACTTATCTTGACGGTATGGAGTGTGATGTTTACATCAAGCCCGAGGGCGTTACATCCGATATCAGCTTTGAGGTCAGCGTCGATAAGATAAAGGCTCACTGGGAAGCTGCAAAGGGCGCTGACTGCTACGATGTGTACCTCTCTGCCAACGGCTCGGAAAAGCTTTTGGGGCGCTCTGAGGACACTTCCTGCGAGTTTGAGTGCAGCCCCTCGACGGGATACACTGTAAAGGTCGTATCCGTAAAGAAACTCACTATAGATGGCAAGGAAACAGAGCTAAAGTCCGAGACCGAGAAAACCGGCAGCGTGACTTCCCGCCCCGTTTATGAAAAAGCCAAAAACAAGCTCGATCAGATAGGCTGGGATATCCGTGCTGCATACAACTGGTCAACTACTCTGATAGACACGAATACCGGGCTGAACGTGGACGGCTCATCGGGAATGGAATGGTATGCGGATTACGGTTTCGATAACAACAGAGGCAACTGCTATGTAGATGCTGCGTGCCTGTGTGAGATGGCTCTGATGATGGGCTATGATGCACACTTGGTATCGGGCTTTTACAAGAACGATAAGGGCGACTGGGTAGACCATGCATGGGTCGAGATCGACAATTATGCAGGCACAGACCAGACCTTTATCATGGACCCTTATTTCAGAGTCAAAACAGGCAGGAGCGGTTTTGAACTGCAATACGGCGATCCCGGTTCATGGGACTATGACTACTACGGCGAATACTACAAACACAGAATGAATTGATCTGAGGTGGATCTTATGGATAAGAAAAAGCTCTTGGCTGCGCTTATGGCAGCAGCTGTGCTGGGGCTGTCGGGCTGCGGTGATAAGACAGGCGATACAGCTGATGAGTCGGCTGCACAGACAGTTACCGAAACACAGGAGACCGAGACCTCCGCTGCGGAAACTTCCGCACCCGAGGAAACAACAACTACTACCACAACAACTACAGCGCCTCCCGAATCCGAGGCTGAGACTATCACGACCCTTGAAAAATACATTGGCGAAAGTGATGCGCTTAATGCACAGTACACTTTTGCACTGACAAATTCAACAGGCAGTGTCATAACAAGCTTTGAGGTAAAGTATGGTGACGGCGAATACGGCGAGGATCTGCTTCCCTACGGCGAGAATTTCGATGTGGATGAAAGCAGGCAGTTCAGCTTTACCAACAATATTTCAGGCGAGGTGCTGACCATCGCAGACTACAGTGTCAGGCTGACTTACGAGGACGGCAGTGAACAGACGCTGCACGTTTTCCCCATGTCTGAGATAACCTCCGCCGAGATACGCTCGATGGATGGGTTCCCTTTCCTGGTGTACATCGACAAGTTTAAAGAAGAAGAAAACACCATGGAGACCGAGCGCACAAGGTTCGAGGAAGATGAGAAGAAGGCGAGAGATTCAAGCTCGATGATACTTCCCGAAGAGACCTACAATAAAACTGACAGCTCATCATCTGACAGTTCTTCATCAGACAGCAGCAGTCAGGCATCATGGTAACAGAGCAACAAAAAAAGAGTCCGAAAATTCGGACTCTCTTTTTTTATTCGTATCTCAATGCATCTATGGGGTTCATGTTGCCTGCACGCTTTGCAGGGTAGTAACCGAAGATAAGTCCCGTCAGCATTGCAAATCCCAGCGAGATGATTATTGCGGGGATAGATGGGCTTACGGTCAGGGTAATGTACTCTGCGTATTCCGAAGCCATTGTGTTGAGCAGTACCGATGCGATCTTGCTTATCAGCACACCGTTTACTATACCCACGATAACGCCTATCGTGCCGCCTGTGAGACAGATTATTATCGCCTCTATCACGAACTGGCTGCGTATATCTTCATTAAGCGCACCCAGTGCTTTTCGCACGCCTATCTCTCGTGTACGTTCAAGTATGCTTACCAGCATGATGTTCATAACGCCAACACCGCCGACTATCAGCGAGATCGCCGCAATTACGGAGATCGCTATGGTGATAACGTTGAGTACGGTATTTATCATACCCAGTTGCTCAACAGGGTCGTATATCTCGATATCCCATTTCTCGTTATTGCCGTAATATCTCTTGAAGAACTTCTGGATATATGACTTTGCTGTTTCGCTGTCGCATTTTGCTGTCCAGCCTATCTCAGCAGTGTCGACATATGTCTCCTCGGGAGCAAGTCCCTCGAATTTCAGCATTGAATTATAAGGCAAAAATACCGTGGTTTTCTTTTCAAGCTCGTTCTTCGCCTTGTTAAAGCCCAGCTGGTTCTTTTCAAGATCGGTGTATTCCATTATACCCACAATAGTCAGGTATATGTTGTTGCCGTCATTCATTTCAAACTTTATAGTATCACCGATAGCATCATAATCAGGGTCTCCAAAATACTGTCCGACAAATACATCAGACACAAGGCAAGTGTACTTTGCATTATTACAATCTGATTTGCTCAATGCTCTGCCCTTGGTGATCTGTTTTTTGAAGCTGTCAAAGTAGTCATCGGAAACACCGTAAAGATATGCGCTGAAAACTTCACCGTCAACATTCTGTATCTCTGATTTACCAAATAAATCATTTATACTGTAGGTCAGCTCTTCGGGATGCTCATTGATAAGATCCTGTATCATCTTACGGGTCATCATATCGCTCTTTGTAAGATCTTCCCAGGGACCGTCATATTCAGGATCACGATCAACATAGATCTGCAATTTTACCGCACCCAGTTTGTTGAAGGTGTTTGAAAGGGTCTTCTGGATAGAGTTACCAATGGTTGTTATGGTTATTACCGCACTGATACCAATGATGATACCCAGCATCGTCAAGAACGATCTGAGCTTGTTTATCGCCAGTGAGGAGAATGCCATCTTTATACTTTCTACAAAGTTCATACAGCTCCCCCCTTCCCTGTATCGTCAACGATCCTGCCGTCGCTTATGGTTATCATACGTTCGGTCTCCGCCGCAAGCTCGGGGCTGTGGGTTATGAGGACTATGGTCTTGCCTTCCTCCTCGTGGAGCTTATGGAAAAGATCCATGACCATACGACCTGTTTTTGTATCCAGCGCACCTGTAGGCTCATCCGCCAGTATGATGGATGGCTCGTTAGCCATAGCCCTTGCTATAGCCACACGCTGTTTCTGTCCGCCCGAAAGCCTTGACGGGTCATGGGTGTATCTGTCGCCCATACCGACAAGCTCGATAAGCTCCATAGCTCTCTCGGTACGCTTCTTCTGAGGGATACCTGCATAAAGCATAGGCATCTCCACATTTTTGAGCGCTGTTATCTTTGGGATAAGATTGAAGTTCTGGAAAACGAAGCCGATCTCCTTGTTCCTGATACGGCTGAGCTCTCTGTCATCAAGCACCTTAGTGGTGGTGCCGTTGAGAAGATACTCGCCGTCGGTCTGTCTGTCGAGCAGACCTATGATATTCATGAGCGTACTCTTGCCCGAGCCCGATGCGCCGACGATGGACACGAACTCGCCCTCATGTATATCAAGCCCTATATCGAATAGTATCTGTAACTCGTTGGGCTCTCCTATATAATATTTTTTAGTTACAGAATCCATATGTATTACAGGATTCTTACTCATGGATCTGTATCCTCTCTCCCTCTCTGACATCAGGCAGATCGCCGCCGATAGGGTCTTCTATGATACGGTCGCCTTCCATAACGTCACCGCCTGCGACCTCTGTATAGAAATCGCTCTCGATGCCGGGGGTTATGCTCTTCTTCTTGACCTCGTATCCGCCCTGTTCGTCATCCATGGGAACAGCTACATAAACATAGTTCTTGCCATCTTCCTCAACGATGCCCGAGTAAGGAACGGAAAGCTTTTCGCCTACACTGTCAACAGTGATATCAACGGTTGCGCTCATACCTATGAGCAGCTTATCATTGGTCTTATCAAGTGTTACCTCTGCCTTGTAGCCTGCTGCCTCACCCTCTGTTGTAGGAACTGAAAGTACGTTTACAAGTCTGGTGATCTTAGCATCATTCTTATCATCAGGAGTAACCTTAGATGTAACTACAGCGCTCATGCCTTCCTGTACCTTTACGAAATCAGTCTCTTTAAGAGTGAACTCGATAACGGTCTTATCGGTGTTTACGATGGTCATAAGTGCAGCAGATGTGGGGATAGTACCCTCATTTACATTAAGTGCGGTGATGGTGCCGCTCTGAGGTGCCTTTACAACACACTGGTCGATCTGCTCTTTAAGCTTGTCGAGCTTCTTCTGTATCTCATCATCATCGCTGTATTCCTCAGCCTTGATCTGATCCTTGGCATTCTGTATAGCCTCATCGCCCTGTGTTACAGCATCGTTATAAGCTTCGATAGCCTTGTCAACTGCATCATCGTATGCAGAAAGTGCTGCATACTCCTTATCCAGTGCAGCGCTCATGCTGGCATAATCCAGCTCATCGCCCGCATTTGCGTGGGCATTGTATTCCTGCACGGACTTATTATATGCATTATATGCATTATCACGGTCTCTCTTTGCAGAGTCGATAGCACGCTGTGCTCTTTCGATAGCGGTCTGCTTTTTTGTCTGAGCAGCCTGAAGATCACGCTCATTCTTATTATGACCGTCCTCTTCCTTCAGATCCGAATTGCTCAGCTGCTTTTTCAGAGACTCATACTCCTCCTCAAGGTCTGTGCTGTCAAATACGCAGAGCACATCGCCCTCCTTGACATGATCGCCCAGACTTACCTTTACCTCAGCTACAGTACAAGTAAGCTTTGTGGTAACATCCACCTTGCCGTTACCTATTACCTTACCTGTTGTTGAGATCATCTGTGAAAGATCATTCTTGCTTGCTTTTACCACAGTATACTCCATACCGGGCAAATTCTGACTCATTTTGGATAAAGACGAACAAGCATATAATCCGCCGCCTGCCAGCACTAAAGCTACCGCAGGGATCACTATCACTTTCTTCTTAATTGCCATTTAGATTGCCTCCTTTTATTTACTTGTTTTATATGGCATTTAACATAAAACACACAATAATATTATACCATTTGCTAATAATGTAGTCAAGACAAGGTTGCATTACAATACAAATATCAGCATTTAACACAAAAAAAGTGCTGCAAAGCCAACGGCTGCACAGCACTTTTATTATATAGTTCATATACCGGTTATATACAATTATACATTGAACTTGAACAATACAATATCTCCGTCCTGCATAACGTACTCCTTACCCTCCTGACGGGCAAGGCCTTTCTCACGCACTGCATTCATCGAACCATACTGCATAAGATCATCAAAGGACACTACCTCTGCCCTGATAAAGCCACGCTCGAAATCCGAGTGTATCTTGCCTGCTGCCTGTGGTGCTTTTGTGCCCTTGGTAATGGTCCATGCCCTTACCTCGGGCTCGCCTGCTGTCAGGAACGAGATAAGTCCCAGCAGCGCATAGCCTTCCTTGATTATCCTGTCAAGTCCCGAAGTTTCAAGACCAAGGTCTGCTAAGAACATTGCCTTGTCCTCAGCGTCCATATCAGATATCTCAGCCTCTATCTGTGCACAGATAGGCAGCACCGCAGACTTCTCCGCAGCAGCTATCTCACAGACCTTCTTGTAGCCTGCATTGGTGTCGATATTGTTCCTGAAATCATTCTCGCTGAGATTTGCCGCATATATAACGGGTTTCAGAGAAAGCAGGGGTGTTTCCTTCAGCAGCTCCAGCTCATCATCTGTCATATCGAAGCTTCTTGCGCTCCTGCCTTCCTCCAGATGAGCTTTCAGCCTTTCAAGGAACTCTACCACAGCACCAAGGCTCTTATCGCCCTTCATAGCTTTCTTGGTACGGTCTATCCTTCTGTCGATAAGCTCGATATCCGAGAAGATAAGTTCAAGGTCGATGGTCTCGATATCTCTTGCAGGGTCGATGGAACCGTCCACATGGATGATATTATCGTCCTCAAAGCATCTTACAACGTGAACTATAGCGTCCACCTCACGGATGTTGGAAAGGAACTTGTTGCCAAGACCCTCACCCTTTGATGCGCCCTTTACCAGACCCGCAATGTCCACAAATTCCAGCGTTGCAGGTGTGAACTTTACAGGGTGATACATTTCAGCCAGCTTGTCCAGCCTTGCATCGGGCACAGAAACTATACCCACATTAGGTTCGATAGTACAGAACGGATAGTTCGCAGACTCCGCACCTGCGTTAGTCAATGCGTTAAACAGTGTAGATTTGCCGACGTTCGGCAGTCCTACCATTCCCAGCTTCATAGATCTTACTCTCCTTTAAATTATTTATCAGTCAGCGCAATAATTTCCGCTTTCCAATTCTTCATCTTCATTATTATCTTTGCTTAAAAGATCGCAGCTGCCTGATATTTTTCCGCTGTCAGTGCAGTTATTGCCATTGTTGCAGCCGATCTTTACGCCCTTCTTGATGGGTGAAAGATAAAAACCTACCACTACGCCCATCAGGAAAAGTGCCAGACCCTTCCAGAAATAACCGACCTGAGGCTTGTTTACCTCTTCATCAATGATCGTTCTTACTGTTTCTCTGATCTTCTCTTTCATTGTAACTACCTCCAGTTGTTTTGTTTATATTCAGGACAAAGTCCTTTTTATCTGAATATATCTTATTTTTTATATCATCAGCGCCGCATCACTAAAAATATTCCTGAAAAACAGCAGCACAAAGAATATCGGGATTATAAGCACGATGCCTGCAATTATCACAAGCACAGACCACAGTATATCCAGTTTATTCCAGTCTTTTACTTTCTTTGCACCGAATATTATGAATGCCGCCGCCAGCACAGCGTATATTCCGAATGTCACATAGAACACACTTTTTTCAAGTGTGATGACCAATGCGTTCAGCGGAAAATAAAAACAAAACTCAGGCAATATAACTGCCGCCGCTGATAATATCAAATAATAAACTTTCTTTTTCACTTTACTATCCTTCCAATAACCACCATATAAATTTCATCTGTGAAATACACTTAACAAATACAATACTGACACAGGACTAAGCAGAATAGCCTCAATACTCAGCCCGAGAATATCAGCACTATCTAAATACTTGACCTTTTTATATCCAAAAATATAATATAAAATATGCAGCAGAACATAAACTATCATAGATATCACAAAAGATCTTGATGCATCGTGAAAACCGACACAAAAAAGACAAATAATAATGATCATTGGTGTCATTATGATATCTGCTGCGATATGCAGTATTATATATGCCTTTTTACCCATGTCTCCTACCTCTATTCCACTGATTTGAGCGAACCTATCATATCTACTTTTTTAAGGGTGAAATGAAGTCCTATATTAACCGCCAGCGTGAAGCCTGCTGTCATCATCACGCCCAAAAGACATGACATTCCGTCAAGTGTTCTGTCGAACATCATCATATCTACCTCTGCGGTGACTGTTACAAAATAATGCAGCACTCTTCCAAGGGGCAGACCAAGCAGAAGTCCCACACAAGCCGAAAGCAAATTCTCACGGAGGATATAATCATCTGTTTCTCTGTCGAAAAATCCCAGCACCTTAACAGTCGCTATCTCACGCTTTCTCTCGGTGATATTTATGCTTGCCAGATCGTAGAGCACCACCACAGCCAGCAGACCTGCGCTGACTATCAGCACGGCAATGACCGCATCCATACTGTCAAGATTGTTCTTGACACCGCTGCTCTGATCCTCCTGATAGCTTAGCCCATAGAAGCGTTCGTCCTTTATCAGCTCCTGCCTGAAAGCCTCACGTTCGCTGCCCTTTTTCAAGTCAATGAAAGCCACATTGTTCTGCGCCTTTTCACCGAACTTCTCCTCATAGGTACCGGGCAGCATGAATACATAGTGCAGCGCATAGTTCTCGCTTATGCCCGTGATCTTTACGGATACGGTCTTGCCCTCGCTATCCGTAAGCTCAAGATCATCGCCCTCATGGAGTGCAAGGAGCTTTGCAAGCTTCTCCGTAATGATTACACCGCTTTCATCTAGGGTGAGCCTGCTGCCATTCTCTGCATCACTCAGTACAATGAAACTATCCAGCTTTTCAGGTCGGTCAAACACGCAGATATCCGCAGTATACTGACCTTTGTCGGTATGCGCTGTTATCTCGTTGAGCACCGCCTGCGAGTACACCTCGATCTCCTCACGTCCCGAAAGTGCCGCTTCGATATCATCATATCCGCATCTTCGGTTGAGCACAGCCATGCCGTCATAGAGATAGATCTGCCCGAACTGCTTATCAATGACCGAACCGATAGAGTTTTTCAGCCCGAATCCTGTGATTATCAGTGCCGTACAGCCTGCAACGCCTGCCATTGTCATGAAAGCTCTGCGCTTGCTGCGCAGCATATTCCTGATCGTGACCTTGCCCATGAAGCTAAGCCTGTTCCAGACAGGACCTATCCGTTCGAGGAACACTCTCTTGCCTGCCACGGGAGATCTCGGGCGCATAAGACTGCCCGGGTGTTCCGCCAGTTCACGCCTGCACGAAAACACCGTGACACCGCAGACACAAATGACCGAAACCATACAGCACATCAGCATATACAGCGGATGTATCGGTGTGCTTAATTTCGGGATATTATAAAGCATCTTATACCCCGAATATATCATATGCGGAAATATCTTCATACCCGCCGCCGAGCCTATCACGCTTCCGCTGACCGCTGCCACTGCGGAATAAAACAAATACCTTGAAAGTATCTCGCCCTCGGTATAGCCCAGCGCTTTATACACGCCTATGGTACTGCGCTGTTCTTCAACTATCCTAGACATGGTAGTCAGGCAGACCAGTGCCGCCAC
Source organism: uncultured Ruminococcus sp. (assembly GCA_902788785.1). Classification (GTDB taxonomy): domain Bacteria; phylum Bacillota; class Clostridia; order Oscillospirales; family Ruminococcaceae; genus Hominimerdicola. The sequence goes on from CADALT010000008.1 coordinate 46,675, forward strand.
CAGCACGAAAAACACGGGGAAAACTCTGGATATGGAATCTATCTTGCGGCTGTCACCCTCGAACGAAGAGTAGTCCTTGCTCGCCTTGAAACGGTCATAGCAGTAAAACTCGGGTTCGCCCACGCTGCCTGTCTGTTCACGGGCATCGTTGATATCCTTGTATGCCTGTTCAAGCTGCGCTCTGTACTCGGTATGGGCTTTACCGTTTTCATCATCACCGTCAAGAATAAGCTCGCCCACCGCTTTCAGGGCTTTCTCGGACTTTAACATAGCAGACCTTTCAAGCAGTGCATTCCTGCCCTTTGCCTGTTCATCTTCATAGACCTGCTTTGCCGCCTCAGCCTTTCTGCGGTATTCGATATATGTGCTTTTAAGCTCATCCTGCGGCATATCGATTATTTTTTCAAGAGTCTCAGCTGTGGCTTCGGCAGCAGCTATCCTCTCATCTGCATCGCCTTTAAGCTTTTCATACCTCTGCATGACGCTTTCTCTGAATGCCTTTTCAGCCGCAGCCCCCTGCACCTCGACGCTTTTGCGGTAGTCCTCGGAGAAAGGGTCTTTCTCATCAAGCCCCTCCAGGTCCACGAACATCTCGGTGTAGTAGTTAGTTATAAACTCTTCCTCACGCAGGAATACATTGCTGACGATAGTTCCGCTGCCCACATCGGTGGGGTCTCGTTCGTAGCCGATATACAGCGGCGAAGTAACTATGCCCACTATCTTAAAAGTATCATTTTCCAGCGTATCCGTAAGGCGCTTTGTATCATCGGGATCGGTAAAGGTCAGCATTTCGCCCAGCCTGAAAGTATCGGGAGAAGATATCTTTACTTCCACCGCACACTCCCCCGGTGCAACGGGCATACGCCCCTCGATGACATTGATCTTGTTCATCAGATTGGGGCTGTCATCATCAAGGCTGCTGTTGAATGAAATGCATTTGAGCACCAGTGTCTGGTCATCATGCAAATAGAAAACGTCCTTGGAGTATGCCGCATGAGCGCCCCTGACATTATCCGCTTCCTTTACCGCCTCAACGTCAGATGATCTGACACCGATGGTGGATATGAAGCGCATATCCATCAGCCGAAACTCTTCAAAGTATTTTGCAGCCGTACCGACCATATCGGGCATGGTCGCCTTTATCCCCGAGAAAAATCCGCAGCCCAGCGCCACTATGAGAAACACCGAAAGAAACCGCCCTGGCGCACGCTTTATCTCACGCAGCGTATCTTTAATAAGTGCATTCTTCAAAGCCTGCTTACCTGCCCTTTCAAATCATAGTATGCTAAGAAAATAGCTGTTGAGTTCCTCCCAGCTTCCGCCTGACTTGCCTGAAAGTTTCTCTGCGGTGCTTTCGATGCAACACAGCTCATCCTCGATAAATGCACCGAGCGTATCTATCCGCCTGCCTGTATCAAGCTTTTTCTGCTTTTTCATATCAATAAGCTCACAGAAGTCATGTTTTATCTCATCGGGGCATACCTCCGAGATGAGCCTGTTGATATCCAAAGGCGGAAAAGTGCCTTTCTCGGTTATCCATCGACAGCACAACAGCGGACTGACAGCGTATATGTACTTTTTCAGTCTGACTTCTTCACCTTTAAGATGATCTCTGTAATTACCCTTTGCAATGCCATAATAATGCATAAAAGCAGCTTTCGGGCTGAAATAGTCTCCCATCAGCCCACTCAGCTTTTCCCATTCGGGTGAAGTCCTGTATACAACAGGCGATGATGCCCACTCAAAAAAGCTCGGATTTGAATTATACAACAGCCGCAGAGCTTTCTGTATATCCCATCCGTTCACATCATATACGCCGTCATCGCCCCACTCTATCACATCTTTGGTCTTATCGAGCCTGAGATAGAATTCACGGGGTCTTATGTATACAAATCTCACATCAAAGTCGCTTTCGGCGGAAGCATAGCCTTTTGCCCTGCTTCCTGCCTCAGCGGCGAAAATTATCTTTACTCCTTCTCGGCGCTCTATCTCATCAAGAATGCCGTTTATCTTCTCGGTCATTACCTGGGGTCAACAAAGCCGACCTTGTGATATACCTTGGATACAACTCTTGAAGATATGAGCTTTGCCTTTTCAGCGCCCTCGGTATAGCACTTTTTGAGGTATGCCTTATCGTTGATGAGCTGGTCGAACTTAGTTCTTACAGGCTCAAGGTGGTCAGCCACAGCCTCGCCCACAGCCAGCTTGAAGTCGCCGTAGCCCTTGCCTGCGAATTCCTTCTCTATCTCATCATAGTTCTTGCCTGTTACAACAGAGTATATGGTCATCAGGTTGTTGATGCCGTCCTTGCCCTCGGCAAATCTTACCTCTGTATCGGAATCTGTCACTGCTCTCTTGAACTTGCGGATAATGGTATCCTTATCATCAAGTATAAGTATGCAGGCATTGGGATTTTCATCTGACTTGGACATCTTCTTTGTGGGGTCCTGCAAACTCATTACCTTAGCGCCCATCTTAGGTATGAAAGGCTCGGGCAGAGTAAAGAAATCACCGTAACGCTGATTGAAGCGCTGTGCGATGTTCCTAGCCAGTTCGAGATGCTGCTTCTGGTCAACACCTATGGGCACCATATCAGCATTATAAGCCAGTATATCCGCAGCCATCAGCACAGGATATGTAAACAGGCCTGCGTTGATATTATCAGCGTGCTTAGCGGACTTATCCTTGAACTGTGTCATTCTTGAAAGCTCACCGAACTGTGTTGAACAGCCCAGCACCCAGCTAAGCTCTGGATGGAAGCAGTTGTGGCTCTGGAAGAACAGCACGCTCTTCTCGGGGTCAAGGCCGCAAGCCATCATCAGCGCATAAGCTGCCATGGAATTCTTTCTCAGTGTTGCAGGGTCCTGTGTAACTGTGATGGAATGGAGATCAGCCACCGCATATATGCAGTTGAACTCTTCCTGGAGAGGACCCCAGTTCTTAACAGCACCCAGGTAGTTGCCCAGGGTGAATGTTCCCGTGGGCTGTATCATGCTGAGTATCAGCTTTTTATCCTTGGAAAAATTAAGTTCTGCCATTTTACTTTACTCCTTATATTTTAATTGAGATATTTTATTATCAAAAGGGACAACTGTCCATATTTTTACCCTTTAAAAGTCCCCAAATGTGGTTATCTTGGGCACATCGGGCATAGATATATCGCCCATATCTATGGAATCAACAGGCTTATGCGTTTCCTCATGCGAATCGTCCCCATAACTATCGGCACTGCTGTCTATCAGTGAACCGTTATCATCATAGTTATTAAATCCGTGCCATTCGGCGACCGATTCAAGAGACGTATCTTCAAGAAAAGCTCTCCTTGACTCGCTTGCCTCTGATTCATTCTGATCTCGGGTCTTGAAATAAGCCGCATAGGTATCCGCTGTTTCATCGGGTGCAGGCTCCATAGGCACATCATGTACGCTATCGATCATATCACCGCTTATCATCAGCTTACCGTTGAACTCCTCATCAAGCAGCGGCACAAAACCGTCCAGCCTTATCTGACCGCATCCTTTCCTGAAATCAATGCTCTGAGCAGGGTTACGCTTGTTTACCGCAGTATAGCTGTTATCAACAAAATGATATACCGTGGGTTCGCAGTTGATGCCCTTTTCTATCATGGTCTTGGCAAGTGTGCGGAATTTATTTACCTGATCGGATCTGTCATCGACACATATCTCGACCCACCCGATCGCACCCGATCGCAGGAATTCCTCATAAGTGGTATCTGCTGCCAGCTCTCTGTCACTCATGCGTGTATTCCTTGAATTATCGGAAAATATCATAACAACAGGTTCATCGCCGAAATATATATCTTCTGCGATATCCAGTATATCCTGATGCACCTGATCCTCAAACTTCATACAGATGTAATCATCAAAAAACTTTTCACCGTCATTGCTGAATACGACTATATCCTTCCCGGGTATCTCATCGCAGCTGACAAGTATATTCACATACTCGCTGTGTCTGCCGAAAACGTTGCCCGAACCAAGCTGGGTATTATCGCCCGACAAAGTAAACTTTGCCCCGTACTTTTCATCCATGTGCTTTATTGCAGCTTCAACGTGCTTTTTGCTGTTGTAGCCATCTCTGTTGCCGCAGCTGCAAAGCAGTGCGGGCAGTATCAAAGCACCCAGTACGATCATAAGACCATGTTTCTTTTTCATATTAAATGTCCCTTTATCATTCGTCTTTAATATTTTCTATCTCTATATCAGCCTTTATCTCAGCCAGTATGCTTTCTGCGGTCCTGGGAGAATGTTCCTCTGCGATTATGGCGTCCACAGCTTTCATAAGTTCCTGCCTTTCGGAATCCTCCTCGGTCAGTTCATCCTGCTGCGCACCCATTCTGCTTGTCCGCCAGAAGTATACTGCACCTGCCGCTATGAACATCAGCGGCGCATATATCATTATCGCTCTCATAGCACCATTCCAGACCAGTGCCCCGAAAAGCATAAGCATCAGCACACCTGTCAGGTCAGCTGCCACCATGCAGAGATATGTCCTCAGCGCTATGACCGCAGGACGCTTATCTCCGTCATCATCATGGTTCCACAGGTCTATTTCCCCTGCACGGAACACAAGTGCCCCGCACATTATCAGGGTAATGACCGCCATCACCAGATTAGCCACGACCAGACCTTTGCTTACTGTGCCTCTGTCATACATCATCATGAACACATCACCGCCGATACAGAATATCAGCCCGATGCTGTTCATCAGTGTCAGCCCCAGCTGGAAAGGTGTGAAAGGTATATCTTTAAGTTTATTATTCACCGAACATCTCCTTGGAAAGTTTTCCAAGCATCTCGCAGCCTGCCACAAGCTGTTCGTCTGTGGGGGTGGAGAAATTCAGTCTGAATGAAGTTGTGTGGTCGCTCTCGGAGATCATAAATGCGTTGCCGGGAACTACAGCTACCTTGAACTCCTTGACTGCCCTTGTGCAGAAAGCTGTCATATCGCAGCCCTCGGGAAGTGTACACCATACGAAAAGTCCGCCCTCGGGTCTTGTGAACTTGATCTTGCTGGAGAAATTCTTCTCGATCTGTTCGATCATCAGGCTGCACTTATGTCTGTAGATCTCTCTCAGCTTTTCAAGATGCGCATTCATATCGCACTTTGTCATGAACTTGTATGCCAGCACCTGTGCCCAGATATTGGTATGAACATCGTCAACCTGCTTGCAGATGACCATTTTGTTCACGATCTCCTTTGGGGCACTTATATAGCCCACTCTTATTCCGGGGGCGAGTACCTTTGAGAATGTTCTGGAGTAAGCTACTATGCCGTCCTTGTCCATGCTCTTGATGGAAGGGATATTCTCGCCTGTAAATCTCAGGTCGCCATAGGGGTTATCCTCCAGTATGATAGCGCCGTACTTCTTAGCCAGCTCGTATGCGCCCTTTCTCTTTTCAAGCGAAGTGGTAAGACCTGTGGGGTTCTGGAAATTGCAGATCAGGTAGATAAGCTTTACCTTGCCTGGTTTCAGTACCTCTTCCAGTTCATCCAGATCAATGCCGTCATCCTTCAGTGTAATACCTCTAAGGTCAACGTTGTAGGACTTGAAAGCATTCAGCGAGCCTATGAAGCTGGGTGCTTCACAGCAAAGTATGTCGCCGGGGTCGCAAAGCACCTTAGCCATCATGGCATTAGCCTGCTGTGCACCGCTGACGATTATCAGCTCATCTCTGTCGGGCACGAATTCGCCCTTCTTCTCCAGTTCCTTTTTCAGCAGATCTCTCAGAGGAGTGTAGCCCTCGGATATGCTGTACTGCAAAGCCAGTATAGGATCTTCCTCAAATATTTCCCGGGAAAATCTTGTGATATCCTCTACGGGGAATGCCTCGGGTGCAGGGTTGCCTGCTGCCAGCGAGATAACTCCGGGTTCGGACGTAAACTTCAATATCTCCCTGATAGCCGAAGCCTTTATGTGTGATACTTTTTCAGAAAATCTGTACTCCATCTTAAATAACCTCTTTCCGATAAAAATATATAAATATACTTTTATATTATAACATAAAACAACGCAAATGTAAAGACACAGAGCAATAAAAAAGTATATCTGCCTATCATTCAGACCTGAGCAGGATATTTGATTATAATTCTATAACAATTAAATGAAATTTATCCATATTGCTTATAAGTATTCAAAAAAACTGAAATATTTGTCCTTGTTTTTATGATTTGAACGTGCTATAATAATTACAGAACAGAGTTGGATCATTTTCGGCTGTCTTTTCGTGAGGACTGCCGATTGGGGCTGCCGCAGCTGCGGCTGGATGTTTCAACCACTTGTTTTTTCATACAAATTACCACGAAACAGCGGCGTCTTTGGGAGTTTTTCCCGAGGGCGCTGTTGTTTATGCAAAAATAAAGCGCAGAGCAAAAAACTCTGCGCTTATATCTTGGTTTTAAGATATGACTTCGTAATTATCCGCCGCATTGTCCTTGGTAGCATACTCAGTAACATTGAGTACCCTGACTTTCAGCGGACGCTGACCGAGGTTTATCTCGATCTCATCACCGACCTTGACATCGTATGATGCCCTGGCAGGCTTGCCGTTTACGACTACCCTGCCCTCATCGCAGGCTTCATTCGCCACGGTGCGGCGCTTAATAAGTCTTGTAACTTTAAGATATTTATCCAGTCTCATTTTACTCTCCTATCTGCCTCTCGGGGTGAGAAATCCTGTAAACTCCTCATCCTCATTATCTTCACCGTTTTCCTCGCCATCGGTCTCATCGGCTACTTCGACTGCTTGCTGTGCTTTATCCTCATACCAGCCTGTGCGGACTTCCTCGATGACCTCTTTTAGTTCCTCAACACCTTCGCCCGTCACCGCCGAGAACGGTATGCAGAAAATATCCTCAAAGCTGGGTATCTCCGTTTTAAACGCCTCCATACGTTCCTTGCGTGCAGTGGGTTTTAGCTTATCCGCCTTTGTCAGCACGATCACGAAGGGTATCTCGTTGTCGATGAGATAATCTATCATCTGCAAGTCATCCTTGCTGGGCGCATGGCGCATATCTATCAGCTGGAACACCAGTTCCAGATCACGGTCGAAGTCGCCCAGATAGCCGCCTATAAGGTCGCCCCACTTGGCTTTCTCATTCTTTGAAACATTTGCATAACCGTATCCGGGCAGATCGACAAAGTAAACATCTTCCACAGAAAAGAAGTTTATCGTCACCGTTTTGCCCGGCACCGAACTTACCCTTGCCATGTTCTTGCGGTTGAATATCTTGTTTATCAGCGAGGATTTGCCCACGTTCGATCTGCCCGAAAATGCAAACTCGGGTCTGTCGGACTCGGGTATCTGGCTGAATTTTCCATACGATGTGATAAATTCAGCCTTATTGAAATTAAGCGGCTTCATGTCACTTCTCCTTACAAAAAGAGGGCGGACTTACACCGCCCTCATATCTTTTAATTGGTTTTTCTTGCCCTTGCTTTGCTTCTCTTCGGGATAACTTCATGCAGCGCATTGTTCTCGGGAACAAGTGCAGCCTCCAGCACGTCGGTTATCTTCTCGGCAAAAACAAATTCCAGACCGTCCTTGACCGTATCATCGACCTCGTCCAGGTCAGCCCTGTTCTTCTCGGGAATGATAACCGTCTTGATGCCTGCCTTATATGCAGCCATGGTCTTTTCACGCAGTCCGCCGATGGGCAGCACCTTGCCTGTCAGGGTTATCTCACCTGTCATAGCCACATCCGAGCGCACCTTTCTTCCGCTGAGGGCGGATACCAGTGCAGTTATCATCGTAACACCTGCGGAAGGACCGTCCTTCGGAACAGCACCCTCGGGCGCATGGATATGCAGGTCCCTGTTCTCGTAGAATTCCTTATCTATACCGTACTTATCCGCAATGCTGCGGCAGTAGCTTACAGCTATCTTTGCAGATTCCTTCATAACGTCGCCCAGCGAACCTGTCAGCTCGATCTTGCCCTTGCCTTCCAGCACGAGAACTTCCAGCGGCATCATGACACCGCCCACAGCCGTCCATGCAAGACCGTTTACACAGCCCACCTGATCGTTTTTTGCGGCAGGGTCTTCAAGATACTTTATATGTCCCAGATAATCGGGGATATTCTTGGCATTGAACGTCACCTTTTTAGCGTCGTTCTCAACTATCTCCTTGGCAGCCTTACGGCAGAGAGTCCCGATAGTTCTTTCAAGAGTACGCACACCTGCTTCTCTGGTATAGCCATCTATCAGCATATACAGTCCGTCATTTGTGACCCTCATCATCGAAGGTGTCAGACCGTGCTTTTCCAGCTGTTTTCTGACCAGATGCTTCTTGGCGATGTTGAACTTCTCTTCTCTTGTATAGGAAGAAAGCTCGATGACCTCCATTCTGTCAAGCAGAGGTGCAGCCACCGTATCAAGGGTGTTCGCTGTAGTGATGAACAGCACATTGCTCAGGTCATAAGGTACCTCGGTATAGTGATCCCTGAACGCATTGTTCTGCTCGCTGTCAAGAACTTCCAGCATAGCAGACGAAGGGTCGCCCCTGAAATCATTGCTCATCTTATCGATCTCATCCAACAGCATAACAGGGTTGCTGGAGCCTGCCAGCTTCATGGCATTGATTATACGTCCGGGCATAGCGCCAACGTAGGTCTTTCTGTGACCTCTGATATCGCTCTCGTCACGCACGCCGCCCAGCGATACTCTGACAAACTTTCTGCCCAGCGACCTTGCCACAGACTTCGCCACAGAGGTCTTACCAACTCCGGGAGGTCCCACAAGGCAGAGTATCTGACCCTTTATATCGGGTGTCAGCTCTCTTACTGCCAGATTTTCTATTATTCTTTCCTTGACCTTTTTAAGTCCGTAGTGATCCTTATCGAGTATGCTCTGCGCCTTTTTCACATCGGTAGTATCCTTAGTGAAAACATTCCAGGGCAGTGCCAGCACGGTATCAAGATAGCCCCTGATGACCACAGCTTCCTGCGAAGCCCCTGACATACGTGACAGCCTTTTTACTTCCTCGGTCAGCTTATCCTTGACCTCATCGGAAGCCTCCAGCTCATCTATCTTCTCGTGATAGGTCTGTATCTCATTCTCATCAGTGCCGTCGAAGCCGCCCTCGCCCAGTTCGTTCTGGAGCGCCTTGATCTGCTCTCTGATATAGTATTCACGCTGATTATCCTCGATCTGGCTCTGTACCTGCTCGTGTATCTCACGTTCCAGCGAGAGCACGTCGATCTCCCTAGCCAGTATGGTCATCAGCAGCACCAGCTTTTCGCCTGCGGATGCACCTTCAAGCAGAGCCTGCCTGTCAACAAAAGACAGCGGCACATTGAAAGCCACGCTCTCGAAAAGTTCCTCGGCAGTTCTCGAACCCATTACCGCAGAATATATCTCCTGCGGCATCTTGGGCATAAGCCTTGCATACTCTTCAAAAGCCTTTCTCACCTCACGCTCCACAGCCTCCAGCTCATGAGAATAGAGCTTATCCTTGGAGTAATTGGGCACGGGCTTTATAACAGCCTCATAGCTGTCCTCTTTAACTATCATCTCAACGAGCCTTGCCTTGCGCACGCCCCTGACCATGCATCTGCACACTCCGCCGGGACTTTTGATGACCTGCCTGATATTGGCGATAGTGCCGTACTTATACAGGTCTTTCTTAACGGGCTCTTCAATATTTACATCCTTCTGTGCACAGAGAAATACATCTCCGCCGAAGTCATTTCTTGCATTTTGCAAGCTTTGTATGGACATCTCTCTTCCCACGTCAAAATTGACGCTCATACCCGGGAAGACCACCAGATCTCTGGTGGGTATCATAGGCAGTGTCATGCCGCTCTTTATATCTGTACGCTTTTCCATAAAAGCTCCTTTCATCAAGACAGTCCCCCGAATACAAAAAGCAATTTTGTAATACAAAAAGAAATTTTGTATTGTACTGTCCTGGGTATCCCAACTAATATCTTTCTGTTCTTATTATAACATAATTCACGTCTTATTGCAAGAGGAAATGCTATGCAATAAGCCCCCAAAAGAGCAGATGTAAACAGCGGGACTCTCCGCCGCTTATATCCGATCTTTTTTCGACATAATACTTAGTCTATAACGAAATAATCATCGAAGAACTCGCCGTCCATGCGGTAAATGCACCAGAAACTGATAGTCCTGCACCTATCCTTACCTTTACGGTAACCATCCACATAGACCTTTATATGCTCAAAGTCATAAGAATTTGGAACACCGTAATAATATCCGAAAAATTCAGCTCTTACCGAATCTCTGTCAATAAGACCCAACTCACGGCTCTCCTCGGGCTCTTCTTCAAGATAACAGTCGTAATTCGCCCAGAAGTATTCTATAGTGCGGTCAACAAGGTCATACTTTTTTACTATCTCATCAAGTTCTTTTCTTATGTCCATGAGTTTCTCACTTTCAGCTAAGTATAAAAACAGAGGTATCCCGAAGGATACCTCGTATAAAGCATAAATTAGTCAGCTACATAAGGCAGGAGTGCAACGTGTCTTGCTCTCTTGATAGCCTTTGTCAGCTCTCTCTGATGATAAGCACATGTGCCTGTTACACGGCGGGGCAGGATCTTTGCCCTTTCTGTCATGCACTTTCTGAGCTTTGTGATATCCTTGTAATCGATCTTTTCAGCTCTGTCAACGCAGAACATACAAACCTTCTTGCGGCCCCTCTTCATGGGTCTGCCTGTGGTTCTTTCCTTCTCCATGGTATGATTCCCTCCTCGTTAAGGAATTGACTTAACGACATTCCTGCTGCCCGAAGTTTTTCCGACACAGCAAATACTGTCATTTACAAATTCTCATGATTGATCTTTTTTAGAACGGTACTCCGTCGTCAGAAAGAACTTCCTCAAAATCCGACAGATCACCGATATTCAGAGCATCGTTAGACGGTGCCTGAGCATTATTCGCAGGAGCGGGAGCGTTGCCTCCGAAATTATTTCCGCCGTTATTCCCACCGTAATTTCCGCCGCCGAAGCCGCCGTTATTACCGCCGTTTGAATAACCTCCGTTCGAGCCGTAGCCGCCGTTGCCGTAACTGTTCTGATAGTTACCGCCCTGCTGTGCCTTTTCACCCGTGAATGATACGCTGTCCACATAGACCTCTGTGACATAATGCCTTGAACCATTCTTATCCTCATATGTCCTTGTTCTGAGGTTGCCCTCAAGAGCTATCATTCTGCCCTTACCGAAATATCTTCCGATAAATTCAGCCTGCTGTCTCCAAGCGACACAAGTGATAAAGTCAGCCTGATACTGACCATTCTGATCCTTGAAATTTCTCTCCACTGCCACATTGAATGTCAGGGTGGAAACTCCGTTAGGTGTCTGTCTTACCTCAAGATCCTGTGTGATCCTGCCCATCAAAATAACTCTGTTCAGCATAATTCCTAGTTCCTTTCCATAATAACTCTGCTTACCTGTCTGCTGATACTCATGATTGTCCCGTCACTTACTTAGTAGTGATCAGGAAACGGATAACGCCGTCTGTGATGCCCAGTACTCTCTCCAGCTCTGCAGGGAATGCTGTGCCGCTTGTGAAAGACCAGAGCACATAAGTACCCTCGCTCTCGTAGTTGATCTCGTAAGCCAGCTTGCGCTTGCCCCATACATTGATCTCAACGTTTTCAGCGTTAGCCTTGATCATATCATCGAACTTTGCTGTCAGCGCATTAACGCCTTCCTCATCGAGCTTCTGGCTGAAAATCACCATTGCCTCGTAGTTCTCATTGATCTTTGCCATCAAAAACACCTCCTTTTGGATTTCGCCCACACCCTTACGATGCAAGCAAGGATTAACTCATATATTATAGCATTACCTGCCGGATTTGTCAAGTGTCCGACAGGTAATTTTGTAAATTTTCTATTAAATCGCATTTTACCTTAGCACAGTCAACAGCATTATTATCATCATGTTTACAGCGCCTGCCAGCATTATGCCCAGCAGAGCATATCCCCAGGAACTGCCGCCTGTTGTGATGATCTCCATGTTGACTTCCTCATTGGATTTTTCGCCTGAATTCTCACGTATCTTCAAGATATCACGCTTAGCCTTCTTATAATAAAGATAGTTTGCGAATATGCCCGAAGCCAGCTTTAATCCCAGCATAAGGAAAGTCACCGCCTGCTCCAGTGCAATGAAGCTCTTTGACTCCACATCAATGCCCAGGTCTATATTCATGCTGTATGCACCCGAGGTACTCTGCATCATTTCAATGGTCGTAGGTACCGAGAGCAGACAGGACACGATTATTGCGAATATGCCCCAGCTGTACATTTTTCTGTACATAAAATAAAATGGTGCGAATATCATTGCAAAAATATTCAGCGAGGCTACTCTGCCTGCCTTTGCAAAGCTTATAAAGCTAGGCAGAAAACCTATGGGATTTGAGCCCACATATCTTGCATAATCCCCAAGCTTTACGCCATCTATATCGGAGTCCTGATTGAGCATTACAGGATTGAAGCGGGTGCCTACATCCTGCTGTTCAGCATTTTCCGTGCCCTCAAAGGGACGTGGGGTATCCATATTTATCAGCGGAGTGCCGCACTCTTTGCAGTATCTCTCCTCGGGAGGATTTTCAGCGCCGCAGCGTATACACCTCTTTACTCCGGGTTCGGCAGAATAAGCCTTGACCTCGGGTTTAGGGGCATCAGAAATCCACTCGACACCTTTTTCATGCAGCGGAGTATTCACACAACTGCCTTTTTCATTATAGCATTCTCTGTGGTAAGGCGTACCGCACTCGGGACAAACGACTATGTCATCGTCCTCAGTAAAACGCTTGCCGCAGACAATACAGGTAGAACCAACATACTTAGACATTTTACTATTCCTTTCTTAGTCTGTACTGTCTATATTTAATATATTATATCACAGAAGATTACCTTTGTCAATCACGGAAGGCTCAAAAAATCGCAGTAAAAATGTCCCATAATAACCAAAAGCCGACAACTTCGGCAATGCGGTCATCGGCTTTTTCGTTATAAAATTTTAGAGCGCCCAGCCTCCGTCGACTTTCTTGTTGCCGTGGCGGTCTATCCAGAACTGCGGGAAATAAATATCCTCGTCCGCCCTGTCCTTATAGGAGTCAATGATATGTTCAACATCGTCCTGCGCAGTGAGCTTCTTTGCAACGATGACCCATCTGAGGTCTTCGCTGTCCAGCAGTTTCGAGCAGGTTGAAAGTGTGATATACTTGTCATTCTCGGTACACTTTATATCGTTTGAGTACCAGCTGCGCTTGGTTATCTCATCATACCAGTCATCGAACTTGTATTCCTCATCATCGAAATCTCTGTAGCCGATGTATTCAAACAGATTTCCGTTGTCCTCATATTCCTCGGTATTTATCATAAAGCAGCTGACTATGGCATATTTGCTGTCATTTTCATAGATGGAATCAAATTCTATCAGCGCATGGTCTTTCAGGAAATCCGCACCCTTCTTATACTCCGAAAGATGAGTAAAACTTGTGCCCAGCACACCCATATGATGTCCGAATACAGTGATATTATCCGTCTGCTCTTCACCGTTCAGCACGCTCCATGCGTCCATATAGATACTGCCCGATTCGTAATATTCCTCATCTATATCCTTATAGAGGTAGTAATCATTATCCTCACCCTGCAGCACAGGGAAATCTATGATATCATCACCGTTATCGTCCTTGATACCGGGTATCTTTATCCAACCGACCACATCTTCGTTTCTCTCCAGCAGATCCACAGCCCAGTCCTGTATCTCGGGCTTTTCGGGGGCACTCTCGACTTCCGAGCTGTCATCTTCGGAAGACTCCTCTTTGCTTGATTCAGCTTCCGTTACCACAGGTGCCCGAGACTCGACAGGCTCGGTCACATTTTTATTTAATGCACCAAAAACAGCGATACCTCCGCCCACTGCCGCTATCAGGCAGATCGCCGCTATCACAGCTGCCTTTTTCCCTTTTATCTTCTTATTGTTATTATCTAATGTATCCACGATCCATCGCTCCTTACTGTTATTCTATATATCTTTGCGGGATACTCACTGACCTTTCTGCTTTTTCCGCTACATATATTAGACGCAATTTTCATGATAATAGTTTCACTTTTTCATAAAAGTTTTCTGAAAATTATCTTCTTGATGACCATTGATAATTATATCATATCATCGCAAAAAGGTCAATTGGTGATGCGCCGACATACGGAAATACTCAAATTCGGATAAAAATATAAAAAAGCCTTTACAAAATCAGCAGAATAGTGTATAATATATTATGTATGATTATGTAACGAATTCGTTTATGATAAGGAGAAATAGATATGATATTTTTGGAAAACCTCAGGTCTGAGCTGGAGGCTTGCCGCCCTTTGATAAAGGAGCTGCACGATGTCTATGATATCGAGAACGCTGCCGAGAAGATCGAAGAGCTTCACGAAAAGGCTGCCGAGCCCGGTTTCTGGGACGATCCCGAGAAATCACAGCCCATCGTTCAGCAGACCCGCAATCTTGAAAGCAAGGTGGAGCGCTACAACAAATTCGTTTCCGCAGCCGATGATATAGAGGTCATGATCGAGATGGCAGGCGAAGAGGACGAGGATACTCAGGCTGAACTGGTGGAGGAGATCAAGGCTGACCTTGATAAGCTCAAAGCAGATCTTGATGCAGCTTCTCTTGAAACTCTGCTGACAGGCGAGTATGACAAGAGCAATGCGATACTCAACTTCCATGCAGGCGCAGGCGGTACAGAGGCGCAGGACTGGACCGAGATGCTCATAAGAATGTACACAAAATGGGCAGATTCCCACGGTTTCAATGCCAAGATAATGGATATACTCGAGGGCGGCGACGCAGGTGTAAAGAGCTGCTCAATGTTCATCGAGGGCGAGAACGCTTATGGTTATCTGAAGAGCGAGTCGGGCATACACCGTCTTGTACGTATATCGCCTTTCGACAGTTCGGGAAGCCGCCACACTTCGTTCTCCGCAGTTGAAGTCATGCCTGAGCTTGATGACACCATCGAGGTCGAGATCAGACCCGAGGACATCGAGATGGAAGTTTTCCGTTCCAGCGGTGCGGGCGGTCAGCACATCAACAAGACCTCATCTGCCGTAAGACTGATACACAAGCCCACGGGCATCGTAACAGCCTGCCAGACCCAGCGTTCGCAGTTCCAGAACAGGGACTACGCCATGAAGATGCTGAAAGCCAAGCTGCTCGAGATCAAGGAGCGTGAGCATCTTGAGAAGATCGAGGACATCAAGGGCGTGCAGAAAGAGATCGCATGGGGTTCACAGATACGTTCCTACGTATTCATGCCCTACACACTCGTAAAAGACCTGCGCACAGGTTTTGAGTACAACAATGTTAAAGCTGTGATGGACGGCGATCTTGACGGTTTCATAAATGCTTACCTGAAAGCGCTTTCCCTCGGAAATATCGAGAAAAACTGACAGATATAACAAACGACCGATGTTCGCAAAACATCGGTCGTTTTTTGTTATCTTATGGTCTTGCGCTTTGCGGATCTCTCTCTGGCAACGGGAATTTCTTCCGCAGCCTTATCCTCGAAGAGCATTTCATCCTCATCTGCCTCATAACGTGCAGTTTCAGGGTTTTCTTCACCCCTCTGATCGTAATAAGGCTGTATAACGTGCTTGCGTATTACGGGATAACAGTTGTAGCAAGCCGTAAAGCATATGAACGAGAATGGCAAAAACAGCATGAATATCGCCGAGTATGGCATGAATACGATAAATACGAATACCACTATCAATGCCGCCACGAAAGTGAACAAAGTCTTCTTGATGCCGATCACCACGAGAAACAGCGAGTTTTTTATTATCTGTTTCAAACTAAGGTCAGCCGAACACATCATGGGATAGATGTAAAAATGCATCATGAAGAATATGGTCATGAATATTACGCACAGCAAAAACGGTATATACATGGTGTGGTTCTGCCTAGCCATCTGACCGTACAGAGGCAGCCCCAGAATAAAGCTTACCAGTGCCAGCGTGTCGATGTAGCCCATTATAAGTCCCTGTTTCAGGTTCGCTTTGAAAGCCTTGAAGAAATCGTGTCCGACGAACGTGGGTCTTTCCTGCGAGAAGTTCCTTGCCACCCTTGTCATGGCAGCGGTCGCAGGTCCCATTATACCGCAGAACACCGTGATCCACAGCCATTTGAGACTTTCGGGTGTTATGGTCTCATATGAAGCTATGATAGACATCATGATGAAAAACGGTATCAGGAATATGCAGTAAAGCATATTGAGCAATATCAGCTTCCACATATGTCTGAAATATATTTCCCAGAATTTGAAAAAACCTGTTTTCTCATGAGGAGTTTTCAGCACTCCCCTTCCGGGTCTGTCGTAATTTCCGAATAACGCCATTTTACTCTCCTTATTTTTTTACTTTAATGTTGCCTATATCCCAAGCCTTTCAATGAACAGATAGTTGCAGACCGTATCTGCACCTGCCGCCAGAGCGAGCACAGCTTCCGCTGCCAGCAGTTTTGCACCGTAGAGCTTTATGGTCTGCGAAAGCCCCTGTACAGGCTTGTCCGAAAGGGTCATCCTCAGATATATCCCCGAAAGACACAACGCTTCACGCACAGCAGCTATCAGCCCCAGCAAGCCTATGACAGCCCCGGGCAGCATCAGCCCTATGCAGTAACCCAGCATTTCCCTGCCTGCCAGCGAATAAAGCTGCGCCATGGAATATCCAAGCCCCATGCCTCTTATTACCAGCAAAGCCAGTTCAAAGGGCTGTCCCACAGGACAAAGTCCCAGCACTGCCGTACCCAGCAGGAACACAGTATTGCCCCACAGCGATTCAGCCAGCAGTCTGCCTTGCTCCATAGAACTTCTTTTTATGATCGTATCAGCAAAATACCCTATGGTGCTGCCCGAGAGTCCCTTGTCCGCCAGACAGCAGCACATGGTCCCAAGCACCAGTCCGATGACCGCAGCACCGCACAAGAATGCAAAAAATCCCCTGCTGTAGACCACACCTTTACCCGTTCTGTCTTCCTTCTGCATATACATCACCTCAACGGATATATATGCAGCCTATGCTCAAATTATTACTTCGAGAGTTCGTAAGCCCTCTTTGTACAAGCCTCACAGCACTCCCTGACAGCCTTGTTCAGGTCATTTGCTCTGAGCTTATCAAGTCCTGCGATGGTTGTGCCGCCCTTTGAGGATACCATAGTTATCAGCTCGTCAAGGGTACGTCCGCTGTCGGTTATCATCTTTGCAGAACCTATAAGGCTCTTTGCGAACAGGTCTGTAGCTGCTTTCTCATCAATGCCTACGCTCTTTGCATAGTCGATGAAATACTGGGCGTATAGATAAATGAAAGCAGGTGATGAACCGTTTATAGCGATAACTTCCTTCATCTTATCCTTGGGAAGTACCGAGTAAATACCGCAGGATCCGAATATACTGCAAACCAGCCCGAACTCATCATCACTCACGCTGTCAGACTTAGCAAGTGCAGTTGCACCCTCGCCCAGCAGCAGAGGTGTGTTAGGCATTACCATAACTACCTTAGCGCCGTCGATGGTCTTTGAAGCGATATAATCATCTGTGATACCTGCGCAGATGGAAACAATGACCTTATCCTTGGTCACTTCGTCCTTGATCTCAGCCAGGACTTCATCAAGCTGCTGAGGCTTTACTGCGAGGAAAACATAATCGCATTTGCTTACGACCTCGCTGCCGTCCTTAACTGTATTGACGCCCATCTGTTCAGCTCTCACCATAGCATCCTGAAAAGGATCAAAAGCAAACAGGCTTATCTTTTCAGCCATGTCGCTGCCCTTGATACCCTTCATTATGGCATAGCCCATATTGCCCGCACCGATAAAACCAACATTTACCATAAATAACACTCCCGTTCCATGATAAACAGTCAGACCATTTACCATATAAATTTCAAATATAAAAAATATTATACTACATATCATGAGAAATTTCAAGTATTTTTCTGTGAAAACCCTTTAAACTTCATAAAACCGACCATACACAAAAAGAGGGACCCATAAAAGTCCCTCTCTAGCAGCAATAAATTATACGCTTGTAAACACTGCCTCAGCAGCATCTTCACTATAAACATTAAATCCACCGCCGAAAATACAGATCTGGTTGCCCATGCTGTATTCAAGACGTTCGATCTCGCCTGATTCATTGAAGATCATCACAAAGCCCGGTGTATCGGGATTGCTTGCCTCATAGGCTGAAAGCTGCTGTCCCATAGGACCATCAGCGCCGCCCGAATAATCCTCAAAGCTGAATGCTCTGCCGTTTGGCACAACAGCATCAACAACAATCTTAGCTATAACGCCGTCAACAGTTGTAGGTGTACCGCCCAGCTGTGCCTGCTGAAGATCATAGCTGGTAATAACACCGCATTTGTGACCATTATAGTTTTTGGTCATCAACGAGCCGTAATCCTCATCTGAATAGGCAAAGCCCACAGCAGCCGAAGCAGCATCAAGTATCGACTTGGTGTTGCCCAGCATACGCTTCTCTCTCGAACGACGTATATAGCCCATCATGGCAGGCACAAGCAAACTTGCGAGTATACCGATGATAGCCATAACGATAACGACTTCGATCAGAGTGAATCCTTTTTTGTTTTTGCTTTTCAAAAATATCGCATCCTTTCCCTCAACATGATCATACTTCCCCAAGTACACCCTAATTATAACGTTTTCGTGTTAAAAAGTCAAATGTCGGTTTTATTGGTCAACTGGTTTAACTTTTTATTTTATTATCAAAAAACACGGCATTTCAAGCTGTGACCTGTACATGATTTTTTCATAAATTCTGATTTTATAAATATCGAATTTATAAAATCACGAAAATCACGGTGAAATCGTTTACAGCATCATTGATTTTATTGTTTTATAAGTTCATAAACTTTTTACATTCATATTATTTTCATGAATTTATTATTACGAAAACGATTTCTCTGAATCAATCATTTTTTGTACATAAAAATAAAAAACTCCCCATAAACAGCCATAACAGCCGTTTATGAGGAGCTTTGAAATCCTAATACGAGATCCCCCAATAATTGCTTTCCTGTCAGAATGCTGTCTCGTTCAGGATAGCGTAAAGCTCATCCTCGAAGGGCTTCTTCATGGAGAGTGCCTCCTGGATATCAACATCATAGATCTTGTTATCCTTCATGCCGACAACTCTGTTGCCGATGCCCTTCTCAAGAAGTTCAACAGCGTGGTAGCCCATCTGTGTTGCGATAACTCTGTCACGAACTGTAGGCGATCCGCCTCTCTGAACATGGCCGAGGATAGTCGCTCTGGTCTCAACACCTGTCTTCTCCTGTATTGTCTTGGTTATATAATCAGTCTTGCCGACACCTTCGGCAACAACTATCAGGAAGTGTGTCTTACCTGTCTTCATGGTCTTCTGCATCTTAGCGCAGATAGCATCCAGATCATAGCTCTCTTCGGGAGTGATAACAGCCTCAGCACCTACAGCCAGACCAACGTTGATAGCGATGTAGCCTGCATTTCTGCCCATTACCTCGATAACAGAGCATCTGTCGTGGGACTGTGCAGTATCTCTGATCTTGTCGATCATTTCCATAGCTGTATTCATAGCTGTATCGTAACCGATAGTATACTCGGTGCAGGAAATATCATTGTCGATAGTACCGGGCAGACCGATGCAAGGGATACCTGCCGCAGAGAGGTCTGCTGCGCCTCTGAAAGAACCATCGCCGCCTATAACAACGATGCCGTCAAGACCCATTTCCTCACACTTTTCCTTACCCTTCATAACGCCCTCGTGAGTTCTGAACTCGGGACATCTTGCAGTATACAGACAAGTACCGCCTCTCTGTATTATACCTGAAACTGTCCTTGCAGTCATATCGATAACTTCGCCGTTGAGCAGTCCGTTATAACCTCTGCGGATACCTACGACCTCCATGCCCCTCTGAAGAGCTGCTCTGCACACTGCTCTGACAGCTGCGTTCATTCCGGGAGCATCGCCGCCGCTTGTAAGGATACCGATCTTCTTTGCCATATCATATACCTCCAAAAATTTCGGGCAGGCTTTCCACAGACCTCGCCCTTTTTTCTTCTTATTTTCCACATATTAGGATAGCACAAAGCCCTCGGATTGTCAAGGGCTTTGCACCGATTTTCACTACTTTTAAAAAACGGACAAAATTAAGTTCACCAAATTCTGTTATTTTGCCGAAAACGTTTAAGTAATTTTCATATTTGCCTGACGGTCACTAATAAGTCACATTATTTTCAGCAGGTTCCTGATAAACGGGAGCCTCGGTATCGGTCCACTGCTGAGTATCAGTCCAGACCTGGGTATCGGTCCACTGCTGGGTAGTTTCAGCGGCTGAATCAGTCTCAGCTGCCGAGTTTGCGCTTGTAGCCTTAGTTGTAGCAACACCGTCACATACCACAACGTTGAGGACTTCGCCCTTTTCAATATTGATATAGCTGCCTGCTGAAATGCTCGTCCTGATGACATAGTCAACAGCCACATAGGACGACTTCTCGGTGGCTACGCTGTACTTGATATTCAGGCTGTCCAGCAGATTGAGGTAATCCTTCTTTGAGTAACCTGCACAATCAGGCACAGGAATGTTCGGAGGACCTGCGCAGACGTCCATCACCAGTTCATTTTTCCTTGACGGGTCATAGTCAACACCCTCAGGTATGCTCTGGCTCTTTACATAGCCTCGCTCGTCGGTATCGGAGTAGTAATATTTAGGCTTGAGCGTAAACTCATCGCCCATCTTCTTCTCGACCTCAGAATACACAAGACCCACTATCTTAGGCATTATAGAGCCTGTACCGTACTCGGTATCATCGACCTCGGGCTGCTTTTCTGTGGTAGTCGTTGTACCGAAATCGTAATCATCCTCTTCCTCGGATTCATCATAGGAGAAATCCAGTGCGGGATTTTTCGATACGACCTTTTCATCCTCATCGGGCGGAGCAAAGAGCTGAGTCATCAGATATATACCGATAGCCAGAAGTATCGCCAGCACACAAAGTCCGACGATAGTAGCTATCCTGCTGCTCTGCTTTTTATTGGCGCTCTGCTCATCTTCATAATCATCAAGATCTTCCTTGCGCCTTTTTCTCTCCTCCATGGGGATATGCTGTATCGGAATGGTCTGGGTAGAGCCTTTAAGGTGCTCCATCCTTGAGGGCTGTTCAAAAAGCCCCGAGACCAGTTCTGTTATGGTTTTAGTTCTGTCCTCGCCACGCACAGCCATTGCCTGAGCGATAGCATCGGAGATATGCCTTGGTATCCTGGGATTTATGCGGCTGGCTTCGACCATGGTATCATTGTGTATCCTGGTATTAGCATCCAGCGGCATACTTCCCGTAAGTATCCTGTAGATAACCGCAGCCACGGCATAAACATCTGTCCAGGTGCCCTGCCACTGCAAAGAAGAATACTGCTCGGGAGCCGTATAGCCCGAGTAGAATTCAGGCATAAGCCCTGTGTTTGATGTCCTTATGGAGCTTATACAGAAGCCTGTGAGCTTCAGCTCGCCATCATTTGTAACGATGATATTCTCGGGCGAGATACCCCTGTGTATTATACCCGAGTTATGGATTATATTAAGCGTTGTGAAAAGCGGCACAAAAAGCTTCTTCACCTGTTCCCAGGTAAGATAGCCTGTGTTGGACTGGAGGAACTTTTTAAGGGAAACGCCCTCGACATACTCCAGTATAACATAGGTAGTACCGTTCTCAACGAACATATCCTTAGCTGTAGCGATATGGGTAAGGTTTCTCATCCTTGAAAGCACCTTGTTCATATCAGCAAATTCCGACATGAAGGTTTTATACTTCGCAAGGCAGTCCTTATTCGGTCTGACAGTCAGCCCGTCAGACTCTCTTTCGCAGAGAGTATCGGGCATATATTCACGGCATACGCATTTGCACTTGCCGACCATATCGTAACATATATATGATGCGCCCTCACCGTTATACGAGAGCATCTTACCGATCACATATCTATTGTCCAGCACAGTTTTCGGTGCTAAATATGACTGTAGATGGGGAATATCATCCGTGTAACTGCAATGATGACAAGTACCGTCAGCATCGAGTTCATTCATACAGCCCATACACAGCTTAACACTCGGTTCCATACCGAACCCCCTTTTTTCTTATTTTCAGACGTTCACACGTCATCCAGACAGGATTGATCCATAAGAGCAAAACCCTATCAATTTATATTAACAAGTTTTCGACAAAAAGTCAAGTGTTTTTACTTAAATGTCCTTATTATGAAACAATTTGTTTTATTTCTGTAAGAATTACAGGTCATTTACGCAGCAGTTTCTTATAAATAGCCCCTGTCAGCGAGCCCGGCAGCAAAAACATCACCAGCTGTGCAGCCGAAGGGATAATGAAATCCACCAACGACGAATAACCCGAACGATGTATCTTCCACCTGACGCCTATAAAAGACTTGGTATTCGCCCAATTTCGGCGGCGGTCGTAGTTACCGGGAGTAACACGGTATCTTACCAGCACCTTCGGGATATTTTTCCCCACAGCCCCCGCAGCCAGCATCCTGACCACGAACTCGTAGTCCTCACATCTTCTGACTGTAGAATAGCCGCCTATCTTATCCACGAAAGACTTTTTATAGACCAGCGTCTGATTATTGAACGGATTGCGTCTTTTGGCATATTTACGGATAGCTTCATTATTAGTCGGAGTTTTCTTTATAGCTATCTCTTTGCCTGTCTCGCTGTCGAATTCCTTGATATAAGCGCCAAGCATATCGACCTCGGGATGTTTGGCAAGTGTGTACATGGAAAGCTCGCATCTTTTGGACAAAGCGATATCGTCCGAGTCCATCTTGACCACGTACTCATTCCTGCACCTGGCAAGACCTGCGTTGGCACAGCCGCCTGTACCTGCTTTATATTCCAGCCTTACAGGTCGGAAGAAGTCATAATTCTCCTCATACTCCCTGACGATCTCTTCAAGTTCTTCTGTAAGCGGTCCATCGCAGACCAGCACGAAGTCATCGGTGAGGTAAGTCTGTCTGAGCATACTATCGACGCTCTGCCTGAAAAACTCAGGATCCTCCCCGTCATACACGCTCATGAGCACGCTGTAGGGCGGAAGTTCGATACCATATTTTTCCATAACACACCTCCTTATCAGAAAATACATCCAATTTATATTGTACCATGTTTAACTTAGTTTGTCAATGATGAAGTTTCCCATATAAAAACAAAACAGCCGAAAGATCTCTCGGCTGCCTGTCAGAAGGAATATATAATATGAAATAAAAGGAGAATGGATCATATTTATAAAAAAGGTCAAATATACCCAAAAAGGGTTCGGGGTTCCGCAGACAAGACGTACAGCGGGGTAAAACTGACGCCTTGTCAGGGTGTACCGGAAATCCCGAAATTAGAAAATAAGGTGGAAATTGGAGTATATTTAAACCTTTTGATGAAAGCTTATTTAGAGGGAACGCCTTCCCAGTCCTTCAGGAAACGCTCTATACCGATATCAGTCAGAGGATGCTTTATCATCTGTCTGATAACGCCCATAGGAACAGTTGCGATATCGCAGCCTGCTCTTGCTGCCTGAGTTACGTGGATGGGGTTCCTGATAGACGCAGCAATGATCTCGGTCTCGATGCCCTGAACAGCAAAGATGTCAGCGATCTCGGTGATGAGATCCATGCCTGTCATACCTATATCGTCAAGTCTTCCAAGGAAGGGCGAAACATAAGTTGCGCCTGCGTTTGCAGCAAGTATAGCCTGTGCAGCAGAGAAAATCAGTGTAACATTTGTCTTGATGCCCATTTCTGTCAGTCTCTTGCAAGCCTTGAGGCCTTCAGCACACATTGGCAGCTTTATAACGATGTTTTTGTGGATCTTGGAAAGAGGGATAGCCTCTTCAACCATTTTGTCAGCTTCAAGAGAGATAACTTCAGCGGAGATAGGTCCGTCAACGATCTCAGTGATCTCTTTAACAACTTCCTCAAAAACTCTGCCTTCCTTTGCGATAAGCGAAGGATTGGTAGTTACGCCGCAGATCACGCCCAGTGACTCTGCCTCTCTGATGTCATCAACATTAGCGGTATCAACAAAAAGCTTCATTATTCAGCCTTCCTTTCTATAGTTGTTTTATTTCATGATATTATTATACAACCACAGAGCATTTTTTTCTATTCATTTATTGCTTAGAATTACATAAAAATTGCGATTATGCATCTTGAATATCAATTTTCGTGAAATCGTTAACAAGCCCGAAATACGCAAGAATTGTAAGGTGGTGAGCAATAATTGACAAGTCCCCCAAACACCTGCACAGGGTATGTATAACACCTTAAAAGCAACAATTTTTGAACATCAAATATATGGGCTAATATTGTTATATATTCCCTGTTTATGTACCAACTAGGCGTACAACTACATAAATTTGAGCGTACAAATTACCATGTTATGTATTATGATGTTTCATTTGTAATGGTCAATACGATCAATTATAATGCATATAAAATGTATAATTTTTCTTAAAATGAAATGTAATAGCATTCGCTCTATCATTTTATAATAGCACAGAGCCTATCTGTAAAATCATATGACATATATCAAAACAGCAATTTTAAACCATTTTGCCGCCGACAAATTTTTCGCAAATAGTTCCCGAAGCGCAAAAATCGCCGTCCTCCCTCGGGAGAACGGCAAATTTTATCAATATAATTCTTGTCTGAGCACTTCCCTGCACGCATCAAAGTCCACATCCAGAGTAGACTGCCCGTCATGCTCACCGTAATAGTAGCAGTCCTCTGGCGGTATACGCAGCGAGCGCATCTCGTAATTCAGCGAGAACAGTGCCTTATACACCATAAGCATCATATCGGGTCGGCTCATATTCGTCATCAGATGTGAGCAGGAAGCCCTTGCAAAGCGGTTTATGGTCAGCGGGTCGGAGTGCTTTACCTTCTCGACTATCTTATTGATGACCTCACGCTGTCTTTCGGTGCGCTGGAAATCCGCATTGCCCACATATCTGAGTCTTGCATAAGCCAGCGCCTGATTGCCGTTGAGGTTAAGTCTGCCGCCGTGGTCGAGGTAATCCGTGCCGCTGGGCTTGCCCATGTACCAGTTCTGCTCGCCCATGGGGTCTTCCATACCTGCGGCTTCCTCATCGGTGACATCAACTTCGATGCCGCCTATAGCGTCTACAATATCAACAAAGGCGAAGAAATCCACATAGGCATAATCATCAACAGATATATCAAAGTTATACTCTATAGTGTCCATCAGCAGCTCCGCACCGCCGTAAACATAGGCAGAATTGAGCTTATCCCAGAAATCAACACTGTTTCCGTCATGGTCATAGCCGATGATCTCCACATACATATCACGCATTAGCGATGTTAATGTGACCGTTTTTTTGGACTTATTTACCGACAATATCATCATCGAGTCGGTCCTGCCGAACTCCTCGGGGTCACGGGTATCCGAACCGATGAGAAGTATATTCGTCACATCGCTGCTTTGCAGTGTGCCCGAAGTATATCCTCTCTGCCCCCTGTCACGCACATTCACGAGTGATATGTAGTAATACATGAGCCCGTTCGCACCAATAAATATAACGACCACAAGCAGTATCAGCGTCCTGAAAAAGCTGCTGACAGGATTCCTTCGTTCTGCTGTTTGCACTCTCCGTTCGTCCCTTCTGTTGCTGCCAAAATGCAGCTCGTCCCTGCTGTAATGCCTTACCTCACGTCTTGCAGCGGAAGTCTTTCTGCGTTTCTTTGAACTTTTATTTTTTCTTGATGAAGAAGGTTCGCTGCGCCGTGATGAACTTGTTTTTCTCGAAGGCTGCCTGCGCTGAGGCCTTTGTCTGCTTTCCCTGTGTGGAGAACGCTGCCTGTCTATTACCTCGTAATCATCATAGCCGTCGTCATAACCATCATCATAATCATCGTAGCCATCATCATAATCGTCATAATCATCATATTCATCGTAGCCGCCGAAATCATTGCGTGCAGGTTTCCTTCTTTGTCGTGAACCCACGCTATCCTCCTGCGCCATCCTGGAATATTTCTCCAGCTGCTGTCTGTACTGCTCTTTAAAGCTGTCAGCAGGGCGGCTGTTTCTTCTGTTATTATCCATAAAATTCCTCTCGGTCTGTATTATTTTATCCCATAGCACGAAATATGCGTTCGTGCCATATCTATTATATAGTATGCACCGACCTTTGTCAAACCCCTGCGCAGTTTTTTCAGTATTCTTTCACCGATTTTTTATTTTAGCGATACGCTCATTGCAGACCTTTAAGCTCATTTTTCAGGAAACGGCTGTTATAATTCTTCCTGTAGGGCTTAATCATCATCTCGATATTTTTGCGTGGTTTAGGCTCTTGCGCAAGTAAAACAGGCACATTATGAACTGCATCACAAAGCATCACAAATCGGTCCGTGTCAAAATAAACGTCCATCATCTCACAGAATATTCCCGAGATAACGCCATATACAGCAGGATCTTTTATCACGATCAAATTATTTGAAAAAGCATTATTCACCAGATACCACGAAAGCATACCGTCACCGTGGCTATACTTTCTGAGAATATTCCTGATGGCATTATGTTTTATATTATCATCTGTGGGTTCACGTCCGATATGATCCAAGATCTCCTCAAAAGCACATATATAGTCACTGAATCTTTCGGGTTCATTGCGAAAGAATACAATAAGTGCGTGCAGATCAAACAGATCGGAATTCAAAAGAAACATAAGCCGCCCTCCTTTACCTTTATTATATAGTATTTTTTTCGTCAATAAAAAACTCCCGACCAGCCGATCGGGAGTAATATTCAAATCAGGACTTAACGCCGCCCAGAGCAACACCTTCGACGATGTACTTAGAAAGGATAAAGTAAACGATCATCAGAGGCAGAACTGTAAGCAGCAGACCCAGATAAATTGCACCGTACTCTGTTCTGTAGATATCGCCGTTCAGCAGAGATACCATCAGAGGCATGGTGAACAGTTCCTGTCTTGTCAGCAGGATCTGGGGAAGGAACAGCTGGTTCCAGCTGGTTACAAATCCGAATATTGCCATTGCGGGCTTCATCATTGGCAGAACGATCTGGTTGAAGATCCTGAATTCGCCTGCGCCGTCGATACGTCCTGACTGGAGTATCTCCATTGGCAGCGACGGGATCATGTACTGTCTCATGAAGAACACCGTTGCAGGTGCCTGGATAGAAGGCAGTATCAGTGCCAGGAAGTTGTTTGTCATACCGATCTGGTACATGAACTGATAGAAACCGATGGATGTTACCTGTGCAGGTATCATCAGCACTGCCATGATAACAGTGAAGAAAGGCTTTCTCAGCTTCCACTCATATGCTACCAGCGCAAAGGCTGTCATGGTGGAGAAGTAGATGTTACAGATAGTCGAACCGATGGAGATTATCAGTGAGTTCACGAAACCTCTCATTGGGTTGAACGACTTACCTGTCAGTATCGCAAAGTTCTTCATCAGGTACGATGAAGGAAGGAACGAGATAGCGTGCTGCTGGATCTGGTTCGTACTTCTTGTTGCGTTGATTATCATTATCCAGAATGGCAGCAAGCTGAGCAGTGTCAGGAAAATGCAGAATGTATATGCACAGATCTTGAATACTCTTTCGCTGCTTTTTCTGGAGCCTGCGGCTCTCATTTCCATTTCTGCCATATCAGAGATCCCTCCTTGCCTGCTTCTTTGCCAGACGCTTTTCTTTCTCGATCTTTGCCTCATCCTTATCTCTCATGATATAGAACAGTATTGCCGAGCATATAGCGATTATCACGAACATTATCATGCTGGCTGCGGCTGCCTTGTTATACAGATAGCTTCCGCTGAACGCCTGATTGTATATGTACACACTGGATGTCAGTGTTGAGTTATCAGGTCCGCCGTTTCTGAACATCTTCGGGATATCGTACATATTAAGACCGCCGACCAGAGATGTTACCAGGTTGTAAAGCAGGATAGTCTTGAGGTTTGGTATTGTGATCTTGAAGAATGTCTGCACGCCGTTTGCGCCGTCTATCTGTGCGGCTTCAAAGATGTCGGGGCTTATACCCAGCACACCTGATACCAGCACGATCATTGTATTACCATACCACATCCAGAACTGGATGAACGCTACTATCAACCTTGCGGCTGTCTTATTATTTACAAAGTGATATGCACTGTCTCTTATGCCTGTGGATACGAGGAAGTCGTTCACAGGGCCTACGGGATATGCGAACAGTGCGTTGAACAGTATTGCTACTGTTGCTGCTGTTATGATATTAGGCATATAGAATACTACCTTGAAGAAGCCCTTGCCTTTGAGCTGTACTGCGTGGGATGTGAACCATGCTGTCAGCAGCAGAGCTATAACTATCTGAGGGATAAAGTTCATCATCCAGATAGCGAAAGTATTCTTCAGTGATGTTATGAATGTTGGGTTGTGAAGCACGTCCTTGAAGTTATCGAAGGGATGCTCCAGCACATGATAGCTTTTCTGTATCAGACCTTTACGGTTTGTAAAGCCCAAAAATGTGGTATAGAATGTCGGATACAGATTAAAGATAAGAAATGCCACTACGAAAGGTATGCTGAACATATAGCCATACTTTGCGAAGTTCATACCGGCACTTTTTGATTTCATATTATTACCTCCCGGTACTATATCAATTGACAAACAAAAAGATAGACCTGTCCTATCACGGGTCAATTTCATGAGAATCACCGAATCAAGACAGGTCCTTGTTTTATTCGCTATCATCGGCTCTCCGCTTTTGCAGAGAGCCGAATTAAGCTATATCATCTCGAGATACTGGTGAATAAAGCTAGATTTGATCTAAGTCAATTACTCAACTGTTACGTCGAAGTTATCAGCAACATCCTGCTTGAAGTCCTTGATTGCGTCTTCCTTGGACTTCTCGCCTGCGGAGTACTGACGAACCTGATCTCTCCAACGCTGGTTGATACCCTCGTCATACTGTGTCAGGTTCTTACCGTTTGCATACTGGTTTGCCTCGGTGAATACATCGAACATATTCTGTCCGCCCAGGAAGTCCAGTTCGCCGTTAGACTTAGCCATTACTGTACCGGAAGCTACGCAGTCCTTTGTGCCGCCCTCAGCAAATGTGCCGTTTGCCCACATATACTGCAGACCTTCCTCAGATGTATCCAGTGTGATCCAGTCAATGATCTTACCTACTGCTTCCTTGTTCTGGCTGTCGTTGTTTGCCAGTACCCAAGTACCGCCCCAGAAGAAACCTACAGGAGGTGTGCAGATAGCCCAGTCACCATATGTGCCTTCGCCAGCCTTTTCACCGCCGCAGTTAGGAGCCAGTGTGTAGTTGATCAGCCATGCAGGTCCGAAGAAGCCGAATACAGGCTTTGCACCCTCACCCTTCATGTCTGCGAACCAAGCATCCTGCCAGTCCTGAGTATCGTTATGATAACCCTCGTCTTTCAGCTTCTTGGAGAAGTCGAGGAATTCCTCTCTCTTAGGATCTATTGTCAGCTTGCCGTCTACGATCCAGCCCTGCTCGGAGCTGTTCTCAACTGCGTGCCACAGATCGCCGTCACCGGAGATCATTGCATAGCCCTTATCCTTCATCTTTGCTGCAACGTCCCAGAACTTATCCCAGTTACCGCTGCCTGCGCCGATTGCCTTTGCAACCTCAGCAGGATCATCTGTACCCAGAACTTCCTTAGCCAGTGAACGTCTGTAGATGAACGCACCGCCTGTTGCCTGGTAACCCAGACCAACCAGCTCGCCGTCTCTGGAACCGATATCTACTGTGTACTGTGCGATATCTGCGTCCTTAACTTCCTTATCTACGTCGATGCCCAGATCCTTGTAAGGTGCAGCATACTCAGCAGCGTCGCCCTGTGTGTACTTCAGAACGAATGCAGCCTCTGCGCAGTACAGATCGGGAGCGTCTTCGCCGCCGCCTGCCAGTGCCTGGTCAAGTGCGGGCTGATATGCGCCGTCTGTTGTTGCGATGATAGTTGTATTGATCTCGTACTGCTCGCCGAACTCGGGGTGCAGCTCGATGTACTTGTTGATCATGTTAGGTACTTCCTCTGTGAAAGCCCATACATTCAGCTTTGTCTTGGTTCCGTCAGACTTCTTCTCCTCGCCTGTGTCACCGGTATCACCTGTGTCCTCAGCCTCGCTTGCGTCGTCGCCGCCTTCTGCGCCGGTTGCTGCCTTGGTTGTGGTCTCCTTGGTGTCGCCATCGCTTGCTGTGTCACCGCA